>NC_010655.1:1332051-1998076 GCF_000020225.1 Akkermansia muciniphila ATCC BAA-835 | reverse complement strand
CTCTTTGACCTGGGCTACCTCAGCACCAATGAACCCTTCCAAAAACTCGTCAACCAGGGGCTCATCCTAGGGGAAGACGGCCAGAAAATGTCCAAATCCCGCGGCAACGTCGTCAATCCGGACGACATCGTCCGCGAATATGGCGCGGACTCCCTGCGGTTATATGAAATGTTCATGGGCCCTCTCAAGGACGTGAAACCTTGGGCAACCAAAGGTGTGGAAGGCATTTCCCGCTTCCTGGCCCGCGTCTGGCGCGTGGCCTTCCGGGAAAATCAGGAAGGAGAATGGGAAATCAACTCCAAACTGGTGGAGAACGCTCCGGAAGCCGGGGTGCTTGCCGTACGCAAGGAATTGCACAAAACCATTAAAAAAGTGACGGAGGACATCAATGGCATGTCCTTCAACACCGCCATCGCGAAAATGATGGAATGCACCAATGCCATGACCTCCGCGGATGTGGTGGACGTTCAGGACTATGATGCTTTCCTGACTCTGCTGAATCCCTTTGCCCCCCACCTTACGGAAGAAATACACAGCCGCCTGCAAACAGCCTTCCCGGCTCTGGCCCAGACGCAGCTTTGCCAGAAAAGCTGGCCTGAATGGGAGGAAGCCCTGCTGGAGGAAAATACCGTTCCCATGGTCATCCAGGTGAACGGCAAGCTGAGGGACAAACTGGAAGTGCCCAAGGACATCTCCCGGGAAGAACTGGAAAAACAGGCCCTGGCTTCCGCCAAGGTGAAAACCTTCCTGGACGGCGTCACTGTGCGCAAGGTAATTGTCGTACCCGGCCGCCTCGTCAACATTGTAGCCAACTGACATCCCGAAAAGCCTCCCTCAGCCATGACCATAATCTCCCCGTCCCTGCTGGCCGCTGATTTCTCCCGCATTGGGGAGGAAGCGCGGCGGGCCTTTGACGCCGGTGCCGACTGGCTGCATCTGGACATCATGGACGGCCACTTTGTGGACAACATCTCCTTTGGCCCGGAAATCTGCGCCGCCGTCAGAAAAGCGGTGGGGCCGGACCGCTTTCTGGATGCCCACCTGATGATAGAACGGCCGGACCACTACTTTGACCGCTTCGTCAGGGCAGGTGTGAACCTCATCTGCTTTCACGTGGAACTGGGAGACTCCTACTACATTCGCAACACACTCGGGCGAATCCGGGAAGCCGGAGTAAAAAACGGCCTGGCTCTCAACCCGGCCACACCCTTTGAAGCCGTAGAACCTTACCTGGCGGAAATAGACCTGCTGCTGGTCATGTCCGTAGTGCCTGGCTTCGGCGGCCAGTCCTTCATGCCTTCCGTATTGGACAAGGTGGAAAAAGCCGCCGAATGGCGCACGGAAAACCGCGCCTCCTTCCTCATTCAAATGGACGGAGGAATTGGCCAAAACAATGCCGCTCAGTGCGCTCTGGCCGGAGCGGATGTGCTGGTGGCAGGCTCCTCTACCTTCAAGGCTCCGGATATGGCCCACGCCATTGCGGAAATGAAATGAACCACTTGGCACTTCGGAAAATCAAAAAATCCGAAAATCCGCCCTGAAACGCCGGAGTCCATCCCCGGTATTCCGTCATCAGGCTCTAGGGAAGAGCCCTATTCACAACATTGCGGGACAGGCACGCCTGCCCAAAAACTATGTCGCTGCCGTGCCCATCATATCACCCTGCCGGGCAAACAGCTCCAGGCCTTCTTCCGTCTTTTCCAACAAATCGGAAGCCAAACTGACTTTTCCCGGTTCAAAAAAGCACATTACCGTGGAGCCACCAAAGGCAAAATACCCCTTCTCCGCCCCTCTTGCGGAGAAAACACCCGGAACATACGTCTCTTCAATCAACCCAACTCCGGTAGCCCCCACCTCCAGCATGGCGACCTCTCCCCACAACTCTGACCGGATCAGGGTCAAATTCCTTTTATTAGTCCATAGCCACGCCAGACGGCCGCGCAGGCAATACGGAGACACGCTTGCCAGCGGGCCTCCCAGCTTCGTCCAGGGGCCGGGCACCCCGGACACTGGAAAATGAAACCGGTGGTAATCCGTAGGGCACAGGCGCGACAAGACGACGGCGCCAGCCGCATACCGCTCAGCCAAGGTGTCGCTCCCCAGAAGGGAAGGCAGGTCAAAACGCTGCCCTTTCACGAAAACATTCTTAATTCGGTCGGCGCGTTCCCAGCCCATGTGCCGGGCATCCGCGGGAAAAACGGCCGTATCCTCCCCGCCGGCCAGAGGGCGAGCTCCCGGTTTCAGGCGGCGGTAGAAAAAATCGTTGAAATGCCTGAACTCCCCCATTCCCTTGAGAGAATCTTCCATATTAATGCCGTACTCCTCCACAAAGGAGGGAATGGAGCGGGCGCTGGAAGGGCGATTCTTCAACCAACCCAGCAGACGGGAAAAAACGCCGCGTTTAATCAGGACATGCAGTGCCGCCTTCCCCGAAGCAGTGCCGTAAATCCATTGCATATACTTCTCCCCCGGTACCTGTTCCCGTTCCTCCCTGCCCGTATAGCGGTTGTAATAGCGTATGCCCTCCATGGAACGCCTAGAATGTCTTCCGTCCCTCCGTTTGTCCAGCCGAAAGAATATCCCTGCCTCCCGTTTCCAGCATGGGTGCTTCTCGCTCCTCCTCACCGTTTCCCATCCCTCTGTCCAAGGCATCCTGTCTTTCTGCCGGGCCACTCAGACCTTGCTTTTCAAAAATGGTAAACGAGAAATACCCACGCCTTAAGAACGCTCTCCACGGCCATTCCTTCTATTCCAGCCTCCTGTCTAGATATCCCATCAAAACTCCTGAACTATGAAGCGCCTCTATTTTTCCTCTTCCATCACCCTTTGATACTCCCGCCACAACTCATCAATATGATACTCGCTGCCCAAGGCATATTTAACGGCGCCATCAAACGACCATGGAACGACCTCAAGAGCACTACGGTTAAATTTGCGTAGAAATTCAGGGTCTTTATAATCCCGCAGCCACACAAAAAAATAACCTGCATGGAGGTAGCCATCCATATAACTGCCGCCCGTAGGACGGTAGGCTCCTCTATGGAATCCCCCGTTAGCTATACGAACGGCATCAGCCATCCCCTCGATAAATGCTCTAAATTCCCTGTTCGTTCCATAGGAACCTATCCCCTGGGGTTCCTGTTGGTAAACATGGGTTAGCTCATGCAACAAGACTCCTCGAATTTCAAAATAAACCTTCGCCGCATCATCATCATCTTTAAACAAACTCTCAATATGGCGCGTGCTGCAGGAAATGGCAACCTCTCCATTTCCTCCCCATTTGCAGGCAACTCCATCGGTATCCTCCAGCATGAAACGCAAATGGTGGACAGGAATAATATATTCTTCAGGACTCTCATACAACGTATGGAGAACAATACGGGACAACTGACGGATATAAACCTCCGTATCTGGAATCAATCGGCGAAAAATGCGGGAACCTTTACTATGCGGAGCCTTATCATCGAATGAAATGCGGCCCAAAGAAAAATTCCTCCAGATTATATCCGAATCCTCATCCAGAACAATGGCTGAGGCATCTTTTTCCGTCTTATGCTCCGGAGCTTCCGGAATACATGAAAATATCCCCATGAACAGGCACAAACATAACCCGTAAACCAGACAATATCTTTTCATATTCGTCCAATAATACTTCCCGTCATTTCTCCTCTATCAGCCGAAAAACCAACTTCCTCCGTCAAAATATTGCATTCAACAAAAAACACAAAAATCCATCTTTCATTCTTCAGCAACAAATACCCTTATTTCAATATATCTCCCTCCCTTAATAAAACAACGATTCGTATTTAAATATGTCAAACATACATAAAAACTTCAATTCACGCACCCGTGTGGGTGCGACGGCCTGACGAATACGGTTTGAGTATCAAACATGCAACAAAGGTCTTGCGCCAACCTGATGCAAGAACCGGATGCGGCCAGGCCTGATCAAAGGGAATTTTTCTGTTAAGCTACATTTCTCAATCGCTTACAGCATGCGCTGGATTCCCGGCAATTTTCTGTGAGCTTGAGGTTGGCGCAAGCGCAGCATCCGATGTGGCATCATCTTAGAAAACCTCAGTTACTTCACGTCCGAGCCAGCTTGCACTCAATTTGGCTCATTGATGCTAACCGTTCTTTTCTACTGCGTCCAGAAACATCTTCCTCATTCCTTCACAAAACCAGGAATTCACCTACCGGAAAACAGGAATATCCGGATCTATATACATGCCTTGCTGCCACCCTAACGGCAGTCAACTGACCTGCATTCCACTTGCGCCGCCATGCAACAGGAGCCGCCCTTACGGACGGCTCCTGTTTAAGGCTCAATAGAAGAAGCTTGCCTCGCTCTTACAGGGCAGTCGGGATTTCCTTGCCCAGTTCAGACGCCTTTTTGGCGGAACCATCCCCGGCAATACGTTCCAGAATCACATCCTTGTAGCTCATGCCCCCCAGAATCATCGGCAGCACATGCACATCATGGGGAACCATGACGTCCAGGACATAGGCCTCAGGGGATTCAATCATCCGGGTGATAGCCGCCGGAAGCTCCTCTATGCGAAGCACACGCTCGCACTTGACGCCGAATCCGGCACAAATAAGCGGATAGTTCGGGTAGATGACATCTTCCGTTTTATGGGTAGGATCATAATTGTCGTGCGGGTCCGCCAGGAAGGTTTGGGCCCGGTTGGAATCATACTTCAAATCTTCCCATTGGACCACCATGCCCAGGTGCTGGTTGTTCAGAATAATGCATTTGACGGGCAGACGCTCCACATGAATGGTTGCCAGCTCCTGAATATTCATGAGCATGGAACCGTCCCCGTCAATATTCACGACCAGTCTGTCCGGATAAGCCAGGCACGCTCCCATGGAGGCGGGAAGTCCATAGCCCATGGTTCCCAAACCGCCGGAAGTGGCCAGACGGCGGGGCTTGTCAAATTTGAAGAATTGAGCGGCAAACATCTGATGCTGGCCCACCCCCGTGCAGATGATGGGGTCCTTGTCCGCCGTCTGGCGGTAGAGCTCCTCAATGACAGCCTGCGGGGCGATATACCCCTTGCGGTCCTCATAGGAGAAGGGGTACTGTTTTTTCCAACTGTCAATCACGCCGAACCATTCAGGAGTGCGGGTGTAGCCGGAGGATTTGCGCTCCCAGCCTTTTGCGGCCAGAGCGGAGTTGAGCACCTGGAGGGCGTCCTTCACGTTTGCGCGGATGGGATACGCCACCTTCTTGTTTTTATTGATCTCGCTGGCGTCGATATCAATGTGAACGATCGTGGATTCCGGACAGAACATATTGACGGCGCCTGTTACGCGGTCGTCAAACCGGGCGCCCAGGGCAATAACCAGATCCGCTTCATTCACGGCGTTATTCGCAAACACGGCTCCGTGCATGCCCAGCCAACGCAGGGAAAGAGGGTGGGTTTCCGGCATGGCGCCAATGCCCATCAGGGTGGTCGCCACAGGAATCTGGGAACGTTCCGCAAATTCCAGAAGATCCCCGGAAGCTTCCGCAGAAATGATGCCGCCGCCGGCGTAAATGACAGGCCGCCTGGCGTTTTCAATCAACGGGATGAGTTCTTCCAGCTTGTCCGCAGGGACGGGCAGCACGGGGTTGTAGCCGGGAATATCCATCTCCATGTCAAAGTCCGGTGTGAACACGGCCTCCTGCACGTCCTTGGGCATGTCAATCAGCACAGGGCCCGGACGGCCCGTGGAAGCGATGTAGAAGGCTTCCTTGATGATACGGGGCAGTTCTTCCGGTTCCGTCACCAGATAGCTGTGCTTCACGATAGGGGCGGTCATGCCGAATACGTCTGTTTCCTGGAAGGCGCCGCGTCCAATCAAGGAGCGCATGACCTGAGCCGTAATCGCCACCAGAGGCGTGGAGTCCAGATAAGCATCCGCAATGGAGGTAATCATGTTGGTGGCGCCGGGGCCGGAAGTGGAAATGCAAACGCCCACCTTGCCCGTAACGCGGCCATAGCCTTCCGCGCCGAATGCCCCGCCCTGTTCATGGCGGGGCAGGATGGTCCGTATCTTGGGCTGATGGCTCAGGGCCTGATGAATCGGCATGCTGGCGCCGCCAGGATAGGCAAAGACGACGTCTACACCTTCACGCACGAGGCATTCCACGAGCACTTCAGCTCCTGTCATGCGGGTTTTCGTCGGGGCGGATGATGTTTTGTCGTTTGTGCTCATGTGCAAATAATATTTTATTTGTTCAATAGGAAAAAAGGTTCTAACGCATTCCGGGCGCAATGTGAAGCCTTTTCCTTAAAAGGAAGAAGGGCATGGAGAAAGGAGGAAAATCCCGGAATCCCCTTCCGTACCAAATCCGGAAAGAGGAATCAGGACAGGGATGGCCGCCGGACCTGTACGCAGTCCATTCCTGCGGCCGCGGCAGCTTTCATGCCGGGTTCGGCATCCTCAAAAACCACGCAACGGTCCGGGGATGCCCCCAGGAGTTCCGCCGCCTTCAAAAACATGTCCGGAGCAGGTTTGCCATGCTCCACCTCATCCGGCGTCAAAATCACATCAAAAAGGCCTGAAAGTCCGGCAGCAGCCAGAGTCCGGGACGCTCCCGGCATGGCGCTCCCGGTAGCTATCGCCTTGGGGGCGTCTCCCAGGGAATGCACGAATTCCACCACTTCCCGGATAGGCTGCATGCCTTCCTTTTCCAGCATTTCCAAATAAATGCGGCGCTTGTCCGCAGCTGTGGACGCCGCATCCATGTGCATGCCGTACCGTTCATTTAAAAAACGCACCACATCATTGGCGGATTTTCCGCCGCAGGAATAAAATTCATCCGCCCGGAACACATGGTCCGGAGCCCCCGCTCGAGCCAGGGCTTCACGCCATGCCCTGTAATGGAGCGGCATACTGTCCACCAGGGTGCCGTCCAAATCAAAAATATATCCTTCATATTTTTTTTCAGGCAAATCCACGCGTTTCTTCATAACGGGAGAATATAGTGCCACAAACTCCTTTTCCGGTAAAGCCCACAGTCAGTCCGTGCAGGAAAGGAATGCCTTAAAAAATACATCAAGAGCTTGACATTTTGTCCTGTTATTCTAATGTTTTTGCCACCTCGAAACGGAAACCGAACCTTTTTTAAACATGGCCAATACCAAATCCGCACTCAAGCGCATCCGCCAGACAGCAACCCGCACCGCCCGCAACCGCGCCGTGACCTCCAAGTTGAAGACCCTCCGCAAGAAAGTTGCCGCTGCGGTGGAAACGTCCGACAAGGAAGCCGCTGCTGCTGCCTACAACACTTTCTCCTCAGCCGTTGACAAAGCCGCCAAGGTTGGCACCATTCCCGCCAATCGTGCAGCCAACTACAAGAGCAAGGCCGCCAAGGCCATCGCAAAAATCGCCTGAGTTTTCACTTCGGTTTTCTGACGATTCTTTATGGCAAGCCGCTCTGTTCTGCTGAGCGGCTTGTTTTATTTTCTACTCCCATGCAGCAATCCCGCCTGGATAAAGCCAAACTGATTATTGACCGTCCCGGGGACTTCAAGGTTTGCGAAGCCTGCGGTTCCATCGTATCCCTGACTACGGCAGTGTGTCCCAACTGCAACGCCTACCGTTTTGACTCCAATACGGAATATGTCGTGGAACAAGCCGTACTGCTTGCATCCCGGGAACAACGTTCCGTTACACCGGAAGATTTGGAAATTTAGGAAACGCTCCCGCGCAGTTTTCCCTATGCTTTCTTCCGCAGCCCAGGCTACTGCGCCGTGTTACGGAAAAAACGGTCGTGCCGCCGTTGAAAGAGAACTCTTCTTTTTTCTCATTCGCCAAACCGGAGGCGTTTTGCTACTTGCGCAGATCCGCAATGCGGAGGATGGTGGCCTCAATCAGGTTGGCCGGACATGAGGCGCCCGCCGTAATTCCCACCTTCAGGGATTTGCCCAGATTCTGCACTACCGGTTCCGTAGTCATGCGGCGCACTTCCCGCGTCTTCGTATCAAAAGCATCCACATACTGGATGGACTTGATGCATTCTGCGGACTCAATGAAGTACGTGGGCACATGCTCCCTGGCAATATCCACCAGATGCGTTGTGTTGGAACTGTTGTAGCCACCCACCACAAACATGACGTCCAGAGGATTTTTAAGCAGTTCATACAGGGCATCCTGGCGATCCTGGGTAGCACCGCAAATGGTGTCAAACACATAAAAATTATCATCGTCCCCATCCCTCTGAACAATGGCATCCTTCACCATCTTCTGGAGCGTCTGCGTCTCCGTTTTCAACATGGTGGTCTGGTTGGCGATGCCAACCTCCTCCAGATCCCGGTCGGGATCGAATCCCGGGGAACAGCATCCTTCAAACCGTTTCAGGAATGCCTCGCGGTCTCCGCGGCCCATGATGTAGTCGCACAGGATACGGGCATCCTCCAAATCGTAAACCACCAGGTATTTCCCCCTTCCCCGTTCCCCAAGAGCCCGGGAAGCCGTAGCGCTGGTTTCCTCATGGGTAGCCTTACCGTGGATAATGGAGGTAATCCCCATGGCGGCGTAATTCTTCACTCTTTTCCAGACCTTCATCACGTCCCCGCATGTCGTATCCACAATCTGCACGCCCTTCTCCTCCAGCGCATCCATGAAAGGAGTGGGAACACCGAACGCGGGAATAATCACCACATCGTCCGGAGCAACCCGGTCATAGGAGGAATCCAACTGCTTCCAGGGAAGTTTTCGAATGCCCATTTCCTCCAGCTGCCGGTTCACTTCCGGATTGTGAATAATGTCCCCAATCAGAAAAATCCGCCGGTCAGGAAACACTCTGCGTGCCGCATATGCTATATCAATAGCACGGCGCACGCCGTTGCAGAACCCGAACTCCCGGGCGAGAAAAAATTCCGTATGGCCCAGATTGTACACATTGCCCGCAGAACGGATGTGGGAAATCAATTCACTCTGGTAATGCTGCTGGATTTCCTTTTCCACCTGCTCCATTACTTCGGCCCGTCTCACATTCACTCTGGCTTTGCGGGTTGAGTCCTGATTCATGCTCCCAGCTTCCACACTTTCCTTCTTTCGTCAAGACAATCACAGCTTGCCAACCGGAGCTTTTCACGGTATGCACAGACCCATGCTCCTGGCCCTGGCCCCCATGAAAGATGTGACGGATCTGGCTTTCCTCAACACATTGAAGGACTTGAATTCCCTGCCGGATTATTTCATCACGGAGTATTTCCGGACGGTGGCCCATCATAAAAAGATGTCGCCATACATTCTGCGCTCCATTGATGAAAATCCTACAGGCCGCCCCATTTACGGACAGCTCGTGGGCCATGAACCGGAATACCTGGCAAGGGATGCGCAGGTCCTGATGGAACACGCCTGTGCAGGCGTGGATCTGAACATGGGCTGCCCCGCTCCCATCGTATGCCGGAGAAATGCGGGCGGAGGCATGCTGCGGTCCCTGAAGGCCATGGACGCGGCCCTGGGAGCGCTTCGGGACGTATTGCCCCCCGGAGCCTTCACCGTCAAATGCCGCCTGGGATACGAAACGCCGGACGAGTTTGAACGGATTCTTCCGGTAATTGCCTCCCATTCCCCGGACAGGGTGTGCATCCACGCCCGCACCGTCCGTGAGGGCTACCGCTCCCCAGTACACCCGGAATGGGTGAAATGGGCCGCAGGAATGCTGAAATGCCCAGTAGTCGCCAACGGAAATATTGTGGATGCAGCCACAGCGGAGGCATGGGTGCGGCTGGCCCGGCCAGCTGGGCTGATGATTGGGCGGGCAGCCCTGCGCAATCCCTGGATATTTTCACAGCTTCATTCCCGCTTTCAGGGCCATCCTGCAGCAGACCTTACCTTCCGGAACGTGCTGCACTACATTCGCCGCCTTTATGAACGCACGCGGGAAATGCAGGAACATTATGTGGAGGAAAAACACATCCACCGCATGAAAAAATATCTGGTTTATACCGCGCGGGGACTTCCCGACACTTTTGACCATTACATGAAAAGGGCGAAAACCGCCCGCGATTTCATGCGCATTTGCGAGGATATTCTGGATAACGACGCACCCTTTGCCCCCACTCCGCCGGAAGACACGCATCTCTTTGCCCATTTCCATACCCTTCTTGCGCAAGAGGAAGCTTGTCTCCCTCCCGGAATTCAGGTATGAATTTCAACGTTCATGAATCTGCTGCCTTTCGCCCTTCTCCCGGGCCTGACCGCCGCTATTTGCGCCGCCCATGACGCCATTCAGGACGGGGTGGAGTTTCTGCGTGCCTACATGCCCGCGCAGGACAGGGGAACGGTTACGCAAGAAAGGCTGGTCCGGGAAGTCCGCCTCGCCCTGGCTGCACGGAGCCAATTCCCCTGGGCTGCCCAGGTTCCGTGGGAACTTTATGAAAATAACGTTCTCCCTTATGCCGTGGTCAACGAACCGCGCGACGAATGGAGGGAGCAGTTCCATCACCTCTTCGCACCGCTTGTTTCCCCATGCAAGACGGGGCGGGAAGCCGCCCTCGCCATCGCCTCCCGCATCCAGAAAACCCTGAATGTACGCTATTCCACGGAGAGAAGAGTTCCCCACCAGGGAGTCAAGGAATCCCTGCAATCCGGCAAGGTCTCCTGTACGGGCCAAAGCATCCTGCTAATCTGCGCTCTTCGCTCCGTGGGCATTCCGGCCCGCATGGCGGGCGTTCTTACCTGGAACCACGTGCGCGGCAACCACAACTGGGTGGAAGCCTGGTGTGACGGAGAATGGAAAATGCTGGAATACAATGAAAAGGACTTCAACACCCCGTGGGTGATGTCCGCCATCAGCATGCTGGATCCCCGCAAACCGGAGAACGCCATTTATGCCACCTCCTGGAAAAAAGAACCTTCAGGAGCCTTTTTCCCTATGATATGGGAAGCCCGCTACGACGACAAACGGCACGCGCTGGCTTTCCCTCCGGAAAGCCGTACCGTCCCCGCCGTCAATATCACGGACCGCTACATGAAACTGGCGAATGAATGGGTGGCGGCCCAACCGGAATATGTGCCCGGCAGCCGGCTGATGCTGGACATCAGGGAAGAGAGAAAAAACGGTGCCAGAAGGCTTCCCTTGCACGTCGTCCTCAAATCGGAAGAAGGGAAAGTTCTGGCGGAAGGCATTACACCCGGACCGTCCGACGACATGAGGAAGTTTCTTGAGGTACTCCTGCCGGACAATATTTCCCGCGGCATGCTGGAGTTCAAGCTGCCTGACGGAACCGTGCGCCATGAACCTGTGGCACACACGGAGGCCCCGGTTCAGATTTTGAACTTCTTCGTGTCCGCTCCATGAAAATTCCCCTGTTTTTCAATAACACGGCGCGCAGCGCCAGATCCGGACGATTCCGCCGCTGGCTGGATCGGCACCGGGATTTTTTTGACGTCATTGAACCGGAAAGCAGGGAAGACATGTTGAACCATTTGGTTTCTCAGGCTAATTCCGGAGCGCCTGCCGTGGCTGTGGCTGGGGGAGACGGCACGCTGGGAATCGCGGCAAGGGCCCTCTGCAATACGGAAACGGTGCTGGCCCCCTTCCCTGCGGGTACCATGAATGTTTTTTCACGGGAAATAGGAATCCGCCCGGATTTCGACCACGCCCTGCACATTCTGAACACGGGGCGTTCCAAAAATGTGGACCTGTTCGCATTCAACGGGCAAGTTTTTCTCCAAATGGCGGGCATTGGCGCGGATGCCCGAGCCGTAGAACTGACCACATGGGAAATGAAAAAAAAATGGAAAGCCCTTGCCTACGTAATTGCCGGCGCCCGCGTCTGTACGGAAAAACAGCCGCACCTCACCCTGACCACAGATGAAGGCCGGGTATTGGAAGGCCGCTTCATCATCTTCGGCAATGGACGCAAGTATGGCGGGCCGCTTAACTTCTTTGCTGAAGCGGACAACAGTGACGGCCTTCTGGACGCAGTAGTATTCAGGCATTCCATTACTTCCATCATCGGGGAATTCCTGATGGCCGCAGTCCATGGGGGCTTTCATTCCCGGAGGAGCGGCAGTTTTGAATACATCCGGATGACGGGGGGATCCGTCACCTCCGCCGGACAGGCCTCCTGCGAACTGGACGGCGATTATGCAGGAAACGCTCCGGTCCGCATTACCCGCCCCGGCTCGCTGAAAGTGTTCGTCCCCTGAAACGCAGCGGGGAAACAGGCCTTTCCGACAGAAGCCAGGAAGCCCCCAGCCCCCCTTACCTTCTCCATGAAACCGTAAACAAGCCGTACCGGAAAAACCGGTACGGCTTGTGAACAGGAAGAAAGCTTCCGCAAGGAACGCGTTACATTCCCATGATCTGATAACCGCCGTCCACGTAAATCACCTGCCCGGTGATTGCGGCTGCGCCGTCACTGGCCAGGAAAACGCCGGTGGCTCCCAATTCCTCACCCGTGCAGGAACGGCCCAGAGGGGCATGCTCCTCATACACCTTGAACATGGTGTTAAAACCGGAAACGCCGCGAGCAGCCAGCGTCTGCATGGGGCCTGCACTGATGCAATTGACACGGATACCGCGGGAACGGCCCAAATCATAAGCCAGATAACGGGTGCAGGCTTCCAGGGCAGCTTTGGAAACTCCCATCAGATTGTAGTTAGGAACCACTTTTTCGGATCCCAGATAGGACATCGCCAAAATGCTGCCGTTGTCGGACATCATGGGTTCCACGGCGCGGGAAAGAGCTACCAGGGAATAAGCGGAGATATCCAGGGAAATCTTGAACGCCTCGCGGCCCGTTTCCAGGAAACTGCCGCCAAGAGCCTCCTTCGGGGCAAAAGCCACGGAATGCAGCAGACAATCTACTTTATCCGTATGCTGGCGGACCCTTTCAAAGAAAGCGTTAACAGATTCATCACTGCTGACATCCAGATCATAAACGGGAACATCCTCTCCGAAGTTCTCATGGATCAGCTTGAGAACTCCGTCCTTGAGACGTTCTCCCTGATAATTGAAGATGAGCTTTGCGCCCGCTTCATGCCACGCCTTGGCAATTGCGAACGCGATGCTGCGCTTGTTCGCTACGCCGACTACGACACCAACTTTGCCTTCGAGTAATTTACTTGACATAATGGTAACTGAATACTGCCCTACTTTCCTTCATTTGACAAGAAAAACGGACGTCACGGCATTTTCGTCAGGCTCCCGTCTGCTGGCGGCACGCTTTGACCGTATTAGCCATCAACATGGCGATAGTCATCGGCCCCACGCCGCCGGGCACGGGAGTAATGGCCCGGCACTTGGGAGCCACCTCGTCATAGGCTACGTCTCCCACAATCCGGTAGCCGCGCTTGGCGGAGGCATCTTCCACGCGGTTGATGCCCACATCCACCACTACGGCGCCGTCTTTCACAAAATCAGCCGTCACAAAAGCGGGCCGGCCTATGGCTGCCACGATGATATCAGCGGAACGGCAAAGTTCCGGCAGGTTTTTCGTACGGGAATGAGCCACGGTTACGGTAGCGTTTGCCTGTTTGGACATCAAAAGATGCGCCATCGGTTTGCCCACAATCATGCTGCGGCCAATGACCACGGCATTCGCTCCCGCCGTTTCAATGCCGGCGGCCTTTAACAGCCTCATACAGCCCAGAGGGGTACAGGGTACAAAACCGGTCTCATCTTCCAGCACCAGCTTGGCGACATTCTCCGGATGGAAGCCGTCCACATCCTTGGCAGGGTCTATTTCCAGGACCACGGCCGCCTCGTCGATATGGGGGGGAGGCGGGCTTTGCACCAGTATGCCGTGGACGGAAGGATCCACGTTCAATTCACGGACAATCCGGAGCAGTTCTTCCTGGGAGGCGTCGGAAGGGAGAACTATTTTACGGGAATTCATCCCCAGCTCCGCACACTTTTTCACCTTGGAATTTACATATACCTGGGAAGCGGGATCTTCCCCTACCAGAACCACGGCCAAGCCGGGCGTTATTCCCTGTTCCCTGAGCCGGGCAATATCCCTTTCAACCTCTTCCAGCACCTGGGAAGCTACTTGTTTTCCATCGATGATTTGCATAATAATGATTGGTTAAGAGGCGGGAAGTCCGGAAGCCCCTCGCCAAGCAGCCCGGCCAGAAGACGGGCATAATCCGCCACCTGTTCATCCGTCGCGTCCGGAGGAATGAACAGGCGCTTTTTCCATAGAATATTTACGTTGGAACACGGTTTGGGAATGGCATAGCGGTCCCAGGTCTTGTTCAAACGCCAGCAGCTTTCATATTCGATGCATACGGGAACGATGGGCAGCCCTGACTGGGAGGCCAGTTTGACAATACCGTGGTGCACTTCGTAAATAGGGCCTCGCGGACCATCCGGAGTAAAACAGAAGCAGACGTCCCCCTCCTGGACCTTTCGCATCATTTCCATGTAGGCCAGAGCCCCCCGCCGTCCGGAAGATCCCCGGACGGCACCCAGGCCAAAATGCCTGCATACGGCCTCCACCAGGGCGCCGTCCTTGCTGGCGCTGGTAAGCACACTCATCTTGAGCGGCTTCTGGGCCAGGGACCACGCATAACCCGGCACCATCGTGCGGTTGTGCCAAAGGGCTACCAGAAAAGGCGCCGTATAAACATCATCATGCTCCTCCTTGATGGAACGGATATTCAGGCTCATGCAAATGGGCTGGAGTACGGACCACAGGCCAAATCCGGCCAGCCTGGTCCACCAGCGGGAACGCTTTTCAGATGTTTTCCGAACAATAGGATTGAGCAGCAGCATGGAGTCCTGGCAATATCACATGAATCCGTCTACCGTAATACGGGAAGGAGAGGAATTTGACGGAGCTGGAAGAGCTATTCCACGGGAAGGAGCGGTATGCATTTCCGGGCGGCCCGTGCGCGGCGCCTCTTCCTGGAACATTCCGGCAGAGTTGTCCTGTGGAGACTCCGGAGTACCGGAAATTTTCACAGGAAGAATAATTTCATGCCCTTCCTGCGTCACGCCGGAAGGCAGTTTCCGACTGTCCACCATGTAGGAAGGAATTTTAAAAACCAGCTTCCCCGTCAAGGAAGTACCGTTGCTGTACACCCCCCCGGTCACTCCCAGAAAGCCCTGCTCAAACAGGGAAATTTCCTTCAGGGAGGCGGAACGGCCCGTTCCATCGCTTTCCAGCAGGAAAGAACCGGACGTAAAGACGGGAGAAGAGTACGGCAGCCTTATTTCCGTATTCCGGGCAGTCATGGCCGCCAGCAGGCGCAAAACAGGCAGCCTGATCATGGTCGCCTTGATAACGGAACCGCTGTATCCTTTTAGGGAGGGCCTCTTCTGTTCAGTTGTTACAGGCAAAGCAAAATCCAGCTTCAATTCATGCTTTTCATCCCCTTCCTGTTCTCCCGTCTGCACCTTGAGAAGGGAAGAGAAATCATCTCCCAGCAGGGAAGCGAGATCGAAATTTTTTCCTGTCAAAGTCCACGCCTGGTGACGGAAATCCGTACCCAGAAGGAAATTCCCCGTAATCATGAAGGGGCTGAGATCCGTAGGCTTATTGAGCAGGCGCCCTTTGTCCAGAAAACCGGAAAAAGTGAGCTGCTTGACGCCGCTCCCGTTTAGAATGACGGAACCGGAATCAACCCCCATCAGTGGCCAGCCCTTGATTTTCAATTTTTGCTGTGACAGATCCAGCACGTATTCCGGTTCAGGTCCGTTCCCGGACGTGCGGATGTAGGCTTCCGCCGTCATATAAAAGGGAGCGCCATTCCTCTCCAGAGTAAATTCTTCCGTCCCATGGGCATACCCCACTTCCAGACGCGGCGCTGTGTATCGCCGGAAAACGAACGGCAATTCCCGTTTCGTCTGCGGTACGGCAAATTTAACGAATCCGGGCCGCAAACCGACTACCGCCCTGGACACATTAAGGCTTTCCCCCTTGATTTTCCCCATGAACAAGGGCACGGCGGAAATTTCCCCGGAGATGCCTTCCATCGCCACAAAGGACAGGCAGGAATCTTCCGGAAAGGATATCCTGATGCGTGAAGCCTTCATGGTAAGGCCATCCACCGCCATTCCGGAAATTTTCACTTCTCCGCCCCAGGCGGCGGAAAGATCAGCTTGCAGACGGCCAGCAAATTCCTCCGTATTGAAAGAAGTAAGGCGGTACATATACGTCCCCGCCAGCGCACCGGCAGCCAGCAGAACCAGAATGCAAAGGCCTATTAAAAAACGCTTGTTTTTCAACATGGCCTGTTTGGCGTCCCGCTGGTCGTCACTGTAAGTCCGCCGACGCTTTTCCACCCGGATCACCTTGCTGCCGTCCGGGCGCACTACTACTTCCCTTCTCCGTTCTACTCCGTGGGAATCCGACGCATGCAGCTGACGCATGATATTATCAGCCCCCTGGGGCGGAGAAGACTCAAAATCGGAACCGCTGTTTTTCAATGGTCTTGATCCGGTTAAAGGTTACTGGGCATTGCTGAGGGCGGGGAGCGAAGCGTCCCCTGCCGGGACCTCATCGTCCGGAATGGAAGTATCCGGCGTATAAAGCTTCTTGCCGCCCGGATCCACCACTTCCGCCTTTACCATGATGATGATGGCCTTGCGCTGTTCCTTGGACCCCTTGGAACGGAAAAGACGCCCCACCCAGGGAATATCCCCCAGAACGGGAATTTTATCCTCATACGTAATGGAAGTGGATTTTTTCAAGGCGCCGATGACGAGCGTATTGCCGGTGGCTATGCGCACCGGAGCGGTCAGGCGCCGCGTGGAAAACACGGGCTGAAGAATGAAGTTGTCTGAAGTTTTCACCATGACGACTTCTTCCTTTGCGTCCTTTTCCTGGGAGACCATGGGAACGAAAAGCGACGTGCCGTAGTTGATGAAACCGTCAAAATCCACGATTTCCGGCACTACGGTCATTTCCACGATGGATTTGTCATCGCTGATGCCGGTCACTTCCACATTGAAGATCGTGCCGAGCTGCCTGGTTTCAAAGGCAGAGGGATGGGCGGGAGTCATGGGCATGACCGGAATACCGCCGCCGTTATTGTCATTGTCGCCCCAGTCATTATTATTGCCCGTGCTGTTGGGAACTTCAGGCGGATCATATTCCGTAGGGTAAATCAGTTCCCTGCCGCTGAAAAAGGTGGCTTTTTCACCGGGGCGCACAATCACGGAAGGATGCTGCATAATGTCTGTGCCTTTTTTCTGGCTCAGGCCGCGCATAATCATCGTGATATCCGCGTGACTCCACATGCCGCGCAGAGTGACGATGCTGGGAGCGCCGCCGGGAACATAGGTCGCATCAGAACTTCTGGCGGAAGTGCCGCGTTCTATCATGCTGTCAATGCTATCTTCCGTAAAAACCTGGTTGCCGGAACGCAGCCCGCCCACCACTCCTGCGGGAGCGACGGCTCCGGCCACATTGGCGGCGCTGTCCAGCACGGAATTGTTATAGTCATTTTTATCGGTTCCCGCGCCGCCCATGAACCACTTGGTAGGGTCCAGGTTCAGATTGACGATCCAGTTAAAGCCCAATTCCTCCAAGTCCGTCTGATTGACTTCCAGAAAGGTCGCGCTGACCACCACCTGGAGGGGCTGTTCCGCAGTCCTGGCCGCTACCAGCTCCTCCAGCATGCTCAAATCTCTGGGCGTGCCATGGAAAAGAAGAGTGGAGTTGCCCGAGTTGTATTTAATGAAACTGCCTTCCGGGAATTTCACCCCCATGGAAGCCAGCGCCTTTTGCGGATCCACCCGTTTCAGGGTCATGCCGGAAGAACCGGAATCACCGGAACTGAAGGGGTCTGAATTTTCGGCGCCAGAGTCCTCCGACAATCCGGAAAAGAAGCCCGGCGGAAGGGTAATGGACTTGGTGACCATGTAGGAAGTTCCGTCTGAACTGGATACCAGTTCCGCACCAAAGGCATTTGTCCGCAGAATAAGGCCGGATGCGCGCGCCACGTATTCCAGGGCCTCACGAAGAGGTACATTCTGAAGATTAAGCGTAATTCTCTTGGCGGCGGCGTCCCTGGCGGAAACGCTGTCTGCAGGACCGGGATCCACGGAAATATTCACGCCGCGTTCCGCCGCAGTCATGGCCGTGGCATCATGCGTCCTGGCCTGGCTGCGCAGATAGTCCACGGCTTCCTGCACCGTCGCTCCATCCAGCTGCACACGGGGCAGGCGGATCATGCCTAGTTTCTGGTCCACATTCACCACCGGGTTATCCAGCGGCCGGGAAAATGAAGCGGGTTCCTCCGGTGTTTCCGTCAAAGGAACGGGCATCTCCCACTGTCTGGAAACATCCGCCAGGGCACTGCTGCGGGTTTCATCCCTGGCAGCGCTAAAATAGGCGGTTCTGGCGCGGTTAACCAGTTCCATGCCGCGCCGCGCCGCCGTATTGTAAGGGTCCGTCTTAAGGACGGACGTAAATTCCTTCAGGGCCGCATCATACTGGCCCAGTTCATAATAGCCGAAAGCCAGGTGAAGCAGACGGTTGACTTCCTCTACATTTTTTACGTGTTCCGGAGACAATGCCGGATTCGTACGCACCGGGTCGCGGGCTATTTCCAACGTGCGCCTGGCCAAGGCATGGTCCGGAGTGGATTTCAGGGCATCTTCCAGCAACTTGACGGCCTCATCGTAACGCCCCGCCTTGATATATTCCTGAGCCACAGCCACACTGGCATCCGCGATGCTGGTTTCCAGGAAACGGCGGCGCTTCTCCATATTGGGGGATTTGGGCAGCGCAGTCAGGCTTCTGCGGTAATTGTCCAGAGCTTCCTGGTACTTGCCCTCGGAATATTGCTGACGCGCCTGCCCTAACAGCAGCATGGAAGCCTGAGCCTGCTCTTCCATCCGGGCTGCTGCCCGGCGTGCGGCCCCTGCCCCCTCCTGGGCCAGCCCCTGGCCGGCTCCAATACCGGCAACGGCAAGCGCCATGGCAATTTGCTGAATGGCAGACATGGAGTGAGGGAAACGTCTAGTCATAGGAATTTCCGGGACTATACCGAATTAAAAACCGCCCGTCATCATAAAAACGCCCAGCAGAGTAAAAAATATCGGCAAAGGCTGCAGCTTCCCTCCGGAGGGAACGCTTCTCTAAACGGCAGACAGTTCCAGCACGCCCACATGTCCCGGTTTCAGGGGATGGGACAGACCGCAGTCCATCAATTCCCGCCGCTCAAAAATCCTGTCCTCACCCTCGGCGTCCATCAGGTTTCTGACGCGTACCCGATCCGTCTGGATGCCGCACCAGCCGAAAGCGTGCTGGGGAATGGAAATGCGCAGGTTGTAGAAATTGATATTTGGAGAAAGGTTCCCCACCACAAGCACGGTGGCCCTGGCGCGGGCATCATGCCGGAGCATGGCATATACCCAGTGGCCGGAAGTGTCTTCCGCCGGTTCCCTGCCGAAAGTGGTGTTTTTCATATTAGCCCAGTTCAGGCCGTAAAAATCTCCCCGGTCCAGCGCCGGATGCTGCATCAGAGGAAGAAGCTTCCGATGAAAATTTCTCAGTTCTGCGGACTCTTCCGGCAACAGGGAAGAGTCAAACCGGCCATCCGCCACCCAGGGCTGGAGCCGGGGGAGGCAGGTATAGTCAAAAATACTGGTACGCCCGTCATGTCCGCCGAAACCGCCGGGCCCCTCCGCCCGTTCCCCCACTTCCTGCCCGTTGTACACCAGCACGGGACCGCTCCCGGAGGCATACACCAGCGTCATGACCGCCGGCAGAACAACGCGCCCCACGCCGCCCCAGGAAAGAGGGGAGCACACGCGCGTTTCATCATGGTTTTCCACGTAGCGGACGCCGTGGGTCATGTATATGGGATTGCTTCGGAAAAGCCGGTCGAAGTCATTGGCCCAGTTATTTTCCGTGTACATATGGAGCGCCAGATGATAGCAGTCGGAATCGTAAACGGCATTAAATCCGGCATCCAGAAGGGCGGCGCACGGATCGCCGGGTGTGGTTTTCATGTGGTCGTTGTATGCCTCCGCCATGAAAAACACGTCCGGCAGACGCACCCGGGAACGGGAAATGGCCCATTTCCAGAAAGCCATGGGGATCATTTGGGCCATGTCGCACCTGAAACCGCCGATGCCCAGGCTTTGCCAGAAGGAAAGGATATCGTCCATGATGCGCCATGTCTTGGGCACATGCTGCTTGGGGCTGGTCCACCCCGGCAACAGGCGGAGGGCAGGAAGACCGGCCATAAAGTTATAGCCGTAGTTGAGCTTGACCGTTTCATACCAGTCGTACTTGCCGGGATTCCATGTAACGGCATTGTTGCCCGTCACACGGCCGAACGTCATTTCCCCTTCAAACAGGCCGTCCGGCAGACGCAGGGGTGGACCGTCCCCAAGGCTGTTGGAGGTCAGGTAAAAGTACCCCTGCTCCGGAGAAAAAAACGTATGGGGATCATCTCCTTCTCCAAAATCGTCATGCCCGTCCCAGTCCGCCAGGTAGGCTCGGGAAACATGGTTGGGAATAAAATCCATCATCGGCAGCAGCCCCACCGTCCGGCAACGCTTTACCAGAGCCTTGAACTCATCCATTCTCTTCTCCGGGGAGGAGGCCAGGTCCGGATCCACGTCAAAATAATCCACCACGGCATAGGGACTTCCTGCCAGGCCTTTTACGATGGATTCCGGCTGGGCGGCCAGCCCGGGATGGGCCGTCTGCGTAGCGTGCCTCAATACCCCGGTCAGCCAGATGTGTGTGAAACCCATCCGTGCTATTTCACGTAAGGCTTTATCCGTCACTCCATTAAAAGTTCCGCACCCGTTCGTTTCCCGGCTCCCCCAGTCAACTCCATGGGTCTCCATATTGGAAAAATGACGAACAAATAGTTGATAAATGACAGGACGCATGAGTTGAAATAATCAAATTTTGACGCTTATAATGCTAACTTTTTCAGGTATTCTGCAAGCGCATTCTGTTCCACCGGGGCAATTTGTCCCAGCTGCAGCAGGGCTTCCTCCCTGGTCCGGAGCGTTCCCTCCAACTGAAGTTCCTGCAGACGGGACAGCCATTTCCCGAAATCAGGCCCCGGGGACAGCCCCAGATTCACCAGATCACGCCCGGTCACCAGAGGAGGAGGAACCAGAGGGGCATTCCGGTAGGAATCCATGAAGTCCCTGACAAATTGCCAGTTGTCCATCAGTCCGTTGGAGGAAAGGCAATCCAGGCGGTGGAGTTCCAGTTCATCCCGGAAATGAGGAGCGTTCATGAACATTCGCAGCGTAGATTTCCTCATCTGCCTCACGTTGATGAAGCGCATATGGCGCTCCACCATGGAACACACCGCATCCACCACGGCATTGGAATATTTCAGCCTTCTTAAAATGACCCTGGCCATGGAAGAACCTTCCTTGTCATGACCGGAAAAACGGATGCGCCCCGTTTCATCCACCTGACGGCAGGGAGGTTTCCCGATGTCATGCAGCAGAACCCCCAGGGCCAGCTTCAAAGACACGGGGGAGCCGTCCCTTCCCAGCGCATCCAGCATCATCAGCGTATGGGTGTATACGTCTCCTTCCGGATGCCATTGGGGAGGTTGCGTACAGCCTATCATATCGTATATTTCCGGAATGACATGCTTCATCAACCCCGTTTCCACCAGCATTTCCACACCCCGTTTCCTTCCGGGAGACAATAAAATCCTGTCCAGTTCCTCCCGGATGCGTTCCGGGGAAATCCGGGCCAGCAGCGGAGCGTTCCTGAAAATGGAGGAGCAAGTCTCCTTCTCCACCTGAACTTCCCTAGTAACGGCAAAACGTACGGCGCGCATCAGCCGCAGGGAATCTTCTTCAAAACGACGGTCCGGCTCCCCGATGCACCTCAATACGCGGGCCCGGATATCCTCCACTCCGCCTACATAATCCACCACACGGCCCGGAGGCGAAGAAAACGGATCTTCAAAGAGGCCGTTCATGGTAAAATCACGCCGCCGGGCATCTTCTTCCGCATCCGTGAAACAGACGTCCTCCGGCCTCCGGCCATCCCTGTAGCTTCCGTCTCTGCGGAAGGTCGCCACCTCAAAGGAAAAACCTTCGCGGCGTACCAGCACCACGCCGAAGGCGGCGCCCACTTCCCAGGCATCCGGAAACAGGCGCAACACTTCATCCGGGCGGGCGGAGGTGGCAATATCGATATCCTTCACGGAATATCCCAGCAACCTGTCCCGAACACAGCCGCCCACAAAATATACGGTGTGTCCTGCTCCGGAAAGAACCCGGGCCACGTCCTCCGCGGCCTTTCTCAACAGAATCCCCTCCATGAAACGGATCATTCAGGCATGGGCCTCAAAGGAGGAGCGGAAAGAGAATGGTCCTCCGCACCGGAGGGGGCGGAAGGGAACGCGGGCCGCGGCCTATCAGGCCGGGAAACAGAGGGAACGCGCGTATCCGGGGAATTAATCCTGGCCGGCGGAGAAACAGGCTTGGAGGAAGCAGGGGAGGAGGGAGACTTTTTCCCATCCGGCTTTTCTTTCTTTTTTCCCTCAAGTTTGCCCATGACCGCGTACAGGTTGGCGTCAAACAGCATATCCGGCGTGCCGCGCATCAGGATTTTCCCCGCAGGGTCCAGCAGATACACCCGCGGGGTGAGCCTCACCCGGTAATCCTTAAACGCCGCCGCTTTTTCATCCACCAGGGAGGGCATATCCATTTTCAAGTTCAACAGGGCCTTTTCTATGTTCTCTCTCTTTCCGGGAGCCACCGGCATCACCGTCAAACCGGGAAATTCTTTCCGGAGAGACGCGGCTTTTTGCAAAAACTGAACGGAACGCATATCCTGCGGATCCCAAAAAACCACCAGCACGGGCTTATTCCCGGAGGGGAGCGTCACTTTTCCGGACGCCGCGGTAGAGGGAAGGCTGATTTCAGGCCCGGTCTGCCCAATATTGAGATTGCGTATTTCATACAGTTCCTCCTTCACAATATTTTGAACCGGAATAGGGCCGAAACTGGAATCATAGCATTTGATAATGGCGTCTTTCAGCAATTTTCCGCGGGCCGCCACCAGCCTGACGTCATCCTGAAGCATCCCTGTCGTTTCCTTCATCACCATGGCCAGGCCCAGGGAAGCCAGGCCCTGGTCCTCAGGGAACTGGTTGTAATCCTTGATCTGTTCCAGAATAACGCGGCAGCGCAGGTCACGGGAATTGCTCAGGGCATACGCCGCCTTTCCTGCCCCCTGTTCCCGGAACAGCGTATTTTCCAGGGAATCCAGGCAGAACACGACAATTTTCCTGGCCATGTCTCCATTGGGGAACGCCTGCGCTACAGCCTGGGGATGATCCAGAAACCAGACGACAGCCGGAAGAAGGCAGGATTTTTGAGTCTCGGGCTTCTGAAGGTCGCGCCCTACCAGCCTCCATAATTCCCGAGCCACCGGAACGGCATCCGGACGGTTCTTCATCAATTCCGCCCTTTTTTCCCCGCTTTCAGCCGTTTTCAATGCGGATTCCCAGTCGGACTGCCTCATCCGCCAATCCTCCAGCACATTGTTCATGCCCGTCTCGTCCGCCGGAGCCCATCCAAGCAGGCTGCATGCACCGGCTATCACGCAAAACGCTCTCTTCATACCCTGCCACTATGCCCTGACGCGTCCCACACGTCAATCAAACCCCGTGGCAAAACGCAGCCTATTTTTTCTTTTCCCCTCCCTTCCAGCTGTTTACAGCGCGGAATACATCTTCCGGAAATGAACAAACCCCGGCGAATCCCTTCGCCGGGGCTGCTGTTCAACTAACTACCTATGAAGACGGTTGAGTCCTTAAGTGGATGAAGCGCTCTCTCTTTCACTGCATCCGGATCATAACCGTTATGGGTGAGACAAACACACGGCAAATATGTTCAAACATTATTTCTTTTGTATGACACAAGGCCCGGGAAGACAAAAAAGCGGCTACGGAATTTCTCCCGTAGCCGCTCCAACTAACTACCTATGAAATCAGGGTTATTCCTGGTGACAAGGGAAGCTCTCGTTCCTCCCTTATCGAACATCCCTGTTCATTCAGGATACCTTCACGAATTAAACGCTCAAGAATTTTTTTCCTTACGTGAAAAAAACAGAGAACCGCCGCTTCAGGCCGCTACAAAGTTTCGTTCGTCATTGGTCAGGGCCCGCACCTGCACGGCCATAAACCTCATTTCATTAAGCATGTTCAGATAAAGCAGGGAGGAACGGGTGCGCGTCTGGTTGCGCTGGGCCCGCTTGATCTGGCGCTTGGTGGCCTTTGCCACCAGTTGAAGAAGCTGTTCCTGGGCCACCATCGTATAGTCGAACTGAATGTACGTCCCCGTCTGGAGCATTTTGCAATATTCATCCAGCAGCTTGATGAGGGCGGTATGCACCTCCTTCAAATCGTCCACCTGGTCAATCGTAAACGGCGTGTGGTTATTATCCACATACGTGAAGATGGACTCGGAAAACTGCGACAGGCTCTGCGTAGCTTCATTCAGATGCTCCAGGGCCTGCACAAAGTGGTAGCCCATATCCAGGGAGCGGGACTGCATCTTGTACAGAATAGGGAGAATATCGTACTTGTGATGTTCGCTGCTGGTCATGGCCAGCCGTTCTGCGGCATCCGCCAGTTCTTTCAGGGCCTTCCTGTCCCCCTGGAAAAAGTTTTCCACGGTGTCATTGTAAATTTCCCGCAGCTTGAGCGTGCTGTCCACAATCTGGTGGCTGCATACATCCAGGATATTTTCTTCCGTAATCTGGTCAAAACGCTCTACGGAAAGCTTGCTTTCCCGCTTGCGGTGCATGATGGTGGACTTTACCAGAATGACAACCACCAGGGCCAGCAGACCGAAGATGGCGTACACCTGTCCGTAATGCAGGATGGTAGCCATGACGGCGGCCAGCGTAAAGGCAGCCAGCCCGGTCATGAACCAGCCGGAAATCACCGTCAGCACGCCGGTTACACGGTAAACCGCGCTCTCCCTTCCCCATGCCTTGTCCGCCAGAGAGGAGCCCATCGCCACCATGAACGTCACGTACGTGGTGGAAAGAGGGAGCTGCCTGCCAGTAGCCCATGCAATCAACAGGGAAGCAACCGTCAGGTTCACCGTGGCGCGAATCAGGTCAAATGCCACCCGGTCCTTGGGATTCAAGGGCTGGGGGGCGGGATCCCACTGGTGGTTCATGCGCACCAGCATGCGGGCGGGAATAAGCCTTTTCACCCCGCGTCCCAGGGCGATGGCGCTGCGAACGATGGCGCGGGCGGGGGGGACGGAGCCGAAACGCTCAATACCGCCTTCACCCTGCCTGGAAAGTTCCACGCCGGTGGCGATCACCGTTTTTGCCTTTTTGGAGAACCACAAGGCAAAAATCATCATGCAGCCCGCGGCGAACAAAATATAATGGTTTACCGGCATGCCCTGCCCCGGCATCAGACACTCCATGGAGGTGATGGATGAGGGAGAGCCACCGGCCGCCGCCACGCTGCTGGCGTACTGGAAGGAATCCAGACCACCCATGAAAACGCCGATGAAATTCACCAGGTCGTTGCCCGCAAAAGCCAGGGCCAGGGAAAAAGTGCCCGCCAGAACGGTCAGGCGCAGAATATTCGTCATGAACAAATGCTGAAGCAGGAACATGAGCACGGAAAAACCGCCGAAGGCCGTGAGCAGGGCCATGCCCAGATTCTGGTCAATGTATTGGATGAACGAGGGCTCCATCAGGGTAGACTCTTTCAAGCCCTTGAAAACGGCAAAATAGGCTATCGCCGTCATGGCAATGCCGCACCAGAAACAGCCGAACCATTTGAACCGGGACTGGTATTTAAACGTGAACGCCAGACGGGAAATCCACATGACGATGGTGCCTACCGTAAAGGCGATGGCTACGGAAAGAAGAATGCTGGTGACAATCTCAAAAGCCTTGTCCGTATTAATGAAATCCCACACGGACTGAACCAGGCGGAGCTTGGAAATCTTGAACAGGGCCGTCGCTACGGCAGACCCCAAAATACCGAATACCAGGGAAACGGTGGTGGACGTAGGCAATCCGAAAGTATTGAAGGTATCCAGCAGAATCACTTCGCTGATCATTACCCCCAGGAAAAGCAGCATCACTTCATGATAACTGAACATGTCCGGGTGAAAAATACCGTTGCGGGCTACTTCCATCATGCCTCCGGAGAAACAGGCCCCCACCAGCACGCCGATGGAAGCTACGGTCAGGATCACCCGCACGGGTGCAGCCTTGGAACCGATGGCGGAATTGAGGAAGTTGACAGCGTCATTCGCTACGCCGTTGATCAAGTCAAATGCCGCCAGAAGCAGCAGGGCTGTGATGATAATCCAGTAAATTGAGTCCATAACTGTCTCTTGTGAATGGTGGGCGGAGGGCATCCGCGAGCTGCACCACCGCCTCTTTACACGGAAACGGTCGATTTTGCTACTGTTTTGTTACAGAAAAATCCTTTCTCCTTATCACCGGGAACGGGGAAGGAAATCCAGTTCCCCGGGGTCGGGCCAACGGTGCCGGGGATAACGCCCCGCCAGGTCCTTTTTCATTTGCCCGTATCCGTTCCGCCAAAAACTTTCCAGAGATCCCGTTACCTGCCACGGCCTCTGGCTGGGGGCCAGCACCTCCACAATCACGGGTACGGCCCCGTTGGCAATGCGTGGGGAAACCGCCACGCCGAACAGGCGCTGCACCGTCAGACTGATCACCGGGGAGGAATCCTCCCCGTACCTGACCTTGGCGTGCTGGCCGTTGGGCAACGTGAGGCTTACCGGGGCATAATCGTCCAGCGCCTTCGCCTGCCAGCCGGAAAGCCAATCCCTCAGCACGGGAATAATTTCCCTTTCCTTGATGTCCTTATAACCCACGGCCCCTTCACAGACCAAAGAAATGGCGACCAGCTTGTCCTCCTCCGAAAACCGGGGCAGCTCCAGTTCCGGCATCCAAACGCTCAAACCATTAAGACGGCGTATCCACTGTTCCACGGCATCATTCCATTTCACCAGCTTCAGGGTTCCGTCCACTACTTTTTCAGCCAAAACCGGGGCGGCCAGCTCCGGAGGGGCATCCCCGCGGTCACGATCCTCCAGCACCAGATCTCCATACATCAGCTTCCGGTGCAGACGCACGCGCCGCAAAGCGGCATCGAAGACGGCTTCCTCCCCGCAGGAAAAACGCTCCGGCCAAATGGAACGCAAATCTTCCGGCGCAATAAGCGTACAGCGTCCCACACGGGTTTCCACCGCCTTTCCGGACAATTCCGCCACCTCTGCGGCTACGAAATGCTCTCCTTGAAACACCACGCTTCCTTCCGCCAGCCTGCCGCCCACCCCGCCGGCCATGCGGCATGTATTGGCTGCCACGCCATTTCGCACACCCACATGGTCCGCAAAACTCTCAATCATTGCACGGACTACGGCAGGGCGCGCCGCCGTAAAATCCGGTCCCGGCGTTTCCCGGGCTTTTCCCCGGCTGCCGACGGATAGAAGCTGCCGGTATGCCATCCATGCCTCCCGCGCCCCGCGGGAAGAGATGCCCCAGCGGGTACACGCCGCCGCCCCAAAACCGGCATCCACAGCCTTCTCCACCGCGCGCCACTCCGCCTGGAAATCCGTGTAATCCGCAGAATCGCGCAAATGATCGTTCAGCCCCCCCTTTACCGCAACACCTTCTCCCTGCATCAGGGCTGCAACGGCGGCCAGCTCCACGGCACACTGTTCATCCTGGCCGGCCACCATCAGACGGGCCAGCCGGGGCGGCAGGGGAAAAGCGGTCATCCTTTTTCCCGTATCCGTCAGGCTTCCATCCTCTTCCGTCGCACCCAGGGCAGCCAACAAATTCACGGCCCGCTGCATCACCAGGGGGGCAGGAACATCCAGCCAACGGAAATTTTCCGGTACGGTGACGCCCCAGGCAGCCAAATTCAAAACGGCTCCGGCCAGATCCACCCGGAAACATTCGGGCGGGTCAAAATCCTCCTTCCGGGCCTGTTCCGCCTCACTCCACAGCCGGAAACAGCGCCCCGGAGCCACGCGCCCGGCACGGCCCGCGCGCTGAGCGGCGGACGCCTTGGAAATCTTCACCAGATGCAGCGTATCCATCCCCCGGTACGGATCCCATCCGGACCGGCGGACCAGCCCGGAATCAACCACCGTACGCACTCCCTCAATCGTCAGGGAAGTTTCCGCCACATTAGTGGAAACAATGACACGGGGGATATCCCCCCGCTCCACGGCGCAATTCTGCTGCTCCGGCGCCAGAGACCCGTAAAGGGGAAAAACGTCCCGGCCGCTCATCCACGGCTTTCCTGCCAGCAACTCCACCGTTTTCCGTATCTCATACACGCCCGGCATAAATACCAGCACATCCCCGCAGTCATCCTCCCTCACCGCCTCCCGCACAACATCCGCCGCCTGCTCCCATATGGGGGGAGGAGCCACCCTGCCGCGTCCGTCACTGACCAGGCGGGGAGCCCGGTAAACGACTTCCACGGGATACTGCCTGCCTTGCGCTTCCAGAACCCGGCAGGAACCTCCCATATATTCCCGCAGCCCTGATATCTCCAGTGTGGCGGACATCACGACCACGGCCAGATCCCGGCGCGGCCCTTCCTGCAGATCCAGCACACGCCCCAGGGATAAATCCCCGGAAAGGCTGCGTTCATGGAACTCATCAAACACCACGGCGCTCACCCCTTCCAGGGAGGGCCATTCCGTCAGCCAGCGCTCCAACATGCCGTCCGTCACGTACGCGATACGGGTGCGGGAGGAAATGTACCGTTCAAAACGCACCGCATACCCCACTTCTTTTCCCAGCTCCACCCCGCGCAGCCGGGCCACATGCCGCGCCAGCAGGCGAGCGGCCATCCGCCGGGGCTGTACAACGACAATCAGGCCACGGTCTCCCAGACCGGCGTCATCCATCATCGGAGGAACGCCGGTGGACTTGCCGGAGCCGGTAGGAGCTTTCAACAAAATGCGCGGAGAAGGAACCCGCAGAGCCTCCATCAATTCTCCGCGGATTTCCTCAATGGGAAGAGAAGAAAAAACCATACCGGGTTACAGGGAATCCGTTCGTGCCGGGGACATTCAGCCGATGCAGGCCAGCAGAAACCAGAAAAACGGCACGGTAAAGGAAGGGCTGTCAATCAAATCAAAAATTCCTCCTATCCCCGGCAGCAGGGAACCGGAATCCTTGATGGCCAGGCTGCGTTTAACCAGGGACCCGGCCAGATCCCCGTAAACGGAAAGCAGGAAAATGAGGGATGTGCATCCCATCAGTACCAGTACCTGGGTTATGGACAAGACGGAAATTCTGAACATCGGGAAAACCAGCCCTATGGCCGCCGCATTCGTCAGCACCCAGGAACCGAGGAGGCCCTCCCACGTTTTCTTGGGGCTGATGTGGGGAATGAGCCTGCGGGAAAAAAGGCGGCCGCCCAGCAGGAACCCGCTCACGTAGGCAAAAATGTCCGCCATCTTCGTTACCAGAACGACCCACAGCACACACATGACAATGGCCGGATAAACATACCCCGCCCTCATATACGCCAGATGCAGGGCCAGAATGGCAAAAGAGAACAGCCAGACGGGATAAATAAAGGAAAGCAGCGTAGTACCCACGGAACGGAGAGCCCTGCTTCCATCCACCGGGTGCTTCATCTCACGGATGAAGGCAACCACTACCAGGAGGACCGGAGCGGCAAGTGCCACCAGAAGAGGAAGGGGGATGAGGAAAGAAACCTGTTCCGCAAGGGCGCTTTCCCGGAATTTAGTGATGCAGCATGACCAGGACAGCAATACGGGGTACGCCACTCCGAAAAGAAAGCTCAAGTTCGGCTGGGAGGCTTTTCCGGAACGCAGCAGCATGTGCCGCCATTCCCAGGCGGCCAAAATACAGAAAATGCAGACCAGACCGTAATACCCAAGTTCGCAGTCCCACCACAAAGCCCCGGCCAGCAACCCAAGCAAAACCACGGTGCTGAATGAACGCTGCAGCAGAACACCCATCTTGCTTCCGGAAAAACTCTTGTCCCGATTCGGTATGCTCATCATCACGCGAAGTGTACAGAAAACCGTTGCAACCTCAATCCTGAAATGCTTCCTTTCCTGCGGCGTCTCTTCGGAAAACGTCCGTTCTCCCCATCCTCACCCTCCCCGCTGCAAACAGGAAAGCAGTCATCCCGCCACTTTTCCCTCTCCGGGAAGGATGCAGCAACGGAAAACCAAAGAAAGCACGCAACAACAAAAAGCGAAAAAAATGCAAAAAAAACATCCGTAAAATGAAATCCATTTCCATGCAGCTCCAATATGACAAATGCCGGACTTCCGCACAAAATTTCAAACTTTATGGTGGATTTATCCACCCATGAATTCTCTTCTTTCCTCCCCCTGCCGCCGCCGGATATTTCCGGATGAACCGGCTTCCATTTACTCTTGTCCCCTTCCGGAAACAAGGAGAGCAAAATAGCGTCATGTGGACGTTTTATAAGATAGACAATCACCTGCAAATCAGTAACACTTACATCCCGGCGCCAGCTTTTTCCCCAAATGGAAAAAAACGCACCCTTTTCCGTTATGAACATGCACTCATTCCGTTGGATTAGACTCACCGCATTCTCGGCCCTGGCCGCAGCCGCCATTACTTCCTGCGCCTCTGCGGCTACGGACTTCAACCAGGTGGGCAAGCAAATGTCCCTGCTGCTCCAGAATTTCCACTTCTCCCGCAAAGAATTCAGCGATGAACTATCCACTAAATTCCTGGAAACCTACCTGCGCAAGGTAGACCCCAACAAAATATTCTTCACCCAGCAGGACGTAGACGCCCTCAAAAGAAAATACGGTAAGGAGCTGGACGACTACCTTATGTCCGGCCAGATGATGGATGCGGCCCAGGCCATGCACGCCCTTTACCGCCAGCGCGCCATGCAGCGCATCTCCTATGCGCGGGATTTGCTGAAAAAGGGAGGCTTCACCTTTGACAAAGACAAGTCTATCGAACGTTCCCGCCGCAAAACAGCCGCGTGGCCCAAGGATGAGGCGGAAATGCAGCAGGTCTGGAAAGACATGGTGGAGGAACAGCTCCTGTCCGAAATCCTGCGCCGTGAAACCGTAGCGCGCCTGGCCAAGGAACAGAACAAGCCCGATCCCCTGGCCAATGAAAAACCCGCGGAGGAAAAACTGCTTATGCGTTATGAACGCATTCAACGCAATATTCAGGAAACGGATCTGGAAGACGTAGCGGAAACACTGCTCAGCGCCGTAGCCTTGACGTATGACCCGCATACGGATTACATGGGTGCGCGCCAGGTGGACCGTTTCAAAATCTCCATGGGTACGGAACTCACCGGCATCGGCGCCCTGTTGGGCAGTGAAGACGACGGTTCCACCAAAATTACCGGTATCGTTGTGGGAGGACCGGCTGACAAATCCGGAGAATTGAAGCTGAACGACCGCATCGTTGCCATTGACTCCGACAACTCCGGAGAAATGGTGGATATCCTGTTCATGAAGCTGGACAAAGTGGTGGATATGATCCGCGGAGCCGAAAATACCCAGATGCGCCTGAAAGTAGAGCCGGCAGACGCCCCCGGACAGGCCAAAATCATTACGCTGACCCGCTCCAAGGTACCTCTGAAGGATGAACTTGCCAAAGGTGAAATCATTGAACTTACCGGAGCTCCGGAAGGCAGGAACCGCATTGGCGTGCTGAGCCTTCCCTCCTTCTACGCAGACATGGAAGGCGGAGACCGCCGCTGTGCCAAGGATGTCAAAAAAATCCTGGAACGGATGAACAAGGAAAATGTGGATGGCCTGGTAATTGACCTGCGTAGCAACGGCGGCGGTTCCCTGGAGGAAGTGCGCCTGATGACGGGCTTCTTTACCGGAAACGGCCCCGTGGTACAAATCAAGGACACCCGCGGCAACGTGGATATCAAATCCGCCCACAACCGCCAGAAACTCTTCAATGGCCCCATTGTGGTGCTCATTAATAAACTCAGCGCATCCGCCTCTGAAATTCTGGCCGCGGCCCTTCAGGATTACGGCCGCGCCGTGATTGTGGGGGATGAATCCACCTTCGGGAAGGGGTCTGTGCAGCAGCCTGTGGACATCGGCCAATACCTGCCTTTCTTCGCGGCCAGAGACCGTGCGGGCCTGCTGAAAGTCACTACCCAGAAATTTTACCGTGTGGCGGGCGGCTCCACCCAGCTCAAAGGCGTGGAAAGCGATATCCAGCTTCCCACCGCTACGGCGGCATTCGAGCTGGGAGAAGACATTCTGGACTACGCGATGCCCTATGACCAGATTACGCCCTGCACCAACTACAAAAAGGACTCCTCCATCGCGGCCATGCTGCCCGTGCTGAAAGATGCCAGCGCGAAGCGCGTGGAAAAAGACCGCGACCTCCAGATTGCCAGGGAAGATATCGCCATGATGAAACAGCGCATCAAGGACAACAAGCTTTCCCTGAACAAGAAAATCCGGGAACAGGAAAACTCCGCCCTGGAAGAACGCCGCAAATCCATCAACAAGGAACGTAAAATCCGCTTCGCGGAAATGGCCAGGGAAGACGCAACCAAATACAAAATTTACCGCCTGACGCTGGATGACGTCAACGCCAAGGAGCTGCCCCTGGCGGATCCGGAAAAAGACAATGAACAATTCATGCACCTGGCGGAAGACCCCACGGCAGAACTGGACGACTCCCCGGAATACCCCTCCGGCCTTGATCCGGAACTCCGCGAAGGCATCAACATCGTCCAGGATATGCTGAAGCTGGAATCCTCCGGAAAATAACGGCTCGCTCCTCGCGAACCTCCTTGCCGCCCCGGTCCCATTCAGGGAACCGGGGTTCTTTTTTCCGAGGCAATTCCGGGAGCCGTGCCTCCCGAACAGCCCGAAATGAATCCGGGGCTTGCCAGCCGGAGGGAAATAAGGCAGTATTTTTGCCCGTCAGCAATGAGCACCACCATGAATACGACATACAAAATTGCCATCGGCGCGGATCACGCCGGAGTCGATCTCAAGGAAACCGTAGCAGAACTCCTCAAGGCATGGGGTCATGAAGTGACCGACATGGGAACCATGACCAAAAATTCCTGTGATTATTCCGACTACGCCAATGCAGTCGCAAGCAGCATTGCTGACGGCACCAACGACCGCGGCATCCTTATCTGCCGGTCCGGCATCGGCATGAGCATTGCCGCCAACCGCTGGGTGGGCGTCCGCGCCGCCCTCTGCCGCACGGCCCCTGCTGCGGCCCTTTCCCGCCAGCACAATGATTCCAACCTGCTCTGCCTGGCTTCCGCCTATGTGGACAATGAAAGTGTGGAAGACGTCCTGGACGCCTGGCTGCATGCTGACTTTGAAGGCGGACGCCATGAACGCCGCGTCGTTAAATCCTCCGGTAGCCCCCTGCAATGGACGGACCCGGAACTGGCGGGCCTCATCCAGGAGGAAGGACGCCGGGAAAGCAACAACATTGAGCTGATTGCCTCCGAAAATTTCACCTCTCCCTCCGTCCGGGAAGCCCAGGGCTCCCTGCTGACCAACAAATACGCGGAAGGCTATCCCGGCAAGCGCTGGTATGGCGGTTGCGAGGTGGTGGACAAAGTGGAACAGCTCGCCATTGACCGCGTGCTGAAAATTTTCGGCGGGGATCATGCCAACGTGCAGCCCCACTCCGGTTCCCAGGCCAACATGGCCGTTTACTTCTCTGTTCTGAAGCCGGGCGACACCATTCTCACGATGGATCTCTCCCACGGCGGCCACCTCACCCACGGACACCGGGCCAACTTCTCCGGCAAACTGTACAATGTGGTTCACTACGGCGTATCCCAGGAAACGGAAGCTATTGACTATGATGCTTTGGAAAAACTGGCTCTGGAGGTAAAGCCGCAAATGATCACGGCGGGAGCAAGCGCCTACTCACGCACAATCGACTTTGAACGCATGGGCCAGATTGCCAGGGCCTGCGGTGCCTACCTGTTCGTGGACATGGCCCACATCGCGGGCCTGGTGGCCGGGGGGCAGCACCCGAATCCGGTTCCCCATGCGGACTTCGTCTCCTCCACCACGCATAAATCCCTGCGCGGCCCCCGCGGCGGCTTCGTCATCTGCAAGGAGGAATACGCCAAAAAACTGGATGCAGCCGTCTTCCCCGGAATGCAGGGCGGCCCCCTCATGCACATCATTGCCGCCAAGGCGGCCTGTTTCGGAGAAGCTCTGAAGCCCGAATTCAAGGACTATGCGGCCCAGGTTGTCAAAAACGCCAAGGCCATGGCGGCCAAAATGGCGGAACTCGGCTTCCGCGTCGTCTCCAACGGTACGGACAACCACGTATTCATGGTAGACCTCCGCAACAAAGGCATTAACGGTGCAGATGCGCAGGAAGCCCTGGACCGCGTAGGCATCACCGTAAACAAGAACGCCATCCCGTTTGACACGGGTTCTCCCATGAAACCTTCCGGCATCCGCATCGGTACGCCTGCCGTAACCACTCGCGGCATGAAGGAAAAAGACGTGGAACAGGTGGCTGAATTCATTGCGCGTGCGCTGGCCTTGTACGTAGGTGACCAGGTATGCCCGAATCCGGAAGGCTTCTCCCAGCTTAAGGAAGAAGTTTCCGCGTTTAACCGCAACTTCCGCCTGCCTCATTAACATCTCCTGCGTATAAACGCTTTTCAGGCCGTTCCGCCTTTACCGCGGAACGGCCTTTTCATCAAAAATCCGTATTTACGGCCCCCGATACGCGCGGCCAAGACGCCCGCAACAAAAAAACCTCTTCGTCAAGGAATGGCCGGGGTTCATCCAAACTGCACTTTTCCCCTCCTATATTGCAGACAAACCGGTTTGGAAATCAACTGCCATTGTCCATCCACACTTCCTCGTTGGAACATTTGCCCTCTTCCCGGCCCAACCGGAAAACAAAGGTAGCGGCAGGTTGGGAATAATAGAACTGATGACTTGCATGCGTTGCTCCTCCATCCGCAATTAAAACAACCTGAAATCCTTTATCGGAGAATTGGATATTTTTTTCATCCCAATATCCATAGCTAGACATGACGGAATACCTCCCCATTTCCATGAATGAACCGTCCTGCTGGCGCAGAAAAGCCTTAAATTCATAACTGTTAAAATTGGCTCCCCTCGGCGTTCTCCACACTAATGCGGCTTCATGGTCCGCCTGCCAAATTACTTTGTTATCCGGATTCTCCCGGAAACAGTTTTCCAGAAAAGTCATCTCCTGCTTGTGAAAACGCAAGGCGGCAACATCCACCGGAGGATGATCGACAAGGGGAGAAGGCACGTCAAAAGCCATAACAAGGGGAACCGTGCGGCAAGAGAAAAGAAGCGTTTTAAGAGAGGCATTCATCCTCCAGATATTACTTCGTCAAAAAGACGGCTCAAGTCTCAATCACCTGATCCGCCTGATGATGCTTCAGAATGATTTATCTATCCAAAGGTCCACCGGGCCAGACAGACAAACTATCGCATCCGTCTGGTTTGACAATACAGTTCCGATACTGCTTTTCAGTCAAAAAGTCAGTTCCGCCAATAGTGACATGAGGCGTGGGAGTAGTGACTGCCGTTCTAAATTCATCATAAGGAACAGTCACGCCACCGCTCAGAACCTCAAGGAGCGCCTTTCTGGCTTCTTCCAGTTTTTCACAGCTCAGCCTGTCAATATCCCTGTACTCATCCACTTCAACCTTGGCATATTGCTGATTTATTACGGAGGCCCAATCAGGATTCTTACCGTCTTTGATTTCGCCAAATTCCGTCAATATACTCAACAAGGGATTTCGATAAGCATTCCCTTTCGTGCTGCCGGGACGATTCAACATCACCAATGCACTCGTCCTTATCTCGGCACCCTTCGTATCGGCTTCCGCATAGATGACTCGCGCCATTGGAGAGTCATAACATCGTCTCCGTCGATGAGGAAATAATGCCGTTCTGCTTTTTCTACTCTAATGTATCCTTTCCAAGTGTCAGTACGATCTTCTACATTCTGCTTGATAGGAATCAGCACGGAGCCGACCACTCAGCTAACAAACAAATTTTTACAAAATTTGATATGTAAAATTTTTTTATGGCCTGCCCGCGGAAGTCATGCCGTCCCACACGGGAAAGTAATAATGCAGGGTAGGTTCAGGCTCATTCAACAGGCGATAGTGCCACCATTCCGGAGCATAATTGGCAAAACCCTGTTTTTCAAAAGCCGTTTTCAGAATCATCCTGTTTCTGCGTTGGGACGGAGTCACTAATGTGGAGTCTGTGGTGGAACTGGGATCCAGCAGGTCATGATGGCCGCCCATATCCACCGGCTTTCCGGTCTTGGCGTACAGCAGGGAAACATCCACAGCCACACCCCGGGAATGTTCCGAAAAATCGCGCACATAGTGGTCTCCGAACACCTTGGCCTTGTCAATATGGGGATAATACCGGGACTTCATCTTTTGGTCCCCGTCGTCAGCTCCCCATTTGCAAATGTCCAGCACGGCGGTATGGGGACGGTAGGCGTCATAAATTTCCAGCAGGTAACCCTGACGATACAAATCTTCCGAGACTTTTTTCAACGCCTGCGCCGCCTGGGTGCGCAGGATGGCGCGCCGACCGTGGTAACCGTCCAGCGGACGCCCTACAAAATTGTCATACCCGGCATATTTCAAATTAGTCTTCACCAGCGGAGCCACCTGATCCACATACACAAAGCCCGGCTGCATCACGGGCTGAAGGGGCTGATTGAACGCCGGTTTGAATTCCCTGCTGCCGGAACAGGAAACCAGTAACATGAACATGCTGCATACCGCAGCTACGCAAGTCTTCATGACCACAAAGCGTAGCACGGCATGCGGCGCAAATCCGGTTAGGATTCCGTCATTTCCAGGAATCCCTTGATCTTGCTGATGCGCGTGGGATGGCGCAGCTTGCGGAGGGCTTTGGCTTCAATCTGGCGAATGCGTTCGCGGGTGACGCTGAACTGGCGGCCCACTTCCTCCAGAGTGCGGGGACTGCCGTCCCGGAGGCCGAAGCGCTGTTCAATAACTTCGCGTTCACGATCCGTGAGGGTGTCCAGAACATCCTTGATTTTTTCTTTCAGGAAAGAGAAGGAGGCTTCCTCCATGGGATTTTCCGCCGCCTTGTCTTCAATAAAGTCACCAAAGGAGGTATCGTCGGAATCCCCCACGGGGGCTTGCAGGGAAATGGGCTGCTGGGCCATTTTCAAAACGGAACGCACGCGTTCCACAGGCAGATGGATTTCTTCCGCGATTTCTTCCGGAGTGGGTTCCCTACCGTACTCCTGCACCAACTGCTTTTGCACGCGCATCAATTTATTGATGGTTTCAATCATGTGCACGGGAATGCGGATGGTGCGGGCCTGGTCTGCAATGGAGCGGGTGATGGCCTGGCGAATCCACCAGGTGGCATAGGTGGAGAATTTGTAGCCGCGGCGGTATTCAAATTTTTCCACCGCTTTCATCAGGCCCATGTTGCCTTCCTGAATCAGATCCAGGAAGGAGAGGCCGCGGTTGGTATATTTTTTGGCAATGGAAATGACCAGGCGCAGATTGGCCTCCACCATTTCATCCTTGGCCCTGCGGGCTTCGCGAAGCCATTTGCGGAGTTCCTGGTAGGCATCTCCCATCTCATCCGCAGTCATCCACATGCGAAGCTCCAGCTCTGCCAGATGTTCCTTGAGTTCCTTGTTGTCCGGTTCCAGGGCAACCTTCTTCTGCATGCGGAGCACGCGGTCGCGGGCCTCGTCAATCATGGAACAGAAATCCTCAATCACCTTGTGCTTGAAATACAGGCGACCGAAGAACTTCACCAAAGCGCCGGCAACTTTGTCGAATTCGGCCTGGCGGGCCTTGACGGACTTGGCCGCCTCCTTGCTGCGGTACAGCTTGCGGAAGGAACCGGATGCGTCCTGATGGGTCTGCTGTATCTGGGCGCAGAGCTGGGCCAGCCCTTTCATATAGCGCTCACGGGAGTCTATCTTTTTGTCAAGGATAACGCGGTCAAAGCGTTCCTCATTGTCGAGCAGGCGATAGGCTACGTCCAGATAGGCATTCGCGATGAAACCGAAGCGGTGCACACAGCGCTGGACGTTCTGTTCCGCGTCCTCAATTCTCTTGGAAATGGCCACTTCCTCTTCACGGGTAAGCAGGGAAACCTGGCCCATTTGTTTCAGGTACATGCGGACGGGATCATCCAGAATGTCCATCTTGGCTTCGAGCTTTTCCTCTTCGTCCTCTTCTTCCGTGCTGATGCGGGTGCGGTCCGTGTAGCTGTCCACATCAGACGCGTCAATGATGTCAAACGCCATGCTGCGCAGGCGGTCCATGATGGCCTCGTAATCCTGCTGATCGACAATGTCGTTGGGAAGGGAGTCATTAATATCGTCAAAAGTCAGATACCCCTGTTCCTTGGCGAGCTTGATAAGTTCACGGATTTTTTCCTGAATTTCCGGAGCGTCAATCGGATTCGTGATCTTGCGGCTGGCAGCCCTCTTGCGTTCCTCTTCCAGTATTTCGCTTAATTTTTTGGGCGTTTCCTCCTTCGCGGCAGGTTTGGCGGCCTTCTTCTCAGCCGGCTTCTTCTCCGCAGCCTTGGCTGGAGCTTTCTTGGCAGGGACAGCTTCAGGCGCCTTTGCCGGAGTCTTTTTGGCGGACGGCGCCGCCTTCTTGGAGGCAGAAGCCGGAGACGCTTTTTTTGCCGGGGCCTTTTTTTCCGCAACGGGCTTGGCGGCGGCCTTTTCCGCAGCCGGAGCGGCAGCCTTGGCAGAGTTTTTTTTGACAGGAGCCGCCTTCGGAGCGGTTTTGGAATTTTTTGCGGCGGGCCGGGCCGCTATTTTTTCCTTGGATTCAGAAGCTTTTTTGTTGGCGGAAGTCTTCTTGGGAGAAGAGGGGGATGGGTCACCGGATTTGGACATATCTTGAAAAGAAGAGGGCACAATTCACCATTATATCAATACCCGGAGGTATCGAGGCACTACATTGTACCCAGCAAACGCTTCAAGTCAACACTAAGTTTGGACAATTCCAGCCTTCTGGCAGCATCCGTGGAGGGATCCGCCAGTTCCGCCATCAGGGAGGCGATGTGCCTCTCCAAAGCGGCCTTCGCAATGCCGGAGCAGGCTTCCTGTACGCTCCTGTCCACATCGGGAATAGGTATGGGCTCCAGATTCAGCATGCCCAGGGCATCCCGTTCCGGCTGAGGCAGAGACACCAGAAAAGCCTGAACGGCCGCGGGGCTGTCCGGAGAAGGCAGCCTGGCCAGAATTTTTTTTAAGATGCCTCCGCCCTGCAGCAGCCGCATCGGCTCCAGCAATTCTTCAATGCGGTCCACGATAAGCCCCTGGGCACGGGAATTCTGAAGGGCCAGTTCACAGAGCACGGCCACGGCGCGATCCATTTTCACAGGAGGATGCTGCGGAACCTCCTCAGCCGTCTTACGCTCTGCGGACTGGGCCTGTTCCTGCCCCTTCCGGCGTCCGGCCATTCTGACGGCGCCGCGCAAATTATCCGCAGCCATGCGCATGCGCGTGGCTACGTCAGCCGTAGCCAGGTCCCGGGCCACCGAATCGCTCATGCAGGCCAGCAGGGCCGTCATCTCACGGGCAAAAGCGGCGCTGGAAGCGGCGTCATCCAACAAACCGCTCTCCCTGGCCCGTTCAATGCGAACCTCAAAGAAGGAACGGGCCCGCTCCACCATCCCAGAAAAAGCCTCTTTCCCCTCCCTCTTCATGAAAGAATCCGGATCGTCCCCGGCAGGAAGGTTCACCAGGTAAATATCCTTGCCAAAAGGGGCCAGTTCACGGAAAGCCCGGTCCGCCGCAGCCATGCCCGCCTTGTCCGCGTCAAAACACAACACTATCCGTGAAGCATAGCGTGAAAGAATCCGGGCATGCTCCGGAGTAAACGCCGTCCCCAAAGGGGCTACGGCAAAAGAAATACCCGCCTCGTGGCAGGCAATGACGTCTATCTGCCCCTCGCACAACAGGGCTTTGCCGCTTTTTCCCATAGGGCCGCGCGCCTTGTCCAGGGCAAACACCACGTCCCCCTTTTTGAAAATGGCCGTCTCCGGGGAATTAACGTACTTGCCTACGTTTTCCTGAGGCCGCAGAATGCGGCCGGAAAACGCCACACATTCTCCGTACACATTGTTGATGGGGAACATCAGCCTGTCCCGGAAGCGGGCGTACAAATCTCCCCGTTCTCCGCGGTTGGCGAGACCGGAATCTATCAGCACCTGATCCGGGATCCCCTCCCTGCGGGCCCAGGCCAGAAACTCCCGCGAGGAGTCAGGTGCCCACCCTACCTGCCAGCGTTTCGCCATGTCTGCCCCGTATCCGCGGGAATTCAGGTAAGCCCTGGCCTCCGCCGCCTTCGGGGAACAAAGCAGGAGCCTGTGGAAAAACCCAGCCGCCTTCTTGTGGGCCACCAGCAAAGCCGTGCGTGCCTTGCGCCGCCTTTCCTCCGCTGCGTCATAGACCTCCTCCACAATGGAGATTCCGGCTTTTTCCGCCAGCCTTCGCACGGTATCCGCAAATCCCAGGTTCTCCATCTTCATCACAAAAGTGATGGCAGACCCTCCTTCCCCGCAGCCAAAGCATTTAAAATTCTGCCGACTCTGGTCCACAATAAAGGAAGGCGTCTTTTCATTGTGGAACGGGCAGCATGCCTTCCACCGGGAACCGGCCCTTTTCAGGGGAAGATAGGATCCCACCACATCTACAATGTCAGTGGCCTCCAGAACGCGCCGGATACTGTCTTCATCAATCCTTCCCATAAGGCGGAACCAGTCTATCACAAGGGGTACGGGTGCACAAGAATACAGAATCGGAACGCCATGCGAGGAAACAAGGCCTCCACAGGCAGGGAAAAGACGGCGCAGCACCGGCGGCTTCCCGCCCCGGAGGAACACATTTCCCCATTGAGCGCGGGAGCGGAACATGCTAGCCTGCCCGTATGAAGCGCATTCACCTTCTGTTGCTGGCTTTGCTGGCCCTGTTTGCCGGCGCCCCCTTCCGGGCGGCCGCGGAGGAAACCTTCCGCGACAGGGTAGTCGTCATCCCCGTAGGGGAGGACTCCCTGACCAGCAAACAAAGCTTCGGCTTCATGAACCGCATCCTGAAAAGGGCGCAGGAGGAGCAGGCTCGCGCGGTAATATTCGATTTGAACACGCCCGGCGGTTTGGCCTGGGAGACCAGCGAGATGATGATGAAAAGCATCCAGCCGCTCACCATTCCCACCTACGCCTACGTAAACCCCAGGGCCATGTCTGCCGGGGCGCTCATCTCCGCGGCGTGCGACAAAATTTACATGGCTCCCGTCTCCTCCATCGGCGCAGCGGGCATCATCACCTCATCCGGAGAGGAAATGGATACCGTCATGCGCAAGAAAGCGGAAAGCGCCTTCTGGGCCTTTACCCGCTCCGTCGTGACGGAAAAGGGTTACCGCCCGGAAGTGGTGAAAGCCATGATGATCCCGTCCGACCAGGAACAGCAGTTCGGCCCCGTCAAACTGGAAAAAGGCGCGCTCCTGACCCTAACGGGCAAGGAAGCCGCCGCGCGTCTGGAAGACGGCAGGCCCCTGCTGGCCCAGGGCACAGCCTCCTCCGTCACGGACCTGCTGGCCCAGGAGAAAGTAAATGCCCCCGTGGTCACGGCGGAACCTACGGCCTTTGAGCGCATCGGCCTCTGGATTGCATGGGCTTCCCCCATCCTGATCCTGCTGGGCATCGGCGGCATTTACATGGAATTTAAAACGCCGGGATTCGGCATCGGCGGCATTGTGGCCATTGCCGCGTTTGCCCTGTTCTTCTTCGGCAACAACATTGCCGGGAATCTGGCCGGCTATGAGACGGCGGCCCTGCTCGTTCTGGGCATAGTCCTTCTTTGCGTGGAATTCTTCGTTATCCCGGGCACATTCATTGCGGCCATTGCGGGCGGCGTCTGCATCTTTCTGGCCCTGTTCGGCGGCATGGTCAGCTCCTGGGAATGGGACCATATCATCCGGGACGGACAGTGGGATGACGTCAACACGCTGGCGGCAGTCCTGGGCATCCCCCTTCTGAAACTGGCCCTGGGCCTGACCGGAGGCTCCCTTCTGATTGCCCTGCTGATGAAATACCTCCCGGATTCCATCCTGATGCGCCGCGTTACCAACGCCACGGTCAGCGGAGGTTCCGCCGGGGAAGCGGTCAATATCGCGCGCGTTCAGGTAGGAGACCGCGGGAACGCAGTCACGGAGCTGAAACCCAATGGAAAAGCCATGATTCATGGCGAAATATGCGAGGTTTTCTCTCGACAAGGCATACTGATTAAGGGTACCCCTGTGCGCGTCGTGGACATCCGGCCATTCGACCTCGTCGTCGTCAAGGACGACTCCCCCTCCGGGGATTGACGCCATCACGCTTCTTATCTACTGCCATGCCTCTCACCGTTGGACTCATTTCCCTGGGCTGCCCCAAGAATCTGGTTGACTCTGAAATCATGATCGGCCACCTGCAAAAAGCCGGCATGACCATGACTCCGGAACCGGAACTCGCGGACGTAATGGTGGTCAATACCTGCGCTTTCATTGACCAGGCCAAGCAGGAAGCCATCGATGCCATTCTGGACATCGTGCGTGCCCGGGAAAATGGGGCTTATCCGGAAAACCAGAAACTCATCGTGGCGGGCTGCCTGTCCCAGCGCTTCCGGAAGGAACTGCCCGCCCTGCTTCCGGAGGTGGACGCCTTTATCGGTCCGGACCAAATCACCAAACTGCCGGAAATCATCACTCAAGTGATGGACCGGACCATACAGGACCGGAACTTCATTGAAGGAAAATGCAGGTACGTTCCTGACTGGAACACGCCGCGCTACCGCCTTACCCCGCCGCACACGGCCTACATCAAGATAGCGGAAGGCTGCAACCACGGCTGCGCCTACTGCATCATTCCCATGATCCGCGGACGCCACCGCAGCCGTTCCCAGCAGGACGTAGTGCGTGAAGCGGAAACCCTTATCCGGTCCGGCGTGAAGGAAATCTGCCTCATCGCGCAGGACATCACCTATTACGGCATGGATAAATGGACGGATGCGCGCCCAAACCGCCGCAGCGCGGTGGATTCCTCCCGCGGAGAATCCCTGGCTTCCCTGCTCCGCGCTCTGAACGCCATTGAGGGAGAATTCTGGATCAGGCTGCTCTACACCCACCCCGCCCACTGGAGCGACGAACTGACCGCAGCCATCGCGGAATGCCCCAAAGTGGCCCGCTATGTAGACATTCCCCTACAGCATATTTCCGATAATATGCTGGACGCCATGCAGCGCGTAACGGACGGAAACTATATCCGCACGTTGCTCCGGAATATCCGGAAGGCCGTTCCGGGCATCGCCATCCGCACCACCTTCATCACCGGATTCCCCGGAGAAACGGAAGACGACCATCAGGAACTGATGGAGTTTATCGAGGAATTCCGTTTTGAACGCGCCGGCATTTTCACCTTCTCACGGGAGGAAGGGACAAAAGCCTACAAGATGCCCAACCAGGTGCACCACCGCACCAAGGCTCGCCGCTACAATGAAGCCACCCTGTTGCTGGCGCGTCTCGCTTCGGAAACGGGCCAGGAACAAATCGGCAGGCAAATACGCGTGCTGGTGGATGCTCCCGGAGTCGCCAGAACGGAATGGGATGCTCCGGACATTGACGGAACCGTCTCCGTTCCTCTGACGCTGCCCGTCGGGCAATTCGCCACTGTCACCGTAACGGATGCCGTTGCGTATGAATTGACGGCGGAATAAAATTGCTTCCGTGCCTGTCGGAAAGAACCCGGGAACAAAAATACAGGCGAAGCGCAGGCCGACGTATATTGCCTCCTGTTTTCCGCCCGGCTTTCCGGATTTTCTGCAAAGGCCCTACTGCTTCACGCTGGATTCAGGCAGGGGAACGTTTTCCGGAGGAGCTTCCTGAGACGCAGCTCCCGACGGAGAAACGGAATTCGGAACAGGAACCAGAGAGGTATTCATCCGGGATATATCCAGCTCACGGGAAGCGGCGGCTTCCGGGCTGACGGCGCCCATGTTTGAGGGCAAAGGAAGCAAAGCTCCGTCCGGACCAATTAGATCGGAAGCGGAAACAGGATAAAAACCCATCATTTCCTGCGGATTAACAATCTCCGAGAGGCTTACGTAACCCTGGCTGCCGTCTTCAAATTCGACTTTGGCGAACAAGTCCCCGCAGACCAGCACCTTCCCGGTTTTCACCCCACCCCTGACGGTTCCGCTTGTGGAAAAATTACTTTCCGGATTCTGTTCAAACACCATCATTCTGTCCTTCTTGAACGTAACGGCTTCCCCAGGCTTGTAAAATGCCTGCTCCGCCTTGTTTTTAGCCGCCATTTTCTTGGAAGTGATTCCCACGGGATCCAACGCAGAACTCTGGCGGTCCCAGGCATTCACATGCTTGTTCGGACCGCAGGAGGCCAGCAACACCAGCAAAGCGGAAGGGAGAAAAAGCAATTTCATTTGCAGATTATCTTAATTGCCGGGGATTACGGATGGAAGCAGAATTTGCGCCTGTCTTCGCCAGAGACTGTTTCTAAAAGAAAAATTCCGCCTTTCCCTCCGGTTCATGCTGTTTCCCGCAGAGAAAACCATGCCGCTTCCGAACTGCATCCCGAACAAATAATCGGATTCCCGGTGAGGCGTTTATTTCTGCGGCGGAAAATAAACAGCCTGTCTTACCGTCCCCCCTGCTCCAGTTCCCAGGAAAAACCGCAAAGCATGGCGCGGAGACAACGTATTAAGCTTGCCGCCTTCCTGCCGGAAATGCTATTCTGGCGCTTACTGTTCCAACGGCTGACGCAGGTCCATCCGGGGGAACCGCTCAAGTAATGCGTTCTGATATGGATGAGAAAAGATTAGCCGGCGTAGTTCTGCCATTGTTCTCCCTGCGCCGTAACAATGACCACGGAATCGGGGACCTGACGGCCTTGCGCCAATGGATTGACTGGGCGGCGGATGCCCATGTGGGGTTCCTCCAGCTGCTCCCCGTCAATGCCCTGGGCAGGGACGAATGCCCCTCTCCCTATTCCGCCATCAGCTCCGTAGCTTTGGAACCCCTGTACCTTTCCCTGGAACCCTGGACCATACCCGGCCTGGAAGAACGCGTATTCAATGAAACGGGGGACACGCTGCCGTGGGAACAGCCCTCCGGCCCGGATCTGGTGGACTACCCCAAGGTCAGATTCTGGAAAATGTGGATTCTGCGGGGAGCCTGGAACAATTTCAAAACCAAGCCGGAATATGAGTGCATTATGCCCAAATTCAGGGAATGGGTGAAAGAACAGGGGAGCTGGCTGGAAGACTTTGTCTGTTTCCAGATTCTCTGCGACCTGTTCGGCACGGAAATCTGGTGGCACTGGCCGGAACAGGATCCGGCGCGGGCCAAGGCCATTGCCGCCGATTACGAGGAAGAAAAGGATTTTGCCCGCTGGCTCCAGTGGCTCTGTGAAAAACAGTGGGAATTCATCCGTATTTATGCGGACGAACGCAATGTGAAGCTGATGGGGGATATCCCCATTGGCGTTTCCCTTTCCAGCGCCGACGTCTTTTTTGAACGCCACCTGTTTGACACGGAATGGTGCGGAGGAGCCCCGGCGGAAGGCAGCTATGCGGAAGACCCATTCACGGCCAAATGGGGGCAAAACTGGGGCATTCCGCTGTATAGATGGGATGTCATGGCGCAGGACAACTTCGCCTGGTGGCGCCGCCGGGTAAAATACTGCACCAAGATTTTCAGCATGTACAGGATCGACCACATCCTGGGCTTTTACCGCATTTACTCCTTCCCGTGGAAACCCACGGAAAACGGGGTCTTCCTGCCGCTTTCCCCCGATCAGGCTGCCCAGAGAACGGGCGGAAGGCTGCCCGGCTTCAAGCCGCGCGGGGATGACAATGCAGCGGACCGCAACATGAACCTGGCGGACGGGGACCTGTACCTGCGCCTTCTGCTTTCCGCCGCCCCCGGCGTCAGCGTGGTGGGGGAAGACCTGGGCTGCGTTCCGGACTACGTGCGCCCGAACATGCGGCAGCTGGATATCCCCGGTTTCAAAATTCCCCACTGGGAAATCAAGGCGGACGGAACCATTACGTCTGGAAAAGAATATCACGAATGCTCCTTTGCGGCGTTCGGAACGCATGATTTCGAAACCATCATGCAGACATGGAACGACAGCTACGCGAAAATCGAACGCGCCCGCAAGCTGGGCCTGTGGGAGAACGGCTCCCCAAAAACGCCGTCCAGCCCGGAACAGGAAAACATCGTGCGCCAGGCGGAGGACGGAGCGCGCCTTCTGAAATGGTTTGCGGATTTCTCCGGCATGCAGCCTGAAACCTGTCTTTCCTACTGGAACCAGGAAATCAAGACGGCCATGTACAACGCTCTGTTCCGTTCCCGTTCCCGTTATGCGGCCATTCTCTGGCCTGCTCTCTTCGGCATCAACAAACGGCTCAATATTCCCGGCACTACGGGAGGGACCAACTGGAGGGAACGCATGCCCTTCAAGGCCGTGGAAGCATGCGGCATGCCACAGACCGCATGGCTGCGCACCATCATCGACGAATCTGGCCGCACGCCGCTGCAGGGTGAAGACGCCATCAGGGCGCTCAAGGAATCCAGCAAACGCCTCTTCCCGAAGATCACCGTCAACAACGAACGCTTCCTGAAACGGATGCTGATGTGGCCGAACGGCAAAACATTGTAGCTGTCCCCCCCTGCCGGAACATCCCCCCCGCAGTATCAAAAAAGGGCGCGTTTCCTTCGAAAACGTGCCCTTTTTTCTATCCGTGCTGACGTTTCCTAAAACGCCCTGGATACGCCCGCATTTATGCGGTGGTACACGGAGCTTCCCCGGGCTTCCATGCCATAACCGGCATAAACCGTCCAGCGGTCATTCCACTGCAAGGCGGCATCATACTCCACGCGTACGGCATGGCGGGCTGGTTGGACACCACGGGCCCTCCAGAAAATGTCGCTGTATATGCTGTAAACGGAAGCCTCCGGCACATCCTGAATAGCATCTCCCACATAGGAAAGGCGGAGCACCTGCATCCAGTGCCTGCCTTTCCAGTCACCACTTCTCTCAACACTCACACCTGCCGGGATGGACAACCGGCGCAAAACCGCTCCTTCAAATTTTCTGGCATAGCTGCCGTCTTCAAGAAAAGAAGCCTCCGTGCCATGTGTAAACTCCATCCTCAAAAACGGAGACACAGTCCATCCTCCTGCATACTGAATGCTTCTGGAAACTTCCGCCTGGACCAGCCACGTTCTGTTGTTCCATTCCCCATGAGCGTCCATACCGTTGCTGAACCGGCTTTTCATGCAGTTATCAGTCATTCCCCAAGTAAGATCGGCTTTCACCGTCCACAGGGAACGCTCGCCGGAGCGGAATATCCGCCCCCAATAAATGCTCCCCATCAGGGAATCCTGGGTAATCCTCCCATTAAAATCCCGGCTCCTGCTGAAACCGTGCATTTGTCCGAACGCTATCCCCCATATCCCGCTCTTTCCTCCAAAATCGGAATCCATGCCAACGGAATATCCGCCCCCGTCATAGTCATAACCATCTACGCCGCCCCGGGAACGCTGGCGGGCGAAATCCCCCAGCCCCATTCCCCATACATTGCGTGCATACCGCTGATACAACCGCACCGGGGTTAACTGCGCCAACGCAGTATTCCCAAGAGAAGCCGCGTTTGAAGCGGAACTCCAAAGGGAATTGAGAGCAAGCTCTCCAGCCTGCTCCGGACGGACCTGATCCGGGCGGCATCCGGCTTCATGTTTCCAAATTGCCAACAGCTGGTCATCTTCTCCATCTCCATCCATGTCGCGCCATTCATATTCCCAGGTACCGCCGTAGGTATAGGGAGAATCAACCGTGGATGACTGGGTCGTATTGGAAATAACCCCTTTCAGCTCTCCTTGCGGCCGTTTGCTGGAAGAATCCATATTAAAAATGACAAACTCCCTGTCCCTTCCCCAGGCGGCGGAGGCGTAATCATCCAGCGTATCCGCAATTCCAATGGTTCCCCCCAGTAAAAATTCCCCGGAGGCGGTGATGTTGATACCGCTGTCCCCCCGTTCCGAGAAAGGCATGAGATCCCAGTCAAACCCGTGGGACATGTCAATGGTGACAGCGGAAAGGGAAGGCAGTTCATAGGTCTTCCCCTCCCAACTGTCGGAACCGATGGGAGCGGCTCCCACCCGCAGGATAGCGCCGCTGCCATGGCCGGAAACAATCACCTGCTGGGCGCTGATGGATGAACCGGACGTCATTTCCAGCACTCCGCCGGCCAGGTTAAACACCGGTTTGTCCTGCTCCACTCTTGAACTTCCCTGCCATACATCCCCACTCTCATTCGCCAGGTTCATGCCGTATTCAAGAACCAGCCGTCCCCCTTCCACAATAATATTTGATTCAAGTTTCACCCTGCGGGAGGTCTCCACCCGTTCCGCGTAATCACCATCACTTTCCCCGTCATTGCGAACTAGAAACGACTCCGTCAATGCACCGGAAAAACGCACGGTTCCTCCAAACTCCACAGGAATACCTCCATAATCTGCCCAATCGGCCGGAATTCTGTTAATATGCAGGGTAGGCATGGCTACAGTAATACTTTCAATATCAATACCATCATAAAATACAATTTCTCGTCCGGCCTGGGCGCGGAAATCCATGGTTAAATTCCCATTGGGCTGAGATATGCCCGTATAATCGTTTTCGGGAGCATAAGCAAAAATCCCCAGGGCGCGGGCAAAGACCCCCGAACTTCCTTTAACCAAGTTGCCTCGGAAAACGATATTCCCGCCATCCGCAGACAAAAGCCATTGCCCTCCAAACCTTTTCCCTTCATTATTGCCGCAATAAATGGCTCCGGCCGTATTTTTATCAGTCACATTATTTTCAAACAGGACATCACCCGTTTGCACCAGCTTAAAAGATCCATAAATAGTGATAGCGCCCGCCATCCCCGGCATGCTCCCTCCGGAAGCCTTATTATTTCTAAAAATAATATCTCCCCGGATGTTGCTAAACGACAAAGACGGCTGGTTATCCGGTAAGAATATGGATCCAATGCCTATCGCCGCAGGTCCTCCGGTGGACGTGTTATTTTCAAACAGGATATTTTCCGTATCATTAAATGAAATACTCCCTTCATTGGTAAAAATCCCCGCAGAACTCATGTAATAAGAAGTTTTAACAAGATTCCTGAAGATAATATTTCCCGTATGGTCAAAAGAAATATTCCCATCTCCAGGATTGGAGTAAAGGGAAGAATCCCCCCCCTGGTTAATAAAAATGGCACCGCCATTGGAAGAATATCCCATCTTCATATCCGTAAAAGAAATATCCCCGGTATTGGTAAAAGCCAAGGAATTCAAACGGCTGAAGCCTATACCCCCATGATTCAGCCCCCGGAATTCGATATTTCCTACATTGTTGAAAGAAACAATATCAGCTTTCCCGTACCTCCCGCCACCGGTTCCGGCCGTGGCGCCATCGGTAATGCCGATCATGTCCATATTATCCGCAATGAAGCTCAAATCGCCCAAATTCTGAAAAGTAACCTGAGGAGCGACAAACTCCTCCCCGCTTTCCCATGGCCCCATGACAAAAATAAAAGATTTGGAAGCGGAACTGTTCTTTCCGGGATTAAGCCCGGTACAGTGAAAGCCGAGAGACGTTCCTTCCGTGCTGGAAAAATGTGTACTATAGCCGGAGAAAACACCCTGCCTGTTTCCGGCGCCGCCCTTGTCCGGATTATAATTATCAAACGTAAACGCACCTTCATAAAAGACGCCATCCCTTCCGGCCAGATGATACGTCACTTCCTCCGGCTGGAATACTTCCACATCATCGTTTCCATATGTTCCTGAATAAATATCCACTTCCTTGGAAAAAACGGAACAGACAGTAACTAAAGGAACCAAGGACAACATGGCAAAAGCAAATAATTTCATGATAATCTGTACATTTGGATGTTTTTTGCATATCAAACGCGCTCCTTTTAATGTACGAATTTGGAATCCGTTGTTATTCGAAATTCAAAACAACAAAATAACAATCAATGAATTATTGTTAGAAAAAAAGATTGAAACAGAACAAGATTCCTTCCTCTTCTTACAGGTTGGCCATTGAATATAAAAAAATAATCTTTACTCCGGATTCCAAATTCGCAACCATACTGAAAATAAAATGGTTTGATAGTTGACGCTTTATATTCTTCTTTGAATAAATCAAATTTTCAACAATAGAGCCACACAATCCCAAAAACTGCGAGAATGCAGTTACAATCAATCCATTCTTGCCTCCCTGACGGAAAAATCCCATACTTTCTGCATGACATGGAGTTGGAACAAACTTTCCGCCGCCAAATGGGAAGATGCCTGGAGCGAACGCATCGCCGGAAATCCGAACGCCGTTATTACAAAAATCAAGGGGGGGAAAACGGTTCGAATCACCGTTTACTGCGATGATGAAGAAGACGCCCTGGCCTTGAAAAAATATTTTGGAGGAACTGTCAGGGAAATCAAGACGCAGGACTGGGTAGCGACCCAGAAGCGGGAAAAACGCCCTCCGCTCAAAATAAGGGACGCACTGGTCATTACGGAGCAGAGTTCTCCGGAGAATCTGGCCGCTCTGCAGAAACAGTTCCCCTCGCGCTGCATCCTGAGCGTTCCCGCCGAAATGGCTTTCGGAACAGGAGACCACGCTACCACATCCACCTGCCTGCGTTTTATCTGCGACGCTGCCAAATCCCGCAGAAAAACATCATGGAGCATGACGGACATAGGCTGCGGAACCGCCGTGCTGGCCATGGCGGCGCTGAAGCTGGGGGCGGAGCACGCCACGGCTTTCGATTTTGACCCCATGGCCATTGAAGTGGCCCGGCACAACATGGTCCGCAACGCCGTTACGGCGGAACAGCTGGACTTATTTGTGGAAGACGTCTTCAAATGGAAACCTTCGGAGTCCCAGCAGGGTGACCTTGTCGTCGCCAACCTGTTTTCAACCATACTGCAAAAGGCTTTTCCACAAATCATCGCCGCCATGAAGAAGGATGCCGCTTTGGTCATCTCCGGCATTCTGGCTTCCCAGTGGGAAGAAACGAAAACGGCAGCGGAACGTCACGGTCTGTTCTTTGAACGGGTCGTCAAACGCGGGAAATGGATTACGGCAAAGGGAGGAATGGCCCGGTAGCAAATAGATCCGCTCCGCATTTTTGTTCCGCCCTCACGGCCCTTCCTTCATCGGAACAGCAATACCCGGCTTCCAGTTCAAAAATCTCCGCATCCCGGCACCCCTGCTACAGAAAACAGGAATGCACTTTCATTGTCCGGCAGGAAAAACCAGCCCGCATGCCCGGCATGTGATTCTCCTTACACGGGCAGGACTATCCCTCCGCACGTTGTTCACGGGCAGAAAACAGTCTCTCTACATACTTGGCCAGCATATCCACTTCCAGATTGACCGGCTGGCCGGGAACGGAATTCTGCAGATTCGTGCGGCCGAAAGTATGGGGCGTAATCCAGAACTCCAGCAGAGAGCCGCTCAAATTGGCTATGGTCAGGGAAATGCCGTCAATGGTGATGGAACCCTTGTCAATACAATAGCGGGTGAGTTCCTCCGGAATGCGCACCTCCAAACGGTGATCCTGCCCTGCAGGCTCCAGAGCGGCAATCGTACCGGTATGGTCCACATGCCCCATCACGAAGTGGCCTCCGAAACGGTCCATGGCGGACATGGCGCGTTCCAGATTAACCAGCATCCCCGGCTTGAGGGTTCCCAGACTGGTGACGCGGAGAGTCTGGGAAAGCAGATCAAAGGAGATACGTTCACCCTCCAGGGCATCCACCGTCAGGCAGCATCCGTTGACGGCAACGGAATCCCCCAGGGCAAGTTCACGGCCGAACGGAATGGTCAGCGTCAGCCTGGCTCCGCCGTTAATAGGCGTAAATCCTTCCACGGTTCCTGTTGTTTCAACGAGTCCGGTAAACATAAGAGTGACAGTACGCTTCGGCCATTAATGGCCGAAGCAGGTGAAGAAAATAAACACGATGGCAGTGGGAAAAGCCGCCCAGGCAAACAGCCACAGGGGATTGATGCCTTTGAAATATTTACCCAGAATGGCCTGCCCGGCCGGATTGGGGGCGTTGGCGATGACCGTCAGGCCGCCGCCCGTCACAGCACCCGCCACCACGGAATATTTGACGGCTTCCGGCAGGTTGGGAACCGTAGACGCCAGGAAAGTGACGGCGGCATTGTCATTAAATGCCGTCAGCAGCGTAGCCCCGACCATGGCGTAGTCCCCCAGCCGCGTCAGCACCGGCTCCAGCCACCAGGCCTGCACGCCGCCCAGAATGACCAGCCCCGCCAGGAAGAACCCCACCATGATGGGCACACGCAGAGACATTTGGTTCTGGTATTGCGGCGTAGCCAATGTGAAACCGATAAAGAACAGGAAACTGCCGATGAACATGACCGGCTCATGGGCAAAAAGAACCGTCCAGACCAGGAAGCAGACATGCGCCAGGGTCACCCACAACGGTATCTTGTCATTGCGGTCTTCCCAGGACTGGGGAACGGCGTCGTCAAACTCGTCGAACTCCCTCTGCTGGGAAGCCAGGCGGGCGAACTCCCTGCGGAAAAGGAGAAAATACGCCAAATTGGAAATGACGATGGCGGAAACGGCCTTCCATCCGAAATGCTGGATCATGTGAGCCAGCCCCCAGTCCCACTTTTCCGCCACCATCACTACGGGCGGAGCTGCAAAGTGCGTCAGGGTGCCCCCGATGGAGATATTCACGAAGAGAAGCCCCAGAGTGGCGTACATCAAGGTTTTCTTCGGCTTGAGGTCGTAAAATTTCTTGCTTAGGATCAGGGCCCCGATCGTCATGGCGGCAGGTTCCGTAATCAGAGACCCCAGCAAGGGAGCCAGGCACATCACGGAAATCCACCACGCGCCCGGCGTGGCCTTCCCAAGCCTGGCGCCGCAGTTCACGACATATTCCGCCAGCTTGAAAATAGGGCGGGAAGAAGCGATAATCATGATAATCATCACGAACATCGGCTCCGTGAAGGAACAGTCATAATTCAAATAAGCGGAAAAATCCTCAAAGGAATAATACTTCCAGCACACGAACATGAAAGGGATAAGCCAGATTCCGAACACGGCTTCCACTTCTCCCAGAAAATGGAAAATGGCGGACGCGAAGGAAACCGGGAGGCGCTCTTCCGGATGCATCACGCGGAAGTTGGTTTCCTTGAGCTTTTCCTTATAGCGCAGGGCCAGCTTATGGGAATAACGCTCAAAGCGGCCAGCCAGAAACGTATGGATAATAGCGCCGAAGAAAACGAGCGTCACTGCCAGGTTGAAACCGCCGGACTGCTTGTTGCGTTCACTAAGCACCTGGTACAGGCTGGCATCCGGCGGCACCGGATTGTAATGATTGAGAGGAATGGGAAAATGGCTGTACTGGGATTCCCCCCCCACTTCCGCGGCCGGATAAGCGGGAGCCGCCGTGCGGGCCGAAGCTTCACCGGCGGGAGCCCCCAGGAAAAAAGCGGCGGCAGCTACGGCAGTGAGCAGACCCGCACGGCGCGCCAGAACTTTGAAGAAATGACAAATACAGCTCATGTCTGCAGACAGACTAAACGCCTCTCCTTTCTTCCGCGAGCGGAAAATGAGTCTGCATGCTTTTTAGCGATAACGCATTCAAACGGGAAAATCCAGACATGCCCCGGAAAAAACGCGCGCGGCACGGAACAGGCTGTCATGCCTGCCTGAGTTTAAGGTTGAACAGAAAACTTAAAAATAGTAGTTGCAGATATGCGCTCCGTCCCAGGCCTCCTTTCCGTTTTCTTGATCGCAGCCGGTGTCGCATGTGCGGAGCTTCCGCCCGACCTGCCGCCGGCGTCTCCCCTTCCCTTTGCTCCCGGCCCGGTCATCGGGGGAACCATCAAGGGAAACCCGGCCGCCGGCATCGTTCCCGTCAAAGACCTGATTGAAGCCAACCGCAAGGATGAATACATCCCCATGGCGGAACCCATTCCCGGAGAGACAGGCTCTTCCGCTCCCCTGGCGGAGTCCATCCCTAACGCGGAACCCATTCCCGGGGAAACGAACCTGCACGCCCCGGTACAACCTGCGGAGGCACCCCTTGCCATTCCCTCCACGGCTTTTTCCCCCGTTCCGGTTCCTCAGCCTGAAACCCGCGTAGCCATTCTGGGTTACCATGATTTCAGCCGCACCCTTCCCGCTACGGAAATGCGCATGAATACGGATGTATTCCGCTCTCAGATGCAGGCGCTGAAGGCGTCCGGAGTGCCCGTCATCTCCATGAAGGAATTCCTGGAATGGAAACTGGGGGACAGGCAGCTTCCGGCCAAATGCGTCATGATCACCATCGATGACGGCTGGAAGAGCGTCTACACGGACGCCTATCCCATCCTGAAAGAAACGGGATTCCCCTTTACCATTTTCCCATACACCAAATTCATCACGGGCCGCGGTTCTGCCATGAGCCCCGCCCAGATTCAGGAAATGCTGAATAACGGCGCCACCCTGGGCAGCCACTCCGTCAGCCACCTGTACCCAAGATCCTGGAGGGCCGCCCAGCGGAAAGGTACACAAGCGGTTCTGGATCTGGCAACGGCGGAAATAGGCAATTCCCGGAAAATCCTTCAGGAAAAATTCCCCGGTTCTTCCGTGGAGGCCTATTGCTATCCTGGCGGCTTCATCCTGCCGGAAATGATCTCCAAGGCGGAAGACGCCGGATTCCAGGCGGCCTTTACGGTAATCCCCAAAAAAGTGACCAAGGACACGGACCGCTGGCGGATTCACCGCTACATGGTCTTCGGCAAAGACCCTAAGACATTTACCAGAGCCCTGAATTTCAACGTTCCCTCCACTCCGGAAACTCCGGCGGCCACCCCTGGCAACAGCAGCGGGAAAAAGATGAATTCCTACCCGGCCCCGGCCCAGCCCGTTTATCCGGCCGCCAATACCGTGGTGAAAAACCAGACTCCCGATATATCCATTTCCCTGGCAGGGGAACCCTCCTTGGAACCCAAGCAAATGGAAATGCGCGTCTCCGGCTTCGGCCTGGTAAACGCCCGGTACGACGCCAAGGAAAAAATTTTGAAATGGACTCCCTCCCGTCCCCTGCGGCTCAGCCCCGTAACCGTCCAGGTCCGTTGGAAAAATCCTGCTGTCAACATGTGGCAAACGGCCACCTGGCAATTCGGCATCGAGGAACAGGAAATGCACTTCACTCCCCGGAACATAGTCAAATAGCCATTTTCCCTCAGGGCTTTTTCACCACCAGTTTGCGGATGCCAAACCGGCGGTTGGTATCCGGCCCTCCCCAATTCCCATCCGTTCCGGACACTTTTCCTTCAAAGAAAAGAGGAGAGATGGAAGGAACTTCCGGTTCCAGATTCCCCTCCTGGAAGGCCTTATGAATCAGTTCCTCTCTCTGGAAAGCCTGAGAGCCTACATGATAATACTCCAGGGCGAACACCACCCCGAAAAACAAAGTCGCTCCGGCAAGGCAAACAGTCACCGCGCGCAATCCGCGCACCATGATCTCATTCCGGTACAATACGGAGAACAACACGGTTGACGCCGCCAAAACGGGCAGGGACGACACGAACTGAACATGATGGGCGGGAATGCACACCGGAAAATAACAAACGGACATGATGAACCCCAGCAACAATAAAAAAAGAATATAAAAGAAGGATTCCTTTTCCTTCCTGATTACTTCCCGGCACCGCTCCGTGCCGCTGAACAACAAAAATCCCGTTAATACTGCGGAAACGGCATATATTTTACACAACATCCTCGCGTGGTAATAAAGCAATATCCCGAAAGACTCCGCATAGGCGCAAAAACCGCCCTTCCTCAAAACTTCACTCGCTCCCAAATCATGGCCAAGCCGCGAATACAAACCGGGGGCGGCAAATAGAAACAGGCCTCCCAACGCAACGCCGGCAAACCCGCACCATACATAAGCGCCCACCCTGCGGTCCCGGAACATGCCGACCGCGGCCATGATGCAAAACGCCGCCGCCATTCCTATCGTCGCCCCTGCATTACAGGCGCCGCAGAAAATCCCATAAATCAGACATCCTGAGGACAGGCCCCATCGAGGGGAGGTTATCCGCTTCCCCCACCTGGTTCTGTAAATATTCATGAACCATACGATCAGGCATCCGGTCCACACATAATTCATGGAGCCTGCGCGTGTCAGGCAGACATAATAAACGGTTACCCCGGCTGAGACGAACATGCTTAAAGCAAACAACCACGTCCATGCTCCGCACTCCCGCCGGAGATTGGGCATTCTCCCCAGAGCGAGCACATAAAGGCCAAGAACAAGGGCAAGCACAAACACGGGATTCAAGACCGTCCAGACCAGCCGGGGAGCAGAAGTAATAAAAAACGCAGCCATTTCCCCCAGCCTGGGATTCCAATACAGGTAACTGTCCACGCAGGCCTTCCAGACATGGCGGATATGAAACTGCCCAAGGTACCCCGTCCTGTCGTGAATAAAGGAATCCCCGGCAATAGGGGAAAACCATGAAATAATATATAAAATAAATAATACTGAAAATGTTACAGCAATGGGAAAGACAAAAATTCTCCTCGGCTTCAACATATTTTTTTCCTAACGGATTAGGAATCCGCATATAACGTGAATCCCGAAAAGGACTACGCAGGGAGGCCGGCTACAAAGGAAGAAGATTCTCCTCCGCTGCGTTCGGACACGTCCAGCCATAAGGCCCGGCAGCCCTGTTTTCCCGGCACCCGCCATTCGGAAATAACTGAGCAAATTTGCATTAAATTATTTTTTCTCAAATTTGTAGGTTGACTCCGGATTCCTAATCCGCTTTTTCCCATATTCGGCAGGTTCCATATAAAAGCTTATTGTTAGAAAGGACTAACATTCATCAGTTGAGGAGACTCGCGCACCACCTCCCCGGAATGCCAAAAAAACTGACATTTGGCTTGCCCGCATGGTGTGAAGTGGCATAATCATCCGGCACCATTATCAGGTTCAGCCAGGCACGGACATCCACATGAAGACGAGCACCAAAACTTTCGCCATTGCAGATACAGCCGCTAACGCAGACTATCTCACCAATACATCCGAACCGCTCGGAGAAACGATGACCCTGAATGTGGGCCCCTCCCACCCCGCCACCCACGGCGTGCTGCGCCTAGTGCTGGAACTTGATGGTGAAGAAATCATCAGCTGTGATCCGGTGGTTGGCCATCTGCACCGCGGAATGGAAAAAATAGGCGAAACCATCCAGTACAACCAATTTGTTCCCTACACCGACCGTTTTGACTACCTGGCCCCCCTGTCCAACAACATCGCCTATGCCTGCGCGGTGGAAAAACTGCTGGGATGGGAACTGCCGCCCCGCGGACAGGCCCTGCGCGTACTGGCCCTGGAACTTTCCCGCTTTTCCTCCCACATCCTGGGCGTAGGCGTGTACGGCATGGACGTAGGCGCCATGACCGTTTTCCTGTACTGTTATGAGGAACGTGAAAAAATCCATAATTTTTACGAACAGCTCACTGGGGCGCGCTTTACTTCCTCCTATACCCGCATCGGCGGACAGACGCGTGATGTTCCCAATGAAATGCTCAAGGAAGTGCTCGTCTTCTGCGATGAAGCGGCCAAAACCCTTGATGAAACGGAAGCCCTCCTGCTCAAAAACAAAATCTTCATTGACCGTCTTCAGGGCGTAGGCGTCATCAGCCGTGAAAAAGCGCTTTCCTGGGGTATTACGGGGGCCAACCTGCGAGCCAGCGGCATTAAGCGGGACCTGCGCAAACTCACCCCCTATCTGGGATATGAAAATTACGAATTCGACGTCCCCGTAGGCGAACACGGAGACTGCTACGACCGTTTTACCGTGCGCATTGAAGAAATGCGCCAGTCCCTGCGCATCATCCGCCAAGTCATTGAAACCATGCCGGACGGCCCCATCAACATGGTGGACACCAAAGGCACGCTGCCTGAAAAGAAAAAAGTCCTGACGGACATGGAATCCCTGATTCGCCAGTTCATGACGACGACCATGGGGGTGAACGCCCCTGCCGGGCAGGTTTACTTTGCCGCGGAAAACCCGAAGGGAGAGCTGGGTTTCTTCCTGGACTCCAAGGGGGGCGGGCTTCCCAACCGCCTGCGCATGCGCTCCCCCTCCTTCTGCAACCTGTCCATCCTGCCGGAACTGATGAAAGGCCACCTGGTTTCCGACGTTCCGGCCATTCTCGGCTCCTTCGACTTCGTGATGGGCGAATGCGACCGTTAAACACCCGCCACTTTCATCCACTTCAACGCAAACACCAAACTTTTTCCCCATGTCCGATTACGCTGAAAACGCCATCGACGCGACTATCGCCCACCAGCCCAGCCCGGGCGAACGGTTTTACCCGGCCTTTGAAGTAACGCCGGAACTTGACGCCGCCGCCAGCGAATACGTTACGCATTACCCGGAAGGCAAGCAAAAATCCGCCGTGCTGCCCATCCTGCATGAAATACAGAAAAAATTCGGCTTCATCAGCGGCGACGCCATTGCCTGGGTGGGAGAAAAACTGAATATCTCCGCCGCCCATGTTCTGGGCGTGGTGACTTTCTATCCCGGTCTGCGCCAGATGTGCCCCGGAAAAAACCACATCCGCGTATGCCGCACTCTTTCCTGCGCCATGGCGGGGGCGGACAGCCTGTTCGACGCCATCTGCACGCGTCTGGGCATTGACAAAAACGGCATCGACCACCACCACCCCATTGGAGTCAGCCCGGACGGCCTGTGGAGCGTGGAAGGAGTGGAATGCCTAGCCAACTGCGGCTTTGGCCCCAACATGATGGTCAACGATCTCCTGTACGAAAAAGTCACTCCGGAAGTGCTGGAAGAAGTGATTGCCAAATATCAGACAGCCTAACCCTTTCCATTTCCCACGCACCAGATTTTCGCCATGAGCATCACCTATCTTCCCGGTAAAGAACCCCACCCCAGGGAAACGCGCCGCATTCTGAAAAACGTCAACCGCGAGGGCTGGAATACCTCCATTGACTGCTATCTGGCCGACGGCGGTTATGAAGAACTGAAAAAGGCGCTCGGCATGGAGCCCAGGGCCGTCATTGACGAGGTGAAAAAATCCGGTCTTCGCGGCCGTGGCGGCGCGGGGTTCCCCACCGGCGTGAAATGGACCTTCATTCCGCCGAACAACACGAAGCCTGTTTACCTGGTTTGCAACTGTGACGAATCCGAACCAGGCACGTTCAAGGACCGCTACATTGTCCATCAGGATCCCCACCAGCTCATTGAAGGAATGGTCATCTCCAGCTACGCGGTGGGAGCGCATCAGGCTTACATCTACATGCGCGAAGAATTTCCCATCGCCGCGGAAATCATGCTCAAAGCCCTTCAGGAAGCTCGCGAACGCGGCTTCCTGGGCAGCAATATCCAGGGGTCCGGCTATAATCTGGAAATCCACCTGCACCGCGGAGCGGGAGCGTACATTTGCGGTGAGGAAACGGCCCTGCTCAACTCCCTTGAAGGGGATCGCCCCTATCCCCGCATCAAGCCCCCCTACTTCCCGGCCGCCATCGGCCTGTACGGATGCCCCACCATTGTCAACAACGTGGAATCCCTCTGCCAGGTGAAACACATCATGGCCATGGGAGGAGAAGCCTACAGCCAGGAAGGAGCCAAACGTTCCCCCGGCACCCGCATCATCGGGGTTTCCGGCGACGTCAAACGTCCTGGGTTCTATGAAATCGTCTCCGGCTCCATGACCTTCGGTGAACTGCTGTATGACGTCTGCGGCGGCCCGCGGGACGGGCGCCAGTTCAAGGCCGTGATACCCGGAGGCTCCTCCTCCAAGGTCATGCGCACGGATGCGGAATACAAAGTGCAGAATCCGGACGGCACCATGGGAAAAATCACCTTTTTCGACATTCCGCTGGATCTGGACAGCATCGCCCGGCACGGCTCCATGTCCGGTTCCGGCGCGGTCATCGTCATGGACGACTCCCGCTCCATGCCCTGGGCCATGAACAACATCAACCGTTTCTACGCCCATGAATCCTGCGGGCAGTGCACTCCCTGCCGGGAAGGCTGTCCGTGGATGATGAAACTCAGCACCCGCATCCTGGAAGGAAAAGCCGCCCCGTCGGATGTGGATCTGCTCATTGAAGTGGCCAACCAGATTGAAGGAAAAACGGTCTGCGCCTTTGGTGAAGCCGCCTCCTGGCCCACCCAGGCCATGGTCTCCAAATTCAAGGAAGAATTCGTAGCCCTGACGGATCCATTCAACGCCTGTCTGCCCCACACGGAGGAAGGCAGGGAGCAAAACCGTTTCCTCACCCGCTAAACAGCAGCACGCAACACCAGTTCTCAAAACCATCCCTCTCCATCCGTCATCATGAGTGAAGAAGCTTCCAAACTCCCCAAAGACATTGCCGCCGCGGAAGGCAAGGTGAACGTCCAAATCAACGGAACGTGGCACCGGTTCCCGCGCGGCACGCGGATTGCAGACGCCTGCCGTTCCGTGGGCGTGCCCATTCCGTGCTTCTGCTACCACCCCAAGCTGGCTGTCGCCGGCTCCTGCCGCATGTGCATGGTGGAACAGGGGATGCCGCCCAGGCTCGCTCCGGGACAGACACCCTCCTATGATGAAAACGGCTATCAGCGCATCCAGTGGATGCCCCGCCCCATCATCTCCTGCGCAAACACGGTGGCGGAAAACATGGGCATCCGCACGGACAGCCCCCTGGCCAGTGAAGCGCGCCGCGGCGTAATGGAATTTCTGCTCACCAGCCACCCTCTGGACTGCCCCATCTGCGACCAGGCCGGGGAATGCAAGCTTCAGGAATACTCCAACGACTACGGCCAGGTGGAAGGCCGTTTTGAAGAGAAAAAGACCAAAAAAGGGAAAAACCTGAGCATTGGCCCGCGCGTGAACCTGGACCAAGAACGCTGCGTGCTCTGCGGCCGCTGCGTGCGCTTCATGCGCGACATCATGCACGATGAGGTGCTCACCATGTCCCAACGCGGCACCTTCAACGCCATCACGGTTTACCCCGGCCGCGAGCTGGACAGCAACTACTCCATGAACACCGTGGACCTCTGCCCGGTAGGAGCCCTTACTTCCAAGGATTTCCGCTTTAAAATGCGCGTCTGGTTCCTGAAGGAAACAAAGACCATTGACGTGGACTGCGGAACGGGCACCAATATCACCCTCTGGACAAGGGAAGACAAGGTATACCGCATTACCCCGCGCCAGAATGATGCCGTAAACTCCTGCTGGATGCCGGACTCTCACCGCCTTAACTACAAATATATCAATGCGGAAACCCGCATTCCCCAGCCCGTCATCCGTACGGATGCGGAAGCGCCCCACCGCCCCTCCACCTGGGAACCGGCTCTGGCTTCCGCCGCGGAAGCCGTCAAGCGCATTGCTCCGAACCAGCTCGCCATCATTGCCTCCGGGCGCATGACCAATGAAGAACTTTACATGGTCCGCCATCTGGCCGCCCAAATCGGCACGGATATGGTGGACATCGTTCCCCGCATGGGAGAAAGCGACGGCATGCTTATTTCTGCGGATCGCAACCCGAACACGAACGGGGCCAGGCTGGTGCTGGATATCGAACCCGGTTCCAGGCTGGACGCCATTCGCGAAGGAGTTCGCAGCGGTTCCATCAAGGGCATCCTCTCCCTGGGGGAAGACCTCATCTCCCCGGAAGCAGGCTTCACGGCGGAAGATCTGGACAAGCTGGACTACCTGTTCATGACCGCCCACAGTGCCAATGAAACGGCGCGCCATGCGGACCTGGTTCTGCCGGGCGTCACCTACGCTGAAAAATTCGGCACCATGATTAATGTCACGGGCCGTATTCAACGCCTGAACCGCGCTATCCAGCCCATAGGATACGCCCGGGACGACTGGCAGATTTTCAGAGACATCACCCTTCTGCTGGGAGGCAATCCTGCTCTGAAAGACTTCAACTCCGCCCTGGACATCCTCACCGCCATGAGCACGGAATACGGCGCACTCAATGGAGTCTCCTGGGGTTCCATCGGAGACGGGGGCCAGCCCATTCTGGAAACCGGCGTCACCATTCCCGTGGTGGAACGCGAAAAAAACCAGGGCCGCTAATCACACTTCACACGCATACAACCTGTTAATCCGCCATGATTGATTCGATTCTAACCTTTTGCGACGAGGTGCTCAGCAACCCTGTGTGGTTTTATATCATCACTCTGCTGATCAAAATCGTCATCTGCTTTGCCATCACCATTCTGTTCATTCCGGTCTGCGTGTACATTGAACGCCGGGTGGCCGCCTGGATCCAGGACCGCGTAGGCCCCAACCGCGCCGGCATTCCGTTAAGCATCTTCCGCCGCTTCGGCATGAAATCCGACCTGCCGTTCAAAAAGACGCTGGACTACTTCGGGTTGCCCCATGACGGCAAAATCGCCAACCTGTGCCGTTTTTTCCGCCTGGACCGCGACATCCCCATCTTCGGTCTCGTGCAGCCCATGGTGGACGGCGGCAAACTGTTCCTGAAACAGGATTTCACGCCCCCCTTCGTACGCCGCGTATACTTCTGGATCGCTCCCATCCTGGTGCTTGCGCCACCGCTGATGACGGCGGCCGTGGTTCCCTTCGCCGGAGACCTTCAAACCTCTTACGGAAACGTCAACATGGCGGTGGCCAACCTCAGCGTAGGCCCCCTCTGGATGTTCGCCATCTCCTCCCTCTCCGTGTACGGACTGGTGCTGGCCGGATGGTCATCCAACTCCAAATTCCCCTTCCTGGGCGGCGTGCGCTCCTCAGCCCAGATGATTTCCTATGAAATCAGCATGGGTCTGTCCATCATCCCTGTGCTGATGATTTACAGCACGCTGGACCTGTCCAACATCGTGGAATACCAGGCCGCCAACGGCTGGCTCCTGCTTCCCGTGTGGGGCGAGGGCCTGAGCTGGCAGCGCTGGATACTGCTGGTGCCCGTAGCTATCAGTTTCATCATATTCCTCACCTCCATTTTTGCGGAAGCCAACCGTACGCCGTTTGACATGTCCGAATGTGAAACGGACCTCGTGGGCGGCTACCATACGGAATACTCCTCCATGAAATTCGCCCAATTCTTCATGGGGGAATATGCCGCCATGGTGGTGGGATCCTCCCTTGTCATCACGCTGTTCCTGGGGGGCTGGTCCATCGGCTTCGGCCTGGACGGCTGGCTCAATGAAAACGTAGCCAACTGGGTGGCGGTCATCTGCCAGCTCATCGCATATGTGCTCAAGCTTCTCTTCTTCGCCTTCTTCTTCGTCTGGGTGCGGTGGACGCTCCCCCGCTTCCGCTATGACCAGGTGATGAAGCTCGGCTGGATGGTCTTCTTTGAACTGGCCGTCATCAACATCTTCCTTACAGCCGCCATCCTGTACTTCGTCAAGTAATCCCCCCCTTCTTCATTCCGACAACATTACTATTATGGCCTTCAAAACGATCAAGCGTCCGAAGATTTCCCTTGGAGAGCGGTTCTATCTGCAATCCATTCTTGGCGGTCTTTGGCTCACTATCAGGCATCTCGTTCTGGCTCTGCTGGGCAAATCCCGCAACAAAAAAGAACTGGCCGGTTCCGGCATCGGCGTTACGATGCAATATCCGGAAGCCAGATGGGACAAACATCTGCCGAAATATTACCGCGGAGCTCCCGTGCTGGTGAAAGGCGAAGACGGCCGTGAACGCTGCGTTTCCTGCCAGCTCTGCGAATTCATCTGCCCGGCCCGCGCCATCACCATCACCCCCGGCCCCATACAGGAAGGACCGTGGGGCAAAGTGGAAAAAGCCCCCAGGGAATTTCAGATTGACATGCTGCGCTGCATCTACTGCGGCATGTGCGAGGAAGCCTGCCCGGAACAGGCCATCTTCATGAGCCATAACTACCTGTTCACCCCCACGGATAAAACCCAGGCCATCCACAACAAGGCCAAGCTCTACGAACTGGGCGGCACCCGCAAGGGGCTGGTCAACAAGTGGAACCAATACAAATAACCCCCGAACACTCCATTTCCCGTACGTTATGAACATCTTTGCCAGCGACATACTTTTTTACGTTTTCGGGGCCCTGGCCGTGGTCCTGTCCCTGATGGTCGTCTTCATGCGCAACCCCGTCTCCTCCGCCATGATGATGGCTCTTTCCTTTGGAGCCACCGCCGCCGTCATGATCGGGCTGGGAGCCCACTTCCTGGGCATTCTCCAAATCCTTGTATACGCCGGGGCCATTATGGTGCTCTTCGCGTTCATCATCATGCTGCTGAATGTGAAGCAGGAAACATCCCCCTTCAGCAGGCCTTTCTCCGTCGCTATCGGTATCATCATCGCCGGCCTCTTCCTCGGCCAGCTTATTGGCATCATCTATTCTTTGCCTGGCGCCAAAGAAACGCACCGCTGCCCGATGGCCAGCGCGGAACAGGCCTGGAACGATTTGAAAATCGGGCAGGAGGACGCAGCCCCCTCCAAAACCGGAATGGAAACTCCCGCCTGCGGCCTTCGCAACAACGGCGCCCCTTCCGTCATTCTCCCCCCCCTCTCCCCCCAATGTTCCGCCCACCTCTATCCGGAAGGCACCACCATCCGTGAGGAGATAGACAACGGAGAATTCCCGGACACCGCCCTGCTGGGCCGTACCCTGTTTGACAAATACAACCGGAGCCTGGTCATCGCCGGTCTGGCCCTGCTGGTGGCTTCCATCGGCGTCGTCGTGCTGAGCCGCCGCCCTTCCGGAAAATAAAGAACCCCTTACCACAGCCATCACCATGATACCTCTTACGCATTATCTGATCCTCTCCGGCGTCCTGTTCGCCATCGGCCTGATGGGGGTGATTGTCCGGCGCGACATCATCGTCATCTTCATGTGCCTGGAAATGATGCTCAGTGCTGCCAACCTGTCCCTGGTAGCGTTTTCCCGCGCCCAGGGCACTATGGGCCTGCCCAACTATGACGGCCAGGCCCTCTCCATCTTTATCCTGACCATCGCCGCAGCGGAAGTGGCTATCGGCCTAGCCCTCATCGTCTCCCTGTACAGGGCCAGGCGCACGGCCAGCACGCAAGATCTCAACACGCTGAAAGATTAAGAGCAACACACTACTCCACGAACATGTTCAATATTGATATTCAATACACCTGGCTTCTGCTCTTCCTGCCGCTGGTCGTAGCCGCCTTTGACTGGTTCCTGCTGACCAAACGTCCTGACGTCGCAGCCCTCACCTCCACCTTCTCCTGCCTGGCGACCTTCGTCCTTTCCCTGGGTCTGCTGGACCGGACCGGATCCGATTCCTTCTCCTGGCTCCCGATTTCCGACATCTCTTCCGTGGACCTGGGTTTCGTGCTGGATCCCCTTTCCTCCCGCATGATGCTGGTGGTCACGGGCATCGGCCTGCTGGTCCATGTTTTCTCTCTGGGTTACATGGCGGACGACAAGGCCAAAACACGCTACTTCGCATGCCTGAGCCTTTTCATGTTCTCCATGACGGGCATCGTCCTGGCGAACAACATCGCCATGACCTTTATCTTCTGGGAATTGGTGGGCCTCTCCTCCTATCTGCTTATCGGCCACTGGTACACACGGGACACTGCCGCCAACGCCGCCAAAAAAGCCTTCATCTGCAACCGCGTCGGGGACTTCGGCTTCCTGATCGGCATTCTGACTCTCTGGGCGCTGACCAACACGCTGGATTTCAGCCTGATGGAAATACCCGCAGGAATCAGTGAAAACCTGCTGAACATTACGGTACTGTGCCTCTTCTGCGGAGCGGTGGGCAAATCCGCCCAATTCCCGTTGCACGTCTGGCTTCCGGACGCCATGGAAGGCCCCACCCCCGTCTCCGCCCTGATCCATGCGGCCACCATGGTAGCCGCCGGCGTTTACATGATGGTGCGCGTTCAATACTCCATCGGCATTGAGGCCTTCCCCGCCCTGGCCTGCAATGTCATTGCCGGCATCGGAGCCATTACGGCCGTCATCGCCGCCTTCATGGCCACCCAGCAGAATGACATCAAACGCGTCCTGGCCTATTCCACCCTCTCCCAGCTCGGCTATATGGTCATGGCCCTGGGACTTCTGGCCGGGGAGGCAGCCATGTTCCACCTCTTCACCCACGCATGGTTCAAGGCTCTGCTCTTCCTGGGCGCCGGTGCCATCATCTTCGCCTGCCACCATGAACAGGACATCTGGAAAATGGGCGGCATCATGAAGCGCATGAAGCTGACTTCCCTCACCTTCATCATTGCCACCATGGCGCTGATTGCCATTCCGTTCACGTCCGGCTTCTTCTCCAAGGAAGCCATTCTGGAAGCAGCCCTTCGCAAAAACCCGGTCTTCTTCTGGATCGGCGCGGGCGTAGCCCTGCTGACAACCTTCTATATGATGCGTGTCATCTTTGTGGTCTTCTTCGGCAAGAGCCGCAGCCACAGTTCGGAACACGCCTCGGAAGTTGGCGGCCTCATGCTGGTGCCCCTGCTGATTCTGGCTGTCCTGGCTCTCATCTCCGGCTACGGGTTCATCGCAGACAGGCTGGTTCCTTTCAACGGATTCGTTTCCGAAAGCTTCCACATGGGCATGCCCTTCTACGTCTCCATGGGGGCGCTGGTGCTCGGAATCCTGCTGGCGGCTGCCTTCTACGCAGGCTCCCCGGCTTCTGACAAACTCTCCGGCAATGCCGTTTCCCGGGCTCTCGCCAACCGCCTTTATATTGATCTGTTCTATGATAAAGTGCTGGTCAGGGGAGTCCAGGGCGTTCTGGCCGCCATCATCGACTTTATGGACCAGTTCATCATCTCCGGCCTCATCGTTGGCGGACTGGCGCGGTTGACCGCCGCCATAGGCTCCCTGCTGCGCCGCCTGCAGTCCGGCAACATGGCCGCCTATACGGCTCTCTTCGGCATTGGCCTGCTCCTGGTCATCTACTTTACCGTCTTCTATTCCTGCTAACCTAACCAACCAATCACATACCATGCTTATCTGGCTTGTTCTCATTCCTCTGATTGCCGCGGCCCTCATCGGTCTGTGCAAGGCGCCCGCACGCCCGACAGCCCTGCTCAGCGCCTCCCTGACGCTGGCCCTCGGCATCTGGGCCCTGGTTAGCTTTGACGGCTGTTCTTCCTGCTGGTCCCGTTTTGAAGGGATGGACCTCCAGCTCACGTTGGCTCCGGCCCTGTCCAAAGTAATGCTGCTGCTGACCATCCTGGTTACCTTCGCCACCGTATTGGGCACCAACCCGCCCCAGGGGGGGGAAGCTTCCTGGTACAACTCCGCCCTTCTGATTTCCGCAGGCGCCACCGGGGCGTTCCTGTCCGACAACATAATCTCCTTCTTCGCCTTCCATGAACTGGCTCTTATCCCCACCTTCGTGATGATCGGCCTGTATGGACGCGGCGACCGCCGCACCACGGCCTGGCGCGCCACGCTTTACCTGGGGCTTGCCTCCATGGTGCTGCTGGCAGCCCTGCTGATGATCGGTACGCAGGCAGGCTTCACCTTCTCCGGCCTGAAAGACTTCATGGCCAGCGGGCGCGAACTTGCCCACGCGGAACTCATCGGGGCCCTGCTCATCGCCGGGTTCGGCACGCTGATTTCCCTCTTCCCCTTCCATTCCTGGGCAGCCCCCGCATACGCATCCGCTCCCGCTCCGGTAGCGATGATGCATGCCGGAGTGCTTAAAAAATTTGGCCTGTACGGGCTCTTCATGTTCCAGCCGCTGATGGAAACAGGATTCCTTCCCTGGACGAATATCCTGCTGGTCCTGCTCGTCTGCAATGTCATTTGGGTGGGGTACGTAACCGTCAACCAGAAAAGGCTGGACCTGTTGCTGGGCAACTCTTCCGTGATGCACATGGGCTATATCTTCCTGGCTTTCGCCGCCCTGGTAGTTTCCGGTTCTGCGGAAGCCAATCCCTGGGCGCTGAAAGGAGCTGCCCTGCTGATGCTGGCCCATGGCCTGACAATCGCCCTTCTCTTTCTGCTCTGCGGGCAGATTGAAAAGCAAACAGGCACATTGGAAATCAACTCTCTGGGCGGACTGAGCACCAGGCTGCCGCGCATGGCTTTCGTTTTCGGCCTGGCGGGCATGGCTTCCATCGGCCTCCCCGGCCTCGCCAATTTCCCGGGGGAATTCATGGTCTTCTTCTCCGGTTTCGCCGGTTTCAGCAACGGCTTCGGCCCCGTTCAAATCGCCACCATCCTGTGCCTCTGGGGACTGGTCATCGGCGCGGTATACATGCTGAGGGCCTACCGCAATATTTTCCAGGGAGATTTGTCCAAAGCCTCCGCCTACGCCACGGGACTGCAGCCCTCCGAACGGGCGGCCAACTGCTTCCTGGTCATCGCCCTGGCGGTCTTCGGCTTCTTCCCCACGCTGGTGCTCCAGTTTTTCTCCTGATTTCCTCCCTTCCGAATACAATCCTAGTCTAACCTGATTCTCTTTTACCCATGCAAGCGTATATTCCGGAATTCATCCTGGCCGGCCTGGCAATGCTTTTGCTTCTGGCGGAGACCTTCTGCAAAAAAACGCCCAAATTTATTTTCGGGCTGATTGGCGCGGCGGGAACCCTGGCGATGCTTCCCTTCTACATGGAAGGGCTCTATGACAACATCTACATCATCCTGGCGCTCGTCGCCACAGCAGTCACCCTGTTGCTTTCCGTAGATTTCCGGGCCGTCATCAACCTTTCCTCCAATGATTCCAAATCCCAGGACGGAACGGGGGAATTCTACATCCTGCCCCTGCTGGCCTGCGTAGGCATCACCTCCCTGTGCAAGGCATCCAACCTAGTGGAACTGTTCGTCTCCCTGGAAGTGCTCACCCTGAGTTCCTTCATCATGGTAGGCTACTTCCGGCGGAACCTGGGTTCCACGGAAGCGGGCATCAAGTACCTGATTCTGGGCGCCGTCAGCACGGGGTTTCTCGTTTTCGGCCTGGCCTGGTATTTCGGCATTACGGGAACATTCATTTATAATGAAACGATCGTCAGCCACGCCCTGGCCGGCCAGACAGCCCCCGCCATGTACCTGGCCCTCGCCATGCTGCTGCTCGGTACAGCATTCAAAATCGGTGCAGTTCCCATGCAGCTGTGGATTCCGGATGTGTACCAGGGCGCTCCCACTCCGGTGACAGCTTTCCTTTCCGTAGCCTCCAAGGTAGCCGGATTCGCCCTGTTCGGCATCATCCTGGCCCCATTCGCCGTGCTGCCTCCCGTCGAATTCGTCGTAGCCCTGATGGCCGCCGCCACCCTGCTGGTGGGCAACCTGGGCGCCATTCCCCAGACGAACCTGAAACGCATGATGGGGTATTCTTCCATTGCACAGGCAGGCTTCATTCTTCCCCTGTTTATCGGTACTGTGGACGGCAAGCTGGCTCCGAACGCCCCGTTCTACCTGGCTGTGTACCTGGTCATGACCTTCGGCGCCTTTTTCGCCCTTGCCATGATCCGCATCCAGCGCGGGAGCGAGGAAATTTCCGCGTTCCGCGGTCTGGGCAAAACCAATCCCCGGCTGGCGCTGGCGGTCACCATCATGTTCGCCTCCCTGGCGGGCGTGCCGCTGACGGCCGGATTTTTCGCCAAAATGATTTCTTTCGTGCACGTCATCAATACGGGTCTGTATCTGGGTTGGATGCTCCCCGTCATGATCGTCTGCGCTGCATCCGGGTTTTACTATTACTTCAAGGTCATCCGCTCCATGTACTGGGACAAGCCCGCAGAAAACGCAGAACCCGTGCAGGTACCGGCCATTTCCGGAGTCATGCTGGCCGCGTTTTCCATCTTCATCGTGCTGGGGGGCCTGATGCCCCTGTTCCTGAACCCCATCCGGTAACAAACGCGTCCTTTTCCCCCATTCTTCCGAAGGCCGTTTCCCGAATTTTTCGCAGAACGGCCTTCCCCATTCAGGCAAAGCTGTATGTTCCGCGTCGGCTGGCTGAAAGCGGGAAGGGGAAGGAGAGAGTGCGGCTGCCCGGCCTTCCGGACTTACGGTTTCAGACGTTTCAGAATCTTGAGCAACCAGCCTGAGCCAAGTATTTCTTTTATCACATTCATGCCGGAAAAATTTTGAAAAAAGTGCGGCCTGCCTGCGAGATTTCCCCCAGGCCAAACGTAATTAGCCTGTCCTAATTATTTGCCTGTCCCCCACCCTCCGGGCATCAAATCAGACAACCATCAATCATTCAAAACCATGCGTCTTTTATCCTCCGCCGCCGTCATTTGCGCCGCCCTGTTCTCCGGAACCATCCTTCATGCGCAGGACCCGGAACTGCTGGCCAAGCGCCAGTGCCGTTCCGTCCATATCAACCAGCAGGGGCATCCCTCCCAGGCAAGCGCCCTGTACAATGTAGTGAAAGCCAAAACATCCGTTCCCGGCACCTACTTTTGCGCCATGAATTTTGACGACGGCTATATCGGTTTTCAGGAACAATCCAACGGTAAAAAAGTAATCATCTTTTCCATCTGGGATCCGGTGGCACACGGAGACAACCCCAATGATGTGCCGGAAGAAGAACGCACCAAGCTGGTAAAACTGGGCAAAGATGCGCGCTCCGGACGTTTTGGCGGTGAAGGAACAGGCGGACAAAGCTTCGTGGACTATCCCTGGGCAATCGGGGAGAACATGCGCTTCCTCGTCTGCGTCAAAAAAATGGGGAAATTCAAGGAAATCAGCGGTTATTACTTTAATAATAAAAGCAGGTCCTGGGATCTTATTTCCAAATGGAAAACGCATTCCTCGGAAAAGGAACTTTCCTTCTCCGTCGGATTCGTGGAAGATTTCATGCGTAATTTTGAATCAGCCAAGAAGGCCCGCGGAGCCTTCTTTGGCCCCAGCTTCGCGTACAAGGACGGCAAATGGCATCCCAATACCAGCGTAACGTTCACCGGCGACCCAACCCCCTCCACCAACGTCATGGCGAACATCCAGCCTGATGGTTCCGTGCTGCTTCAGACGGGGGGAACTACGAAAATGACGGATTTCAAGCTGTTCCAAAATCGTCCCCTGCCCCAGAATATCAAGCTGGTCCTGCCTGACAAGGCCGTTACCAGTCTTGTTCAGGAGAACATTAACTGATTATGTCCCCCACCGGCTGGCTAACCATGATTGTTTCCATCGGCGGCGTACTGGCCGCCGCCGCTTGGGCGTATTACAAAGTACTCTCCACCCCCAAGGAAACGGAATATCTGGGCAGCCCCACCCCGCCACTGCCGGAAAATGCGGAGGAATAAGGCCCCGACCCGGTGAACCGCTGCACTCCGGACTGAACAACTCCCCCAAAATCATCTTGCCGCAGCCAGAGAGAGCGCATGTCGTCCCGATACCTGAAACAGGGCGGATATAAGGGAGTATTTTCCCGGCAGACAGGCAACATGGACCGGTATTCTCCGGGGATATGCACGCAAACCGCGCCCGAATCATTCGGGCCGCACCGGTCCACAGGATTTCTAAACGATTCTTCTCCTTATCCGTCTGACGGAGGCAAGATGAAGCCCAGCCGGTCAATGCCGTATCTGGCGCATTCCTGCCACAGGGATTTTTCCAGGGCTTCCGCAGTACGGCGGCGTTCCTCCTCCGGCATGTTTTCAAAATATTCCGGGCCCAGGTGTTCGCTGATGGCCTTGTCCGCCATACGTGTCACGAGATCCGCCCAGAAAGAGTTGTCCCGGTATTCATCCAGGCAATCCTGGAAAAAGGCGCTTTCTTCATATTCCCGGGTGAAGGCATAGCCGCCCAGCTCATCCGCATAGGCAATGCGCCCTTTCAATTTGGAGGTAACGGAAAGCTCCTTCATCAGCCGGGAAACCAAATTCCCCCACGCCGCCAGACGAGCCTCCGCCCCATCCTGCTGGTTGGAGGCAGCCACCGTGGCGGCAGTGGAAAGCATTTCCGCCAAATCACGCGCTTCCTCGTCGGACAATTTCAACGTCACCGGCATGGGAAATCAAATCAATCCGAGTTTCATTCTGCCCTCCTCGCTGACCATGTCCTGGTTCCAGGGGGGGTCCCACACCATTTCCACATCCGCAGCCTCCACCCCTTCCAACGCTTCAATGCGGTCCTTGGCTTCCATGACCAGATGGGGCCCCATTCCGCAGCCGGGCGCCGTGAGAGTCATTTTTACCGCCACATGATGAAGGCCGTTCTCCAACTCAATGACGGCCACATCGTAGATCAGGCCCAAGTTGACGATATCCACGGGGATTTCCGGGTCATACACACATTTCAGCGTATCCCAGACCCTTTCTTCCAGTGTGGCGTTCTCATCCAGCGCAGCCGCTTCCGGAGAAGGTTCCTCCGCTCCAGCGCCAAGAGCGTCCGCGTTCTCCCTGGAGATACGGGCCAGGCCGTGGTCCGTAGCCACGGTATAGGAGCCGCCCAATATCTGGGTGATATACACGCGTTCCCCTTCCGGCAGGGTGAGCACATCCCCGCTGGGGATCTGGACCGCCGTCACTTCTCTTTTGAGTTCTACTACCTGGTTCAGCATAAATCCTTGCAATTAAAGGAATATCCGGCTAAGGACATGCACCGGAGGCTTCCGAATGCCATGGAACAGAACCGACCCATGGTTTCCGGAACCTTCCGCGCAGGAGCAACATAAGGCGTATTTGCATCACCGTCGAGGTCAAAAATTGTTCAGCCCCGGCCGGAAAAGCCCTTCATGACAGGAAAGAGCATTCCGCCATGTTCTGGAAAAGCCGCCGGAAGCGGAGAGCTTCGTTCTTGCCTAGCGGAGGGAAAAAGTGTAAAAGGTTCGGGCTGCCCGGGCTGCCGTCAGCTCATGGCCGGCTACACGTACATTTTCAACCTGACATTCCATGCTAGATTACTTACGTAAACATACAATCGTCATCATGGCAGCCATGGCCCTGGTGTTTGTGGGCCTCATGTTCGTCGGCGGGGACGTAAGCGGCGGCTCCCTGACCGGCATGTTCAAGCAGACTTTTGTTTCCGTGGACGGGAAATCTTATGGGGAAAAGGATTATAACAATATGGGCAGGACCGGCCTGTCCGTGGCTTTCTCCTTCCCTTCCACCTTCGGTCCGCTGCTTCAGGACAATTTCAGCTCGGAAGAAAACCTGCGCGAACTCTGCCATCTGCTGAAAACAAATAATCCCAATGCGGCTTTCCTGGCCTACCGCGGCATTATCCGCCGGGAGGCGGGACGCCTGGGCTTGACTCCCAGTACCGCGGAAATTGACGATGCCATTTGCAATATTCCAGAGTTCCAGGACGATAAAGGCGTTTTCGACCCCCAAAAATACGATAATTTCATTTCCATGCGCGGCAACATGGGTAAAAAGCTTCAGGAGGAACTGCTGCGCGGTCTGATGGAAGACACCATCAGCCTGGAGCGCATCAAGGACGTGCTGGCCGGGGGTATCTCCGTGGAGCCCGGTTTTGCCGAGGCTGTAGCGGAATCCAACAGCCAGCAAATTACAATCAACACCGCCTTCCTGGAAAAAAGCGCCTTCCGTCCCAAGACGGATCCCGGAGAAGAGGAAATAAAAACCTTCTGGGACAAGCACAAGGAAAATTACAAAAATGAGGAAGCTCGCTTCTTCACCGTTTACACCTTCATTCCCGCAGGCGATGCCCAGGCACCCAAGCCCGGAGACATTTCCAACGCCACCATGGAGACCATGAATCTGGTGGAAAATGACATCTGGGAACCGCTGAACGCCACCAACGGCAGGAACATGGACCAGGCCATCAGCGAAGCCCTGGCCAAGACTCCCGGCGTCTGCAAAATGGAGAAAAAGTCCTACACGGCCGTAACGCGTAAAAACGCGCCTCAGGAAATCAACCAGGCAATCAACCAATCCGCTTCCGACGGACGCAGCGCCAATCTGCTGGATGTGGCTTTCTCCCTGGCGGGAGCCCCGGCCCTGAATGCGGATGCGGATGCCAAGGCCATTGAAGAAGCGCGCGCCAAGACCGGAGCCGAACAGATCAGCACCATGCAGGTGCTGGAAAACGGACAAGTCGTCCTGATCCGTCTGGAAGGCATTACTCCGGTCAAAGCCCTGCCTTACGAAACCGCCCGCAACAGCGCCCGCGCCGACCTGCTGGAAAGCATGACCGTTGAATCCATGAATAAGGCCGCCACGGAACTCAATACGGAATTGCAGAAGGCGGAAAACCCCGTGGAACAGTTCAATGCCATTGCCGGAAAAACCGGTGCCAAAACCGCCTCTTACGGTCCCTTTGTCAATCCAAACGTACTCTTGAGCAGCGTCAACCTGCAAAACGCCAAAACACAGGAAGAGCTCCAGTCTCTTCTGGAACGGGCCATGAATTCCCGCCTGGCCCCTCCCAAAGAGCTCCCGGCCCCTGAAGAAGTATTCCAGGCGGCTTCCGTCATCAACCCCGGCCAGATGGCTCAGCCCATCAACACGGGGGACGGCATCCTGCTGACCCAGCTCGTCAAGCGCGAACTGGAGGATACGCCGGAATTCCAAATCAAATCTACCCAGCAAATTGCTCCGGCTCTGACTGCCCAGGCAAAATCCATGATCATGCTGGACTGGCTGAAAGCGTGCATCACCCAATATAAGGTGGAAATCGCTCCCATCCTGAACCAGGAACGCTAACGTTTTCCCTTTCATGACAACCGTCAGTGAGCCCGTCTTTTTCTCACAGGCCTTGAACACCGTCTGAACGCATTCGCCATGATGGCCTCCGCCCGGAGGCCATCATTTTTATTACTCCTTCTCCATCTCCCTCCTTTTCATCATCCAATGAGCGCCCTGCCCTCCCAGTCCAGATACATCATCGGAACGGAAGCCTGTGAACGTTTCAGCTTCTACGGCATGAAGTCCATCCTCATGCTGTACATGACGGGCCATCTGCTGATGAGCGACAACTGGGCCACCTCCACCCTTCATATTTTTATGGGAATGGTTTATCTGCTTCCCCTGGCGGGGGCCTGGCTGGCGGACAAGGTCTGGGGCCGATATAAAACCATTCTTTATATTTCCCTGCTTTACTGCGTAGGACACGGAGTTCTGGCGACGGCGGATCTTTTCCACACCATTGAAGCGCGCCGTTACATTCTCATGGCGGGCCTGTTCATCATCGCTCTGGGAGCCGGAGGCATCAAGCCATGCGTCTCCGCCTTTATGGGAGACCAGATTCCTAATAAGTCCCCGCAGTTAATGACCAAGGCTTTCAATGCCTTCTACTGGGCTATCAACCTTGGCTCCTTCTTCTCCTTCCTGGTCATTCCGGCCATGGAACAGCGTTACGGATACAGTTGGGCGTTTGCCGTCCCGGGCCTCTTCATGGGGGTTGCCACCTTCGTCTTCTGGCTGGGCCGCAAAAAATACCACAAAACGCCTCCGGCCCGGAACAGCGGGCAGCCTGGCTTCTGGAAAGTCCTTTTCATCATTCTGTTCCACGGAGGCTGGAAAAACGCAGAACAGCGCTGCGGAACTTCTGCCGTGGAAGACACCCGGCACATCCTGAAAATCCTCTCCATCTTCGCCTTTATCATCCCATTCTGGTCCATTTTCGAACAGACGGCTTCTTCCTGGGTATCCCAGGGCAGCAGGATGATTCCTCTTTCCATCCCGCTCCCGGGCGGTTCCTGGTCCATCGGGCCGGCCCAAATCCAGGCGGCCAATCCCATTTTCGTCATGGTGTTCATCCCCCTCATCACCGTATTTGTTTATCCCAGGGTGGCAACGCTTGCAAGGCCCCTGGTGCGCCTCGGAACGGGATTGGCCCTCAGCTCCGCTACATTCCTGATTGTCGCTTTCCTGCAATACCGGCTGGAGGAAGGAACCTCCATGTCCATCGCATGGCAGCTGATTCCTTACTGCGTACTCACCATCTCTGAGATCCTGGTCAGCACCACGGGCCTGGAATTCGCCTATACGCAAGCCCCGGCGCATTTGAAAAGCCTCATCACCAGTTTCTGGAACCTCACTATCTTTGCAGGCAACATGCTGGTGGCCGCAATTACTTTTTTCCTGTCCAACGGAGAATCAGCCAACGCCATTTCCACGGACCGCTTCATCCTGTACGCCGTGCTCGCCGCCGTGGTGGCGGTCGCCTACTCCTTCCGGGCGCGCAGGTACGGAAAAACGGAATAAAGAAAGCACTGCCGTTCCCGGGCGCGTGGCCGGGTTTAACCATGTTTTGAAAAAACAATCAGGCCGTAACCAGCATGCGCTCCTCCCATTCCCTCCGGCAGGTTTCCTTTTGGGAAAATGCCGGAAGACACAAATTACATAAGGAGGGCATGACCGGACAAAAACTCCTTGAAGCAGGTCAGGAGATACGGCAGTCGTTAAGCAGCTCGTCCATGTAAAAGGTCATTTCCGCCAAAGCTTCACGATATTCCGTTTGGGGAAGGAGCCACAGAATTTCGCGGGCCGCCTCGTTTTTCTCCAGAGCTACCTGAATCGCCTTGTCCAGAGCCTCTGCAAAAACGGGATTGTCCTGAAAGGCGGAGTAATCCACCACTTCACGGTTTTCAATGGCGTCCCGCAGGGTAGCTTCCACATTCCTGTCACCGCATTCCAGCAAATTGAAGATGGGAAGGGTCAGCTTGCCCTTGGTGGCATCCGTATGAAGCGTCTTTCCGGCATCGTCTTCATCTCCCACCATGTCCAGGCAGTCGTCGTAAATCTGGTAAGCCACACCCAGCAGATCCCCCAGCTGGTAAAGGGATTCCTCCACTTCCGGGGTTACTCCGGAAATCCAGCCAGCCCCCCCCGTAGCTGCGGAGAAAAGGGAAGCGGTTTTTTTCCGGATGATTTCAAAATATTCCTCGCGGGTCATGCTCAGATCATACAGGCGGCTGGACTGGGCTACCTCCCCCTGGCATACGTTCCTGACGGTATTCGCCAGCCTGCGGCAGAATTCCGTGCTGCCGAATTCCGTACCCAGCACCATGGCGTGGGAAAAGAGGACATCCCCCAGCAGTACGGCGAGGCTGTTGCCCCAGAGGGCATTCGCCGTAGCCTCGTCCCGGCGTTTGTCGGCCTCGTCAATCACGTCATCATGCACAAGGGAAGCCAGATGCACCATTTCCAGCAAAGCACCCAGGCGGATATGGGCAGGCTTGATGCCGCCCGTAGCGCCGGCAACCAGCAGAACCAGGGCCGGACGGAGCATTTTACCCTTGGACTGGCATACCGTTTCCATGTAATCGGCCACTTCCGGGTCAAAACATGATGATTGCGCTTCAACAAACTCGGAAACCTGCTTCAATTCCGGTTTAACCAGTTGAAGATAATGCTTCTGGGATCGTAATTTCGAAAAGAACGGAATGGACATGATATAGAACGGGGGCGGCGCTGGTCAGCGCCGCAGGGATTGTGGCATATTTAAAGTTCCCTAGCAATGTATTTCACAGGGCATCTTTCTCATAACCGGACGGCAATCCGCCAAACCCGGTCCGCCAGGCACCGGGCCCTCTCCCGGGATAAGGCTCATTTTGACCTTGAGCCAGGAGTTTTTCCTTCTACACTGGGCCATCATGAGAGCCTTGGTCTATGATTGCAGCGCGGGCATCAGCGGAGATATGAATCTGGCCGCCCTGATTGATTTGGGAGCGGACCGGGAAAACCTGGAACGGGAACTGTCCAAATTGCATGTGCACGGGGAGTGGAAGCTGGAATGCCGCCCGGCGCAGCAGCACGGCATCCGGGGAACACGGATTGACGTGCTGACGGAGGAAGAAGGGCATTCCGGCAGCAGCCATGCGCACCATCACCGAACTATGGCGGATATACGAAAGCTTATTGAGACAAGCGCCCTTTCCAATACCGTAAAACGGACGGCCCTTTCTATTTTCACCCTGCTGGCGGAGGCGGAAGCCCGCGTACACGGCACTACTTCTGAAGAAGTACATTTCCATGAAGTGGGCGCGGTGGATTCCATCATCGATATCGCGGGAGCTGCCATCTGCCTGGAAATGCTCCGGGTGGACACCGTCTTCACCGGACCGGTGGAGCTGGGGTCTGGCACCGTAACCTGCCAGCACGGAACAATGCCCGTTCCTGCGCCGGCAACGGCTTTGCTGGCGAAACATTTCCGGGCCACCTTGAATGGAACCACCCATGAGGCCACTACACCCACCGGAGCCGCCTACATTGCCGCCCTGGCGCAGCCCGTCCCCTCTCCGCTGGCAGGCCGTATTACCGCAACCGGCTATGGGATCGGCCACCGCCAGGGACTTCCCGTACCGAATATTCTACGGGTGATGCTGGTAGAAACGGAAGAAGAGGAAACTTCCCCGGAACTGCTGACGGAGCTGTGCGCCAATATAGACGATATGACGCCGGAACAGACAGCCTACCTGGCGGAAAAGCTGATGGAGGCAGGTGCTCTGGATACCTGGCAGGAGTCCGTCTGCATGAAGAAAGGCCGTCTGGCAGTCAAGGTTTGCGCCCTGTGCCAGCCGGAACAGACGGACCGCGTGCGGGAAGCCTTCTTCCGGCACAGCAGCACGCCGGGCATCAGGCAGCATGGCATGCTCCGCCATATTCTGCGCCGGGAAAGCGCCCCTGTCCACACTCCCCATGGAACGGTTCATGTAAAAACTTCTTTCATGCACGGCCGCCCCCATTACCGGAAAGCGGAATTTGAAGATTGCAGAATCCTGGCGGAAAAAACCGGATTGCCGCTGGGACAATGCCAGCTGATGGGGCTTTTTCCCACATCTTCCCATGACAACGACGCCACAGACTCCGTTTGAACGGCTTCGCGCCGTCCTTCTCCCCAGGAAACGCATTGCCGTCGCCTTGTCCGGGGGGCTGGACAGCAGCGTGTTGCTTGCCGCCGCCGTCCGTATCCTGGGAGCGGATCACTGCCTGGCACTGACTGCGCGAACGCCCTACGTGATGGAGGAGGAAGTGCGGGACAGCACGGCGTTGTGCCGCCGCCTGGGCGTCCGGCAGGAAAAACTGGCGTTTCCCATCCTTCCCGCCCTTGCGAATAATCCTCCCCTGCGCTGCTACCTGTGCAAGCATGCCCTGTTTTCCTCCCTGGCAGCCAGAGCGGCTGAGATGGGGTTCCCCCTGCTGGCGGACGGTTCCAATCTTGACGACCTGGACGATTACCGGCCAGGCCGCAAAGCTTTGCAGGAGCTCGGCATCCCGAGTCCCTTTCTGGAAGCTTCCATGGATAAGGAGGATATCCGCCGGCTGGCCTGCCGGCTGGGTCTTCCGGAATCAGTCAGCGGCAAACCGGCCTATGCGTGCCTGCTAACCCGCCTGGAACACAACCGCCCCGTAACGGAAGTTCTGCTGAGACGCGTGGACGCAGCGGAATCTTTCCTGAGAACCCTGGGTCTGAAAGGCTGCCGTGTCCGTGCTCACGGAGACAGCCTGGCCCGCATTGAATTGCCGGAAAAGGAACGCAGACTGTTCTGGGACGGACAGCTTGCCTCCACCGCAGCACGCCGGCTGCGGGAACTGGGCTTCCGGCACATCACCCTGGATCTGGAAGGATATTCCAGAGGGAGCATGAACGAACCCTCATGAACGACATCACCTCCATTCTGCATCAATTTAAAAAAGGCCTCCTTTCTGCGGAGGAAGCGGCGGAAAAAATTAGAGCCGGCACCGTACCCGCTCCTTCCCATACGGACATTGATTACAGCCGCCTGGAACGCACCGGGTGCCCGGAAGTCATTTACGGCGCAGGAAAAACGCCGGACCAGATTGAAGAGATAGCCCGCAGCCTGCTTGCCGCCGGACAAAATGTTCTGGCCACGCGTCTGAGCGGGGAAGCTCTGGACTACCTGAACCGCGCCTTTCCGGCGGCGGACATGCACCCGGAAGCCCGTCTCATGCGCATTGCTCCGAATCCCGTTCCGCGAACGGCGGGCTTCGTCGGCATCGTCAGCGCGGGGACCTCGGACCAATACGTAGCGGAGGAGGCCGCCCTGACGGCGGAATTTCTGGGCAGCCGGGTAGTCCGGTACCGGGATTGCGGCGTGGCCGGCCTGCACCGCCTGGTTTCCCATCTGGACTCCATCCGCCAAGCTACTGCGCTGGTGGCCGTGGCGGGCATGGAAGGAGCTCTCCCCAGCGTGCTGGCAGGCCTGGTAAAGGCCCCTGTGATAGCCGTGCCTACCAGCGTGGGCTATGGAGCCAATTTCCGCGGGGTAACCACCCTGCTCGCCATGATGAATTCCTGCGCCAACGGTGTTTCCGTCGTCAACATAGACAACGGCTTCGGGGCCGGTTTCAACGCCCACCTGATCAACAGCCTGGCATCCCGGCCCAGCTGAGGGCCGCCTGTCCATGACGGAACCTCCGGCATCCGTCATGGACAGATCCTCCGAATAGGCTTTAAATGTTCCGGAAACATCCCTCTCCATTCCCGTCATGACCAGATTTCCCCTGTTCCATGCCTTCTCCTGCTCCCTGCTGGCCCTGGCTTCCCAGGCGCTTGGGTGGCAGACCTCCGGAGAATCCGTTCCCGCTGTCCCCCAGGAATTCCGCGCGGCATGGATATCCACCGTTCATAATATTGACTGGCCCTCCCGTTCCGGCCTCTCCGGAGCAGCCCAGCGCGCGGAGCTGCTGAACATCCTGAATACCTGCGCCCAGTTGAAGCTGAACGCCGTGTTTCTCCAAGTGCGCCCGAACGCCGACGCCCTGTACCGCTCTTCTCTGGAACCGTGGAGCCAATGGCTTTCCGGCCCGGGCGTCAATCCTGGGTATGATCCTCTGGCTTTCGCCATTCAGGAGGCTCACCGCCGCGGCATTGAACTGCACGCCTGGTTCAACCCATTCCGGGCGAAGGCCAACGTCAAGCATGCCGTAGGCCGCAACCATATTTCCCTCACGCGCCCTGATTTGATGAAGCGAAACGGCTCCGTGCTGCTGATAAACCCCAGCGCCTCCGCCTCCCGCGACCACGCGCTGAAGGTTATCATGGATGTCGTGCGCCGCTACGACATTGACGGGGTGCACCTGGACGACTATTTCTACCCCTATCCCACTCCCGGCCGCGCCTGGTCTCCCGCCAGCTTTGGAGACGGGAAATCCCCCTCCCAGCGCCGGGGCTACATTGACGGCTTCGTGCAAGACATGTACAAATCCGTCAAATCTTCCAAACCCTGGGTGCGGGTGGGCGTCAGCCCGTTCGGCATCTGGAGGCCGGGCGTTCCCGGCGGCATTGAAGCGGGAGTGGACGCCTACGAGCATCTGGCGTGCGACGCCCGCAAGTGGCTTTCCCGCGGATGGGTGGATTACCTGGCCCCCCAGCTTTACTGGCGCTGCAGCCCGGCCAAGCAGAGCTTTCCCGCATTGATGCAATGGTGGGCCGCCCAGAACTCCAGACGCCCGGTGTGGCCCGGCATTGCCACGGCACGTATCATGAGCAGCGAAGACCCGGGCCGCCCCGCCTCTGAAATAGCGGCGCAGGTCAACTACTCCCGCAGCCTTGCCAGAACCGCCCCCGGGCAATGCTTCTGGAGCATCAAATCCATCATGCGGAATGCCGGAGGCATCCAGAAATACCTGAACAGATTGTACCCCTCCATGGCCGTTCCGCCCGCCATGCCCTGGTGCGGAACCGGCACACCCGGACAACCGCAGAATTTTTATGTGGCGGACAATGGTTCCACCGTAACCCTCTCCTGGCAGCCGTCCGGCAATCCCTCCCGGAAATGGGCCGTCCAGGCGCGCTACGGCAGCCAGTGGGCTACGCGCATCCTTCTGCCGGGCAGCCAGACCCGCGTAACCCTGCCCAAATCCTTCCTGGGGGATGCGGGGTCTGTCGCCGTCAGGGGCGTCAGCGCCTATGGAGCCCAGGGCCCGGCAGCAGCCGCCAGAAGGTAGAAAAGCTTTTTCCCAGCTGCCTCTACAAGAAGAAAAATAGAACACCGAGGTTCCTGTTTTTTGAACAACTCCAAAACAATCCATGTCTAAACACCCATGCATTCCCATGGCGCGGACATGAACAGAAGGCGTTTTATTGCTCTTTCCTCATTGGCGGCGCTGGGAACAATCAGCCAGGCCCGGGCAACAGGGCCATTCATACAACCACAGCACAAGATGACTAAACAGCAAGCCCCCTCCACGATCGGCTATGCCGACGGCAAATATGTACTGCCACCCCTTCCGTACGCCTACGACGCGCTTGAACCCATGCTGGATGAAAAAACCGTGCGCATCCACCACGACAAGCATCATGCGGCCTATGTCGCCGGAGCCAATGCCGCGGCTGAAAAGCTCCGTGAAATTGCGGACGGGAAACTGGACGCTTCCGCCACCACCAACTGGGTGCGTAACTTGTCCTTCAATGCTTCCGGCCATGTTCTCCATACCATTTACTGGACCAACATGACGCCTGATCCCAAAAAAGAGCCGCAAGGTCCTCTGGTAGATGCCATCAAGGAAAAATTCGGTTCTCTGGAAGCTATGATGAAGGAATTCAAGGCGGCTTCCCAGGGCGTGGAAGGTTCCGGCTGGGGCATTCTGGGCGTGGACCCCATCAGCAAGACGCTGGTAATCTGCGGGGCGGAAAAACATCAGAATCTGGAAATTCCCGGTCTCGTCCCCATTCTCGTCTGTGACGTTTGGGAACACGCCTATTATCTGAAGCACCAGAACCTCCGGGCGGACTATATTGAAGACTTCTGCCGCCTGATCAACTGGGACGATGTGGAACGCCGCTACCAGGAGGCTATGGCTTCCTGACCGTTTTTGCAGAAGTTGATTTTTCCTATCCCCAAACGGCACGGGCTTTCTGTAGTCCGCGCCGTTTTTTAACGCATTTTCATCTCGCTCTTGCATCCGGCACGGCAATAGGGCATACTGTTGCAGACTAATTATCTATCATTACACGCATGAAAAAAGTTTTCGTCTCCGGCTGCTATGATATCGTCCACGCTGGCCATATCCAGTTCTTTGAAGAAGCCCGCGCTCTGGGCGACTATCTAATCGTCTCTTTCGCTTCGGAACCCGTGCTGTGGCACCACAAGCAGCGCAAGCCGTCCATTCCGGACGAACACAAAAAAGTTCTGCTGGAAAGCCTGCGCATGGTTGACAAGGTTATCCTGGGTACCGGCATGAAAAAGGGCCTGGATTTTGAAGAAGAGTTTCTTCAGGAAAAACCGGACATCCTGGCTGTGACGGAAGACGACCTTTACAGCGATATCAAGAAGGAGCTGTGCGCCCGCGTCGGAGCCAATTACGTGGTGCTCCCCAAGACGCCCCCCAAATTCACTCCCGTCTCCACCACCATGCTGGTGAACCGCATCAAGGCTCCGTCCGCCGTACCGCTTCGCGTGGACTTTGCCGGGGGATGGCTGGACGTGCCCCGCTACGCCAGAAAAGGCTCCTATGTGGTCAACTGCGCCATCACCCCCATGGTTTCCCTCTGCGAATGGCCGTATGAAAAACGCTCCGGGCTGGGAGGCAGCGGCGCGTGGGCCATGCTGGAAGGGCGCGATCCGGTCGCGTCCGAACTCGCTCTGGGCGTCGGTTGGCAGGATCCTGCCGTCATTGCGGAAACGGGGTTGTGCGTATGGCGCTCCGGCAGTTCTCCGGTGCTGGATGTCAAAGGCACGGGTGACTTCCTGGAAGGAAGAATGGCCATTCTATATACGGGTGAAGAACACGACACCCCAAAGATGGCGGATGAACAACGGGACTACGTACGCATCTCCCAATCCTCCCTCATTGCCCGCACCGGAGTGCTGGAACGCAACATCAATACACTGGCGGCAGGCGTAGCCCTGTACTACAGCGTGCAGCTTGACGAAGGAATGCGCCCCCTGCCGGATATTCCCAATGCCCTTGCAAAAAAATATCTGGGAGGCGGCTACGGGGGATACGCCCTGTACCTTTTCCCCTGCCGGGATGATCGCGACCAGGCTGTCAAGGACAACCCGGCAATGAAACGGGTGGAGCCGTATTGCCGCCAGCTGTTCAAGTAAATTCCCCCCCTTTCATGTCCCTGATGCGGAACAGCCTGGTTGCCTCCGGCGCCATCTTCGCCTGCCGCCTGACAGGCATGGCCAGGGAAATTGTGTACACCTCCCTGTTCGGGGCCACGGGAGCCCTGGACGCCTTTTACACGGCTTTCCGTATTCCCAACCTGTTAAGAGATCTGTTTGCGGAAGGGGCTCTTTCCCAATCCTATACCAGCGTAGCCTCCAAAACGCGGGAGGCGCAGGGAGACGCGGCCGCGTGGGAACTGACCAACAAGGTAGCTACCCAGCTTTCCGCCCTGATGATCGCCATTGTAACGCTGGGGATTCTATTTGCAGGGCCCGTCATGGAAGCCCTCTACAGCGGGGATCACTCTCTGGCGGAGCAATTGTTCGCCACAGACCTGAGCCGCATCATGTGGCCTTTCATCGGATTCGCCTCCCTGTCCGCCCTCATCATGGGGGCGCTGAACATGGTGGGGGTTTTCGGATTGCCCATGCTGGCCTCCGCCGCTTTCAACGTTACTTCCATCCTGCTCGGCCTTCTGATTGGATATTTCATTGATCCATCCTTCGGCCCCAAAGCTTTGTACGGTTTTGCCTGCGGCGTCACCATCGGGGGCATGGCCCAGATTGCCGTGCAGCTCCCCAAACTCAGCAAAACCGGCTTCTGCTGGAAACCCAATTTCCAATGGAACGATCCCCGCGTGCGCAAAATCTGGGGGCTGATGCTTCCCTCCGTGCTGGCTTCAGGCGTGACGCAGTTCACCATCTTCATCAATACGGGGTTCGCTCTGGATCTCCAAAAAGGCTCCGTCACCGCCCTGACCACGGCGTTCCGCCTCTGGCAGCTTCCCGTGGGGCTCTTCGGAGTTGCGACGGGCATGGTGGTGCTGCCCGCTGTTTCCCGCATGATGGTGGGAGACGGCAGAAAAGAGGTGGCTGTCCACATCGCCAAGGGGTTGCGGCTGGTGGCATTCTTTGCGGTACCCGCTTTTCTCATCCTCTCCATCCTGGGAACGGAATTCGTCTCCTCCGTATACCAGTGGGGCCGCTTCAACCAGGAGGCCGTGCGTTACACGGGGGAAGTGCTGGGAGCCTATTCCCTGGGCCTGCTGGGCTATGCCGGGACCAAGGTGGTACAGCCCGTCTTCCTGGCTCTTGAAAAACGCTGGGTTCCCCTGATTGCCGCCGCTGTGGCTCTGGCTATCAGCATCGGCCTCAACTACTGTTTCGTCTACATCCTGCATAAAAACGCGGCGTGGCTGGCGCTGACCACCTCCGTGGTCACTACCTTCAATTTTCTCTTTTACTTCTTTTACCTGCGACGCCAGCTGGGCGGCGTAGACGGACGGACGCTGCTTTCCGGACTGGCCAGGATCATGGCGGCGGGAATATTTCTGGGGGCCGTGTGCTGGGCAGGCAAGGCATGGTTCCTCCAGGGCTTCCTGAACTGGACCTTCCCGGCCAGGGTGCTGGGGATATCCCTGGTCTGCGGTTGCGCCGGCATCGTTTACCTGGCGGCGGCTTTCCTGCTGAAGACGCCGGAGCTGGAAGCGGTGCGCGCCAAATTCCTGAAACGCTGACGGGAAAAATCCCTTCCATAGAGGGAGGAACGCCCTCCGCAAGAAAAAGAATGGCCGCCGCAAGCATTCTCCTTGCCAGGGGTGCGCTCAATGAGTAAAGTTTTTCCGCCTATGCGGAGAACAGCCTGTTTTCCGCCAGGGCATCAAAATCTACGACTGCACCACAACAATGGACATGATTTCCCCCAGCATTGCGGCATTGACCCCTTCCCTGACCCTCAAGGTGACCAACCGGGCCAAGGCTATGAAAGCCTCCGGTGAAGAAGTTTACGGTTTGGCAGGCGGTGAACCTGAAATGGACACCCCGGAAAACATCAAGCAGGCAGCCATCGCGGCCCTGAACAACGGAGCCACCAAATATACGCCTTCCGCCGGTCTTCCCGCACTCCGCCAGGCCATCGCAGAAAAGCTCAAGAGGGAAAACAACCTGGAATACGATTTCACCCAGATCACCGTGGGAGCCGGCGCCAAGCACGCCTGTTTCAACGCCATCATGGCAACCGTATCCGAGGGGGATGAAGTCATCATCCCCGCTCCGTACTGGGTCAGCTATCCGGAAATGGTCCGCATGTGCGGAGGCATCCCCGTCATCGTGGAAACCACGGCGGAAAACGGATGGAAGCTTACCGCCGAACAATTTGAGGAAGCCATGACCCCCCGCACCAAGATGGTCATCCTCACTACCCCGAACAATCCGACCGGGTCCGTTTATTCCGAAGAAGAACTGCGCGCCCTGGGAGAAGTGGCCCTGAGCGAAGACATCCTCATCCTGGCTGATGAAATTTACGAACACCTCGTATACGGGGACGCCAGGCACGTCAGCATCGCCTCCCTCAGTCCGGAACTGTACGACCTGACCATCACCATCAACGGCTTCTCCAAGGGCTACGCCATGACTGGATGGCGCCTAGGCTATTCCGCAGCTCCGGCAGCCATTGCCAAGGCCATCCAGATGATTCAGGATCACACCACTTCCAACGTCTGTACGTTCGCCCAGTATGGAGGTATTGAGGCCCTTACGGGAGACCAGAGCTTCATCAGCGACATGCGCGACGAATATGACATGCGCCGCCAGTACGTTTACTCCCGCCTCAGCGCCATCCCGAATATCAGTGTTGTGGAGCCGCAGGGCGCTTTCTACTTCTTTGTGGACACAAGCAGGCTGGGACTCACCTCCCTGAATCTGTGCGACAAGCTTCTGGAACGCTACAAGGTCGCGGCCGTCCCCGGCATCGCCTTCGGCAATGACAAGGCCATCCGCATCAGCTACTGCACCACGCTGGACATTCTGAAAGAAGCTCTGGACCGCTTTGAAGAATTCTGCAAGGCGCATTAAAAAACGTTGATCACCATAAAAAGGCGTTCCACGTCAAGCGGAACGCCTTTTTATTCTTCCGGATTTCCCACCTGCAGCAAACCTGCGGCAAGGAAATGCGTGCCATGCCTCGCAACCGGATTGCCCTGCACGAAAAGGCATGATTAAATAAATCTCATATGAATACCCCCGTTCTCAACGACAACCTGCGCGCCGCCACGGAAGCCCTTTGCAATCTGCTCGCCAAGGAAGACAAGGTTGTGGCCTCCAAGGCAAAAATAGGTCTCTTTTTCCAAAATCCGGAAGCAACCAAGCTTTTTGAAGAAGTAAACGCTTACGGAGAAGAACTGCGCAACAAGCACCTGGCGGGAATGCCTCCTACCGAAGAGGAAATTTCCAAATTCGACGCCCTGCGTGAAAACGTCATCAAGAATGATGCGGCCCGCGGCTTTTTGGAAGCCCGCCAGACCATTGACGAACTCCTGAACACCATCAATCATTATCTGGGCATGTCCATTGACCTTGGCCGCGCTCCCACTCCTGAAGAAATAGAGGAAGCCCGCCAGCGCGCCATGAGCGCCCAGTCCTCCTGCTCCTGCGGCGGCCAGTGCGACAAGGAAAATTGCGATTGCGACGGCAAGTGTGACCACGACCATAAGGACGGCGGTTGCGGCTGCGGCAACCATTAAGACAATCTTTCAACTTTTGCCAAACGGCTTCACTCAAAAAGTGAAGCCGTTTTTTCTTCCCGAAAACAAACGATACTGTCCAGCGCGCCTGCAATTTCCTCCGGAAAACCGGGCGGACTACTGCACCTCTTTATTGAGCGCCATATTTTCGACGCTCCGATGTTTGCACAGCACCGGCATCTTGCACCTTCCCTTCTTCGCCAGAACAGGCAAGATGCTTGAATGGGACGGGAACCCGTGCTAGCCTCATCCTAAGGAATCATGACTTTTTCCAACCGTCCCGCTCCCCTCCCGTTCTTCAAAACGGATTTCCCGCTGTTCCTGGCTCCAATGGCTGGAGTGACGGACCCCATTTTCCGCACTATCTGCAAGGAGCTTGGAGTGGATGTAATGGTAACGGAATTCGTCTCTGCGGAAGGAATTCTCCAGGCATGGGAAAGAAACCGCAGGTACACAAAGATAGAAAATGCCCACCGCCCCATAGGCATCCAGCTCTTCGGAGCGGATGGGAACCACATGGGAGAGGCGGCCAGAATTATCCTGGACCATGAAAAGCCGGATTTTATCGATATCAACTTCGGCTGCCCGGTTCCCAAGGTGGTTGGCAAAAATGGAGGTTCCTCCCTCCTGAAAGACCTTCCCCTGCTGGCTTCCGTTGCCGGAGGCGTCGTGAAAGCCGTAGGAGAGAGAATCCCCGTCACGGCCAAAATACGTATTGGCTGGGATTTTCAGAGCCTGTGCGCCATGGACGCGTGCCGCCTGCTGGAGAATGAGGGAATTTCCATGATCACCATTCACGGGCGCACCCGCTCCCAGCAGTATTCCGGAACGGCCAACTGGGACATTATTGACGAATGCGCGCGGGCCATGTCCGTGCCGGTCATCGGGAACGGGGATATTTCCACCCCGCAGGCCGTAGCTTATGTAAAAGAAAATACGGCCGTCAGCGGCGTCATGATTGGCCGTGCGGCCATGGAAAACCCATGGATTTTCGGAGACGCCAAGTATTATCTGCTGCACGGAACCATGCCGCCGGCCAGAGACCCGCAGGAAAAGGCGGCCCTGATTTTGCGGCATGCCCGGATGGCCCTGGAATCCCGCCATTATGGGGACGAACTTCACACCATGCGCCATATGAGGTCACGAATCCTGGCTTATACGAAGGGATTTCCCGGCGCCAAGGAAATGCGTTCCCGCCTGGTGCGGGTATCCAGCATGCCGGAGCTGGAAGACCTGCTTTCCAAGCTCCCCCGCCAGAAGCCCTGAGTACAGGGAAAATCCCGCTTTCCGGAAGATTCCGCAGGGTTTGGAAAGCGGCGGAGAGGGAAGGAGGTTCTTCCCGCCTCCGGACACGCCCGAAAAAAAATGCCATTTTGAGGGAAGCTAAGTTGACTTTACGTTCCGAACCTGTCAGAAATAGGGGAGTATCCTGCCGCTCCATTTCGGCAGACTTCCAACAATAGCATCCAGAGATCGACGTGTACTCCAACGAATCATATCTCATCGAACTTCTTACGCAGGCCGGATATCTGAATGAAGAAATTCTTCAGTACGCGCGCAGTCAAAAATCTCCCACCCAGGACCTGGTCGATTTTCTGATTCAGGCCGATTATCTTACGGAAGACGTCATCGCTCAGGTGGCGGCGTCAAACTCCCTGCTCCCCGTCGTGGACCTGGGCTCCATGCACATCCCCCAGGAGGTGCGCGAACTCATTACGCCGGAACTTGCCAGGCGCTTCCGGGCCATCCCCATTTCCGACGACGGTTTTTCCATCAACATTGCTATTGACGACCCCCTGAATCTGGAAACCATGGACAGCCTGCCCCAGCTGATGGGGCGGGATGTGATTTTCAGCGTCGCCACCCACAGCGCGGTAGAAAGCCGGTTGAATGAATTTTACCGGGATCTGAGCGTTCCGGAAGAAACCGACGGGCTGGAAGGGGAGGATGCTCCCATTATCCGGCTGGTGCAGCAGATGCTGACGGACGCTTTCAAAATGAGGGCTTCCGACATCCACATTGAGCCCATGGAAAACAGGCTCCGCATCCGCTACCGCGTGGACGGCAAGCTGGTGGAAGTGGCCACGCATCCCAAAAAACTGCTCAGCCCCATCATCGCTCGCCTCAAGGTAATGAGTACCACCATGAGCATTGCGGAAAAACGCATGCCCCAGGACGGGCGAATCCAGATGAGCATCGGCGGCAAGCAAATCGACCTCCGTGTTTCATCCGTCCCCAGCAACCACGGGGAAAGCATCGTCATGCGTATCCTGGACAAATCCGCCCTGGTGCTGGGCCTTCCCCAGCTCGGATTTTTCTCGGATGATGAAGCTGTGTTCGACCGCCTCATCACGCTGCCGGACGGCATTATCCTGGTGACGGGTCCTACCGGTTCCGGTAAAACCACGACCCTTTACGCGTGCCTGAACCACATCAACCGCCCGGATAAAAAAATCATCACGGTGGAAGACCCTGTGGAATACGAACTCTCCGGCATCAACCAGGTAATGGTAAAGGCGGATATCGGCATGACCTTCGCCGCCGCCCTGCGCGCCATGCTCCGCCAGGCTCCCAACATCATCATGATCGGGGAAATTCGAGACATGGAAACAGCCAGCATCGCCATCAACGCCTCCCTGACGGGGCACCTCGTATTCTCCACCCTTCACACCAATGACGCTCCCAGCGCCGTGGCCCGTCTGGCGGACATCGGCATCAAACGCTTCCTGATCGCCTCCTCCGTCCGCGCCATCATGGCCCAGCGTCTTGTCCGCAAGCTGTGCGACCGCTGCAAGGTGGACGGCACTCTGACGGAAAAGCAGGCGCATACGCTGAACATTGACATGTCCCGCCTTGCCCAGGGCCAAATCAAGGCGCCCCACGGCTGCGACTTTTGCCGCGGCGGCGGATTCAAGGGCCGGATGGGGCTGTTTGAGATTTTCGAAATCGACGACGAGGTGCGCCGCATGATTAACGAAAATCTGACTTCCCCCCAGCTGCGCCAGCGCGCCCGGGAACTGGGCATGAGAACCTTGAGGGAAGACGGCGTACGCAAAGTGCTGGCCGGCCTTACTTCTCCGGAAGAAGTGCTGAACGTCACCATGGGAGACGCCAACTGATTTTTCCCCGCTATTCATTCTGCTTATTATGGACACCAACCTCACACTGGAACTTTTCATCGGCCGGGGAATGATTGACAAATCCCTGGCAAAGGACATCAAGGAGGAAATGATCGCCTCCGGCAAGGAGCTGCCGGAAGTGCTTGCAGACTTCGGCATCATCGGCAGCAAGGATGATATCTGGCAGATGATTGCCAGCGACCTGGGTACGGAATTCATTACACTGGACAACTTCCAGCCGGATCCGAACGTGCAGAACATGATGCCGGCCACGCTCGTGCGCCTGCACGGGGCGCTCCCTGTGCGGCATGGTCCGGAAGGCCTGTACGTCTGCCTGGTGGATCCCCTGAATCCCCAGACGGTGGAAGACCTGCGCTTCGCCCTCGGCCAGGACATCCATGTTCTGGTAGCGCCGGATTACCAGATTTCCGAACGCATCAATGAGCTTTATGGAGGCGAATCCGCCGCCATGTCCGACCTGATGCAGGAGCTGAACAACATGCAGGTCAACAATGAGACGGAGGACTCCGCCGCCGCTCCCGTCATCCGCTTTGTGGACCTCGTCATTACGCAGGCCATCAAGGAAAAGGCCTCCGACATTCACTTCGAACCTTTTGAGAAGGAATTCAAAATCCGCTACCGTGTGGACGGCGCCCTGTATGAAATGCAGCCTCCCCCCGTCCACCTGTCCGTGCCGGTCATTTCCCGCGTCAAAGTCATGGCGAACATGAACATCGCGGAACGCCGCATTCCGCAGGACGGACGCATCGTCAAGCAGATAGGAAACCGTTCCGTGGACATGCGCGTTTCCTCCCTTCCCACTCAGTACGGAGAATCCGTGGTGCTCCGCGTTCTGGACCGCTCTTCCGTCAACTTGAACATGGACAACCTGGGGCTTCCCGCGCATATCCACGAATATATTCTGGATACGGTCCACAAGCCCAACGGCATTTTCATCGTTACCGGCCCCACCGGCGCCGGCAAGACAACTACGCTGTATGCCGCCCTGCGTGAAATCAATACCATTGATTCCAAGGTGCTGACGGCGGAAGACCCTGTTGAATACGATATTGACGGCATCATCCAGATTCCTATCAATGAAGCCATCGGCCTGGACTTCCCAATGGTGCTCCGCGCCTTCCTGCGACAGGACCCGGACCGTATTCTGGTGGGGGAAATGCGAGACATGGCAACAGCGCAGATCGCCATCCAGGCATCCCTGACGGGTCACCTGGTTCTCTCCACCCTGCACACGAACGACTCCGCCGGAGCCATTACGCGACTGGTGGACATGGGATGCGAACCTTTCCTGGTGGCGGCTTCCCTGGAAGGGGTGCTTGCACAGCGCCTGGTGCGCACCATCTGTCCGGACTGCCGCACGCCGTATGAACCCTCATCCACCATCCTCTCCCAGCTTGGCGTCTCTCCCTATGAACTGGGAGACAAGCACTTTTTCACGGGCCGAGGCTGTGATAAATGCTCCAATTCCGGCTACAGGGGCCGCAAGGGGATTTATGAGCTCCTGGATATTAACGATACCCTGCGCGACATGATTACGGATCGCGCTCCTTCCGTGGTGCTGAAGCAGAAAGCCATTGAAATGGGCATGTCCACGCTGCGGGAAGACGGGCTGAGAAATATTTATGACGGCAACACCACCATTGAAGAAGTGCTGAAATATACTTAACGGACAGCCGGACGCCGTTGCTTCCCCTTATTTCAACCACTAAGAAAAAACACTTAAAATACAACATATATGCCTAAATATCAATACACAGCACTTGACCATAAAGGCGACCAGAAAACAGGTACCCTGGAGGCCAATTCCGAAGCGGAGGCCATGGAATCCATCCGGGCGCATGGCCTGTACCCCACCCAGATCGTAGAAGCGGGCAAGGGCAAGATTCAGCAGACGCCTGCCGCCAAGAAAAAGGCCAAGGGAGCCAAGAAGCAAAAAGGCAAGCTGGGAGGCAAAATCAAGGCCAAGGCTCTGATGATTTTCACCCGCCAGCTTGCTACGCTGATTGACGCGGGGCTTCCCCTGCTCCAGAGTTTGAACGTGCTGGCCAAACAGGAGGCAAACCCCAACCTGCGCGTAACCATTGAGGCTCTTGGAGATTCCGTTCAGGGCGGCTCCACCTTCTCGGAAGCCCTGGCCCAACACCCCAGAATTTTTGACCGCCTGTTTGTCAACATGGTAAAGGCCGGGGAACTGGGCGGTGTGCTGGAAGTCGTGCTGAACCGTCTGGCGGAATACCAGGAAAAGGCCCAAAAGCTGAAAAGCAAGGTGATCTCCGCCATGGTGTATCCCTCCATCGTCCTGTTTATCGCCGTAGGCATCGTGATCTTCCTGATGCTGGTCATCGTGCCCAAATTCAAGGCGATGTTCGCAGAACAGAACCAGGAACTTCCCGGTATTTCCGAGTTTGTGTTCGGCATCAGCGACTGGTTCATGGCCGCCCCCTTCTTTGTGCCCAATGCCGTCATTCTGGCCGCGGTAGTCGCCATCCTGTACGCTGTTTTCACGGCCATGAGCAAGACGCCCAACGGACGCCGCAAGATTGACTCCGCTCTGCTGACCATGCCGGTCATCGGCAATGTGCAGAGCAAAAGCGCCATCGCCCGCTTCGCCCGAACCTTCGGTACGCTGGTGACTTCCGGCGTCCCCATCCTCCAGGCGCTTACCATCACGAAGGATACCGCCGGCAACATGATCGTGGGAGACGCCATCGGCCTCATCCATGACTCCGTCAAGGAAGGCGAATCCGTAGTTACGCCCATGTCCTCCTCCAAGCTTTTCCCGCCCATGGTAATCTCCATGGTGGACGTGGGGGAAGAAACCGGCCAGTTGCCGGACATGCTCCTGAAAATCGCGGACGTGTATGATGATGAAGTGGACAATGCCGTGGGAGCTATGACCTCCATGCTGGAACCCATCATGATCGTATTCCTGGCCGTGGTCGTGGGCGGCATCGTGTTCGCCATGTTCCTTCCCCTCCTGCAGGTTATTGAAAAGATGGGATAACCCCTCAAGCAGAATCAGATGAAAAATCATTCCGCATACCGCCGGCTCCGGGAGGCAAAGGGGTTCACCCTCATGGAAATCCTGGTAGTGATGGTGATCATCGTGGTGCTGGCCACGCTGACCATCTCCATTTACACCTGGCTTGAAACCAGAAAGAACGAACAGGCTACGGAATCCATTGTCCGCAAAATTGAAATGGGGCTGGAGAGCTACCACAGCGACCATGACCGCTACCCCTACGGCACGGAAGCTCCCTTCAACAATCACGGCGTAGCCGTGGCCAACGGGGAGGAATACAGTTCCAACGTGGTTTACATGGCTCTGTTCGGCGACCATAAGAATGAGGGTGTTCCTTCCAGGGATACAACCATTTACAATGATGAGTTGAACCCCTCTACGCAGCCCAAAAGCAACCCGACTGTCCGGGAAGTCCATGTGAAAAGCAAGGACGGCAGGCCGGTTACCCTTTATATTCTTGCGGATCCATGGGGTTCCCCCTACCGCTACCGCCTGGGCAGCGAGCAGTCCATCCCCACCAGAACCGACAGGGCCAGAAACCTGAAAATGGGCAACGGCCTGAATCCGGATTATGATTTCTGGTCTTTCGGAAAAGACGGGGACAGTGATTTGAAAGACCCGCACGCCCCTGAAAACGAAGATGACATCGGCAACCTGCCGAAGTTCTGACCTTACCGGTATTTTTCCGCGCACGGCTTCTTTTCCGGCAGCCTTCCTCCTCTTCCGGCGGAGGAAGGCTTTGTGCATATTTTCTGGCATCCGCACGGCTTCTGAAGTATGATTCGGGCACTGACATGAAACGTATTTCCCTGATCGTTCCCTGCCTGAATGAAGAAGAAGCCATTCCGGCGTTCAAGCAAGAAATAGACCGGGTTTTCAAGGAATGCCTGGAGGGCTACGCCCCGGAACTTATCTTCGTGGACGACGGTTCCACGGACCGCTCCCTGGAAATGATTAAGAAAATGGCGGAACACTCCCCTGAAGTAAAATTCATTTCCTTCTCCCGCAATTTCGGGAAGGAAGCCGCCATCTATGCGGGCCTGGAAGCGGCCACAGGGGATTATGCCGCCGTCATGGATGTGGACCTTCAGGATCCTCCTTCCCTGCTTCCGGATATGCTGAAAGCCATTGAAAAGGAAGGATATGACTGTGCGGGAACGCGCCGCGTCACCCGGCAGGGGGAACCGCTGCTGCGGTCCTTTTTCGCCCGCGCCTTTTATAAGACGATTCATCAGATATCGGACACCCGCATCGTGGACGGAGCCCGGGACTACAAGCTGATGACTCGGCCCGTACTGGAAGCCCTGCTTTCCCTGAAGGAGTACAACCGATTTTCCAAAGGGCTGTACGAATGGGTGGGGTTCCGGACCAAATGGTTTGAATATGAAAATGTGGAACGGGTGGCAGGAGAAACCAAGTGGTCTTTCTTCAAGCTGTTCCTGTACTCCATTGAAGGTATCGTGGCCTTTTCCACCGCCCCTCTGGCGCTGGCTTCCATCATGGGGGTACTTCTTTCCTTCATCTCATTCCTTTCCATCATTATCTTGACTGTCCGCGAATTGATCTGGCCCCATTCCGCTTATGGATGGACTTCCCTGGTATGCGTCTTCTGCATGATGGGTGGCATCGTGCTGCTGTGCTTGGGCATTTTGGGCCAATATCTGGCCAAAACCTATACGGAAGTTAAAAAGCGCCCTATTTACATCGCCAGGGAACGTTCCATCAAGCCTTTCAACTAACCTTGCCTATGGACACAGAACCGGATTTCAGCATTATTACGCCCAGCTATAATTACGCCCGCTACGTAAGGGAATGCATAGAGAGCGTCAAAAACCAGGAAGGGGCTACATTTGAACACATTATCCAGGACGCAGGGTCCACGGACGGCACCCTGGATATCCTGCACTCCTACCCTCACCTGAAACTGCATGTGGAAAAGGATTCCGGCATGTCGGAAGGCATCAACCGCGGCTTCCGCAAGGCGCGCGGGAAATGGGTTATGTGGCTGAATACGGATGACCGGTTGCTGCCGGGGGCTCTGGCGGCGGTCAAGGCTTTTGCGGATTCCCGCCCGGATGCGGACATTGTGTATGGAGCATGGAATTTCATCGGGCCGGACGGAGAAATCCAACGCGCCATGAAGGCCCTGCCCTACAGTCTGAACATGCACATCTGGTACGGCACCTATCTGGCTTCCACCGCATTGTTCCTGCGCCGGAGCACTACTATTGAAGAGGGGTTCCTGCTGGACGAACGCTTCCACTACGACATGGACGGGGAATATTACGCGCGCCTGGGCCGGGCGGGGAAGAAGTTCGTGCATTACAACAGGCTGCTGGCGGATTTTCGCTGGCATGGCGACAATCTGAGCGCCCCCAATATCGAATGCCGGGACATGGACGCTGAGCTAAAGCGCCAGAAGCAGCACGGAGAGGATGCCGCCATCAAGCGCATTTACGGCCTTTCCTTTTCCAAGCACAGCTGCAACAATATCATGGACGGCTTCATGCGTGAGGCCTACCGTATGAAAAAGGCCTTCCTTTATCTTACCACTCCCTGGGAAAAGTAACCCGTTCTTTCCTGCTTCTCCCAGAAAAGCCGCTGCCTTCCCCCTTCATCCTCCCAAGGAAGGCACAGCCCCGATACGGCAAGGGCCGCAGCCGTTATTACAGCTGCGGCCCTCAATGAAACCTGATGGAAAAAGGCGGCCTTCCCTTAATTAAGGCCGTCAAACAGTTCTTCTTCCCGGAAAAATCTTGCCAGCTCCACGGCGGCGGATTCACGGCTGTCGGACGCATGACAGATGTTCATCATGCTGTCTGTTCCGAAATCGCCGCGGATAGTGCCCTTCTGCGCCTTCTGGGAATTGGTGGGCCCCAGCAGTTCGCGCACGCGCACAATAACGCCGGGCCCTTTCAGGGCAATGGCGATGACGGGAGAACTGGTCATGAAATCAAGCAGCTTCGGGAAAAGCGGTTCCCCATTGATGACCAGATCCAGAATATGGGCGTAATGTTCCCGGAGCACCGGTTCGTCAAGCTGGATCATCTTTATGCCGCGCAGGCGAAACCCTTCGGACAAAAAACGTTTCAAAATGGTGCCGGAAAGGTTTTTCCGCACACAGTCGGGCTTCAGCAAAATCAGCGTTGTTTCTTCTTGAGTGTTTGGCATAAAATCAGCGAAGTTTCAGGATGGAGTGAGGGAATTACACCCTAATCCCCGTCAGGTCAAGGATAATTGCACAACTGGTCTTTTCTGTTGGGAAAGGAATTCGTCACAAATTCCTCTTATAGGAATCGCACCGGTTCCGCCATCCGGCAAGCCAGCGCGCTTCTCCGCGGCCCGGCGGGCTGTTGTCCACGCGGCGCTGAAGCACCCTTTTGGCCGCTTCCGCAAATTCAACCGCCGCAGGCTGTCCGGGAGAAACGGGGCGCATTTCCTCCAGCACCTGCCTGAGCCCCCAGCCAATCCCCCGGTACTGTTCCGCCGGATTGGTTCCTTCTCCCTTGAAATTCACGTAGTCAATCAGGGCATACATGCCGTTGGGAACCGACGCCACGGCGTAATAGCGGGCCGCCATCTCTTCCGGACGGCGGGACTGGCCCTTGATACGCTCCAGAGCGGCCACAGACCTGGCAATAATGAAATCCGCCTGCATTTGCAGGGCCGCCGGGCTGGACAACCACCGGCGCATCCGTTCAGGAAGACCGCCGCGAACGTCCGCCGTTTCAAATTCCTTTCTGGTCCGCCACGGAGCCGCTCCGGAAAACCATTCCGGAACCCGGATTCCCTTCCTGCGGCAGAACTGAATGAAAGCAGGGAAACTTTCCTCAAACCTTTCCGTGACTCCGGCAGGAAACCAGATGAAATGTCCGATTCCCAGGGATGGAAACGCCTCTCCCCGGTTCCAGGAAACCAGCCCCCTTATTGTCCCGGCACATTCGTTTTGCCAGATTTTCCGCGCAATTTTTGCCTTCACTTCCCCCGTATCCGGCGCCGCCTGAACCCAGACGGGCACGCAACACGCAAGCATCAGGACACAACCTGCCGTTTTTCCATGCATGCAGATACTTTCCTTCCCCAACACAGACAAGTCAAGCCGCTTCAATTTCCCGTGCCAAAGCCAGCGGTTCATGCTACCCTTGCCGTGCACGGCATGATTCTGGCGTTCAATAAACCTTACGGTATTCTCTCCCAATTTACGAAGGAGGCTCCCCACCACCGGACACTGGCTGAATTCGGGTTTCCTCCTGGCGTGTATCCTGTAGGAAGGCTGGATGCGGATTCGGAAGGGCTGCTTCTTTTATCCGATGAGAAGGGCCTGGCGGACCGTCTCCTGAACCCCTCCGGCAGGCATCCCAGAACTTATTGGAGCCAGGTGGAAGGCACTCCTTCCGAAACGGACCTTCGCCCTCTGGAACTCGGGGGCCTCCGCATCCGCGGGCACTGCACGCTGCCTTGCCGGGCACGCCTCATGCGCAGGGAGCCTGACGTGCCGCCCCGCATCCCTCCCGTCCGCTACCGCGCCTCCATTCCCACCTCATGGCTGGAATTGACGCTGGTGGAAGGGAAAAACCGCCAGGTGCGGCGCATGACCGCCGCCATCGGTTTTCCCACACTCCGGCTTCTTCGCGCCAGAATCGGAAATTTCTCCCTGGCGGGACTGAAACCCGGCGCATGGAAAGAACTGGATTCCCGCGAGCGAAGGCAGCTCATGCCGTAATATAAGCTTGATTCCGGACAGGAACCGTTTTTATATCTCTCTCCGCATCAGGATATCTACCTAGACCTTTTTACATGAAAGCCGAACTCGTCGAACAAGCCTCCAAAATCATTCCCGAGCCCCAAATGCTGATCAACGTGGTTTCCCGCCGCGTAGCCCAGCTTAATAATGGCCGCGCCCCGCTGGTGCCTACCACACCCCATATGGGCAACGCGAACATTGCCCTGACGGAAATCATTGAAGGCAAGCTCGTCTATCATACGGAATCCGGCAGCCTCCAGGAAGACAACCAGTAACAACACATTCCCTTTATTGCCGTTCCGGACCGGAATTCCGTACGGAATCCTCTCTATCCAGCCAGGCCCCGGTCTCCCAGCCCGGGGCCTTTTCATCCTTCTCCCCTTCGTGCCATGAGCTCCGACATTTCCACCAACAAAAAAGCCCGCCGGGATTACGAAATTCTGGACACCTACGAATGCGGCATGGAACTCAAGGGAACGGAAGTCAAATCCATCCGCGCCGGCAAGGTGAATATTGCCGATTCCTTCGCCAGGGTGGAAAACGGCCAGATGCTCCTGTACGGCTGCGACATCCAGCCCTGGGAGACAGCGGGAGAATTCTTCCAGCACCAGGCGCGCCGGCCCCGCCGCCTTCTTCTTCATAAACGGGAAATTTTCAAACTGGAACAGCAGACCTCCCAGAAAGGCTGCTCCCTGGTAGCTCTCAAGCTGTATTGGAAAAACGGCAAGGTGAAACTGGCTCTAGGCCTGGGCAAGGGCAAAACCCACCGCGACCAGCGCTACGATTTGAAAGCCCGCGTGGAAATGCGCGAAGCCCAGCGGGAAGTGGCCCGCATCAACCGCCGTTAAGCCAGGCGGCAACAGCATGGTTGCCGTCCGCTTCCTCCCGGAAGCCTTTCTCCGCCCCAGCCATTCCCTGATATCCGGCATCTGTCCGGGGATAAACGGCAACGCCGCCAAAGGCGGGAAACCAGACCCACTTCAGCGCCCGGAAAAAAACCGGCTACAGCCGGCCGGACATGCATGCAGGAAAAGTTACAATTTCCAATCCACGGGCAATTCCACCTGGCCGCCCTTTTTATCATCATAACGGATGAAACCGTGTTCCGCCCCGTACCAGTGCACATCCCGCGTCACCTTCACGTCAAAACAGCAATAACGGGCTATATCCATTAAAAGCTCCGTATTACCCGTCTGCGCGTATTCCGCCCACCATTTGAGAGCCTGGGTGCCCACGGCCGTTTTTGAAGAACCGATGGAGGCGGCCGCCACGGAATCCAGCTTGACGCGCACTCCCCCGCGCTGTTCGATGTCCTTGCACAAATCAAGGTTGTTCGTGATATCAATCATGTTCCACATCGTATAACGCTGGAGCACGCCATAGTCGAAATGCTCGTGGTTGTAACCCACCACCAGGTCGGCCTGGGAAAGCTGCCGGATGAGATCATCCACCATTTCCTCAGAATAAATCGTATATTTGCCGGAAGCCGTGGAATAAGTCACGCCCACGGAAAGGCGCATCTCGGCCGTATTATGCCAGCCGCCCACCTCCGCCGCGGAATGACGGGTTTCCAAATCAAAATATACGATGTCTCTCATCGGGTGAAAACGTACATTATTTGCCACTTTTGGACAAGTCCCACTTGAACGGGAGGCCTGTTTGTGATGAGAATAAGCGCATGCAGCCCCGTTTCCACATCGTCATGTTCCATCCGGAAATTCCGCATAATACAGGAGCTGCCGGACGGTTGGCGCTGGCAACGGGTTCCAGGCTCCATTTGATCAAACCTTTGGGGTTCAGTCTGGATGAAAAGCATGTGCGCCGTACGGGTCTGGACTATTGGGCCAAGGTGGACCTGCATGTCTGGGACAGCCTGGAGGAATTGAAGCAGGCGGCAGCCCCCGGCGCGCAGTTCTGGTACCTGAGCACCAAGGCGCCACGTTCCCATTGGGATGCGGTTTTCCACGCAGGGGACTATCTGGTTTTTGGACCGGAATCCCGCGGATTGCCGGAAAGCATGCTGAGAGAACACGCAGATACCGCCCTGACTATTCCGATGCCCGGAGAAGGAGCCCGCAGCCTGAATTTATCCACAGCCGTAGCTGTCGTCCTTTATGAAGGACTGCGCCAGACCGGCATTTGACGAGCCCCCCGCCTGCCTCTCCACATCGGCATGGATGTTCTGCGGGTTCCACCACCAAAGAACACAGGGCCATGAAGAGGCGGGTTCCGCGTCTTTCCTCCGTCAGGGACATACCAGATAAAAGAGAATCAAGGAAGAGACGGCTCCGCAGATATCCCAGAACATGCCCTTATGGGAATCCCGTATAGTTTCCCAGGGAACTGAAAAAATGATCTGCTTCATCCCCACCCGCGATAACGGCATATTGCCATTCAATAATTCCATGAGCTGCCTCTACAGCCATAATGGAAAAAGCCCAGGACAATGAACAGTACGGTTGAATACCGCCGGCGGATAGAAAGGATATTTTCACGAAAAAGAAAAGCGGAAGGCAGATGCAGGAAAGGCGCCGGATATTGCTTCCGGCGCCTTTCCTGATTAAAACCTGTCACCGCATGTCGATCGTAGGAACCGGAATGCGGTCCTTGGGCCCTGTGTAAAGAGTCAGCGGCCTGTACAGCGTGTTATCCTCCATTTGTTCCAGAACCTGGGCCACCCAGCCGCTACAGCGGGCAATGGAGAAAATGGCGGTAAACAGCCTGGTGGGGATCCCGATGCTGTAATAAACCGTGGCGGAATAAAAATCCACATTGGCGTTCAAGCCCTTGCGCTCCCGGACAAGTTTCGCGATGCGTTCCGACATGCGGATCCACTTGGGTTCACCGATTCGGGAGGAAAGGCGGATGGCCATGCGTCGCAAATGCGGGGCGCGGGGATCCAGCACGCGGTACACGCGGTGGCCCATGCCCATGATTTTTTCCTTCCGCGCCAGCTTGTCCTCAATGTAGGAGTCCACCCGGTCCTCCGTGCCTATTTCCTTGAGCATTTCAATCACGCCCTCATTGGCGCCCCCATGAAGCGGCCCCTTCAGCGTGCCGATGGCCGCGGTGATGGCGGAATACATGTCCGAAAGCGTGGCGATGCAGACGCGCGCCGCAAAGGTGGAGGCATTCATGCCGTGGTCTGCGTGCAGAATGTAGGCTACCTCCAGAATATGGGCTTCATACTGATCCGGTTCCTCACCCTTCAGCAACCACAGGAAATGTTCCGCCTCGCTCAGGTCCTCCCGAACGGGGGGAAGCTCCAGACCCTGGCACAAACGGTAGTAATACGCCACCATCACGGGAACCTTGGCTATGAGGCTGAGGCCTATTTCCTTCAACTGCCCGGCATCCTTCGTCCGGTCGTCATACATGCCGAGCATGGAAACAGCCGTCCGGAGGGCGGACATGGGCCGGGCGGACTTGGTGGCCGTTTTGAAGAAATCCAGAATGGGCTGGGGCAGGTCGCGGTCGGAACGGAGGCGTTTCTTGATGCCCTCCAATTCCTCACGGTTGGGAAGACGCTTGTTGAGAAGCAGATAAACCACTTCTTCAAAACAGCACATCTCCACCAGATCATCGATATCGTAGCCCAGATACAACAGACGCCCTTCCTCGCCGCGCACGTCACTCAAAGCGGATTCATTGGCGATGATTCCTTTTAAACCTTTGGGATATGCGAGGCGCTCGGAAAAAGTGTCATTGCTCATGTTAAAAAATGCTACTGGTGGTGAATATTACCGGTTAAAAGTCTAACAATCTTCCAAAAAGTCAAACCTTAATTACGCCTTCACGGCCCATGCGGGACGTTTGGCGCGGGTGATGTGCGGAGCCCTCACATACAGCGGTTCCGCCGGACTTTCCAGAAGTTCTTCTCTGCGGGCCTCCGCCAGGGACAGCCACGCGGCCCCGAGCGCCTCTGCAGAAGGATACACGGGGACAATCCCCGACATTTCCCGGGCGGCCAGATGTTCCGCCGTTTCCGTGGAAAAAACGGGCACGCCTTTTCCCATGCACTCCGCCACGCTGACGCGGGCCTGCTCTGCAGGAAGCACTGCCGGCACATCCGTCAGAACGCCGTTTTCCAGCCTCCCCCACGTCCAGCCGCCACGCCGGGCATCTGACATTACGCAGGCCTCACCATGATGCAGACCAAGTCCGTTCCAGGAGGAAAAAGCCGCCACGCGGGAACCGTGCACCAGGGAAAGGCCGTCCGCCACGGCCAGCGCTACGCGGATTCCGCCGTAAGCGCCCGGACCGGAACCTACCACGATTTCCTTCAAACGCCGCCCTTCCAAAGCATCCAGAACCTGCCGCACCGCCTTGAAAATAGCGGAGGAATGGTTGCGCTCCGCTCTCCATGCCGCCTGGCACAGCAGACTTTCCCCGCTCCAAGCCGCAACGGAAGACTGCACACAGGAAGTTTCCAGAACCAGCAGGACATCTTGCATGCGGCGGATTATACAGGAACAGCCGGCGTGGATAAAACATTTTTTCCTCCGGTTTCCGGAAGAGGCAAATTTGGTTCGCATTTCTCCTCAAGTCCCTTTATGCTGGTTCCAGACCTCACACCGCATGCCCAAGGCCCCCAGACACACACCGCCGCACCAGGACTGGCGCCGGTATGCAGAAACCGCCCGGAAACCAAGATCCGCGGCAAGCCTCGGCGACATGATGCGGCAATGCAACCGGGACGCCTGGGACAAAACTTACCGCGCCCAGGTATCCTCCGAATACTGGGAGGACGAATGCCAGGAATTTTCCTTCATGGATCTCCCGCGCAGAACCCGGTTCATCAGGCATGCCGTAGCCACCCTTATCCTGCTTCCGCTGGCCCTGATCACGGCCATGTCCCTGTGCGACCAGCTGACCCATGCCTCCGGCAGCCTCAATATCCTCTTCTCCATTCCCGTATGGTACGCCCTGATGGGCGCTGCCGTGTGGGTGGTGCTGGGCAGCAGCAGGCTGTTCACATCCTCCCTGCTGTACCTGTACGTATTGGGGCATGAACTGACGCACGCTCTGGCGGTCATTTGCAGCCGCGGTTCCATCCATGCTTTCAAAGCGGATCTGGACGGAGGTTACATCCAGACGGATAAAAACAACATCTTTATCTCCCTTTCCCCCTACTTCCTTCCTCTCTGGGCCATGCTGTGGGGATTGGTATGGGGCGTAACGTACCTCTTCTGGCCTACAGTCACCTGCCAGGCCCTTCTTTACTCCGGCCTGGGCTTCTGGTGGTGCTTCCACCTGTTCTGGACGGCATGGATCATTCCCAAGGACCAGCCGGACCTGGCGGACAACGGCACCTTCTTCTCCCTGATTCTCGTATATTTTGCCAATCTTCTTCTCTTCCTGGCGCTCCTGCGCCTGTTCAACGCCGTAAGCCTTCACCGCTTTCTGGCGGATTGCATCCACAATGCGGAAAAATTGTGGGACGTTCTCAGGGACCTCGCCATGCTGGCTGCCGGGCTGTTCCTGTAAAAAATATTCTTTTCCTTACACGGAATGATGAACGGCAGAAGGGGAAAAGGAATCCAACCTTTCAACAGAAAGGAGTTTCCATGCGCACCACACACTTGATCATTCTGACAATGGCCGCAGTTTCCCTGATGGGCTGCAATCCCAAGGAAACTGTAAACGCCCTCACTTCCGACCAGAACGTTACCCAGAAGATGGCCGTAAGATTCGCGGAAAATATGGTTGGCCTGCCACGCGCTCTGGTCGTTTCAGATGCCAGAAAAGCGGCTCCGGGCGACAAAGTCACCGTCAAGGGAGCGGTGATCGGAGATGACCCCGTCTTTTCAAAAAACATTGCTTCCTTCACCATCGGAGACCCGGCTCAGCTCCTGGTCAATATGAAGGAGAAGGGAGTCTGGGCCGCCGGTACGGTACCGGTAGAAATACGGAAAAATAACACGATGACCGTCCAGTTCGTGGATGAACAGGGGCAGCCCATCAAGCACTCCGCCAAAGGTGTGAACGGGCTGAAAGAACAAGACGCCGTCATCATTACCGGAACCATTGATCCCCACTCCACTCCGGAACATCCGGTGCTGAACATTGAAAGCATCGTGATTGAGTAACCCCTTCTGTGCCAAACCCTGATTCATGTCAAACGGTTCAGGCGTTTTGCGCCTGAACCGTTTTTCATATCAGAATGCGCGCATGGGATTTGATCCAGCATCATTGGGAATGATAACACTGGCCGCTACTTCAGCGGCAGCAGGTGCGGCATCCGCGTCTGCACAGAAAAAAAGCGCGGAAGCCACCAGACAGGCGGCGGACGCAAATGCCGCCACCCTCAGAAACGAGGCAGACCTCCAAAAACAGACAGGGATGGAAAATGCCAAACGCATGCAGCAGGACGCTGCGCGCCAAATGGGAGAAGCCCGACTGGACGCCGCCCAATCCTCCCTGCTCCGGGAAGGCTCCGTTCCACTCAGGGAACAGGCTTTGGCGACGCGTCTGCAAACCAGGATTCAGGATGAAGCGGCGGAAGCCATGAGGAACGCCCAATCCCTGTACAACCGCGCCAACACGGAGCAATACATGGGCCGCTCCAATGCGAGAGCCCAGAAAACCTCAGCAATGGGCACCCTGCTCTCCGGATTCGCCCAGGGAGGAAATACCCTCCTCAAATGGTGAAGTGCCTCACAAGGCACCTCCATTCAAACGAAGACAGCCGGAAATTCAGCCGCAACCGCGGAAGCTTCTTAACGCCCCCCCTGCCGGGCTGCCCCGGAAGAGCAGCCTCCCAAAACAGCCTTACCTGACACGTCCTTGCCTGTCTTCCTCACATCACGGGTCATAAGGCCAGCACACTTCCGCTTACCCGCGCCTCCAGGGCAAGCAATTCCCGTTTCGCATCAAGCCCCCCGCCATAACCTGTCAGTTTCTGATTGCTGCCAATAACGCGGTGGCAGGGCACGAAAATGGAGATGGGGTTGGTGGCATTAGCGGACGCTACAGCCCGGACAGCCCTCGGATGATGAATGCGGCGCGCCAGCTCTGCATAAGAAATGGTGGAACCGTAAGGAACTTTCATCAGTTCATGCCAGACTGAGTTTTGAAATTCCGATCCGGTAAATACAATGGGTATATCAAAGTCTCTGCGTTCCCCCTGGAAATATTCACGGAGCTGGCTTACCGCCTGTTCAATAACCTCGGAAGTTCCTTCTTCATATTCAGCGTTGAGATGCCGGCAAATGCGGCGGTCTATCGTGCCGCGGCGTTTTTCCTTTGCCCAGTCGCAAATGCAAAGATTGCCGCCATATGAGCCAATCATCATTTCTCCAACGGGCGACAGATAACGGATTATTTTAATTGCCTCCATCTTCTTGTCCTTGTTATTGCATAACGCTCTTTCATCCATCCCCTGTACGGCTGGGAAACATTGCTCCATGCCTGCCTGTTCATGTCCCGAAGCACAATGTTCCGCCCCAAAGGCTCTTCTCCGGCAGCCTTTAGCACATTTCCTTGCTATCTGCAATCTTTCTTCCGCATTTGCTTTTTGTTTCCAATCGGACATGAATCCCAAGTTATTCGCCCTCTCCGGCCGGACACCGATAATCCGGATACCTGCTTTTCCCTTGAATCATTCCCCATTCAATCAACCATGACGATACCTCGCACAAGAGAGGCAAAATCCCTGCGTTTTTAATGCTGATGCAAGGCCCTGAATAATATTGGGTGGCGTCCCCGGCAGGAATCGAACCTGCATCTAGTCTTTAGGAGAGACCCGTTCTATCCATTGAACTACGGGGACCGGACATGGCCCGTGCATGACAATAAACGGGAAGGCCTCCGCGCTCAAGCAAAAAGCAGGAGGAGTATGCCATGCATCGTGATTTTGAACAGTATTCACCAGGATAATTTTTACGGATTTCTGAAACTTCCCGTTTCCCCGCCTTTCTCCGCGCATCCCTGGCCGAATACGGCCATTGTTCCGATTACCTGCCGGAAGCGGCCCAGAATAATGAAATAACCGTCTTCCGCTGGCCCCTCGGGGCCGGAAGGCGCCGCCACTCCCGCAGAGAGTCATTTCCGCTGAATCTTGTCGCCAAAAAACAACGGAAAGAAAACAATCCTCCAGAAAGCTCCGTCCAGATGAGCCAATGATGAAAAAACAGAGAAGAACAGAACCCCTGCATGAGAGAATATCCTCCGGAACAGCATCCCCCCCTGGAAAGGGGAACAGGCCATACAAAAATCTTGAGAAGGGGGCGGAAGGGCCGTAGCGTTGCCGTATCATTCCCGCCATGCTCAATTTCGTTTACGATAACAAAACCACTCTTATTTTCGGAAAAGGCACCCACCATGAAACGGGAACCCTTCTCAAGCCGTTAGGCAAAAAAATCCTGCTTCATTACGGTAGCGGCAGCATCAGACGTTCCGGTCTTTACGATGCCGTCACGGCGTCCTTAAAAGCCGCCGGCGTGGAGTATGAAGAACTGGGAGGCGTCCAGGCAAACCCTACGCTGCCCCTGGTGTATGAAGGCATCCGCCTCTGCCGGGAACACGGCCTGGGCCTCGTGCTGGCCGTGGGAGGAGGCAGCGTGATTGACTCCGCCAAAGCGATTGCGCTGGGCGTTCCCCATGAAGGGGACGTATGGGAACTATACCTTTCCAAAAAACAGCCTCAGTCCGACCCTCTGCCCGTCGCAACCGTGCTGACCATTCCCGCCGCGGGCAGCGAGAGCAGCCCGAATACGGTCATCACCAATGAAGAGACCAGAAGAAAACTGGGGTACGGTTCCCCCAAACTGCGCCCCGTATTCAGCATTATCAACCCGGAATTGTTCTTTACGCTCCCGCACCGCCAGATGGCCAATGGCGTCAGCGACATGATGAGCCACATTTTTGAGCGCTATTTCACCAGAACCCTGCATACGGACCTTTCCGACAGCCTTTGTGAGGCCACCCTGCGCACCATCATGAAAAACGCCCGCATCCTGAACGGGAACCTGAATGATTACAACGCCTGGGCGGAAATCGCGTTTTCCGGCAACATCGCCCACAACAACCTGTTGGGGGTAGGCCGCGAACAGGACTGGGGCTGCCACGCCATGGAACACGAATTGAGCGCACTGTACCATGTGGACCACGGCGCAGGCCTGGCCGTCGTCACCCCGGCCTGGATGAAGTATGTTTCCCCCAAACACCAGGAAATATTCGTGCAGTTCGCCGTCAATGTGATGGGAGTGGAAGGTTCCTTCCGGGAACCGTCAGCCATCATCCGGGAAGGTATTTCCCGCCTGGAACGTTTTTACCGGGAATTAGGGCTTCCGACGACTATGGAAGAACTGAACATCCTTCCCGGGGATTTCCCCCTGATGGCGGAACAGGCCGTCAGTGTGCGCGGCCCCGTCGGCGGACTGGAAAAGCTGGATGTCCGGGACATCCAGGCCATCTACCGACTGGGTTGCAGTAATCTGCAGCACGCATGACGAAAGGGGAAAAACGTCTGATCATGGAATACCCCTTCCCTCACTCCCGGCCTTGTTGACAGCGTTAAGACAATCTCCCTTTTCCCGCAGCCTACTTGCAACTTGCCAAAGATTTTACCTGGGAGTAGCATGGCAGAATGAACAGATTCTTTTCCGCTCTTTTTCTGGCGGCAGGATTGCTGGCCTCCGGAATGCCGTCCCCGGCGGACGCATCCACCCCTCCGCAACAACATGCCCTTGCGGAGGGTAAAAATTCCCCTGTTTCCCCGCAGCAAAGGAAGCAAGCTGTTGAAAACCTTGAAAAGCTTCTGGGCAAAAGGCTGTTCAAGAAAGCGGCGGAACAAGCCCTGAAACAACTCCATGAATATGACGACCAATACAGCGGGACAGATCTGCTTCTTTATTACCAGGCTCTTACCCGTCTCAATGCCCTGGATGATTCCATCAATCTGGATTCCATTCTGCAGGAACAGATGAAGCGCCACGGCGCCAATCCCCATTTCCTGAGGGACGCCGCACTCCTGTACCAGAGTGCCTGCCATACGTTCAAACTGGTGGACGGCGCCTATATCCGCGGCGCCGGGCCATGGGATGGAGAATATTCCGGAGAAGCAAGGGACCGTGTGGAAGCCCTGCGGTGCCTTGTCAAAGCCATGCAGCTTGCGGAGAAGGGCAACAACATGAAACTTCTGGGACAACTGCGCTTCATCACGGCACAGGCGTTGCCGGTTAAAGGAAACCGCTACGCTCCCCTTTCCGCCTTCCAGTCTTACGCAGCCCTGGGGAACCTGACCAACCTGAAGGAATTGCCGGATTACGTCTCCAGAGAGGAAGCATCCCCTTTTCGAAACGTCGCCACCGTTCCCGTCATGGTCAATGCCGGAACAGGAAAGCCGGAAGTTATTTTTTACCATGCTTCTTCCTCCTGGGAAACAGCTAAAAACGACGGGGAACGCATGCGCTGGCTGCTGGACGCCGCCATTCAGGCGAATCCGGAACTGGCCAACCAGGTCAATTATTTCACCGCCTCCTGGTGCCGCCGGCTGTTTTCTTATGCCAATACGGCGCCGGACCAGGAATTCGTGTACGGCCCCGGCAACGCGGGCATGGTGGCGGGCATCAACCCGGCGGAATTAAAAACGGACCAGACCATCGTTAAAACCGACCGGACGGGCAACGGTAAATTCCTGCTCACCAACCTTCCCCCGGATTATAATTTCATCCGGATTGCTTCCGCCGTCCGAATAACGCCGGAGCCGGATTACTACGTTAACGCCGCCAATCTGGCAGCGGACGAGTTCCTGGCCCGCAACCAAAGGCCCGCTGCCGCGCAGTTTTTAGGAAAAATCCTTCAAACCTGGAACGCACAATCCTGGAACAAAAAGGACAAGGAGGAATTTCTGGACGTGGCGGACAATCTGAAAAAACGCATCGCCTCCATCACGGAACCCAACGGAACATTTGATACGGATAAAAGAACGCTGCTGGCGGGAGAACCGGTGACTGTTTCCTTCTCCTACCGCAACGCTTCCCGGGCCTGCGTAGCGGTCCGCCCCGTGGATATGAAACGGTGGCAGGAAGAACGCATGGACAAGGTCCAAACCTCCAAAACGCTGGGAAAAGCTTACAAAGACAGGTATTCCAACCTGGGGAACCTGCTTTTCAGCCTGTTGCATGACTCATCCTATGCCCGCTATCTGGGGGAGGAAATCAAGGGGGATGAGATAACCCTGACTCCCGGGAACCGGCACCTGAACCACATCGCTCACATTCCCGTACCCACCCGCAAACCCGGCTGGTACCTGCTCACCGTCACACTGGAAAACGGCTACCGGTTCCATCGCTTTCTCACTCTGTCAGACATGGTGCTGGTACGCCGTTCCGTTCCGGAAGGCAATCTCTGGTTCCTGGCGGACGCCAGAACGGGAATGCCCGTGGAAGGAGGCAGCCTGCGGCTCCTCCGCTACCGGCAGGATAAAACGCTCCAAAAACGCCAGGTAAAGGGAATCACGGACAAGGACGGAGCCATGATAGAAACAATCCCTCACCGCCATTCCAGCGCCCCTCCCTACAACATGTTCCTGGGCATCGTTTCCAAGGGGGACAGTTATGTGCTGGCGGGAATATCTGACTACGGCTGGGAATCCGGCAATTACCTCATGGATACGGCCAACAAGGCCTCCGACTCCTATTCCTGCTTTTTCCTGGAAAGCCAGCCCGTGTACCGCCCCGGACAGACGGCCCGTTTCAAAGGCGTCCTCTTCCGCCCGGACATCGCGAATCCCGGAACAAAAGACTGCGCCGGGAAAAAACTGACGCTGACCATTGCCTCTCCAACAGGGGATGAGAGCATTTTCCCTCCAAAGACCGTCACGACGGATTCCACAGGCAGCTTTGAACTGGAACTGCTCATTCCCGCGGACGCCCCGCTGGGCCAGTATGGGGCCAAGCTGAAACTGCATGACTCCGCAGATCCGGATTTCCGGCTGTATGCCCCCCTTTTCCGGATGGAAGAGTATAAAAAGCCGGAATTCTCCGTCAGAATGGATGCCCCCGCCAAACCTATCCGGCTGGGACAACCCATTCCCGTCGCCATTCAGGCGGATTATTACGCGGGCGGCCCCGTAAACGGGGGGAAGGCAACCATCACCATCACCCGGACGCTGGGGGCGAACATCTGGACGCCTTACTGGAAATGGAGCTGGCTGTACGACAGGTCTTTCAGCCCGTACTACATTCCCTTTTTCCCGGATGCGCCTCTGACCGTCCTGGAAAAGACGGTGCCGCTGGACAAGGACGGAAAAGCATCCGTAGAATTACCCACGGCGCAGGATGCCCGGGATTTCCCCTCCAGCAACGTCACCTACCGCGTTTCCGTCAGCGTGACGGACGCCTCCCTGCGGGAAGTTTCCGCTTCCGGACAAGTCATTGCCACTTTCCGTCCGTTTAATATCTTCACCACCCTGAACCGCGGCTATGCCCCCGCCGGAACGCCGGTCCAGGCATCCATTACCGCAGCCACGGCGGATGGCGCCAAAATTGCCCATGCCAGGGGAACCTGCGTCCTGCAGCATATCCGTGCGGACGGCAGACGGGAAACGCTGGAAACCTGGGATATCGCCACCAGGAAAGATGGGGAAGCCTCCCTGTCCTTCCAGACCGGGGAATCCGGCCTGTATGCCCTTTCCACAACCCTGGAGGACGGGCACGGCAACAAGGTGGAAGAATCCTTCCAGTTTCTTTCCTACGGCAAGGGCAAACAGAATCCTTTTAAAATCAATCCTCTTTCCATCCATCCGGACAAAAAGGAATACGCTCCGGGAGATACGGCCAGGCTGCTCGTCACCTCTGACTATCCGGACGCCCGCGTCTGGACCTTCCTGCGCAACTCCTGGAAAAACGAATCCCGCCGTCTGGTTTCCCTGGACCGGCAGACAGCCCTTGTGGAATGCCGCCTGACCCGGGAAGATATGCCCAATATGGGAGTCAACGCCTTCACCGTCAGAAACGGAGAACTTCATGAGGCTTCCGCCGAACTTCTGATTCCGCCCGCCGGACAGCTTCTGGCTCCTTCCGTAGTGCCGGGCAAATCCCAATACCGGCCCGGTGAACAAGGCAACGTCACCATTCAGGTCAAGGGGCCTGACGGCAAACCCGTCAGTAACGGCATCGTCGCCCTGGCCGTTTATGACAAGGCTCTGGAATACATCGCACGCCCCAATATTACGGACATCTCCAAAACCGTATGGGGCAGACTGAACGAAACTGGCTTCCTCAGCCTGAAAAAAATGACGGCTTCCGGCACGCAGCAGGATCGCGGTCCGGGACAGCCCTCTTTCCAATCCCTGCTCTACAGAAATTACGGACCTATGGCGAGAAAGGCCAAAGGGACCGTTAACGGCTTTGCGGAGGCAGTGTTCGATTCCGGTGCTGATGCTGCCGCAAGCCGCGCATTGGCTACAGGAGCGGCCGCCCCCGCCGCCGTTCCGGTCATGGCCATGGCCGCGGACAAAGAAAGTGCAGAAAGCGAGTCCCTTGCAAACGGACAGGGAAATGCGGACGCGCAGGAAAACGGTTCCCCGCACATTCAACTGCGCACCAATTTTGCGGACTGCATCAAGTGGTGCGGCACGCTCAAAACGGATGAAGAAGGAAACGTTGCCGTACCCGTGGAAATGCCGGACAACCTGACCACATGGAAGGCCTCAGCCTGGGTCATCACCCCCGGATTGCAGGTTGGGCAGGCTTCCGCGGAATTCCTGACCACGAAGGACTTCATGGTCAGCATGCAGGCCCCGCGCTTCTTTGTGGAAAAAGACATCGTGATGCTCAGCGCCCTGGTCCGCAACCGGACGGGAAAGGCTGTCCGCGCCCGCGTTTCCATTTCCCTGAAAGACGGGTGCCTGGAACTTCTCCCGGCTGACGATCCGGCCGTGAAGGGGCTTTCCGCAGATACGGATAATTCCGCCGTGCGGGAAGTGGACGTTCCTGCCCAGGGGCAGGCAGTCGTCAACTGGTGGGCTGCCGCCGTCAGGGAGGGAACCGCCGCCGTCGCCATGGAAGCATCGGCTGGCTCTACCGGAGACGCCATGCAGATGAACTTCCCCGTACTGGTGCACGGCATGAAGCAGCTCCATGCGGAAAGCGCCGCAGTGCTCTCCGGAGAACAGGAAAAGACACTTTCCATTTCCCTGCCGCAGCAGCGGCGCAGGGAGGAAAGCGAACTGGTCGTCAAGGTCTCCCCCAGCATCGCCCTCAGCATGGTGGAGGCCCTGCCCTATCTGGCGGAATACCCCTATGGCTGCGTGGAACAGACGCTCAACCGCTTCCTCCCCGCCCTCGTCGTGACGGACACGCTCAAGCAGCTCGGCCTGAATCCCGGAGCGGCGCTGAAAAGCCATCGCAGCCTGAATCCCCGGGACATCAGGAACAAGGCCTTCCATGACAGCGTCATGAAAAAACTGGAACGCAACCCCGTTTATGATGAAGCCGCGCTGAAAAAGATGGCTGCTAGGGGAATCTCCTCCCTCCGGGAAAAACAGCTCTCCAACGGCTCCTGGGGATGGTTCGGAGGGGCGGAAGAGGGAGATCCCGTCATGACGGCCCACGTGGCTCACGGCCTGAAAATTGCTTCAAACACGGTCAACGTGCCGGAAGGCATGCTTTCCGGCGCTGTCCGCTGGCTGAAAAACTATCAGGAACGCCAGACAGCTCTTCTTGAACAAGGAGACAAATTCCGGAAACTGGAACAACTGCCGGACGGACCTGAAAAGAAGGAAGCCCTCCGCAAACTGGGGAATTACCGCCTGACGGCCTCCGCGACGGATACCCTGGTCTACTCCGTCCTGGCGGAATGCGGCGTGAAAAACCTGCCTATGGAACGCTACCTGTTCCGTGACAGGCTGGAACTTCCCGTCATCAGCCAGATTCAACTGGCGGAAATCCTGCTGGACGCCCACCGCATGGACGACTTCAACAAGGTAATGCCTGTCATCTCCCAATTCCTCCAGCAGGACGATTCCCTGCAAACCGCCTGGCTACGCCTTCCCAATGCAGGATACTGGTGGCGCTGGTACGGCAGCAGCGCAGCCACGCAGGCGGCCTACCTGAAACTGATGTCCAAGAGCGCCCCCGGCAATCCCGTCACGGCGCGCCTGGCAAAATGGCTGCTCGACAACCGCGCCAACGGTTCCTACTGGGACTCCACCAAGGATACGGCGGATTGCCTGGAAGCCCTGTCCGCCTACCTCCTTCAGACCAGGGAAGGCATGGAGGACATGGAAGCGGAAATCCTTTATGACGGCGTTCCGGTTAAAACGGTTTCCTGCACGAAGGAAACCCTGTTCACCTTTGACAATGCTTTCCGCATGAGCGGGAAAGCCCTGGCGGACGGCAGCCACGTCATCACCATCCGCAGGAAAAAAGGCAGCGGGAACATCTATGCCAATTCCACGCTCAGCTACTTCTCCCTGGAAGACCCCATTCCCGCCGCTGGCAATGCCGTCACCGTGGAACGCTCCTATTACCGCATCCGGAAGGAAACGGTGAAAAACGGCTCCGTGAAGGACACCCAGACGGATGCAGGAGAGCTCGTCTCCCAGGGCAGAGACCTGACACGGCGCACGCTGTTGAAAAACGGGGACGTCATCGCCAGCGGCGACATCATTGAAGTGGTGATGACCGTGAAAACGAAGAACGACGTGGAATACCTCATGCTCCAGGATCCCAAGCCCGCAGGCTGCGAATCCCGGGAAACCGCCAGTGGCTACGCCCGGCTGGGAACCGTCTTCGGCTACAGGGAAATAGGGGATGAAGAAATATGCCTCTTCCTTTCCTCCCTGCCCATGGGCCAATACCAGATCAGCCACCGCCTGCGCGCGGAACGTCCGGGACGCTTCAGCGCCCTTCCGGCCGTCATTGAGGCCATGTACGCCCCGGAACTCCGCGGCAACAGCAGGGAACATAAAATCGGCATTTCCATGCCTGTTGAACAGAATAATGACCAGCCGCAGTAGCACTGGGCAAAAACGCCACGATCAACACGTATCCGAAAAAAGGCAGATATTATATAGTTAATATTCTTGTCGAACAAATAAGAAAAGAAAAACAAAAAGGAAATCATCGGTAGAAGTGATGATCATAAAATTGAATCTTGCAACTACGAATAGCAAAATCAACTGTCGCAAAATTTCCCATACTAATTATATTTTTCTTTGTCTTTAATAAAGAAGTCTCAATTCTTCAGTTCCGCTTTCCTCAATTGCAGAAACGATCAATAACCTTTGCAATCTCTTTATTATTTACATCTGATACCTCATATTCGGATAAAAAATAACAATAATTTTACATAATTACAAAATATCATAATTTAATTTTTGTTATTAAAAAATCATTAGTTAAATTATGTTATAGAAGATAATTTCGTATCTTTACAGCCAAAATTCTGAACTATGGACTTATTTTTCAATAATAATGTGACTGAAGGCTACAAAAACCATAGCCAAATAGCAAGAAGACTAACCGAAGATTGGGTAGAACGCAATATGTTTTGCCCTATTTGTGGACACTCTGTATTGAATCATTACCAAAACAACAAACCTGTTGCCGACTTCTATTGTTGTTGCTGCCATTCGGACTTTGAACTAAAAAGTCTTAAAAGTTCCAATAAAATATTAAGCAAAAAGATAAATGATGGAGCCTATGACACGATGATTAGCCGGATAAAATCATATAACAATCCAAACTTCTTTTTTATGAACTATGCAGATGGAGCGGTAAACAACCTTTGGCTAATTCCTAACCATTTCTTTATTCCTGCTATTATTGAAAAACGTCCTCCTCTCTCAGCAAATGCAAAAAGAGCGGGATGGACAGGCTGCAATATCCTTTTGAGTGAAATACCAGAAAGTGGAAAAATACAAATCATCAAAAACTCTATTGTAATTGAGAAAGAAGAAATTCTTGCAAAATACAAACGTACAAAATCACTCTTAACAAAAAACCTTGATAGTCGAGGATGGCTTATGGATGTTCTTGCCTGCGTTGAAAGACTCCCCAACAAAGACTTTACACTTAATGAAATGTATTTATTTACTGAAGAACTTCAAGCAAAACATCCTGTAAATACTTTCATTCAACCTAAGATACGTCAACAACTACAGCGTTTACGCGACAAAGGGTATATAGAATTCTTAGATAGAGGACACTATCGAAAATTGTAAGCATAATTAACCTTTTCGTAGAACAAATAAGAAACGCCTTGAGTCACTCAAAAACAGAGTAAAGAGAGTCAGAATAACGAGTTCTTCCAAATGCTCCGGATAGACACGTTTCCCCTGTATTCCAGCTCCTTCCCGCACTAAAAACTCTTGCAATCCGCTTGCGGAAGCGGAGAATGTGCGACCCGCCGCGCAGCGGGCCGCACCATGCCATCAGAAGCGCTGAAAGGACATATCGCGATGGGAGCGGCGGCCGTCATCTGGGGCCTCATGTCTCCCGTCAGTAAACTGGTCATGCAGCAGGGAGAAGTAAGTTCCGCCTCTCTCGCCACATTCCGCCTGCTGGGAGCGGCCCTCCTGTTCTGGCTGGCCTCCGCTTTCGTGCCAAGGGAACCCATAAAGAGGAAGCATCGGCTGCCTCTGTTTTACGCCTCCCTGTTCGGAATCATTTTCAACCAGATGGCCTTCACGGTGGGCGTAGGGTTCACTTCCCCGGCGGATGCGGCCATCATCACCACCATTACACCGGTATTGACCATGATTCTGGCGGCGTTCGTCCTCCGGGAAATGGTCACGGGGAAAAAAATCATCGGGGTCTGCGCCAGCGCCATCGGAGCCATGCTGCTGGTTTCCGGCAGCGGCGCGCATGCGGCGGCCCTACCGGGAGACAACAACCTGCTGGGGGACATTCTCTGCCTGGCTTCCCAGTGCAGCGTAGCCGTTTACTTTGTTTTTTTTAAGAACCTGATTGGCAGATACTCTCCCGTCACCCTGCTGAAATGGATGTTTACGTATGCCGCAGCCGCCTGCCTCCCCTTCACCTTCCGGGAAGTGGGTTCCATCCATTATTCCGCTCTGCCCGTACAAACATGGCTGGGCATTGCCTATGTGGTGGCTCTGGCTACTTTTGTCAGCTATATCTGCCTGTCTTTCGCCCAGCAGAGGCTGAAACCCACCGCCGTCAGCATGTACAATTACTGCCAGCCGGTGATCGCATCATCCGTAGCGGTGATGTGGGGCATGGACCACTTCGGATGGATGAAAGTCCTCTCCGTCCTGCTGGTATTCACAGGTGTGCTTCTGGTCACCGGAACCAGGGGAAAACGGGCCGTCCAGGAACAATAAACATGCCATTCCTCCGAATTTCCGCCTCCACGCCCTGCCGGAAAGGCAAAATAATTCCTCTCTTCGCCGTCAACATGCGGCCCAATGCCGGCTCACCTCACGGCATGCCATGCGCCGCCCCGGCAATAATGAAAAAAATAGATGGGAAATCCCGCCATCCTGATGTAGCATTCCCAGGTAATTTTCCGCTTTCCCCCTTTCCGGGGAATCCTGCTTCCCTGCCATGAACCGATTCTTTCTATCCTGGGACAAACCGGCCTGCCGTGCTGTAGCGGAACGCCTGCTTTCCCTGGGAAATGGCTTCCACCGGCATCTGGTGCTGGTTCCCACACGGGAATCCGGAAGGCAGCTGAGGGAATACCTTGCCTCCATTTCCCGTACACAGGCCATCTTTGCTCCCCAAGTCATTCCGGCAGACCAGTTCCCCCGGATGGAAGAAAAGGAAGAAACGGCGTCCGCTCCGGAAGAACTGGCCGGGTGGCTCCTGGCCCTGGGGAAAACGCCTCACCGCCTTTATCCCCGCCTGTTTCCACGCACCATGCCGGAGGATTTTTCCAGCATGCTGGAAATGGCCGGCAGCCTGCAAAACCTGAGGCACGCCATGGCGAACCAGGGCGTCTCCTGCATCATGGCCCACCATGCCTGTGCGGGCAGAGACGAACGCTGGAAGGACATGGAAAGGCTGGAGGGACAATGCACGCAACAACTGGAAAGCTGGAAGCTTGAAGACAGGACCGCCATGAAGGCGGAAGCCCCGCCCCGGCTGCTGAATTCCCTGAGGGAAACAGGTGGAAACATTATTCTGGCCTGCACAGCGGAGGTGCCGCCCCCCCTGCGCCATGCCCTCCAGCATGCGGAAAGAAATGGCGTACCCGTCCAGATATGGATACATGCGCCGGAAGAAGAAGCCGCCTCCTTTGATTCCTGGGGATGCCCTCTGCCGGAAGAGTGGTCCCGGCGCCCCATCCCAATCCGCGACGGTCAAATCAGAATTGCGGCCAACCCGGCGCGGCTGGCTGAAGAAACGTGCCGCATCATCGCCCGCACAGCGGAAGGAGGAACGCCGGACATCGCCCTGGGCGTTTGCGATCCTGACATGAACGTCGCCCTGGACGCAGCTCTGCGCCAATACGGCTGGGGCCTCCACAATCCGGAAGGGAAGCCTTTTGCCGGAAGCGGCGTCATGGACCTGCTCCGCAACCTTCGGCGGGCGCTGGAAGAAAAGGGGACGGCGCGCCCCGTCTATTCCCTGGCGCGCTCCTCCCTGCTCTGCGCCTCCCTGGGAATAAAAGGCCAGCAGGGTTGCTGCGCCGCGCTGGACAAAATCCAGCAGAAATTCCTTCCGGAAACGGAAGAATACCTGCTTTCCAGGCTGAAAGAGGCTTATCCCGGCGCCTTTCCTTCCATCCAGGCCATTCTGGAATGGCGGAACCGGATGGCGGAACCGGGAATGCTGGGGGAACGGCTGATGGAATGGTTCCCGGCTTTGGCAACCATCTATGGCCCGGAGACGGAAGCCATGGAAATGTTCCATTCCTGCCTTTCCGGGCTCATGCGTCTGCAACAGCGCTCCACCGCGTTTTCCAGCCCGGAGACGGCTCTCCTGCTCCTGATGAAATGCCTCCAGCCGCTGCGTGTCAGAAACAGGAGAAAAGCTCATGCGGCGCTGGATTCCCTGGGCTGGATGGAAGTTCACTTCCGCCCGGAAAGAAACCTCATTCTCACGGGACTAAACGAAGGGACCGTACCGGAAGGAGGCGTTTCCGACCAGTTTATGCCGGAGGAACTGCGGGAAACCCTGGGCATTGATTCCTTTAACCGGAAAAAAGCCCGGGACAGTTTTCTGCTGACCGCCCTGCTCCATTCCCGCGAACGGGAAGGCAGTCTCACCATCCTTCTCTCCCGGACCAGCAGCAGGAACGATCCTCTGACCCCTTCCTCCCTGCTCATGCGCTGCCCGGAGGCGGAGCTGCCGCACCGCGTAGAACGGCTTTTCCAGGAAATCAGCGATGTGCCCGCTCCCCTGCCCTACCAGCGCGGAAACTGGCATCTTCAACCCGCGGAAGGCTGGAAGACCGCTGCGGACATCGGCGCGATGGCGCCCGGCTACAAAAACCCGTGGAAGGAAAAAGGGCTGGCCTTCTCCCCCTCCGTCCTCAAAAGGTTCCTGGCCTGCCCCATGCGCTTCTGGATGCGGGAGGCGCTGCACATGAATGAGGAAGAATTCCTGCCGGACAAAGAGGACATGGCCGTCAACGAGCTGGGCACCATGCTGCACGACGTGCTGGAATGTTTCTGCCGGGAACACGCCGTCCTGAAAGACGGCATGAACGCAGCCTCCTTTCAGAACGCTATCACGGAAATACTGGAACAAACCTTCCGGAAACAATACGGCCCCTCCCCCCTCATGCCCCTGCTGCTGCAAAAACGCTCCATGGAACAGAGGCTTTCCGTTTACGCCGTTCAGCATTTGCAGGCCCTTCAGGAAGGATGGTCCTGCATTGCCTTTGAGCACCAGGTAGAAAACTGGATACTGGGCGGCTTCCCCATGAAATTCCGCATTGACCGCATTGACCGCCATGCGGACGGGCACATACGGGTCATTGACTACAAAACGGGAGCGGCCTCCTCCTGTGAAAAAAAGCATCTGGACCCGCTCGGACGGCCGGACGCCCTGCCCCTGCTTTCCCCAGCCCTGCATCCCTACACCAAACGCCTGAAAAACGGGAAACTGGCGCACGCGCGCTGGAAAGACCTGCAGCTACCCGTTTATGTGCTGTGGGCCTCGGAAACCTACGGGGGCCATCCCTCTGCGGCTTATTACGCCCTTCCCGCCAATCCCATGGACATCGGAATCTCCTCCTGGGACACCCTCCACGACACCATGCCCGGGTATGAGGAATGCGCGCTGGACAGCGCCTGTTCCTGGACGGTGGAGCTGATGAAACTTCTTCATGAAGGACGCGGTCTCATCACTGCGGAGGAACTGGGCTGGACACCGCCCTCTTATGACGTATTCAAGGACCTGATGACTTCCCGGAGGGAAAGCCTGCAGGATCTGCTGGGCCTCCGCCTCACCCCCCACCTTCCTTTTTAAGATGCCGCCCCTGACCAACATGCTGATCTCCGCTTCCGCCGGAACGGGAAAAACCTACCAGCTCTCCCTGCGTTTCCTGGGGTTGCTGGCGCTGAACAGCGGCAACCACCCCGAACGCCTCATCGCCATTACGTTCACCCGAAAAGCGGCGGGAGAATTCAAGGACCGCATTCTGACAGACCTGGCCGCGGGGGCCACGGATGAGGCAGGCGCGGCGCGGCTGAAAGAACGGCTCTGGGCGGTTATCAAGGGAACGGACGGGGAGCCCGGTCTCTGGCCCGGCGCTCCGGAGGCATGGAAGGAGGAAAATCTGCATCGGGAACGCTTCCTCCATTTACTGCACATCCTGGTACAGAATTTGGCGCGACTCAACCTCTGCACCATTGACAGCCTGTTTGCCCAAATTGCCTCCGCCAGCACCTTTGAGCTGGGAGTCAGCGGCTTCAGTATGATTGACCCCACGGCGGAGAAACTGGCGCGCCGTGAAGCCCTGCTCTCCCTGTACCGGGAATGCTCCGTAAACAAAGAGCGAAGGAAGGATTTTGAAGACGCTTTCCTTTCCGGGGCGGATTCTGACGCGGAAGCCGCAGACGCGGAGAAATCCATGATGCGCCGCCTGGGCACCTATCACGAACTTTTTCTGGATGTGCCGGATGCCGGGATGTGGGGAAACCCCGTCACGCTGGGCTTCACACCGGAGGAGCTGGCGCCTCCCGTCTCTCTGGAACAATTTGATTCCGTCCTTCATTCCCTGATTTTCCAGGTTCAGCAAACTCCTGCGTCGGAAGGGAAAAACGGCGTAAAAAACAAAGAACTGTTCCTGCGCTTCCTGAACGGATTTTCCCAATACGCCAGGCTGGGCCGCGTGCGATTCCGTACAGAGGGTGGTTCCGCCTGGGCTATTACCGTGGAAGAGGCGCGGGAAAAATTCCGGGATTTCTGGACGCCTGCTCTGGAAGAACTCATCCAAAGCTGGCTTCGCATGGAAACCCTGCACACGCTGCGCCGAACCCGCGCCACGCACGGGCTGATGCTCCTGTTTGAGAACAAATATTCCTCCCTGGTCCGCAACAGGGGGAGATTCCTGTTCCACGACGTTACGCGCATGCTGGGAGGGGGCACCATGACGCCGGAACTCAAACGGGACCTGCAATACCGCATGTACTGCCGTTATGACCATTGGATGCTGGATGAATTCCAGGATACGTCCCAGCCCCAATGGCACGTCATCAAGCCTTTTCTGGATGATCTGGCGGAATCCAAGACTGGAAATGAAGGCAGCATTTTCGTGGTGGGGGACATCAAGCAGAGCGTGTACCAATGGCGCGGCGGAGACCCGGAGCTTTTCCGCTCCGTTTCTTCACAGCTTCAACTGGAACAACGCGGCATGTCCACTTCCTACCGTTCTGTCCAGCCAGTGCTGGACCTGGTCAACGATATTTGCGACTATGCCCGGACAGCGCCCGGGTGCGAACCCGCCGCCCTGGAACAGTGGGGAGAATATCCGGCGCACCGGTGCGCCCCTCATCTGGAAGACCGTCCCGGCACCTCCCAAATCTGGCAGGCGCCCAAGGCGGAAAACGTCTCCGCCAACGACCAGGTATGCCAGGCGGCGGCCGATATTCTGGAGCGTACAGGGGCCCTGCGCCGCGGCCTGGAAACAGCGATACTGGTCAGTACGAAAAACCAGGCTCTTGTCATCAAGGGCTGGCTGACGGACCACGGCATCCCCGCAGAAGTATGTGACGACGTTCCAGTAGGTGTGGACTCTCCGCTGGGAAAAAACCTGCTGTACTTCTTCCGCTGGCTGCTGATGCCGGGAGACCCCTTTGTCGTCGGCCTGCTCACCCACTCCCCTCTCCGGCCCCTCATCACGCAGGGAGGCCCGGAAAGCATGGGGTGGAAGGAATGGCGCCTCCTGCTGGAACGGGACGGTTACGCCGCCGTCATGGAGGAACTGGAACAGCGCCTGCTCCGGGGAGGGACGGAACTGACGGACTTCCACCGCGACCGCCTGGCCGTCTGGCAGAATGAGGCGGAACAGGTGGACGAACAGGGCGTTTCCCTGGATGAATGGATCAGGCGCATGGAAGACCTGACCCGCCGGGAAGACCCCGCCGCGGGAATTGTCCGAATCATGACCATCCACAAATCCAAAGGGCTGGGATTTGACATCGTCATCCTGCCCCAGATCGGCAGGGATACACCTTTTGCGGACGGAAGGCATCTGACCCATTTTATCAAAAAAAACGGGGAGGGCGGTGTGGAAGGCATTGTCCTGGCCCCCTCCCGGCATGTCTATATGAATATCCCGCAATTCCGGGAACTTTACGGGGAATGGCGCGCCCGGCAGCAATTCGACGGATTCTGCAAGCTGTATGTGGCGCTTACCCGGGCCAAGCGGGCTACCTACGTTATCCTCCCGTACCGGGAAGACAAGGAAGAAACGGAGGCAGATTCCATGTGGAAAGTAGTCCGTTCCTCTATCCGGCCCCTCAACCGGGGAACGGAAGACATACTTCCGGAATCCGGAGCGTCATGCCTGTACTCCCGCGGTCTTGACGGGTGGTATGAGGAATTCCCGGAAAGCATACAAAAACGCGCGGAGAAAAACGCGCTGGAATGGCCTCCGCAAAAACCGTTGGCCAGAGAACGGATATCCCCTTCCGGCCTGTCGGAGGAAGCCTCCCCGCTCCAGGGAGAAAAACACGCGGGCGCAGGGAAAGCCGCCGCGCTTGGTTCCGCCGTCCACGCCGTGTTTGAACGGATTACCCGCTGGGATGATGAAAACAAACCGGCGTGGGCTCTCCACCCTGCCACGGAGGCGGAACGCATCGTAGCGGAGTGCATGGAAATCCCATCCATCCGCGAACTTTTCACGCCTCCGGAAACGGCGCGCATCATGAAGGAACAGCGTATTGAAGCCATTGACGGGAATAACTGGATTTCCGGCATCATTGACAGGCTGATTCTTGATGGAGACGGCGCCCGCATCGTGGACTTCAAGACGGACCATGCCGATACCCCTGAGCAACTGCGCGAGCACCATGCAAACCAATTGAACGCTTACGCCCGCATCGTATCCAGAATCACCGGAATACCGCTGGAGCGCATTACGCGCACTATCGTCTCCACCTGCTTGAAGGAAACCGTCCCCATTCAATAACCCCCTCTTCCCGGACAAGTCCGTTTTCCCGCTTTTTCCCGCGCCTCATTCCAATTCCGGCTTTTCTCCGGAATGGGGCAGGCAGTGTTCCGGCCAACAGGTCGGGATAGAAACGACCTGCTGTATAGACAGGGAAAGGAAAAACGCCAAATAAAAAAACCGCTCCGCGTGAATTACGGAGCGGCGTTGATAACAAAGGTCTGTTCTTTCCGGTCAGTCCCTGCGGCGGCGCAGGAACAGGGCAGCAGCGCCCAGCAGGCTCAATGCTGCCGTAGCGGGTTCCGGCACCTGCGTCAGGGAAAGGTAATTAAGGGCTGTAAGGCCGTACCCCTTGCTCCCATCCCCCTGAATCGTAAGGGTAAGCGTCCCGTCTTCCCCTACCACGACATTCTCTACCGTAGCATAAAGCCCTTTATTAGCAGTAGCGCTGGAAGTGGAAGCGTTCGCCGGAGTAAGGACTCCGGAATTATCGCCCGTCACGGAAGAAATTTCGGCCCAGTTCCCGCTGGCGTCTGTGCCGAAGCTTGTCCAGACGGCATTGGAAGCATCGGCGTTTCCGATCGTCCAGGTTTGACCGGCAAATGCATCCTTGCCTGTGAAACCTCCAAAGATGGACAAGGAATACTCCCCGGCGGCAAGACCGCTGAACGTTACAGTGAAAGAGCCGGACCCGTCGGCCGTCTGCGTTAAAAGACCGTCACGAAAAGTGTCCCCCAAGCTGAAAGGCATGCTGCCGTTGAAAGGATTTTTCCAATCGGCTTCTTCCTCAACTGTCTTGGTGGTGGTATGGCCATTATCCCCTACAGGCCATTCTGCCGTACTCCATGCCAAAGAAACGCTTCCCGGCATGCTGCCCAAAGCGGCGGAGGCACTATCATAATTCATATTGAGCACGCCGTCCGTCGTGGCGTCACTGCGTCCGAAATCAATTTGCACCGTTGCCGCCTCTACGGCAAGCAAGGTACTTGAGATTAAAGCTAAAGACAACAAGGATTTCTTCATGGCAAAACGAAGTAAACCGAATTAACAATCCGGTGTCAATGGCAAATCATGAAAATTTAATCATGTATTACGTTTATTTTTTTGGGATAAATCATCTTCCATCAATATGATAGAAATATATAACATATTTAATATGAATAAAATATGTTTTTATTAAGACAACTTGGCATTCATCGGATTGTTAATCCGCGGACATTTGCCCGCATTCAAATAAAAAACGGAAAGGATTTGTAAAACGGCCAGAATAAAGCAGTCACGGTTCCGGAACAGCCACCCGGATGCTTTCAATCCCCAAATACCGGGCTACGGAACGATTGATAAATTCATCCGGATCCCCGCTGCTCATACGCCACATAACGGAAACATAAGGGGCCAAAGGAACGGAATCATAAGGAGGAACCGTAATGTTTTTCTTGCCTTGTTCCAATTCATGGCGGATGAACATTTTCCGTTCCTCGCACTGGCGGTGGATACGGGGAAAAGCATCCAGATATCCGGAGCATACCCACAGGGCCGGACCAGCCGCCGCCAGCAGCACGCAGAATGGGAGCCACCGCCTTCGCACGGCATCCATCCATACCCCGTACAATCCCAGAATTCCCGTCATCATCAATACCGTGGCGGAAAACATGGCGTGCCATGCCGGAATCACGCGTACAAAAAAGCTGATTGCCATGGCATGAGCCACCAGAATAAACAGCAGGGAGACGCACATACGCCGCCCGGCCTTCCCCCGCCAGACGTTTATCCCCGCTTCCACAGTCAGCAGGATCAGAGCGGCAGCGGCAACGGCCAGCAAAATTTTAGGAATCGGCATGAATTCATAAAAGGCGTTTACCAATTCCGGAATGGCGCTGAAACGCTCCCCCCAGGAATGGAGAACGGCTGCGCCGCCCGCCGTCTCCGAATGAAGGCGGGCCGCATTGCCCGGAGCCAGCAGAAGAAAGGCCCCTCCCAGCGCATGGAATCCCCAGCCAATGAAAAACCAGCAAGGGAGAACCATTCCCCGGCAGCGGGCGTAAAACCAGTACACGAACAGCATGCCCAGGGAAGCGGGAATCTGGTTCTCATTCGTCATGCCGGCGGCAAAAGCCATGCCGCCTATCCAGAGCCAGGAAAAAGGAGTGTCCCTAATCCGGGAAGTTCCAGCCCATAAGGAGCGATACAGGCACAGGAAACCCAGCCAGATGGCGGCCGACCAGGCGTAATTGGTCCCTCCGGACAGCCAGAACATCGTGATCCCCGGCCTGGATGAAGACGTAAGCAAAAGAAGCGCTCCCACGGTAAACAGCAGCACATCCCGCCAGTTTCCGGAATTGACCCTTCTTCCCCGCGCCAGAAAAAACATCATCAACGCCAGGGAAAGGAGCACGCAGGGATTGAGGGCCAGAAAAAGCCATTTTCCCGCCGTAGCTGTAAAAATAGCGAGGAACTCTCCCAGCCGGGGATTCCAGTGCATGTATGACCACCAGCACCGCTCCAGCACGGGCTGAAAAGCAAGGCGGTGGTCCGCCCCGAACACGGAATGCATGAAGCTGTCCCCAGTGAAAGGAGTCCACCAGGTAAGCAGCATGGCATACACAAGAAACGCCAGCACCACCGCCCGGAACAGGAAACGCGCCGCCAGTGACTGCTTCATGGAACAGACCGGGATAAAAAACGCCGTCCGCAACTAATCCGCGACGGCCTTGAATACCGGGGTGGGCAGCTTGTCCGGCTTCTTGCCAAAGAAATCCCCCACATCCTTGAATGTCACAAACAGGAAGAACCCCATCAGCAGGAACACAAAGCCGAACTGGACGAATTCCAGAACTTTTACATTCAGGGGACGCCGGAAAACCAATTCAATGGCATTCATGACCACATGGCCGCCATCCACTACCGGAAGAGGCAGAATATTCAGAACCGCCAGGTTCACGTTCAACACCACGGAAAACCACAGGGCCAGCTTCCACCCTTCCTCCAGAGAGAACATCTTGTAAAACTGATTGGCAATTCCCACAGGTCCGGAAAGATGCTCCACGCCCACGCTGCTGCCGGGAGCCACCACCTTCGCCAGGGTATCCCCCATCCATTTCAGACTCTGCTTGATCTGCGCCCACGGAGAAGGATGGACGGTAACGTCTCGGCCCACGGAACTCAGGTCCCAGCTCACGCCCAGAATAGGCTGGGCCCCCTTGAGCAGGGAACCGTCCGCACCATTGTGCCAATTCTCCGGAAGCTTCCCCTGGATATTCACCTGCCTTGCAACCCCGGCCCTGTCCGTCACATCCAGCAAGAGCGGTTCATTCTTCTTCAGCAGAACATCCAGTGCGGCAGGGTTCCAGAGGCGTTCTCCATTGGCACCCACAACCTTATCGCCCGGGTTCAATCCGGCCAGTGCGGCAGGAGAATTGGGAATCACTTCCCCAATCACGCAGGGCATGGCCTGCATCAACCCCACCTGACGCATGCCGGAGCGCTGCCACCAGGACGTTTCCGGAATCCGGAATCCGCAGGAAATTTCCATCTCTCCTTCATGTCCAGGTCTCTGCACCGTAAAAACCACCCGGTCATGCTCGCCCAGCATGATCAATTCCCGCACGCCTTCCATATTGCCCGCCCACTTGTCCACAGGATGGCCGTCCACTTTCACAATCTTGTCGCCGGGAAGAATGCCGGCCTGAGCCGCAGGGCTGTCCGGAGCAACAAAACCGACCGTAGTCACGCCCATCTCCACATCCGGCTTGCCCACCATCCAGACGGCCACGGCAAACAACACAGCCAGCAGAAAAGAAGCGGCAGGCCCAGCGGCGGCCACGATAATCTTGTCCAAGGGAGTAACCGGCTTCAAATCCTTGGGAAGCTCCGCACGTCCTTCAATGGCCTCCATAGGAGCCATCTGCGGCAGGGATACAAAACCTCCGGCCGGAATCCACCCCAGCCCCCACTGCACGCCGTTAACCGTTTTTTTCCAGATGGGACGGCCAAACCAGATTTGAAATCTGTCCACATACAGACCACGCCAGCGGGCAGCGAAAAAATGACCAAGTTCATGAATAAAAATCATGAAGTTAAACAACATCACCACGCCGAAAATAATGGCGATAGTGGCAAGGACGGAAAGAATGCTATCCATGGTAGTTTTTGCCGTCCAAGTTACCACGGGACTCTCCGGTGAACAAGCTTCAAAGATGTCCTAATGACAAAGTGGATGCTGATATTCCAAATGGATTTCAAAAGGTGCCTGACAGCCCAGAAAACAGCCTTTACCTTCCGGGAATTCTGAAGCCGCAAGTAAAAGACCGCGTCCCCTTTTTTCGAGCGGCGCCTCTGGGAGAGGCGGCATCATCCCGGCCCGGAACCTGGACGAATAAAAGCGCCTTTTTTACCAGGAGAAAAACCGGCGGGGCATCAAACGCCGCAGCCCGCTTTTCTGTCCGAATCCCCTGAACAGCCTTTGCAATAAATGCCTCCGGAATTGGAAGCAATGATTAAAGAGCCATTGTGTTCTTAACAAAAATGCGCACTGGCGGAAACAGGATTTTTCCCAGTCGGCATGGGAAAACCGACGCTGCAATAAGAGAAACTGGCTGGCACACTAAATGATGAACGTGCGAACACCTGCTCCATAAGTCATTTACAGGAAAATGCCAACGGCCGAAACTGCCATGTCCGGACATGAAAACAGCCTCCGGAAAATTATTTCCGGAGGCTGTCGGTTAACGTTTACTGAACAGATGGAAACTCCCGCACATTCAGGCGCGGAGAGCGGCGCCATCCTTGGCTTCAATGGCCTTCTTCGCTTGAGCGAAGATAACGTCAAAAGCCTTTTCGTCAGAGACGGCCAAATCGGCAAGAACCTTGCGGTCCAAATCAATATTGGCGGCTTTCAAGCCTTCCATAAAGCGGGAATAGGTCAGACCGCGGTCGCGGACGGCAGCGGAAATACGGGCGATCCAAAGACGGCGGAATTGTCCCTTCCGACGCTTGCGGTCGCGGTATTCATACTGCCAAGCCTTGTAAACAGCATCCTTGGCGTAGCGGAAGAGTTTGCTGCGGAAACCGCGGAAACCCTTGGCACGCAAGAGAATGCGCTTACGACGCTTGCGAGAGGCCGGTCCATTAGTGGCACGTGGCATAGCTTATTTCTATTTCTATCTTGAACAGACTGTTCTTCCTCACCTCCCTGCAGTCTCGCCTGTTCTTATCTTCCCATCGGAAGAAGGCTGCATGAAGGCCCCCCGTTCAGCGGGGGGAAAGCTCGGCATTAGTCGAGCGTTTCCGCGGTTTAGGCGAAAGGCAGGTTCTGCTTGACTGCCCAGACTTGCGTCTCGTCCACCAGAGCCACCTTGCCAAGCTGGCGCTTGCGCTTGCTGGACTTCTTCTGGAGGATGTGGCGCTTGCCCTGTTTACGGCGCAGTACCTTGCCCGTGCCGGTTACCTTGAAACGCTTGGCGACTGCCTTGCGGGTTTTATTGATACCACCTTTGCGGGTCATGGTGGAAGGAGATTACAGGCTTTTTCCAAATACGCAAGTATTTTTTATGCAAATCTTTTCTTCAGACGATGGCAAATGGGCCCCTCCTGACCATCATTGCCCGGCGCCTTTGACGCAGCCGGCTGCATCAAGAAATAAAATGGGGAACATAACCGGCAAAGGATGATCAGACAGCTACTGCTGCCAGCCTGGGAATCCTCTGTCATCCGCCATACCCTTTGCCACTTCGGCAAGTGCTTATCATGAGAAATTTTTATATATAAGAAAAGACTGGAACAAAGAACTCTTCATATACTCCCCCATCGGCGTAAGGCCTTCTTAGAATATTTCACGTTGACAGCAGACTCCGGTCCGGAACACTGACGTCACATCAGCAGAATTCTTTAAGCAATTAACTGTTAAACCCAATATCCAAATCACCGTCAAATGACGGCCAAGAATAAGATGGACAAATATCACGAAAAAACAGCATGCCATCCTACCAGAAAGCTCATCCCCAATTCATCACGCCGGATATTATCCCCTGCCTTTTCCATATTCTCCGCGCATCTGCCTGATTTCATCCCGAATCAAGGCGGCGCGTTCAAATTCCAAATGGGAAGCAGCCTCCTTCATTTCCGTCTCCAGCCTGGCAATGCGCTCTTCCAGACCATACCCGGCTTCATCCTCCGCTACGCGGAAGGACTCTTCATCATCCTCTGCGTACAACTTCAACTGCCCCTGTTCGGAACGGCTCACCGTCTGGGGGACAATACCGTGTTCCCGGTTGTATTTTTCCTGAATACCCCGACGGTAATCCGTCAGCTCAACCAGCCGTTTGATGGAATCCGTCATCACATCCGCAAACAAGACGCACTCTCCATTCAAATGCCGCGCGGCGCGGCCCGCCGTCTGCACCAGGGATGTCTCATTGCGCAAAAACCCCTCCTTGTCCGCATCCAGAATGCACACCAGGGAAACCTCCGGCAAATCCAGCCCTTCCCTAAGCAGGTTAATGCCTACCAGAACGTCTATCTTCCTGGCTCTCAAAGCACGTAAAATCTCCACACGCTCAATCGCATCCACATCCGCGTGAATGTAGGACACCTTCAATCCTACCCCTTTCAGGTACTCCGTCAAATCTTCCGCCGTCTTCTTGGTCAGCGTCGTGACCAGCACGCGTTCATTTTTGGCAACGCGTTCATTGCACATGGCGATCGTCTCGTCAATCTGCCCTTTCAATGGACGGATGGTAATCTTCGGCTCCAGCAGCCCGGTAGGCCGGATAATCTGCTCTACAATCAGGGGTGTAGAACGCCTGGTTGGGTCAAATTTTTCTACCGGTTCCGTGGATGGGCTGGGAGCAACGCGAATGTCCTTGGGAGAGGTAAACAAAATTCCTTTGAACCCTTCCGGAGCCTTTTCTCCGGATCTGGCGGCACGGCGCACGGGAATATACGTCTTATTATCCGCACGGCAATTTACCAGTTCAAATGGCCCCGGAGTAGCGGAAGCATACACAATCTGGTTCTGCCTTTCCATAAACTCATGGAATTTCAAAGGCCTGTTATCCAGAGCGCTGGGCAGGCGGAACCCATGCTCCACCAGAATATTTTTGCGGCTTCGGTCCCCCTCGTACATGCCTCCCAGCTGCGGCACCGCCACATGACTTTCATCAATCAGGGTCAATGAATCCTTGGGAAAGAAATCCAGCAGGGTGGATGGGGCGCTTCCGGGCAGGCGGCCGGACAAATGGCGGGAATAATTTTCAATCCCCTTGCAGAAACCCAGCTCTTCAATCAGTTCCAAATCATAATCCGTGCGCAATTTAAGCCGCTGCGCTTCCAGCAGGCGCCCATGCTTCTCAAACCAGCCTACGCGGTCCTCCAGCTCTTCCCGGATAGCCTTTAACGCCGCCGCCCGTTTCTCCGGAGCGGCCACATACTGCTTGGCCGGGAAAAAAGTGTAGCTCCCAAGCCGTTCCCTCACACGCCCGGTGGCGGAGTCAATCAAAGAAACCCGTTCCACCTCGTCGCCGAAAAACTCTACGCGGATTGCTTCACCTTCCGAATAAGCGGGAAACACCTCCACCACCTCACCGCGCACGCGGAACGTGCCGCGGGTAAAATCAAAATCCTGCCGCTCGAACAGGCGTTCCACCAGATGCTTCAAAAACACGTCCCGGTCCATGACATCCCCCTCGCGCATGCGCAGCGTCAGGTTCCTGTAATCCTCCGGAGTGGACAGGCCGTAAATGCAGGAAACGGATGCCACCACAATCACATCCCTCCGTGTCATCAGGGAATTCATGGCATTCAGGCTCAGGCGGTCCAACTCGTCATTAATGGCGGAATCCTTTTCAATGTAGGTGTCGGAACTGGCGATATACGCCTCCGGCTGGTAATAATCGAAATAGGAAACGTAGTAATCCACCGCGTTATTCGGGAAAAAACTCTTCAGCTCCGAATGAAGCTGTGCGGCAAGCGTCTTGTTGTGGGAAATCACCAGCGTGGGCCTGTTCATCCGGGCAATCAAATTCGCCATGGTGAATGTCTTGCCGCTCCCGGTCACTCCCAGGAGCCCCTGGTGCTTGTTACCCGCCTCCAGAGACTTGAGCAGTTTGCCGATGGCCTGCTCCTGGTCTCCGGAAGGCTTGAAGGAGGAATTCAACTCAAAAGACGACATACGCAATGCCGTCAGTATATTGCTCCCGCCCCGCCGGGCTAGGACAATGTTTGACAATTTTCCCCTCCTGACCCAGTATATGCGGCATGTACATTCCCACACAGGAAGAACGGTATGCAAAAAAAGGGGTTGTTTCCCTCATCCTGTGCGTTGTAGTCCCTTCCTGCCTGTATGTCTCTCTTCTGTCCAAGCAGCTGATGATGGTACGCGGGCATGAATGGGAAGCTGTCATGAAACTCTTTCTGGCATTCACCTACCCGCTGGCGGCCCTCTTCGCCATGACGGGCATTCCGTTCTTCTGGTGGTCTGTGGGCATCTCTCTGGCGGTTCATGCCGGCATCGTCGCCTGGCTGAAAACAACGCCTCTCCTGTCCCCTAAAAAAGCCGTCTGCATCGCCCTGTGCCTGGGGATGCTGGACTTTCTGTTCGTGAAACTATTTCCTTTTCCGGCACAAATCATGGGATAAGCCTGCCCGGGAAAATATTTGGGATATTCCATCCTCCGGTTCAGGACTGCTTTAACTGGCTCGAGAATTTTCTTAATTTCACGCCTCGTTGTTTGGCATCAGTATCGCCCTCCTCATACGCGAAACACTGCGCCCCGTAACCATCACCGGCGGCCAACACCGGCTTGGGATAAAACTTTCCTTTCTCCAGAACCTCCTTCACAGAATCAGCTACCAAGGATTTTCCATCCTTTACCGGCAGACAAACCAGGACGTATTCAATGCCCCCCCCTTCTAATCCGGAGTAAATGTGCCTTTGGGGAACCAGACATCCGCCCATGAATGGAAAATGCCGCCAGAAAGCAGACACCCAACAGGTCAGCTAACTTTCCTATGGGTTTCTCACCACAGGTGCTTCCCACAAGCGCGTCAAAGGTAAAAACTCCTGTTTAATCTTGAACGCCAGAGCCTGGTATGGCAGAGTGCGTCCGCCCGTTCGTTGCGCCTGTGGCGAAATTGGTAGACGCGCCAGACTTAGGATCTGGTGCCGAAAGGCGTACAGGTTCGAGTCCTGCCAGGCGCACCATTTCACAATATAGGCATATCATTAACAGTGATTACCTATATTTCTTGAGGAAAGGGGCAATGAATGCCGTCCCCAGTCCAACCAGGGCAATCAGGGAGAAAGACCACCGGAGGGAGGAAGCATGGGCAATATGACCAATGACCGGCGGCCCCATCAGGAACCCCAGAAAGCCGATGGTAGAAACGGAAGCCAGCGCCATGCTGGGAATCATTTTCCGGGATTTCCCGGCCATGCTGTAGCAGAGCGGGACAATGGAAGAGGTGCCAAAACCCACCAGCAGAAAGCCCAGCGTGGCGGACCACAGCATCGGGAACAGGACGGAGACGAGCAATCCGGAGGCAATAAGGATGCCGCTGGCGCGCAGAACCCGCACAGGCCCGAAGCGCATCACCAGGCGGTCTGCCGTAAAACGCCCCAGGGCCATGGTGCTCATGAATGCCACGTATCCCATCTGCACCAGCCCCGGACCGGGTTTTACCACGCTTTCAAAGTACACGCCGCTCCAGTCAAACATGGTTCCTTCGCTCACCATGCTTCCGAAGGCGATCAGCCCGATGACCAGTACATAAGCATCCATGCTCCGGAACATGCCGCCTCCCTGGGAGGAGGAACGCCGGGCATCCCTCGGCAGAAGAGAGGGGGAAAAAACGGCCAGAATAATCATGCATATCAGGAAAATGGCGATGAAATGCGTTTCCGCAGAAATATGCCAGTCCACCATGGCAGCTCCCAGCAAAGCTCCGAAAAAACCCGCCAGGCTCCATAAACCGTGGAACCGGGCCATGATGCTGCACTGGTACAGCCGTTCCACTCCCACTCCCTGCGTATTGACGGATATATTCGTCAGATTTGCGGCTACCCCAAAGAAAAATAACCCGGCCGCCAGTTCCCAGAAAGACCCCGCCATACCCAGGCATACAAGCACGGCAGGATAAAAGACGGATGCCGCCATCAGTATTTTCCGGCTGCCGCAACGGCCAACCAGGTAACCGGATAGCGCCATGGCGGACATCTGCCCCACCGGGACGGCAAAGAGAACGGACCCCAAGTCGGCATCGTTCAACCCCAATGCACTTTTGATGTCCGGGATGCGGGATGCCCAACTGGCGAACACCAAACCCTGAAGAAAATAAAAGGTACTGACCGACAGACGATAAACACCTTGCGTCGTTTTAGGAAGAGGCATATTCATGATGAATTTCCTGATCGCGCAAACGCTATCCCTATTCCACTCTTCTGGCAAGAGAAATCATCTTTTGTACAATATGATTTTACATGCAAACAGGCATCCGGAAAAAGGACAGGATTTACGGATATTTCTCCCCCGCCATTTTCCAAGGCAATTTTTCTTTCACATAAAAAACGCCGTATTCCTCATGGAACACGGCGTTGGTAAAAGGGAACAAAAACGGTCAACGGGGATCGTGGTGCCAGTTCAGGGCACCCTTGCCCAGCGCATACAGGTAGGCCACCAGCAAAATGCCAATGAAAATGCACATGGCCGTGAACGATTCCGGATTCATCATAATATAGTCCCGGAAATTGACGGCCCAAGGATAGAGGAATACCACTTCCAAGTCAAAAATGACAAAGAGCATGGCCACCATATAGAATTTTACAGAGAACATGGGGGCGCCTTCCCCCATGGGAATCATCCCGCATTCGTAGGGAATGTCCGCCGGTTTACGCACGGAAGAACGCTTGCCCATCAAGATACTGAGCAACAAGATCATGCCGGCCAGCCCCAAGGCGGCCGCCACCTGCACGAGCACTGAAAAAAATTCCTGATTCATGACGTCTGGCACGGGTGTACCACAGACATTGCGGAAAAGCAAAACTAAAAAGGGCAACAGCTTTCATGCTGACGGGAGGGACGGTAAAATTCCGTCTCCCGCCCTGTCAAATAGTACAAAGGCAACAGTCCCTTCCATGGGGACGCCCGGCATTTCATATCCCTGGGACTTCCTTTCTGCGGGGCTCTGTCTTCCAGGGCATCTTACGGCAAACGTCTGTTTATCACAAAACTCCGCTATCCGGTTTTAACACGCAGAATCCAGGCAGGATGCAGCCTTCCACTTCAGCATTCGGCAATGAACCGGCAACAACAGCAGCCGGCAATGGCCCAGCCATCAGAAAGCTCTCCCCTCACGGAAAGCGTACAGGAATCCCCTTCATTGCCGGGAATAACGGACTCACGCCCCCATCAAATGGGAAATCCACCTTCCGGCCGCTTCCATCAGAATAATACACCCCGCCAATATTCCGAAAAAAATTCCCGCCAATTTAAGCAGCAGAAAGCCCATTCCCAGAAAAACACCGCCAATGCAAGCGAACACGGCCATCGCCAGCATATTAAAAAAATCTGACAATAACATCAACATAACCCTGATTTTATTCCATTACCCGGCAATTAGAGACGGGGTTTCCTGCAATTCCCGGCCCTTCCCTGCGGAGAATGGGCGTCCAACATCTTTCCAAGCACCTGCATCACTCCGTTTTCCTCATTGGACGGCGCCTCAAATGCGGCCATGGAACGGATTTCCGGCACGGCATTCGCCATGGCATAACTGAAACGCGCCTGCCGCATCATTGGAGCGTCATTCATCTGATCCCCGAAAACCATCGTTTCCTCCGAAGAAATTCCCAGTTTCCTCTGAATCAATTCCAGAGCGGCCCCCTTATTGGCCCCTTTCCGGCTGATATCCATCCATTTCTCTCCGGAGACAGCCACCTGGAAGCCATGTTCCAAATGCTTCAGCCGGGGATAACTGTTTTCCCCGGCTCCCAGGAAGTCATATACTGCTATTTTCAAAAGTTTGTCTCCCCGCACGTCCAGCAGGTCCCCCACTTCTTGACAGCGTGTGTAATATTTGCGGGCCTCCCGGACGAATTCCGGCTGTTTGTCCTCAATATATGCGGAATCCCGCCCTGCGAGGACGATGCAGGTTCCTTCAATGCACCTGATCCCGGCAATCAAACCGGCTACCGTTTCATGATCCATGTCCAGAAGCAGCCATTCTTTTCTACCCGCCGCCGCATAAGCGCCATTCTCGGCAATAAACAGCATCCGGTCCGCCACGGGGGCAAAGGTCCGGAGCAATCCGTCATACTGGCGGCCGCTTGCTGCCGCAAAACGAATGCCGCGAAGCTCAAGTTCCCTAAACAAGGGAAAAAACGCAGGGTCCAATTCACCTTTTCCATTAAGCAGCGTCCCATCCATATCGGACGCAATAAGTTTGACGGAATCCATAACGCTGCCAGAATCATCGTTTATCCTTACTTCCAGGGCAAGAGCGGCTTCAGACAGCATGGAGCGGACAGCGAAAGGAAAGACCAGGAGGCCAGCAGCAAGGATACAGTTCTCTCCATCATTTTACGGGAGAATCTCCATTTCTTCCATAAGTTTCAGCTTCCTTCATTCTACCGTGAGTGCAGCAGCGGCAAATGCAAATAATTTGAAACCATCCGCACATCCGCAATATTTAGCGTATCACACCGAATTGCAAATTCGGATACAATTCAAATAATTGGAGTTAAATGATCCACGCCATAAACTCCATAATTTTTGTGAAGTCCGGCCCATGACACCATATTTTCCGTTTCCTTCGTAATTCTCTTTATCCACGAGCTTTTTTCCCAGATGAAGAGGAAAAAATTCTCCTCCGAATTTGCAATCCGCCACCCGAATTCCCACATGGTTTGCCCCGGGCATTCTTTGCTCATACTATTTTTTCATTGCCCGGAGTTATGGATTCCTGCATCATGGCCTTTCGCAGTACCCCTGCTTATGATACACATGACTTTAAGAAAGAAAACTCTCTGGTTTCTTGGAGCTTTGAGCTTTTTTGCCTCTCTTGCCGCGGCTTTCGCTGTTTTCTGGCTGAACAGGAATGATTCTTCTCCCGCGGAATGGAATTTCAACCCTATCTGGACAAAAGCGGAAAAAGAACAAATTCTGACCGCAGCGAATTTCACAGCCCATCGAAGCCCGGAACGTTTCATTTACCGCGGGCTTTCCCTCAATTCACGCCATATTGACTGGCACATGTTTTCCGAGGTTTCCATGCGCCAATATATGAAGGACGAAATCAGGGAACGGCTTCAGATGATACGGGACACGGCGGAAAGCGCAGACGGACGCTGCATCACTCCATCCCATGAAACCCTGCTGCATCTCGCCGCCGGGCTCGGAGAAGTGCAGTTGCTGAACCGCCTTTTACAGCGCCATGCGGACCCGAACGTTCAGATCATCCTGCCGCAACAGGCCTTTCCCTCCATTCCGGACTCCGAACAGGGAAATACCCCCCTGACTTACGCCTGCCAGCCAGGCATGGACGACTCCACGCCCCTGCCGGTGCATAACAGGCTCTCCTGCCTTAATCTCCTGATTCAGTACGGTGCGGATGTGAATAAACCGGGGCCGCTGGGCTGGCCGCCCCTCGTCATCACCTGTGTGGCCGGTATTGGAGGAGCACCCTATGAGGAAGCGGCCCTGTTTCTTCTGAAATGCGGTGCGGATATTTCCCTCCAGCCTGAATTGAAAGGTAAAAAAACAAGTCTGCTCACATGGGCCACGGCCGCCGGATACCCCCTGCTGGTCCGCAAGCTTTGCGAAGCCGGGTACGATCCCAATTTCCGCGGGGAAATGGCCCCGCCCCTTCTTTCCCTGAACCTGAACACTCCGAACGCCGCACTGCAAATTGCACATATTCTGCTGGAATACGGAGCGGACGTGAATGCGGCCATGCCCGCGTCCACCACCCTGCCGGAAACCGCGGGAGACACGGCCCTGCTGAACCTGTGCCGCCAGCTGGCTTTCATTGATGTGTCCTGCCTCCCTCAAATCAGGGATCTGGTCAATCTCTTCATCAAAGAGGGAGCTGACGTCAACCATCAAAACGCCGCCGGAGAAACTCCCCTCATGGCATGCTGCCGAGGCATGCTGCTGGGAGACGATTCCCTGGACCGGCTGAAACTGGGTATTGCGCGTCTTCTGCTGGACCACCACGCAAACCCATCCCTGAAAGACAAATACGGACGCACAGCCCTCCAGAGGATAGGCAACCGGTCAAACGAACATCTCCAGATGGTGCTGAAATACCTGCCGGAATTAAGCGCTCCGCCGCTTCCGAAGAAGGAAAACCATTGAATCCCGCCGCTCCTTACTTCACCCGGGCATTCACCGTATCCAGCAGAATGCCGGCATCCGGTTGGGACCCGGTGCTGATGAAATGGATATAACTGGCTCCATTGGGGGACTTATTAGCCATTTTCAACGTTCCGGCCTTCTTTCCGTCCAGAGACACCACGGCCTGCCCACCCTGCCAAAGAAGGGAAATTTCATGCCACGCGCCGGGCGTGAAAGGCACTTTTTTCATCCCCAGCAACAGATGGGGCGCAGGTTTCAGCCTGATCGGGAAGGTAAACAGGGCATAATCCTTCGTAGTGGAATCACAGGCATTAAACAGCCGGTCCGTCAGAGAGACCTGAAGGCCGGAATCATCCGCCTGCTCCCCGTCCACTACACGGAAGCGGAATTTGACCAGCCCCGTGGTCCCGTTCGGAAAGTTCCAGGTAGCTCCGCCGTTCCGGTAATCCACATTGGATTTTTCATTGACCAGTTCGGGATCATCCAGACGCTTGATTTGCAACACCTTCTTCGTGCCCCCGGACGGATCCTGAACCAACTCGGCGGAAGGCTTGCGGTTATAACTGCAATGGCCTTTTTTCTGGGGGATATAAGTGTGAATGGTCCACTGGGAATCCAAATCTTTCCCCGTCTGCGTGGCACGCGTCTTGGCCCCTACCCAGCGGCGGTCCACAATAACCAGGCGGCGGTGGTTTTTATGCTGCCCCAGGGAAATAAGGATGCGGTTTTTGTCCAGCTGCACCATTTCGCTCTGATGTTTGCCGCGGTCTTCCGGACCATCCAGCGTAGCATAGCCGGGATGGTTGCGGTGTTCGTCCAGGATAATCTCCCGGAACCCGTACCAGGTTTTGCCCTCGTCCCCGGACATAGCAATGTGGTGGGAATCACGGTTGGTGAATACATCCTCCCACGTTCCGTTGCCAGCTGTGGCGTTTTCAGGCAGAGCCATTGTATTCGTCCACAGGGAAACGATAGTTCCGTCATCCAGGCGTCCCAACGTGTTCATGGTCAGGGTGCCGAAAAAGCGGGAAGGCTCCGGTTTGCTCCACGTTTCCCCGTAATCCTTGGAAAAAGCCTGCCACGCCTGGTCCTGGGAGGTGCGGGCAAGCGCCCACAACGTACCGTCTTTCATTTCCAAAACCGTGGCTTCCACGGCATTGTTGAACCATCTGACGCCCTGGTGGGGGGGCCTGGCTTCATGTCTGGGGGAAGTAACACCGTTCCTGGATACATGCCAGGTCAGCCCCCCGTCATCGGAAATATGGAACTTGGTGCCGCCGCCCATGTTGTGGAACGGCACGATCACCCTGCGGCCCTTGTTCACAAAAACGGGGGTTCGCATGATGCCGCCCAGTTTTTTCAGGTTTTTCCTCTTTTCCGGGTCTTTCCAGTCTTCTTCCAGTTTGCCGTCATTCGTGACGGCAAGCCACTTGCCGTCCAGCCCACCCCTGGAAAGAAATACAAAGCCCCCGATAGGCTGCACACGAATGAATTCCCTGGTCAGAGGGTTGCGCACAATAGCTGGAGATTCTTTGGGAATGCCACCGTAGTTGGGAGGGTAGCCAGCCGGAGCGGCCTTCATTTCCCATGTTTTTCCGTTATCCCTGCTGACCAGGTAATCCGGTTCCTTGCGGGTACCGGAATAATGGCGTATTTCACGGGAGTCCACACGGATAAGGCCGCGCCCCGCATCAGCCGGCGGAGTGGCGACAACTTCAGGTTCCGGAACGGGTGCGGCCTTCTGTTGGGCATAACAGCAACAAAAGGAACCGGTCAACAATGCAAACAACAGGTTTTTCATAAACTAAATATCAAAGGCCGTATATTTTCCTCAACCGGGGCTTTCCCTTCAAGCAAAATCCTACCTTCCATCAGAAGACGATCATCAGGAATGCTTTCCCGCCTGCTTCCCTCCCCGGTATTTTGCATCAATCTTTTTCAGGAGTACGGCCAGTTCCTTTTCCAAAACCTCGTACCCCCTGGCATTGGGATGCACCACATCCTTCATGAATTCATTCTGCGGAGAAGCACCATCTGCGGAAAGAAGCGCCTTTCCCGGATCGGCAAAGAAAATGTCCTTTCCGTTATGCAGTTCCACCAACAGTCTGTTCGTCTGCTTCACCGGTTCCGCCAGGTTTTTCTCCTTCCGTGGGAGAACGCCCAGCAACAGGATTTTGGAAGAGGGGCACTTCCGGCGCACTAGGCGGACAAATGCCCTGATATTGTCCGCACATGCCTGCGGCGTATCCTTGCGGTGCCCCAGATTATTGGTCCCCAGCAACACAATGATGACCCGCGGAGAAATGCCGTCCAGCTCCCCGTTTTGGACACGGTAATAGGCATTATCCACATAATCAAATCCAAAGCCCATATTCGTCGCTGCATGCGGACCGAATAATTTCTCCCAGGACCCCGATCCCGTATTTTTTCCGTCCCCGGAAGGCTCCCCTCCCCAATGGTGGGTAATGCTGTCCCCTATCATCACGTATTCAGGCTTGACGGCCCGGTTTCTTTTTTTAACGGCTTCATGCCGGGCATTCCAATCATACGGGTCCCGCTGATGGGGCTCCGGCTTCAGGGTAGCGGGCAACGCGGAGGCCGGAATGGAAGGCGCAGAAAATGCCAGACTGGAACTCCCCAGCAATATGGCGAGCATGTAGGAGAGGAAATTCATAATCAAAAAGTAAAACCGGTTTTCAGTTTAAGCAAATTCTGCCGTGCATCAAGATCGCAGGCGTCACTTCCTCCGGCAGAGTAAAAAAGACCACTGCCCGTCCGGCAAATCCTGCCGCAACCACGGCCAGGCGAGCACCGTGTCCGGCCTCTTCCAAGGCGCGCTCCATTTCATCCATCCCCCGGCCTCTCCCGGAACAGGAACGCCCTCCCCCGTATTCATCTACCGGGGAGCGGGCAGCTTGCCGTACTTGTCGTCCATTTTCTTCAGCAATACGCTCAACGACTTCCCCAGTATGTCGTACCCCCTGGCACTGGGATGCAGCCCATCCTCCAGCAGCCCGGGTTTTGGGGACACTCCGTCCTCCCCCAGGAATTCCTCGCCGGGATTGGCGAAAAACACGCTGTTTCCGTCAGCCAGGCCGGATATCATTTTATTGGTTTCCCTAATCAGGGGAGCCAGCTTTTTTTCCTCCCTGGGGAGAATGCCCAGCAACAGGATTTTGGAAGAGGGGCACTTCCGGCGCGCCAGGCTCACAAAAGCCTTGAGATTGTCTGCGCAGGCCCGGGGAGCATCCTTCCGCCCGCCAAGATTATTGGTTCCCAGCAGCACGATGATGACCCGCGGAGAAATGCCGTCCAGCTCTCCCAGCTGCAAGCGGTAATAGGCATTATCCACGTAATCGGAACCAAACCCCATATTGGTTACCGCATGGGAAGAAAACAGGCTATGCCAGGCGGTTTTTCCTGTTCCGAGAGCCCTGTTGTCCCCGGAAGGCTCGCCGCCCCAGCGGTGGGTAATGCTGTCACCAAAGACGACATATTCCGGTTTGACGGTCCGGTTCCGCTCCATCACTGCTTCATGACGTTTTTTCCAGTCATACACGGCCCGCGGGTTCACCTGGGGCTTCAGCGTGGGCGGCAATTCATCAGCACAGGCCCCGGAGAAAAAAGCAACGCAAAAAACTCCCGCCAGCAATAAACAAAGGCATGCATAAGATTTCATAACGGTAAGCGTTGAGATACTGCAATAGAGATTAGGAAAGTAAAGAGAAATAATCTTCCGTCACTTTTCCGCAATCGCATGTTCCCCTCATTTTCCGCTCCGCAACGGACAGACAGGTGAAACATGCCAAAGCCAGCGCACCCGCGTTCTCTTCGCAAAGAATTAGCCTTGTTGTCCCCCGGAATTCACGATATAATTACGCGGCGCGGAGTTTTGCCGTTTCCAGCCTTTCAGGGGCTGCGGAACGTTTTTCTCCAGTCTTCTTCACTACATTCTATTTATGATCAGCATAGTAAAAGACTTGAAGGAGTCCACCGCCCTTCCGCAGGAATGGCAGGGATTCAAGCCGGGAACATGGACGGAGTCCATTGACGTACGGGATTTCATCCAGCATAACTACACGCCCTATTCCGGCAATGAAGAGTTTCTTTCCGGCCCCTCCCAGCGCACGCTTCGTTTATGGGACGAGCTGAAAGTCCTGCTGAAACGGGAAATAGACAACGGCGGCGTGCTGGATGCTGATGAAAAAGTGGTATCCTCCATCACATCCCACAAGCCCGGCTACATTGACAAGGAACTGGAAGTGGTCGTAGGCCTCCAGACGGACGCCCCCCTGAAAAGGGCCCTGATGCCCTTTGGCGGCTTGCGCATGGCCCAACAGGCCCTGGAATCCTACGGGTTCAAGATGTGCGAGAAAACCGCGGACATTTTCAAAAAGATACGCAAGACGCACAATGAAGGCGTTTTCGACGCCTACACTTCCGATATCCGGGCGGCCCGTTCCGCCGGGATTATTACCGGCCTTCCGGACGCCTATGGCCGCGGCCGCATCATCGGGGACTACCGCCGGGTGGCCCTGTACGGCACGGATAAGCTGATTGCCGAACGCCGCAAGGACCTCAAAAACCGTGAACATTCCCCCCTTACGGATGAACTGATCCGTCTGCGCGAAGAAATGAGCGAACAAATACGCGCCCTGGAAGAACTCGCCCAGCTGGGCGCCTCCTACGGCTGCGACCTCACTCGCCCCGCCGCAAACGCCCGCGAAGCCGTGCAATGGACGTACCTGGGCTACCTGGCTGCCGTGAAAGAACAGAATGGAGCGGCCATGTCCCTGGGCCGCGTTTCCACTTTCTTCGACATTTATTTCACCCGCGACCTGGAACAGGGGCTCATCACGGAAGAGGAAGTTCAGGAAATCATCGACCAGTTCGTGATGAAGCTGCGCATCGTCCGTTTCATCCGCACGCCTGATTACAATAACCTGTTCTCCGGAGACCCCACCTGGGTGACGGAATCCATCGGCGGCATGGGAGAGGACGGGCGCACCCTCGTCACCCGCAGTTCTTTCCGCATGCTGCAGACCCTGTACAACCTGGGGCCGGCTCCGGAACCGAACCTGACCGTTCTGTGGTCCCGGAACCTGCCGGAAGCCTTCAAAAGCTTCTGCGCCAAGGTTTCCATTGAAACATCCTCCGTTCAATACGAGAACGATGACCTGATGCGCCCACATTGGGGCGACGACTACGGCATCGCATGCTGCGTGTCCGCCATGCGCATCGGCAAGCAGATGCAGTTCTTCGGAGCGCGCGCCAACCTCGCCAAGTGCCTTCTCTACGCCCTGAACGGCGGCGTGGATGAACTCAAGGGCAAGCAGGTGGCCCCGCCCTCCCCCCGCTACACGGAGGAAATTCTCAACTATGATGAAGTGATGACCCTGTACGACAAGATGCAGGACTGGCTCGCCAAAACTTACATTGACGCGCTGAACATCATCCACTACATGCACGACAAATACTGCTATGAACGCATTGAAATGGCGCTGCATGATCCGGAAATTCTGCGCACGATGGCTACGGGAATCGCCGGGCTTTCCGTGGCGGCGGACTCCCTGTCCGCCATCAAGTATGCCACCGTAAAAGCCATCCGCAATGAAGAAGGGCTGATTGTGGACTTCAAGACGGAAGGGGAATTCCCCTGTTACGGGAACAATGACCCGCGCGTGGACGACATAGCATGCAGCCTGGTCAGCAATTTCATGGAAAAACTGCGCAGGCTCCACACTTACCGCAATTCCCTGCCCACCCAGTCCATCCTGACGATCACCTCCAACGTGGTGTACGGCAAAAAGACGGGCAACACGCCGGACGGCCGCCGAGCCGGGGAACCGTTCGCCCCCGGAGCCAACCCCATGCACGGAAGGGACAGGAACGGAGCCGTGGCCTCCATGCTCTCCGTAGCCAAGCTGTCCTATGACGACTCCCTGGACGGCATCTCCTACACCTTCTCCATCGTTCCTCAGGCCCTGGGCAAGGAGGAACGTGAACGTCGCGTCAAGCTCGTCTCCCTGCTGGACGCCTACTTTGCCGCTACAGGTCACCACATTAATGTGAACGTACTGGAACGGGAAACGCTTCTCGACGCCATGGATCACCCGGAAAAATACCCGCAGCTTACCATCCGCGTTTCCGGCTATGCCGTGAATTTCATCAAGCTGACCCGGGAACAGCAGCAGGAGGTCATCAACCGCACTTTCCACACCCGTTAACCCGGACTGCAAGCGGATGCCGCAGGTTTTTCCACAAAACCATGATCCGGACGGAGAAAGCTCCGTCACCGGTTTGGTTCATTCCGTGGAATCCTGCGGCACCGTGGACGGCCCCGGCATCCGCTTCGTCCTTTTCCTGTCCGGCTGCAGCCTGCGCTGCCGCTACTGCCACAATCCGGATACCTCTTACGTGCGGCGGGGACGGACCAGGAGCGCAGATGATGTCCTCAAGGAAATAGCCCGTTACCGGGATTTTTTGCAGGCGGCGGGCGGCGGCGTCACCCTCTCCGGCGGGGATCCCCTCTTCCAGCCGGATTTTGCCGGTGCCGTGCTGAAAGGCTGCCGGAAACTGGGCCTGCACACCTGCCTGGATACCTCCGGCCATCTGGGCGTGAATGCGGGCGAAGAAATGCTGGCGGATACGGACCTGGTCCTGCTGGATATCAAGGCATGGAATCCGAAACGGTATCGCGCCCTGACAGGCGGGGAACTGCGCCCTACACTGGAGTTTGCGGAACGCCTGGCCTCCCTCCGCAAGCCCGTGTGGCTGAGGTATGTGCTGGTACCTGGCGTTACGGACAATCTGGAAGAAATTGAGGAACTCTCCCGCCATGCGGCGCTTCTGGGCAACGTGGAACGCGTGGACGTGCTCCCTTTCCACCAGCTGGGGAGATTCAAATGGGATGAATTGAAGCTGGACTATACTTTGAAGGACGTCCCGGAAGCGTCCGCAGAACTGGCGGAACAGGTCCGCGGCATTTTCCGGCGGGGCGGCTTTCCGGATTGCGTGCATTAACCGGATTTTCGCGCTTTGGCGCCACCAACCGCAGCAAACCGGACGCAGGCATCCCCCTCTTCCGGATGAGGGGCCCTCTTCCCTCCACTACAGAACCCATGCAAAAAGGAAGACGCATTTCTGGAATTGCTCCGGAATACGGCATTTCCGCAATTCCTTTCGTTATTCCATCATTCTTTACGGCAACGGCAGCATTCCCGCCGTTTTTCCGCCAACGCCGGGGGGCGGCATTCCGTCCCTTCCCAGATTATTCTTTCCCGGAAATTTCCCGCAAGGCTTCCAGTACTTCCCGCACGGCAATGTGGCGGTTGCAGGGAACATCCCGGTCACATTCCTTCCGGAAGCAGGGAGAACAGCACTGGTGGCTGTAAAGGGAACGGTTGAATGTGCCCATAGGGCGGTAAACATCCGGAAGCCGGGTGGAAAACAGAGTCACCACCGGAAGCCCCCGGAAAGAACAGAGGGACGGAAAGTCGCCATCCACGGCTACTGCCGCCGCAGCGCCGTCCATGACGGGAAAGAGAGCCTCCGGCGCACCCACCGCCAGCTCCACATTCAAATGTTCCGCCAGGGAGGCGGCACGCTCCCGGTCTTCTTCCAGAGCCGCCAGCACCGTCCGTCCCGGCAAAAGGGAAACCAGCTCCCTCCACTGCTCCCTGCTCCATTCACTGGCGCTCCCCAGGCGGGAAAACGGAGCGATTAAAATGAGGGCGTCTTCCGCCGGGGCCGCTTTTTTCACAGGGAACAAAGACGGGGTGGCGACGTCCAGCCCATGCAGCCCCCCCAATTGCAGATAAAGCTGCACCCGGTGCGCCGGGGGGGCGGCGCGCAGGACGGGGGCCTTTACCCGGAATTTGTACTTCCGGGCGCCGGGATGCGTGTCCAGCCCGGAAAACATCATGGGGCCATACGGTTCCAGCGCTTTCAGGGTTTCCATATCTCCATCCAGCATGACACCCAGATCCAGCGGTCCGTCATTGTAAAATTCATCTGCTGCCAAAGCTTCCCGAAGCTGCTTCAGGGAGTCGTGCGGCAACACATGGGTAACTTCCGGCACCGTCTTCCATATCCCCAGCTGGGCAGACGGGCAGACGATGTTCACCTGCATGTCGCACCGGACGGTTTTCAAAGCACGAATCAGGGGAACAGTCGCCAGGGCTTCATCCAGCGCCCTGGGAACGGCTACCAGAATGCGGTACGGCTTCAGCTCCATATTTTCCAGAAGCGCAGCCGTTTTTTTATCCTGCGGGGCAAAGCGGTCAACGGATTTCCAGCGGTGGTGCATCCAGAACACATCCAGCACGGATTCCCGGATCAACGTTTCCAGCCCCCTGTTCACTTCAATCGTGTCCCCTGCCAGAGAGCCGTCCGACCTGGAAAAATCCACCACATTCCCCATATCCGCTATCCAGTGGCCAGGAGCATCCGTGCGCACCGCTATGGCCACCATGTCCGCGCCAGCCCTTTTTCTCAGCAGAGCGGGCAACGGAGTCGTGCCGGTCACCTTGCCGAAAAAGGGGACATACACCCCCTCCCATACGAACTGGTCGCTCAGCACGCCCAGGGCCCCCCCTTCCTTGAGCATTTTCATGGGAGCCTTGATGCCTCCCTCCTTGGAGAACATCTGAGTTCCACGTTCCGTGCGCCGCTGGTACACGTATTCCTCCATCAGCGGATTGTCAAACTGGCGGTACATGGACCCGTAACGCTCCACCTCTGGGTAAAATGCGCGTATTCTCGCCAGCGCCTCCCAGTTGCCGGAGTGGGCTATGGCGCAAACCTGCCCGCGCCCTTCCAGCACAGGCGCGGCAAACTGTTCGTGCCCTCCGACCGTCACGCAATGCTTCAACTGCTCATCCGTCAGGGTGGCCGTCTTCGCGGAACACAGGAAATTGGCAATGGTCCTTTTGAAATTTTCCCGGCTTAATTTCTGCAGTTCCTTTCCGCGCAGGGCCGGATCCAAAACGATGCGCAGATTCCTTTCCACAATGTTCCGGCGCTGGGGAAGCAGATGCCACGCCACGGCCCCTGCCGCGCGCCCCAGCCGGTACAGCGTTTTCATGCCCACGAGCTTCAACAGCCCTTCCATGAGCAGAAACCCTTTCATTCCCAAATGATGGGCAAACGTATTCCGGGAAGCCGGGGAGGAATCAGGAGAGGAAGAATCAGTCATAAGGAAAACCGGAAAAGATGTTATACGAATCCCCTCCGGTCCACAAACCCTTTATTCCCCCGGCAGAGGTCCCTTCCCGCATTTTATTTTCCCGGCTAAATGACGTCTTCCCTAAATTTTTCCGCCGGCGCGGAATCCAAAGCCATCCCATGCTTTACTGCATCTTCCTCATAAAAGCATCTCTGCGGAGACGGCATCTTACTTTTGGCAAAGAAATGACTTTACAATTCTTAACTAAACGGTATATTCCGTCTCCCGAACCGAACACCAAACCGGAGTTATACACCATGAAAGTTCTTTCTTCCTTAGCCTCTATGAAGCGCCGCCACGCAGACTGCCAAATCGTGAAGCGCAAGGGCACGCTGTATGTGATCTGCAAGAGCAATCCCAAGTTCAAGGCCCGCCAGGGCGCTACGGCAGGCACGCGCCTTTCCAAAAAGGGCGTCAAGTAATCCCTGGCCCAGCACAGATTTCAAGAAGACCGCCGCCCGCCGGGTGCCGGTCTTTTTTTGCTGACCAAACCCCTTTCCGTACATCCATGCAGCTTCCTGCCGTCCAAACCAAATTCCTGGATCTTCCCAACTCCTTCTCCCTGAGAAATGGAGCTACGCTGGACAAGGTTCGCGTCGCCTACGAACAATACGGAACCCTGACGCCGAATAAAGACAACGCCATCCTGCTGTTCCATGCTCTTTCCGGCAGCCAGCACGCCTACGGTTACAATCCGGAAGTCCCGGGCATCGATTCCCTCTGGAAACCGGAAAACCACGAGGGCTGGTGGAACAGCATCATCGGCCCCGGCAAGCCGCTGGACACAAACTGCTTCTGCATCATCTGCGCCAATTACCTGGGAGGCTGCTACGGCACCACAGGCCCCGCTACCCCCTGCCCTGCGGACGGCCAGCCCTACGGCTCCCGTTTCCCGCATGTGGAGGCCGCAGACCAGGCACGTCTCCAGGCCCTTCTGCTGGACAGCCTGGGCATAGAACGCGTTCATCTTATGGGCCCCTCCGTGGGCGGACTGATCGCCCTCAGCTTCGCGTGCCAGTTCCCGGAACGGGTCCGGAGCTTCATCTCCATCGGCTCCGGTTACCGGGCTTCCATTGAACACCGCCTGTCCCTGTTTGAACAAATCCTGGCCATTGAGCTTGACCCGGATTTCCAAGGCGGGGATTACTACCGGGGACCGGCGCCAAAAAAAGGGCTGGCGTTCGCCCGTATCATCGGCCACAAATCATTTGTTTACCAGGAGGGGCTGGAACAGCGCGCCAGAAAAGAGGTGGGAGGCAACTACGGCCTGCTCACGTGGATGACCCCCACCCGCAGCACGCAAAGCTACATGCTTCACCAGGGAACCAAGTTCGCGGAGCGCTTTGACGCCAACGCCTATATCCGTATTGCGGATATGTGGGCGGAGTTCGACATCCGCGACCACACCCCGGACGGAACATTTCAAACCGCCCTGGAAGGCTTCCGCCGCGCAGGGATTCCCGCGCTTATCTTTTCCATTGATACAGACTGCTGTTTCCGCCCGGCGGAACAGCAGGATTTCGCGGCGCAGCTTGAAGCCGCCCATATTCCCACGGAGTTCCATACCATCGCTTCCACCAAGGGACACGATTCCTTCCTGCTGGAGCCGGAGCTTTATGCGGAACCCATCCGGCGCATTCTGGCGGCAAGGAAGCCGAAGGGGACGGCGTAAGCTTTTTCCCGCCGCAAGAAGACACGGCGGAGCAACGCTTAAAAAGAAGTAATGCAGGGAACCGGAAGCAAGAGGAAAAAATCAACCATGTCATGAAGGAACGGCCAGGTTCCCTGCAAAGCGGAACTTCACGGCTCTTCAACGTGAAAATAACCTGAACCGGATGAACCCGAACAGGGTTTTCGCTGTCACACCTTCATGACTGATCATTATTACACCTCCGAAACGGAGAACGTCGGACAATTCCGCTGCGAAACCACCTTTATTCCTTCCAACGTCACGTTTTCCACGGACCTGCCCGCTTCTTTTGAAGGCCGCGCAGAATTCCCCTCCCCCGGAGTTTTGCTCGGTTCCACGCTCGCCTCCTGCATGATGAGCCTGGTTTCCGTGGTCGCGGCCAGAAAAGGAGTGGATTTGAAAGGCATGCGCGTTCTGGCGCGTGCGGCGGAATCATCCAAGGGAATTGAAAAAATTGAACTGAAGGTAATCATGCCCCTGGAAGGCAGCCACCCTCTCCGCGCCATGCTGGAAAAAACCGCCTTGTCCTGCCCTGTGCGCCAGGCGCTGCGGCCCGATCTGGAAACGCCCATTGAATGGGAATGGAAGTAAGCAGCCATCAGGAACGTCAACCCAAGCTTGAAGTTATCCTTAAAGAAATCCCGCCCATTCATGAAAAAAGCCGCTGCGGAATCATCCGCAACGGCTTTCCAATTGGCCGACGTTTTTTCCTTTAGAAGTTGTAGCGGTAGCCGATACTCCCGTTGATGGAGCTGGAACCGCTGCGGATATCCGCATTGCCGTCCACAAAAATGACGCCCTGGGTGCCCACGGGAACGCTCAGCCCCGCGCCAATCTGGAAGGCCGTGCTTCCGACCTTGGCGCCATACACCGGACGCGTATAGGAGGGATCTGCCAGGAAGCCCACATTAGCCTGCCCGCGGCGGTCTCCCATATCCTGGGAAACGTTCACCCGTACTTCTCCCAGCGCTTCACGCCCGAAGATGTTGGACCCCATGAGTCCGGAGAGCCGGGCACCCACAGCGACAGCAGCCGTAGTCAGTTCCTGGTCTTCCACCTTCAGTCCGGCATTTCCGGCAGAACCGCTTTCCCGATAGCCGTCCATGCGGGTCGTCACGATGGAAGCGTTAAACAAAGGCTGGAGAATCACGCTCCTGTCTTCATTGAGAGCGATGTCATACGCCAACTCGTACATGGCGCCGAAACCGGCTCCCGTCGTATTGCCGCGGGCCTGGTAAGACCCCGTACCGTAATTCACCGTGCGCGTCAGCGAGGCATCATTCCAGCCACCCGTCAGAATCAGCAGATGGGACCATTTACGGTACTGGTAGCGGGCGAACAGATTGACATAGTAACTGTCCAGGTCTCCGTCCGCCGTATCCGCCGCGCTGGCCGTCAGGCTTCCGTAATTGGCAGTAAACGCAGCTCCCGCAGTGAGGCGGTCGTTGATATCCACGTCCATGCCTACCGTGCCTCCCCAGGTGGTGAGTTCGTAGCCGCTTTCATCCCCCCTGGTGTCCAGCTTGGCATAAGACCCGGTTCCCTGCATCCACATATGGAAGTAGGGCATGTCTTCATGGACATATGCAGGGTTAACGCCCATCTGCGCCACGCGGTTGCGTATCCAGCCCATCTGGTCGCGCAGGGAGTCGCGCTGGGCGATGCCCAGGCTGGTAACCGTGCTGCCGGCGGCGGCGGCCAGTTTGCGGGCGGCGCCGGAATAGTCGCCTGAATTCTGGGAGAGAAGAACAGAGGTATAGAAATCGCGCAAGGCAGAGCCTTCCTCCATGTGATAGCGGGAATTCCAAAGGATGTCCGCTCCAGTAGCGGCATTCCGCGTCAGGGAAGAGTCACGGAAAATGTTTTCCGTGCGCGCCGTACCGGTGAGGATGATGGCCGTCATGCTGTCATTGGTGGTCAGCTCCAGGTTTTCATACATGGAACCAAGAATCATGTCCTGGAGGGTGACATTGTCACCCAGGGACACCAGCGCGCCGTCCGTTGTCTTGAACAATTCCATATTCAGCGTTTCCGAACTCCCGGAAACCAGGGTATCCAGATTGTTCATGACCAGCGTGACTTCCCCCGTCCCGTCTCCCAGCGTAATATTTCCGCTGGAGGTGACAAAGGGATTGCCCAGGCCGTCCACCGTTGTGGAGGAAGTGGTAATGGCTACTGTGCTGTCCCCTGTCACGCTCAAGCCGTCCGAGCCAAGCGTCAGCTGGGTTTTGGGATCGTCTGCGCTGCCGATATTGAGCGTGCCGCCGTTCACGGTAATCCCCTGATAAGAAGCCTGGGCGGGATTGCCGCCCTCCCCTGCCGCTCCGGCCAGGGTCAGCACGCCGCCGTCACTCACATTCAGGTGATAACCTGCATTGCCCGCACCCTTGATAGTCTGGACGCTTCCGTTGCCGGATTTGACGTTGAGCGTTCCGGATGCCCCGTCCAGAGTACCGGTAAAGGTATGGGAATCGGAAGAGCTGATCGTCATTTCCGCACCGCTCAGCTTCAGAGCTCCGCCGCCCTCCAGTCCGGAAACGGTATTCACGGAACCGGTTGCAGCGGACAGGGCAGACCCTTCACGGATATCCAGCAGGACACCGTTCAGGGAAGAGCCGTTGCCCAGTGTCAGGGAGGAGTCTGTTCCCGTACCACCCAAGGTCAGCGTACCGTCCCCGGAGATAGTCACTTCCGTGACATGGCTGCCGGCCTGCTGGCCGGTAAGAACCATCTGGGCTCCGTTACCCAAATTCAGGGTTCCCCCTCCCGCGCCGGCAGCCAGCGTCTCCACCGTGGTTACACGGGAGGCGCCGTCATTCCGTCCGCCCAGCGTTATGTCTCCGCCCGCGAGTTCCAGCGTAGTAAGGCTATTGCCTGCACCGTTCAGGATGATATTTCCCTCCGAGGAACTGAGACTGGAGTCATTCCCGGTGAAGTTTCCTTCTACGGTGAGGGTTTCCGCACCTTTCTTGACAAAATCCACATGGTCCCCGCTGATGGTTCCGCCGTAGCTGTTGCCGCCGGCGTCAACATCCTGAACCAGATCCACCACGGCGTGGTTGGAAGCCGCATCATCCGCCGTATTCGTCACGGTCAGCGCACCGTCGCTGCCAACCAGGTTGCTGACTTTCAGACCGTCCCCATTCCGGGAGGCTTCCGGAGCCCCGTTCAGGCTCACATGAAGCGTGGTGCCATTAATGCCGACAGCCTTGTAGGGATCCAGCGCGGCGTAATCGCTGATATTGGGGTTGTCTGAATTGGGGGTGGCGTCCACCAGATAGACAAGGTCCGTATTGCCGCTGACCATCAGCGTCCCGTCCGCACCCAGGACTTCCGTCACGGTATAGCCGAGGGAAGCCAGGAGAGGAGAGAATCCGATTTGCTTGAAATTATCCACAGCCAGGGTTCCCGTTGTCAGTACAAGCCCTACGCCGTCAGTGGAATCCCGGTTGGCGGCAAGCAGGTCCAGAACACCCTGGTTGCTGAGGTTGATGGTTGTTGTGGCGGCGGAAAGCGTCAGGCTGTCCGCATCAATAACGCCCTGTCCGGTAGTTCCGCCCGCTGTAAGGCTGCCGGAATCCAGTTTCAGCGTCACCGTCTTGCCCGTCATGTCCAGAGCACCGGAAACGCCTGTAAGCCGGGAGTAATCCTCCATGACGATGGAGCCGACCATGGAGCCGGACAGGCCGCCCAGATTGATGGTATTCAGGGCTCCCTGCGTTCCGGCGGAAGCGGCCACTTCCACGTTTCCGGCGGTTTTGGCTTCCGCGTTTGCCAGGCTTCCCTTCGTAATCAAAATAACGTTGGCCGCATCCAGAGAGGACAAATTGAGAACGCCGTTATTGACGGTGACCCGTCCGGACCCCAGGGAGTCGGCCCCCGCCAAGGTGACGGTGCCCGTTCCGGAGAGCGTCGTGGAACCGGTGAACCCGGTGTTGCCGGCCGCCAGCGTTATCTCTCCGGTAGTGTCAATAACCAGGGAACCGGCTCCGGAGAGGGACCCGGCCCAGGCACTTCCGTCACCCAGCCGCGCCGTAGCGCCGCCCGCAATGGAGAGTGCGCCCAGGAAGGTGTTCGCTCCGGTGAGTTCCAGCGTTCCGGCGTTTACGGATACCGTGCTGCCGGCCGTACCGCTGATGACGCCTCCGTAGGAGAAATCGCGGGCAAAGGCCAGCGTGGAATTGTTCTGGATGTCAATGCTGTCCCCCAGCTTGGCCACATCGGCGGAATTCACGGTAACCGTGCCGCGGTGCACCTTGAGCTGACCGTCCAGGTTGACGCCGCCCGCCAGGGTAATATTGCCCGCTCCCTGGGTGGAGAACGCCGTTCCGCTCAAATCGCCGCTGAAGGTGAAATCCTTGGTGGCAAAGACCTGGTTGCCCGTAAAGACAACGTCATTGGCAAACGTTCCTCCGGCTGTTCCGTTCCATTCCGTACGGACGTTGGAATCCGCCAGTTTCAAGATGCCGTCCGCCCCCATCGTTACGTTATTCAATTGGAAATAGCCGGATGTCACGGACAGGCTCCCCTGGAATTCCGTGCTCATATTCAGGACATTGGCCCCATAGCTGGTTCCCAGTCCCACGGAAACGGTACCGGAACCGGAGGCATTCAGGTTCAGAGCCGAGTTATCATTAGCCCCGCTGACCGTCAGTACGGAACCGTCCGCCAATTCCACGGCTTTTCCATTGGCCAGAGCCTTGGCGACGGTGGCGGCCACTTCCTCGCCCAGCGTCATGGAACCGCCCGTCCACGTCATGTTGTCTGCGGTAAACGCCGTGGCAAAAGATCCGGAAGCCAGATTGAGGCGGCCGCCCTGCAGGTTGATCATGCCCATTCCCAGTTGAACGTCCGCCGTAGCCAGAGTGAGCACGCCGTCCGTAACGGTAATGGCTCCGGATCCCAGGGAATTGGCGACCTGGGCTACCAGTTCGCCCTGCTGGACGGAAATATCCCCGTTCCAGCCCGTGTTGTCCAAATTAAGGACCAGCTTCCCTTCGCCGCGCTTGGTCAACGTTCCCTGGGCGATTTTCCCGGTGCCGTCGGAAACGAAGACATAATCGCTTCCGGCAGCATTGTTGACTGTGATGGAAGCAGGATTCACCGCTCCGGACAGAGTGACGGTTCCCGCCCCGGTACTGTTGAAGATCAGATTCTTCCCGGCAGCCGTATCCGTGGAACCTTCAATGCCCCACATGGCGCCCGTGTTCGTATCGCTCCAGGTCACTCCTTCCGCTCCCTGCCAGATCCATACGTCCCCGGCGGAAGTCACTACCAGCTTGAGGGATGTTCCCGTCTGCTCCAGTTCATAAATCAGCGTTTCGTCCCCAGTATATCCGGCCCAGTTAAAGACGGCGCTGGCGGCATCAAGACCGCTGGCGGCGGAAATCAGGGTATATTCCCCGGCATCCGTAATGCCTTCAAGCCCGTTCAGCGTAAGATTGAACGTTCCGGCCCCGAAAGCGCCGCCCACTTCGAGGGCGGAGCTGATATCCAGTGTCAGCGTAGAGTTGGCCGCCAGGTTCAGAGCGCCCGCAGTCGTCATCCGCGTATTGGCCGCCATCGTGATATTCCCCAGGGACGTAGCCCCGGAAGCAGTAAGAGCGAGCGTTCCCCCCTGAATATCCGTCAGCCCCGTGTAGCTGACCGTCCCGCCCAGCGTCAGCGTTTCCTCGCCGACCTTGGTCAGAGACAGGACGCCGGATTCGTCATACGAAATGGAAGTGGCTCCGTACCCAAGAGCAACACCACGGTCTGTGAGCGTGCCGTTGTACGTGCCGGCCCCCACCGTCAGCGTGCGCGCGCCGCCTACGGCTCCCACCTGGGAATTCTCCGTTCCGTCCAGAGAGGCAATTTCAACATCCCCCAGCACGCGCATGAAAGCGAATCCGGTCGTGTCCGTTCCGGATGTCAGGGTGACGCCACCCTGAGAGATGGAAGTGCGCAGATCCAGCCCGGCGCTATAGCCGTTGGAAGCATTCATGGTGATCATTCCGGTAAATCCGGAAGCGTCTCCGCTGATGATGAGCTTTCCGTTGGAATTGTACCTGCCGTCGCCCGCTCCGCGGCTGTAAGTCAGAGAGCCGGCTCCGGTGAGCGTTCCGGTGAAGCCCATTTCCTTGGCCCAGTTGTCCCTGCCCACCAGGGAGACCGCCCCGTTGACGGTAACGGTTCCGGTGAAGCTATGCTGATAGTCCGCGGCGCTTGCCTGGGAGGCGTCCACCCATTTCAGGGAAACGGCGTCGGACGCGCTTGTTCCCAAAATCAAATCGGAATTGATGGTATGGTGGGAGGTTCCCGAACTGTTGCCGGCAATAATCAGCGACGTGCCGTTTTCCAGGGTGACGGAAGAACCCGCGCTTCCCCAGCGGATGGATGAGGTTCCGTTCCCTATCTGGAGGTTGCCCTCCTGCACCACGATGTGGCCGGAGTTGCTCCCCGTCAGTTTCAGCAAGCCCGTGCCGGTTTTCCGGACAGTTCCTTCCCCAGTAATGGCATTGCCGAAAACGATGTCGGACGGAGTCGCCAGAGTAATGAAAGAGCTGGCATCCGGAGAAAGGGAGAATACCGGGTTAGTGACGGTTCCCAAATCCACCGTCACCGTCGCTCCATTGGCCGCACCCAAAAAGGAACCGGTATTCCAGGTTACCCCCGTGACGGGAAGGGCCGTATCATAACCGAATGCCAGAACACCCTGCGACACAGCCACAGTAGTACCCGTGCCAAGTATGGAAGAGGTGCCGAGGACCAACGTTCCCGTGCCTTCCTTGGCGACGGCCGTATTGGTAATTTCTCCCGTCCCCGTCAGTTCATAACGGGTGGTGGAGTTGCGGACAAGCATAGAACTTGGAGAAACCTCAGTATCCAACTGTACGACAGAGTTAGCGACTCCGGCCTGGTCCGCAAAGGAAACCGCCATGCCATCCGCATATGTGGCGGGCGCGCCGCCGTCCGTCCAGACATGTTCCGCGCTCCAGACGCCGTTTTCACCCCCCTCCCACAAAAGGAGGGTTCCCGCCGTATAGACAAGGTCTTTGCCGTTGTCGGAAATGGTGATGGACCCGGCCACGCCGTCAGCAAAGGAAGCCCTGATGGAAGATATATTGGACAGGCCCGTAGTTGAAAGGACGGACATGCCGTCTGTCAGGGTGCCGAATTCGGAAAGATCCAGATTCAGCTCTCCTTCAGCGGAAAGAGAGAACGAGCCGTCCAGATTGATTCCCGTTCCTGCCCCTCCCGCCAGCGCCAGCACGCTGGATCCGGTCATGTTCAGATTCCCCGTAAAGAAAGAATCCTGGAACATGGTCACGATGTCGAAACCGGCCACAGCCGTATTGGAGAAGGAAATGGCGTGATCCGCCGTATTGCCGTAACCTCCCAGCAGCAAGGAAGAGGTGCCGCCTATCGTGCCTCCCGACGCATTCAGCGAGCTGCCCGTCCGGAATACTGCTTTCTTAACGGTAAGGGTAGCGTCCCCGTTTACGGAAGACCCTGTTCCTCCGCCGCCCGCGTAAAGAGCACCCGTGTACGCACCGCCATCCAGCGTCAGGCTGGAATTGCCGCTGACGGCGGATGTTCCCGATGAGCTGAACCCGCCGCCGTAAATAGCCCCGGTAAAGACGGCGTCACTGGCGGCGGTAATGCTGACGCTGGAATCGCCTCCAACCGTATATGCCCCGGAACCTCCCGAATAGGAACCGCCCACGATGCTCTTGACAAAGCTGCCGGAGGCCGTTCCCAAATCAATCGTCACATTGGTGCTTCCGGTAATGGCGGCACGGGACGAGGAATTGGCTTCATAAGTGCTGCCGCCGATGATGAAGCCCCGGACAACGGAGTTGAGCGAAATGGTTTCGTCCGTGACGCTTTGCATGCTGCGCACGACGACGTACGTGCTGCCGTCAAGGTTGTTTACGGAGTTATGACATCCCGTGCCGCCGCCTATCAAACTGCCCTTGATGACGGCATTCCCGTCCACGGATACGTAAACGTTTCCCGTGATGCCTGCCGCCTGGCCGTCCTTGTAGTTGCCTCCCACAACCCAGTTGACGGCAGTATCCCCCTGAATCTGGGTATGGACGTCTCCCGTAACGTTCCACTTGCCGGAGCCGCTCCAGTTATTGGCATAGCTGCCGCCGATAATCAGATTGTAATTGCCCCCCAGCACATCCGTCCAGATGCCGGTGGTGATTTCCGTAGCCGTGGCATTGGACGCAGTATTGTAGTAGCCGCCGGCCAGGGTCACTCCTGTCAGGTCTCCCGTTCCGGTGACGGCATTCACGGAACCGAACCCCTCCTGCATGGAAGAAGCCCGGATGCCGTACAGGGACAAAGACTGCTGGTTTACCAGCGTACCTGTTGCGGAAGAGGGAGCCTCTTCCAGCCCCCAGGCAGGGTCCCAGACGGTCTCATGGGCGCCGGAAGCCGTAAACGTGATGACTGTTTTTCCGTCCACGGTGCTGATTGTGTACAGGGACTCGTCAACATCCGCCAGAGTAAAGCCGTTCCCCAAATCAACGCCCAGGTTATAGGAGGTGTTCACCAGGGCTTCAGAACCGAACAAGTCCTGGAATTCCTGAAAACCGGAGAAATCAATGAGGCCGGAAGTCAGCGTCACGTTCTGCAGCACGCTGCCGACATTGTCCATGGAAGTATAATACAGACGGCCTCCATCCACCGTCACATTGCCCGTGATCGTCCCGGAACCGTTGGCGAGGATGCCCATCGTTTCCCCTACCGTGAAGGCGTTCTGGAAATTCATGGTTCCCGCAGAGGCGGAGATGGTGCCGTTTCCCGACAGCTCCGTCACGGTCATGGTTCCGGCGCCCGCATCCAGTCGGCCTCCGGCAAGCGCGGCGTTAATGGAACCGGCCCTGGAGAGGACGGCGCCGGAATTGACGGTATAGGTTCCCGTAAGCGCCACGTTCTCGGAAAGATGCACCCAGCCCGACTGGGCGACGAAGTTGCCTGCCCCGGTGATGGAATTGTCAATGACATCCGCCGCATCCCCCGCAGTGCCGTAATAGGTCAGGTACTGGGAGTTGACCGAAGTAGTAACGGCGGCAGTCCCAAGGGAGCCGGAAGCACTGATGCCCAGAGAGGCAGAGTTGCGCGTAATGGCGATCGTCCCCCCAATTTCATTGGCGGTGTTGAGCAGGTTGTAATAGGTATATTCATTCGCGCCGCCGCTGATGGAAAAACCGCTTGCCGCCGTGAGAACACCGGAAAACTTCACATTCTTGCCCCAGCTGGATGTCAGGTTGACGCCGCTGCCGAAAACCGCTGCTCCGGAAAAATTAAAACCGCCGTTATTGATGGAAGCGGCATTATAGGAGGAGTACCCCGTCACGGAAGGACCGTCCTGGACATTCAGCGTGGTGCCGTCACCCATGACCAGTTTCTGGGACCAGGTGACATTTCCGGAGAACAGGGAAAGAGTGCCTCTGCTGATTTTCAGGGTAGCGTTCGGAGATGCCGCGGGAGAGAGCGCCGTATTCTTGTCGGAATTGCCCAGGGTGAAGGTGCCTCCCCCCGTATAGTCCACCGTTACGGTGCCGCCGAAACTGCCGCCGTAAGAGGAAGAATCCCCCGTAATGGTCAGCGTGGTTCCCTCCCCGGTAATCAAAGCCGCGGCATTGTTGTGCTCCAGCTTGCTGATGGAAGTGTTCACGCCGGCTTTCAGGACGGAAGCGCCCGTCGTATAACCGTAACCGCCCAGTTTGATCGTGGCGTATTGGGCGGCCTGCGCGTGGTTGAGGTTCAGGATGTTGTTCTGAGATCCCCCCGTCGTGTTGGAATAAAGGGAAATGATTCCGTTGAAAGTGCCTGCCCCGTTCAATGTCAGGGTGGAAAGGCTGGCGCCCCCGTTGGCCACCCGGTTTACCGTCAGGATGGCTTCCGGAGCCGTCCCGTTCAAATTGGTGATGGCGGCCGTACCGGCTCCGGCAAAATTCAAGGTAGTAGAAGCCGTAACAGTACCGACATCATAGGAGGCCGAGCCTCCCGCCGCCACATTCACCTGGGTTCCGTCAAAGGCGACATCCGCCGCATAAGACTGTGATGCTGTCACCAAAAGACCAGAAACTCCTGCCAGCGTGGCGGTGCCAAGCGTTACTCCGGAAAAGGAGGTCATCAGGGCAGCCAATAAATTCAAAGGGAGGTGTAATTTCATGAAACGTTTGATAATTAGGTATTTAATGAACAAATAAGAACCTTTCCCACAACACGGCAAGGGAAATATGATTGTGAATATAAATAAGGAATTCGCAATCCGCTGTCAAAGGAAAAGAATCAGTTACAACGGTTTTCCGGAATACCCGGAACGTTTTCTCCGTCAAAAAAATCCGGGATTCCCGCCAGCAAATTATGTTAAAGATATGTAACATATTCATTATCAATATAATAATTCTGTCAAAAATTGAATAATATGTGAATAAAAGTGAAGCGGATTGCGAATCCGTATTTTCTCCGTTCATTACCAGATAAAATAAAAAGAGCCTGCACAATAAGTTGTGCAGGCCCATCCTTAAAAACCAGAGAGAAACGTCCAGTTCAACCTCTGGTCCATTTTTCCAAAAATTCCCCGGCGTCCTTCCCTTCTCCAATGTGCCTGAGCAGAGCGCTCCCAAGCACGGCGGCATCCGGCCGGGCATCTTCAGGCAGCGTCTCCAGCTGGTCCGGCGTCTGAAGCCCGAAGCCCAGCGCCAGCGGCACATCAAAAACGGACCGGGCACGGCGCATGGTTTCCGTAACGCTCCGCTCCAGGTTGGCTTTCCCACCGGTGGTTCCCAGCACGGAGACCACATAAACGAAGCCGGAAGTATAAGGCTTGTATTCCCGCATGCGTTCCACGGAAGTATTGGGAGCCACCAGAGTGACGAGCGTCAGGCCATGGGGGCTGAAAGCCTCCCGGAACATTCCGGATTCCTCCAGCGGCATATCCGGTACGATGAAACCGCTGACGCCCGCCTCCTCCGCATCCAGGGCAAGCTGTTCCAGGCCATACTGGTAAAAGGGATTTACGTATCCCATCAGCACCAGTTCGGCTGAAAAACCGCCCTTGCGGGCTTTCAGACCGTCCAGAATCCATTTCAGGCTGACGCCGCGGGCCAGGGCATCCCGGGATGCCTGTTCAATAACCGGGCCGTCCGCTACGGGATCCGAGAAGGGAACTCCTATCTCAATAATATCCGCCCCGGCTTCGTCAATACGGGACAAGTGCGTCCAGAAGGATTCCTTGTCCGGGAATCCGGCGGTAATGAAAGGGATAACGGCACGCCTGCCGAGGGCATGGGCCCTCTCCACGGCTTTCTGCAACGGTGATTTCTGCATATTATTCATGGAAGAATGCGGCTTAAAGATTCAAATATTTTTTAACGATTCCCAGGTCCTTGTCTCCGCGGCCGGAGAGATTGACCAGGACGTCCCCCCCCTGCGGCAGTTCCTCCGCATGGTCCAGCACCCAGGCCACGGCATGGGAGGATTCCAGCGCAGGAATGATTCCTTCCTCTCTGGTGAGCGTCCGGAAAGCGTTTAAAGCAGAGGCGTCGCAAATCACACCGTAATGGACACGGCCCGTTTCCGCCAGATAGGCATGTTCCGGGCCTACCCCGGGATAGTCCAGCCCGGCGGAAATGGAATGGGACGGCTGTATTTGCCCGTTCTCATCCTGTAACAGCATGGTCACATGACCGTGCAGCACGCCGGGGCTGCCCAGATTGATGGGGGCGGAGTTATAACAGCCGGGCTCACCGGTGCCTCCCGCCTCAACCCCTACCAGACGGACGCCTTCATCCTCCACAAAGGGGTGAAGCATGCCGATGGCATTGGAGCCGCCGCCCACGCATGCCACCACCACATCCGGCAGCCTGCCTGCACGCTCCAGCATCTGGGCGCGGGCCTCCCGCCCAATGACGGATTGAAGCTGCCTGACCAATGTGGGGAACGGATGGGGGCCCGCCGCCGTACCGAAACAATACAGAGTATCCGCCTGATGGGAAATCCAGTAGCGGAGAGCCTCGTTAATGGCATCCTTCAACGTGCGGGAACCGCTCTCAATCGGAAAAACCGTCGCTCCCAGCAATTTCATGCGCATAACGTTCATGGACTGGCGTTCTACATCCTCTGCGCCCATAAAGATGGTGCAGTCCATTTTAAGCCGGGCGGCCGCCGTAGCCGTAGCCACGCCGTGCTGCCCCGCCCCGGTTTCCGCAATAAGATGCGTTTTCCCCATCATTTTGGCCAGAAGGGCCTGGCCGAGGGCGTTATTGATTTTGTGGGCTCCGGTGTGCAGCAGGTCCTCCCGTTTCAGCCACAGGCGGAAGCCCAGTTTTTCCGAAAGGTGGGGACAGAACGTGAGGGGAGTTTCACGGCCCGCGTAATTGACCAGCAGATCCTGAAGCGCATCCCGGTACTCGCTGGACGGCATGATGGAGTCCATGGCTTCCTCCAGCTCCATGAGCGGGGGGCGCAGCGCTTCCGGTACGAAGCGGCCGCCGAAATTGCCGAAATATCCTTCTTTCTTCATGCGATGTGGTAAGGAGTGTAAGGGGTGAGTGGTTTGAGGGCCGCCAGCAGTTTTTGCGGGCTTTTCTGGCCGGGGATGGCTTCCACGCCGGAGTTCAGGTCTATGCCGTCCGGAGAGCATTGTTCCAGAGCCCTGTTCAGTGAGGCGGAGGAAAGGCCGCCCGCCAGGAACCAGGGCCGGGGGGAACTCAGAGACGCCAGGGAGGTCCAGTCAAGGGAAACGCCGTGGCCGCCGCCCTGGCTGCCGGCATCCAGCAGAAACCAGGCGCAGCTGTCCGCCCATAGCTCCATTTCCCTTTGCAGGGCATCTACGGATTCATACCGGTCCGGCCACAATACGCGGATCACTTTTTCCGGACCGATGCGGCGCGCGCAGTCCAGAGAATGGGCGCCATGAAGCTGGGCGAATTCCAGACGGGCCGTTTTCATGATATCCATGATTTCCTCCGCGTTCTGGTTCACGAAAACGCCCACGCGGCGGATCAGGGCGGAGTCCAGGGCCGCCGCGCGCGACGGCGCAATATAACGCGGACTTCCGGGATGAAAGATGAAGCCGCAGAAATGGGCCCCCATCCCCATGGCGGTTGATAAATCGCTCTGGCGGGTAATTCCGCACACCTTGATTGCAAATGAATGCTTCTTCATATCGTTTCTTCTAAAATTGCCGCCAGTTTTTCACCCGGCCTTCCTCCGTCCATCAGGGCTGTTCCCATCAGTACGGCCTGAAACCCCGCTTCCGCGGCTTCCCTGAGATGAGCCCCTGCGCTCATGGCGCTGGCGGCGATCCACACCTCCCCCTCACGGCGGAATTTCGCCATGTCCAGGCAGGCCTGCCTGTCCGTTTTCAATGTGTCCAGGTCACGGGCGTTTACCTGGATGATGCGCGCGCCGGAGTCCCTGGCAATTTCCAGATCCGCAGCGTCGAACACTTCCACAACGGCGTGCATGCCGTAAGCCTCCGCCTGCTCCCTGAGAACACGGAGCGTCCGTGCATCCGGCGTCAGACGGACAATGAGCAGCAAAGCGGAAGCCGGCGTAGAAGCCGTCTCCATCACCTGAAGCTGATGAAAAATGAAATCCTTGCGGAGAAGCGGAAGCCCGGCGCGGCTCATGCGTTCCAAATATCCGATGCGGCCGCCGAAAAACTGTTCTTCCGTCAACACGGAGATGCAGGAGGCGCCTGCCGCAGCGTATTGTTCAGCCACTTCCTCCGGTTTCAGCCCGGTGGCGATGACACCGCGCGACGGAGAGGACTGCTTGAACTCCGCAATGACCGCCACGGGCTGCCCGTCCGGCGGTTCCGCAATGGCTTTCAGGAAATCCGGCCGGCGCCCCTTCCACGGGCGCGGCAGTTCCCGGCGGGAGGCCATGTCCGTGAGCAGGGCTATTTCCTCCGCCTTTGCTTCCCGGAACCGGTCAAGCAGCATGAAGCGTTCTCCTTCCTATGCCGGCGCAGACGGCTTCCCGTGCTTTCGCCATGCAGACGGACAGGTCCATGTGCTCCTCCAGCAGGAACATGGCTACCCCCACATTCAGAATCACCATGTCCATCATGGCACGCGGGCCTTTCCCCGCCAGGATGTTTTTCAGCACGTCCACGGCTTCCGACTTGGAATGAACGGCCAGTTCCTCCGGATTGCAGGGCTGGATGCCGTAATCCAGGGGATCCAGGGACATGGGCGTCAGCCTGCCGTTGTGGATGATCATCATCTTGGTGGGCCCCAGCGGCGTCACCTCGTCATAGCCCCCGGCGCCATATACTACGGCAGCCTTGCGGATGTGGGACTGGCGGAGCGTCTCCGCCAGCAGCTCGACGAGTTCCGGACGGGCCACGCCCAGCAGGATGTGCGTGGGACGCGCCGGGTTGATGAGGGGGCCCAGCAGATTGAACAGGGTGCGGATGCCCAGCTCCCGGCGGATGGGGCCTACATTGCGGAAGGAAGGATGAAAATTAGGCGCGAACAGGAAAGCGAAGTTCCGCTCGTCCAACAGGCGCCGGACATCTTCCGGAGCTACGTCCAGCGGGAATCCCAGGCCTTCCAGAGCGTCCGCAGAACCGCAGGAGGAGGACACGGCGCGGTTGCCGTGCTTCACCACCCTGTATCCCATTCCGGCCAGCGTCAGAGCCGTGGCTGTGGAGCAATTGAAAGAGTTGCGGCCGTCCCCCCCCGTGCCTACCACGTCAATGCAGTCGCCTTCCAAACCTTCCACCCGGTTGGCGCGGCCCAGGGCAATGCCCACGGCGTGGGCCATTTCCAGCGGGGTTTCCCCTTTCATGCGGAGCCCCATCAAAAAGCAGCCCGCCTGGGCCGGAGTCATGCGGCCATCCATGATGTCCGCAAAGCCTGCGGCAGCCATATCCGCCGTCAGGTCCTGTCCGGCGGCCAGGGCGTCCAGAATGCGGCTGATGCGCTTTTCCTTCTGCCCCGAAGGCACGACGTTATCCGGGAAATTGCCCAGAAGCTGAAGCCCGTTCGGCGTCAGGATGGATTCCGGATGAAACTGGATGCCCACCCACGGACGGTCATTGTAGCGCAGGGCCATGACTTCCCCTTCCGGCCCGCGGGAAGTAACGGTAAAGCGGGGATTCGGCTCGTCCTCCTTGGACTGGACCACCAGGGAATGGTAGCGGCCCACGGTCATGGGATTGGGAAGCCCGGAAAACAGCCCAGCGCCGTCATGGATGATGTCGGAACTCTTGCCGTGCATGACATACGGAGCGCGGGAAACCTCCGCCCCGGCGAAGTAGCCCAGAAGCTGGTGCCCCAGGCACACGCCCAGCACGGGAACGGAAGCGGGGAGGCGTTTCAGGAACTCCAGGCACAGCCCGGCGTTGCGCGGATGGCTGGGGCCGGGGGAAATGCACACGGCTTCCAGCTCCGGGCTGGTCGCCAGTTCCAGAATACGAGAATCGTCATTCGCATGCACCACGGGCTTGCGTCCCAGGGCATAAAACGCCTGCACCAGATTCCACGAAAACGAATCGTAATTATCAATGAACAGAAACATGGTCTTCTCCTTTCAAAATAACGTCAATAATCTTACCCTTGTTCATGCATTCCTGCCATTCCGCGGCCGGATCGGAATCATATACGATGCCGGCTCCCGTCTGCCAGTGGATGCGCCCATCCTTCACCCACATGCTGCGGATGGTGATGCCGGAATCCATGTGGACGCCGTTTTTGTCCAATCCCAGCCATCCGATGCATCCGGCGTACGGTCCGCGCGGCAGAGGCTCTTCCTCCGCCAGGATTTCCATGGCGCGCACCTTGGGGGCTCCGCTAACCGTCCCGGCCGGGAAGGCAGCGCCAAGAATGTCCAAGACGTCCAACCCGTCGTTCACCTGGGCGGTCACGCGGGAAGTCATATGCATCACATGGGAAAAACGTTCAATCTCCATCAGGCGTTCCAGTTTCACGGAACCGGGCTTGGCGACACGGCCCAGGTCGTTGCGGCCCAGATCCACCAGCATGACATGTTCCGAACATTCCTTCGGATCTTTCAGGAGATCGGCAGCCAGAGCTGCATCCTCCTCGTCATCCCTGCCGCGCCTGCGCGTTCCGGCAATGGGGGAAAGCTGAAGCTTGCCGTCTGTGCAGCGCACCATCAGTTCCGGAGAAGATCCGAACAGCGTCACCTCCGGCAGGCGCATGAAAAACATGTATGGGGAAGGATTAATGCTGCGCATGCGGCGGTACAGCATGAAAGCGTCTCCGTGGAACTCCGCGGAAGCCTGGGAGGAAAGCACCACCTGGATGGCTTCCCCGTCATGCAGCAGCTCCTTGATATGCTCTACCCCCTTCATGTAGGCTGCCTGGTCCGGTGTGCGGCAAACTTCCCCGACGGAAGGTTCCTCCGCCCCATGGAGCGGGGCATGGGACAAATCCCGGTGTTCACCCAGGCTGAGTTGGGTAAGGCGATTGTACAAATGGTCAAAAACAATCACGGTGCCGGCCAGCACCAGGCAGGACTCTGCGGAAGAAGCCGGAATGGCCTGCGCCAGCCTGGGCTGGAACAGGGCGGCGGTTTCATACCCGAAATAGCCGTACAAAGCCCGCGTAATGGGAGCCTGCCTCATATCGTCCCCCACCAGCTCCAGACGTTGCATCAGAGAGCGCAGTCCATCCAGGTAAGGCATGCCTTCCAGCTCCTTCAGGGAAGCCAGACGGTCGTCTTTGATGGAAAGGGAAAGCCTGGCGTCCACACAGGAAACGGTCATCAGATAATCGCAGGCGATGATGCTGTAGCGCCCCCATCTGCCGTCCACTTCCGCGCTTTCCAGTAGAAGTCCGGGAATTTTGTTCTGAGTCAGGCTCAGAAACAGGCTGATAGGGGTCTCCAGATCGGCGCTCAGGCGGCGGCTGCGCTGTTGGAGAGTGATCATGGATGGTGTTTGCATGGATGATGATGTAAGTTGAAAATAAAAAAACTGCTTTGACTCTCGGAGGAATCAAAGCAGTTCTTGAAAAATGGTCATAGCTGAATGCTATTACTGCACCTCGGGATTCCCCCGTCCGGACATGGGTACGCGCCACCAATAGCCGTTGCCATAATAACGGTTCTTGCTAAAAAAGGGCTGTACAGTGCTGAAATGCATCTGCGCGTTTATTACTCCTCTGCCCCTTCTTTGTCAAAAAAACTTTCCGTCAATGGCGAAAAAACCGTATTGGCTTCTCAATCTGCCCAGAGAAAACACGACGCCTCTCCGGCGCTTCCAAACTTCCAAAGGAACCGCCCGCCCCACTCCCACCGGCGGAACGGAGCTGCCAACTGGCGCAGCACGTTTCTCTTTTCCTTTTTTACGAATCCAGAATTCCCTTTCCAGAAACCGGTTATTGCAAGCCTTGCCATCGGACTCGAGCCTTCTTCACTCCCCCCGGTTTCCGACATATCTCTTCACAAAAAGAAAAGGGAGAAAGAACGTCTTAAACATTCGGGGCTGGACACCATCACTTCTTTTTCCTGTAGAGCTTGTCATGTTTCTGACGATGTTTCCCTTTATAAAGGAAATCCGTCTTTTCGTCCCTGCCCACGGTGCGGTCAATCAAACCGGGGATGTCTTCTTTTGAATATCCGGCTTCCAGAATAAAATTCTCAACCTTGCCGTATTGACCGGGGAATTCGGAAACAAGCAGTTTCATCAAGGCTTTTTCAAGATGCTTGACTTCGTCTCCAAATACTTCATTTCTCGTCTCGATAAAAGAACGGTGGCTTGAACCTTCACGCATCAGTTTGAGGACTTCCTGAACGGGGAGACGTTTGATTCTTTCTATCTCACGCTTCCGGAATTCCTTTTCCTTGTCGGAAAGGGGAGGGACGGGATTTCCCTGGGCATCCCTCTGGTAGGGATTGGGCTCCTGCGCGTTTTTGTACTGTTTCAGGATGCGCGCGTAATAGGGAAGAAACAGGCGCCGGATGATCTGATTTTTAACGGGTTCCTTGATTTTGTTCGTCTTCCGGACCAGGCCGATATATTTTTCCATGAGGAGGCAGGCTTCGGACTTGCGGTGAATATCAGCCCTATCATCGCCCATATCAACATCCGGCTCGATTTCCCGATACGTTTTGTAGGTAAAAAGGGGAGCCGAGGCTACCAGATAATAATTCCATATTTTCTCTTTCAGCTCGGTATCAATGTTATCCCGAGTCGCCAAACTAAAGGTGAGCGTATGTTTCCTGGCCCCGTTATAGAAGGATTTGAGCCGCATGTCCTTCAGCAAACCGGAGAGTTCCCGAATGGTTGCGGACGGCTGTTTGTACTGGTCGATGCACGCCGGGTTCTCCAGGGGAGAATCGGAATAGGCCTGATTGCCCTTCCCGATTACTAGGCAGACGGCACATGCGCATAAAGGAGGTAACAGGGTCATTGTTTTTTAATCCTCATTGCTGTTTCTTTTAAACGTGAACCCGAATTTTTCAACGACCGTTTTTGTCGTACGCTGGTCCAAAGCTTCAATAGAATATTTTTGATTAGTTGTTCCTAAAAAGATGGAATCCTGTTGCTCGCTGCCTTTCCCTCCCTTTCCCCAATGAATATGGAAGTTGCATACAAACCAAAATTGTTGAGGATTATGTTTGGACCGGCGAATCGTTTCAAGAACTTCCTCAATATTGCGATTATCCCCTACCATATCATAAAAATTATTTTTATCCTGAATGGGAGCGGCCATGTTGCAGGTTACATGCTCGGCTGCCAGTTCCGGTTGAGGCCGCGGGGGAGTCCCGTTCTTTCCTTCCCACATGAGTCCTCCATCCCGCTCAATCACCTTGACTCCCTTAAAACTGACGTCAGTAGGAAAAAGCGTCACTTTAATAAATCCCCAGACACCGTGTTCCCCCTTGGATATTTTAAAATCAGCCGTATTGACGAAAAAGCCATCTCCCAAATCCATGTGTCCCTCATATTTTTCCTTCGTTATCTTCTTGGGAATCCTGATATTGACGGTGATTTTAGCTTCTTTGTCTTCACCGGTTTTGGCTGTAATGGTGACACGGGCATCTTTGGTTAAATCCTTTTTGGCAGTCAGGGTAATTTGTTGTGAACCTTTGAATGGATTAGTATCTGTCTGCTGGAAGCCTTCTCCTTTAATATCCCAGGTAATTTCTTCAATATTTCCCTTGGATTTGCCGATTAGAAGCAAGGTGATGTTCTCCCCGATGCCTATATCCTTCCTCTTTCTGTCTTCTTCCTTGTCCTGTTCACTTCTTCCCTTGATATAATAATCCGCAGAGCACAACTCTGTCTGAGATTTAATCTGGAGGGGGCCACAGGCTTCCTCTTCCGTCTCCTTCATGTCATCATCCGGGCCATCCGAAGCCCACAAGGGAACAACTCCGGAAAAAACTGCCAGACAGCAGAATAAAAACCGGAAGGAAGAAAAAGGTAGCTGGCCTATTCTGTCAGTCATTTTGTTATTTTTTATACTAACAAAAATAAAATCTGATACAAATAAAAATATGATTTAAAAAATCATACTTACCCCCTCCCCCCCCTATTAGGAACAGTCTTTCAGAGAGCCTTTGAAAGAAGCGGAAATTAAAAAACCGCTCACCAGTGGACGGTTCCCTTCAGCCAGAAAAAAAAGGGAGTCCGCCAATCTTGCGGACTCCCTCCGTTTTCCGTGAAAGAATCTTTCTGTTTAGAACAGGGTCACGGCTATATTCACGCCGGCGGTGACGATAGCCACCATGCTCATGAGCTTGATCAGGATGTTCAGGGACGGGCCGGACGTATCCTTGAAGGGGTCGCCCACCGTATCGCCGATAACGGCTGCCTTATGGCTTTCCGAGCCTTTGCCGCCCACATGGCCCTGCTCAATATATTTCTTGGCATTGTCCCACGCTCCGCCGGAATTAGCCATGAATACGGCCAACACAAAGCCGGAAGCCAGGCCGCCGGCCAGCAGGCCGAACACGCCGGGAACACCGAAAACGATACCCATGCAGATGGGGGTGATGACCGCCAGTACGGACGGCCAGATCATCTCATGCTGCGCTCCCGCCGTGGAAATTTCCACGCAGCGCACGTAATCCGGTTCTGCCTCTCCGGTCAGGATTCCCTTGATTTCCTTAAACTGGCGGCGCACTTCCTTAACCATTTTTTCCGCGGCGCGGCCGACGGCATTCATGGTCAGCCCGCAAAACATGAAGGACATCATGGCCCCCACGAAGAGCCCCATGAGCACCTTCGGGTTCATCAGGGTTACCTGGAAATAGCCCATGAAATCAGACAGGGAAGCAGTGGAGATTTTGGAAACCTCCACACTCACGGCATCATTAATTTTGTAAATGGTATTGCCCGTGGCCTCACTCCAGTGAAGGATGGAAATCTTCAATTCTTCAATATAGGAGGCCAGAAGCGCCAATGCCGTCAGAGCGGCGGAACCGATGGCAAATCCCTTGCCCGTGGCGGCGGTCGTGTTGCCCAGGGCATCCAGGGCATCCGTGCGGCGGCGCACTTCCGGGTCCAGCTTGCTCATCTCCGCATTACCCCCGGCGTTGTCGGAAATGGGGCCGTAAGCGTCCGTCGCCAATGTCAGGCCCAGCGTGGAAAGCATGCCGACGGCGGCAATGCCGATGCCATACAGCCCCTTGCTCATTTCCGCCCCGGTGAAATGCCAGTCTCCGGAAGCCAGGCCGTAAGCCAGCACAGTGCCAACGACGACAGTAATTACGGGAATGCAGGTGGAAATCATGCCGATGCCGATGCCGGAAATAATGACGGTGGCCGGCCCCGTCTTCGCGCTGTGGGCGATTTTACGGCAGGGATAGGAATCATGGGAAGTGTAATGCTCCGTGCTCTTGCCGATGACGATGCCCACCGCCAGGCCGGTGACGATGGCCCCCCAGATGCCGGCCCAGTTATCCAGGCCGATGAGCTGGAGCAGGAATGCGGAAGCAATGGCAATCAGAAAGGAACTCAAGTTGATGCCGCGGTTCAGGGCTGCCATCAGCTCCGTTTGGGAAGCGCCGCGCTTCACGCGCACCGCGTACACGCCCAACAGGGAAAGAATGGTGCCGAGGGCGGCGATCAGCATGGGCGTAAGGACGGCCTTGATCGCCATTTCAGGAACGGCCATGTAAGCTGCCGCACCCAAAGCGGCGGAAGCAAGAATGGAACCGCAGTAAGATTCGTAAAGGTCCGCCCCCATGCCGGCCACATCCCCCACGTTATCGCCCACGTTATCCGCAATGGTGGCTGGGTTGCGGGGGTCGTCCTCCGGAATGCCGGCCTCCACCTTCCCCACCAGGTCGGCCCCTACATCCGCCGCCTTGGTAAAAATGCCGCCGCCCACACGGGCAAACAGCGCCTGGAGGGAAGCCCCCATGCCGAACGTCAGCATGGTGGTAGTAATGACGACCAGGCGCATGGAAAGCTCCATGTCCCCGTAAAACCAATCCAGAACCCAGTACCAGGCACCGATATCAAGCATGGCAAGGCCCACGACGGTCAGGCCTAGCACGGCGCCCGAGCGGAAAGCTATTTGCAGCCCGGCATCCAGGGAATGGCGGCAGGCATTCGCCACGCGGCCGGAAGCATACGTAGCCGTCTTCATTCCGATGTAGCCGGCCAGACCGGAGAAAAAGCCGCCTGAAATGAAAGCGAAGGGAACCCAGGGGTTCTGAATGTGGAGGCAGTAGGCCAGAAAAGCGAAGACAACAGTAATGAGCACAAAGAAAATGGCGACAATCTTATACTGCTGCCGCAGGTAGGCCATGGCGCCGCTGCGGACATGCCGGGCGATCATTTTCATGACCTCGTTCCCCTCATCCTGCGCTTTCATGCGGTAAAAAAAGATGCCCGCAAAAATGAGGGCCAGCACGGAAGCCGATGGGATGAGCCAAAATAAATCCTGGATGGTTATCATTGTCAGTACACTTTAAATTAAAGTAGTAAAAACATAACACCAGCTCTACTTTACTCCAAGAAAAAACCTGTGTCCGGAACAGGAAATGCCCCTTCCAGCAGAAAGACCAGCACCACGGGAAAAACAGCGCCTATCTATCCGCATCTGCGTCAATCAGAGAGAGCTCCTCCGGCGTAAACGGCGCACTATCCAGTGCTTTCAGGCAATCCCTGATTTGCGAGGGGCGGCTGGCTCCAATCAGGGCCGTGGTCACTACGGGATCTTTCAGCACCCAGGCCAGAGCCATCTGGGCAAGGCTCTGGCCCCGGCTCCGGGCCAGGGCGGCCAGGCGGCGAATTTTATCCCCATGCTGAAGAACCCGCTCCTTTGTTAAAAAGACGGAGGAACCCGCCGCGCGGGAATCTTCGGGAATGCCTTCCAGATAACGGTCCGTCAACATCCCCTGGGCCAGGGGAGAGAAAGCGGCGCACCCGGTACCCGTTTCCCGAACAGCCTGAAAAACGGATTTCTCCGGTTCCCGATTAAACATATTGTACCGGATCTGATGCACCAGGCACGGAACGCCGGCCTCCCCAAGCATGGAGCACATCTGCCTGGCCTGTTCCGCCGGGAACTTGGAAATACCGGCATACAGGGCCTTTCCGGAGCGAACCGCCGTAACAAGGGCTCCCGCCGTTTCTTCAAGGGGAGTTTCCGGATCATGCCGGTGCGCGTAGAAAATATCCACATAATCCAGCTTCATGCGGGAAAGGGACTGGTCCAGGCTGGCAAGCATGTGTTTGCGGGATCCCCAATCCCCATACGGGCCGGGCCACATCAGATGCCCCGCCTTGGTTGCAATAACAAGTTCATCACGGAAACGGGACAAATCCTGCATGAAAATACGGCCAAAGCATTCTTCCGCCGAACCGGGAGGAGGTCCGTAATTATTCGCCAGGTCAAAATACGTGATACCGGCATCAAACGCGCCGTGAATAAGCCGACGGGCGTTCTCAAAATCATCCGCAGCGCCAAAATTATGCCAAAGCCCCAAGGAAACGGGAGGAAGCAGCAGCCCGCTGCGCCCGCAGCGGCGGTAGGCTGCGTGGCTATAGCGGCCGGGATCTGGAAGATAATTCATCGGAAAGAAAAAAGGGGGGGGAATTACCGTGGCTGAGACGGACGCCCATGCCGTACGCCGGAACGCCATGCTTCCGTACGGTATTTGGAAGCCAGCAGTTCCTCCACGCGGGCATTCATGCCGGGGAACAATTCCGCGTCCACGCACAGGGAATGCTTTTCCGCCAGGCGGGCGGCCAGCAATTCATCCCATCCGGAAGGGAGAAGACAATTCTGGATGCTCCCCTGGTGAAGAACGCCTCCGCGGACTCTTCTCTGGCCGCCGCCAGCCAGTTTTTCCCCGCCGGGAAGGACAAGATCACTCGTTACGGGGCTGGAAAAACAGGCCCGCCCTCCGTCCGGGGCATCCCCGTCCAGCATCACGCACTCCACGTCGCAATCCCTCAGGACGCGGGCCAGCGCCCCATGAATCCAACGGTACAAAACCGCGCTGGAAGGACGCTCTTTTTCTCCCTTGCGGTGCATGGCCAGCGTAAAGGGAATATCCTGCCGATGGTCTACAATCCCCCCCCCTGTCCAGCGGCGGACAAAATGAAGCTCCTCACCCGGGAAAATGGCGCGCGCCGTGGCCTCCTCATCAAAATAACCGTAAGTCACGGTCGGTTCCGCCCAGCGGTACGCCCTCAGCACAGGCTTCCTGCCCCATTCCAGCAGAGCTTCGTCCACGGCCATGGCTTCCTCCCCGCTTCTGGCGACAGGATCGCGCCACAGCACTAATTCCGGCAGAGGGGATAAATTGCCGACGATATTTGTGAAACCCAACATATGGCAACTACAGAACAATTAATGGCAGGAACGCTCCAGGCAAAAAGCAACAGCGGACGTTCCGCCCTCCCCGGTTTCCCGGATACAGGCCTAACGGTTCATCGGCAATGCAATCCTCTGGGTGAAAGACCGGGTATAACGTTCGAAAAATTCTTCAGGAGAAGGAGCGGGACGCTTTTTCTGCCGGATCTGGTCCACAAGAGCCATGCCTTCATCCGTCACCACCGTCATGGAAATTGTCACGGCAGTAACGCGGCCGGATTTCAAATCATCAATATTCACGCTGCTGCCTATGATGTCCAGGCGATTGCCATACACATCCATCTGGGTGCAGGAGCCGAGACGGTTGGCGCCCGTAGTCATGACCGGAACCAGCACGGATGCTCTTTGCGAGGCATCCTTGTCCGATTTGTTGCTGCCGGAATTGCCGATCTTCTTCTGGTAATCCACTTCAAAAATCAGCGTCATTTCCACAATATTCTCCACCAGGAAGTTGGAAGGGACGGTTTCATCCTGCTGGTACCGTGCATAAGCGGACCATAGATCCTGCTGGCCCAGAAGGTTACGCACGGTATCCTCCGCGCTGATTAAGTTGCGGTACAGGGAATAAACGGGAAAACCGTCAGACTCCGCCGTAGCGTCCTGGTCCAGAATCTGGTCACGGTAAAGAAGCTTGTACCCCACGCAATTCACATCGCCGATGATGCGGTCATTCCTCATGTCCATACTGGACTTGGCCGGATTGCGGTCCGTAGCCGTGGTAAAGAAAACCAATTGGGAGGCATTCGTGATTTTGGCGCCTTCCGGCCCCATGGTCATCAGGTTCACGCGGGCTTCATTCAGGGAGGAGGAGCGGCCCTTTTTCCTGGAAACCTTGGTCTTTCCCGCACGGGAAACCAAATCGCTGTCCCGCTGCACCAGCATCCACTCAAAGGGATTCCCGGAACGGAACTGCATGCTTTCAAAATCCTTGGTCATGGTATCCATGGCCGTGCGGGCAAGCGTCGTGGTCCGCACATCCTGCAGCACCCATCTCCAGATATCCACCCCGCGGGAAGTCAGGGCCACAATTACCAGAACCAGCACGGTAGTGATGGTCATGGCTGCCAGGAGCTCAATCAGGGTGAACGCGCCGGATTTGATTTTGGCAAATGTCTTCATGTTTTTTCAGAGGTCTTCAGATAATGCCCGCTAACGGCGGAAAGCGAGATTGCGCGTAAACACGGGAGTCTTTAAATTTTCCCACGTCAGATGTTGTAAACGCTCGGGGTCCGTATTCAACAGCTGGAAGAACTCCGCCTGGTACAGGACTTCCGCCCCCCACGGCAAATTCAGGCCGCCGCCTTTCTCCGGCGTATAAACATACAGGGAAGGTTCCTTAATCACCTTGCCGCGGTTGTAAGGATTATAAATCGTCCCGTACTTGGGAGCCAGCTTGTACCCGTAGGAGCTTGAATCCATGCGCTCCACTACCAGCTGGGTCATGCGCACGGCGAAGACGGGACCGACAAGGGCCTTGAAATCATCCCAACGCTCTTTGTTGTTCGCCAGGCAGACCCCTGTCACCACCGCAGTATTTTTGCCGGGAATGCTTCCGCCATCCTCCAGCCAGGGCTGGGGAGTTCCGTCTTTGCGGGCCCCCTTGGTCAAATCCGCCCTGTAATTGTAAACAAGAATGGTCGTAGCGGGCCTGGACGTGAACTGCATCCAGTAAAACGCCTTGTCAAAAGCGGAAACATATCTGGAGGAGGAAGACTTTCTGGCGTTGGACGCGGCACGCTCGGAATTGCGGAGTTCTCCAAGTTCCGCCGTCAGGGCGTGGACGATGCGGTCCGCTTCACGAATAGTCAGGGCGGACTGAACCGTCCTTCTGGCAGGAATAAACATGGCCATGAACACTACAATCAGCACGGCCACCACGCCGATCGCAAGCACCACTTCCGTCAGGGTGAACCCCTTGGCACGAGACTGTTTCATACACTTGGTCAACATAAAATGGGAAATCCGGTATTATATCACAGAAACTAATTGGGAATCACCTGCTCCGTCGTCCTCAGACGGCTGATATTGCCTTTGGGATAAATCACAATGCCGCCTGCCAGGCCCGGTTTGCCGTCCACCATCGGGGTCGGCCTCTCCTCCTTGCCGTTTCCGGCGGAACCGGCAACCACCACCAGGCGGGTGGGGGCGTTCGGCTGGGACATGCGGCCTTCCTCGTCAAATTCAATGAAGTAAATATCCGTCATTCTGTTGCCGGGAAGGTTGACGGTATCCTGCCCGTCACGGCTGGCAAAACCGCGGGCCGTGGATTTCTCGCCTCTGGCTTTCTTCGAGCCTTCCAGAAGGGTGCTGTAGGCCGGACTGACGTAAAAACCGGCGGGGAGAGTCTGCAAACGGTTCACCAGATGCCATTTCCCGGTGCGGGTATTTTTGGACATCACGCCCAAAGTGCGCATATTGCGGGCTTCGTCATCGGGAGTGCTCACAATAATCAGGCGGCTCCACGTTCCTTTGCCCATGGCATCCAGCCGCGCCTCCTGCACCATGCCGTCCACCATTTCAACGGCGGCCTGAAGCCCCTGCCCCCTGCCCCCGCCCCTCAACATGCTGGCGGCCAAGGCCATCATGGCAACCATAATGGTGATAACGACAATCAATTCCACCAGGGTAAACCCCTTGCTCCCCGGCGAGGAACAGCGCGGAGCCATTCCGGAATGCTTGGAAAAATATCTCATACAGATGATGCAGGATTGAACAACGATTTTTGGCATGCTACCCGTTTCAGACGGACACGGCAATCATTTTTTGAGGAACTGGAATGCCTGATATGTTCCTGGCCAAATAAAACTCATTGCCATCCGGTAATCCTCTCCCAGGCCATTCGTCCGTAAGAGAAAACATCCGGCTGACCCAATGGGTACACCTCAAGCAAGATAGGGTCAAACCGGCCTGGGATAAAATCCGGCTCATAAAAAAGAGTCCCAAAAACAAAGTTAAAAAGGTTCTTTTTTACCCCGCGTTCATCTCATCAATCAAATCCTGATAGGTAGCCACTTTGTGATACTTCACATTTGCCGTTGAGATAGAGTTGAACAACTTCTCCGCACATGCGATTTTTGCCTTTTCGATGGCACTCAAATCCATTGATGACATGGAGCCTTTGGTCTCGGCAATGAAAAAGATGTGTTTCACTCCGTCTTTCGTCATAGCGATAGCCCAGTCGGGGGCATAGTTGCCTACCGGAGTGGGTATTTGGAAAGTACGGGGCAGTTTGGCATAGACCACCACTTCATGGGCCTCGTCAAGGTCATGGGCGAATTGGCGTTCCCCCTTGCTGTCGCTGAACACATAATCGGTGATATGCTTCTTCGCCTCGTATGCCCGGTCAAAATCCATTCTGCTCTTCACGGTGAAGATGCTGCTGTCGTATTTGCCTTCCGTCATGTTGTAGCGGATGGCCTCCACAATCATCGTGGCCTTCTGCTCCTTGATGATGCTTACAGCCTTGCGGATAAACTCCTCGGGGTTGTTCTTGAACAGGTAAAGCTTGCTCGTCTGGATGCCTTGCAGTATCTTCACCACTGTGCGGCGGGTGAGATTGGCGCCTTTGGCTATGTCGCCCACAAGGTCGTAGCGGACGGTGGAAGTGCAGACATCGGTCAGTTGCCTGGATTGGGAACGGGTGTCTCCGAAGTCAGTTACCTGCTCCTCATCCTGCGTTCCCTCCACCATCACATAGCGGAGCCGCTTTACCTCCAGTTCGGAATTGATGTGCAGGATGGCTTTTTCTATCAGCTCGTTGCTGTCGTAGCTTACCGTATAAACATACTGGTGGTTTATCTCGTTCCACAAAGCTTGGAATTCGGCTTTTTGGAAGTTTTCGTTAAGTTTGTTGTCCGGCGTGGTTGTCTTCTCCTCCACCACCATGTCGTCGAGTGCCTTCGGGTCGAAGATGGAGTTTATCAGACGGACTACCCCCTCAGCTATCGGTTGCAGCCTGGGCGGCAATGGAGCCACCGTGCCGTTTGCCACGGCCTCACGGTAATCCGGCGTGATGTGCTTGTCCTCGTCAATATAGCCGTTGTCTTCCAGATAGATGATGATGCGGCTGGCTTCCGTTTCGGTAATGGTATGTATTTCCTCCCCAATCTTAATCTGCCTGTCTTGAAAATAGGCGACCGTTGCCTTGGCTGCGCGCTCACGCAACACTTCCCGTGTCTCCTTTTGCAGGGCTGTGGTAAAATCCGCATAGCTCTCGTTGGCTATCACGGTCAGTTTGTTCACCTCATGCACGTCTTCCCCCAGCAGTTCCTTGTCCATGCGCACGCCGTTCCTGTCCACGCAGATACGCAAACCGCGCCCTACCTCCTGACGTTTGGCGGTGGAGGAGTTGGAATGGCGCAGCGTGCAAATCTGAAATACATTGGGATTGTCCCACCCCTCACGCAGTGCCGAGTGCGAGAAGATGAAGCGTGTCGGCTCCTCAAAGCTCAGCAGGCGTTCCTTGTTCTTCAGGATAAGGTCGTAAGCGGAAATGTCGTCTGACAGTCCCGTCTTCTTTTCCACCTTGCCGTCAATCACCCGGTTAGTCTTTTTGTCTATGGAGAAATAACCCCGATGCACGTCCTGGGGCAGGAAACGGCGGAGGTATTCGTTGTAGTCCTCATCCCAGATGTAGAACTCCTCATTCACCAACCTCGCATATTCCTCCTCGAACATTTTCTGGAACACGCCTTTCACTTCCTCCCCGTTCTCATCGTAGCTCTTGTACTTCGCCACCTCGTCGATGAAAAAGAGGGACAGGCACTTGATGCCCCGCTTGAAAAGCTGGCGTTCTTTCTCCAAGTGCGACATGATGGTCTCCCGGATTTGCACCCGCTGCATGTCCAGCTCATCCGGGTCGCCTATCACCTCGCCCCTGCGTATGGTCACGCCGTTGAGAAAGGTCACATAGCCGTTCATGTTGATTTCCGACACCACAAAGTTGTCGTACTCGGCCAGCCCGGACTCTTCGCGCAGGTTGTCGCCCACGCCGAATGTTTTTATCTTCCTGACGATGCTGCCTGAAGCATTCTTCACCTCCAGCTCAATGCGCGCTTCCGGCGGACGTTTGGGCGACAACACGATGTTGTCGAGATAGAGATACCCGCTCGTTCCCCGGAGGTTCTTCACTTCAAAACCTTTCACATGAATGCGCTTCACCAGCTTCTGCCGGTAAGCGTCCAAAGCATCCAGCGCATAGATGGTATCGTGCCTGGTCGTGTGCGTAGCCGAATAGTTCAGCACGAACAGTGGGTTGAAGCGTTTGATGCCCGCCTGCGTGGCATCGCCCTCCATCTTCTGCGGTTCGTCCATGATAATGATGGGACGGTTGGCGGCAATCACGTCTATGGGACGGCGGCTGCCGAACTCATCACGCTCGGAGTAAATAATCCTGCTCTCCTTGCTTCTGCCGCCCTCCTTCATCGAGGAGGCGAAAGCCTGCGTGTTGATAATCATCACGCTCAACCCGGAATCAGATGAAAAACTGTCGAGTTGTTGCAGGTTGCCGCTGTTGTAAATGAACCACCGCGCTTTCTTGCCGTAGTGTTCCATGAAGTGCTCCTCCAACATGCGGAAACTCTTTGCCACGCCCTCACGGATGGCGATGCTCGGCACCACCACGATGAATTTGCTCCAGCCGTACTGTTTATTCAGCTCAAACATCGTCTTGATATAGACGTATGTCTTTCCCGTTCCGGTCTCCATCTCTATGTCGAGATTCACCGCACCGATACCCTTTGAAAGGGAAGAAGACGGCGTGATGTCATACAGATTCTGAATGGTATTGATGTTTTTCAACAGGGCTTTCCCATCCAGTTCCACGCAGTGGTTCCTGTATCCTGTTTCATCATCGAAATCCAACTGTCGTTGTGCCTGCCGTCCGCGGTCGAGGCGATATCCCTCTATGGCGTACGAGGGCTGCCCCGTGAAGACAGCCACGGTATTCTCCACCGCCTCCGTCTGATATTGTTGTATCTTAAACTTGAATTTCATGACTACAGTATTCTGCAATTCGTGTCGGGCGAGTAGTGGCGGAATATCTGCTCGAAATTGTCTATCACGTTGTCGTTGGCTGCCGAAGCGTCGCGCATCACGAAATATACCGGCTTCAGTCTGGCGATTTCCGTAATGGCGGATTCATTCACGTCCTTGTCGAAACAGGCTATCAGATAGTTCCCGTCCACAAAATGCACGTTCTTTCCTGCCATTTGCCGCGTCTCAATCTTTGCCGAGAGTTCAATGCCGAGGTCGAGCATCACTTGGAACAGCAAATCTTCGCTGCTGCGGTCGGGCTTCACATTCTCATTGAACAAGGATTGCTCGTCAAACTCTTGCGGAGTGTAATAGACATTTTCCATATTGCTGCTGTCGAGTTTCAGCACGCGGAAACCGGTGTCGAGCTTATCGATGCCTTCCTTGTCGGCATTCTCTTCCTTGATTTTTTTTCCGGCACGGCGGATGCGTTCTTTGCCTATCTCACAGATATTCTTATATCCGGCTTTATAGGCTTCGCTCTTCTCATCGGTCAATTCGGGAAGCTGCACCATGATGAATTTGCGATTGCCGCCGTCCTCGGCATTGAGTTTCATCACAGCATGGGCGGTCGATGAACTACCGCTAAAGAAGTCTATAATAGTAAAATCTGTAGTTCCGCCATTTATATTTAGACTTAATAAAAATTTTATTAAATCAGAAGGCTTTGGAAAATCAAAGATACGTTTATCCCCCATAAGCTCTGCAAATTCTTTTGTACCCTCTTGATTGAAGACAGATGCAATTAGAGATAACGGTGTACCTTTACGCATTTTTCCGTTTTTATCTCTAAGATATTGTTTGAAACGTACACTATATCCACTTGAATTTTTTGAAATCACGATTTCATTATTTGCATAAGCAGCGTCAAATTTATCTTTACTCCAAATCCATCTACCTCCCTTTGGAGGCTTGATTATATTGCCTTCATGTAAAATATCGTACATTAAATTTACTCTTGCACCCTTACTTGTGCTTGCCAAAGGTTGCGTAACGTACCCTCCTCTGGTACTATACTTTTCATCAGTTTTATTATAGCTTGATATTAAGTCTTCTGATAAGTCTGAACTTATACTCACTATTGGAGTTTTTGAATATGCTAATATATATTCGTGAACATAAGCCACAGAATTTGTGCCCCCTCCTGCTCCATACTTGTTTTTCCAAACAAATTGACATATGCAATTAGATTCGCTGAAGATCTCGTCGCATATTTTTCGGAGGTTTTCGATTTCATTATTATCAATGGAAATGAAAATCACGCCGTCTTCAGAGAGCAAGTCGCGGGCCACCTTCAGCCTCGGATATATCATATTCAGCCAATCCGTATGAAAACGCCCGTTGCTTTCCGTATTCCGCAACATCGGGTCAATCGTCTGATTCCCCTCTTCATCGAACAAGCCGCTGTTTTGCTCAAACTCCGACTTGCCTTGTGCAAACTCGTCATTGTACACAAAGTCGTTGCCCGTGTTGTAAGGCGGGTCAATATAAATCATCTTCACTTTGCCGAGGTATGTCTCACGCAACACCTTCAGCACATCAAGGTTGTCACCCTCGATATAAAGATTCTGCGTGTTGTCAAAATCCACCGATTCCTCCCGACACGGGCGGAGCGTCATTGTCGTGGGAGTGTTCGCCAAACGGTTTGCCGCCCGCTTGTCCGGCCAAGTGAACTGATAGCGTTCCTCCCCTTCTGCAAGAATATCGTTGGATAACTCCGCTTCCAATTTTTCAAAGTCGATAGCCAGTTCCGGCTTGCCGTTCTTACCTAACCGTTCCGTAACGCAGTTCGGGAACAATCGCGCTATCTTATTTATGTTGGAGCTTGTCACATCGTGGCTCTGCATTTTCAATTTGTCCATTTATAGGTTTGATTTTAGTTTTTTGATTATTTCAAAATACTCCCGTTTGCGCCGAGGCTGTTTCTCACTTGCCATCTTCCGCACCAAAGCAGCAATCTGAGCAAGGGTTTTCGCTCGTTGTTCATTGGTTTGTATCTGCTGTGTAAGAGTCTTGCCCTGTTCCATCTCAATGCCGCCGATGCTCTTCACGATATTCTCCCAAACGGCATCCAGATTCAATCCCGAAAACGCAATCTTCGCTTCCCCTGTCGGCATCCATGCGGAACGGATAAGCCTGTCGGCATGATAAACGGCGAATTGCGTGTCCGCCTCAAACTGCAAGGCAAACAGGATATTCTGCGGAATGAGCCGGGATAACAGGGCGATGCTCTTGCTATCGTAATCCTTCCGCTTCAGCTGCACGGCAAGCATATAGATGTCCTTGATGTTTTCTCCCGCCGCAATGGCCGGCAATGTTGCCGGAGACAAGACCGCCACAATATCCATGCGGCTCACATCGGCATCGAAGCCGTCGCGCTGCGAGGGCTTCAGGTCGAACTTCGCATATACGGCCTTTTTCGGCAATTGCTTCTTGCGTTCCGTAGTGATGGGCAGTCCGTACATACTCACTTGATGACGAGAAAACAGATTAATTCAAAGTCGTCCAGCCCGCGTATCTCTTCCGTGAAGAGCAAACCTTGCACGCCGCTCAGGAAACTGTCGATGTCGCTCTCTTCCTTCACATGGATGATGGAGGAGATAGCATCGCCCAACAGTCCGGAATACCGCCGCATGTTCTTCCCGTCGGAAGTGGCCTTGTTGAACTCCCGGCATAGCTCCATGTCCGGTGCGGTCTTGCCTTTGCACAGGAAGCGCAGGCGATCGAGCATCTCCTTGGGTGAAAGATGATTGACCACCACTTCCCTGCTCTCCGAGATATAGACCATATAGAAAGGATGCAGGCGGTTCCTGTGGTCAATATTCACGCCGTTGTTACGGTTTTTCAATACGAACACCGCTCCGGCAGGCGCACCGTCACTTGCGGGTACCACGGCATGAAGACCGAAAGGCATATGCTCCAGGCCGGGAGCGTCTTTCAGGCAGGCAAGCAGGTCAAGACGGAACTCGTTCAGCCCCAAATCCATGATGGAAACGCCCGTGTTCATCTCCTCCATGTCCACCACCTCGCTCTGCAGGCGTTTCAGTTGCTCGCGCCGGTATTCAAGGTCGCCTTTCTCTTCAGGCGATATGGGATTGTCATCGCCCGTACTTGTCAGCACCGACACCTTCATGCGGGCTTCCACCCGTCCTTTCAGGTCGATGTATTCGTCAAGGGTCACGTCCGGCCAGTAGTTCACAAGCTGAATCACCTCGTTGCGCGAGCCAATGCGGTCGATACGCCCGAAACGCTGAATGATGCGCACGGGATTCCAATGGATGTCGTAATTGATGAGACAGTCACAATCCTGCAAGTTCTGTCCCTCGCTGATGCAGTCGGTAGCGATAAGCACGTCTATCTCCTCCCGGATGTGCGGATAAATGGCAGACTTCTCCTTTGAAATTGGAGAGAAGAGCGTAAGCACCTTATTGAAGTCGAGCTTCTCGCGTTGTGGAAGGCGCAATGTACTGCGTGCTTCCACGTCTCCGGTGACGAGTGCCGTATGCAGCCCATACTTTTCCAGAATGGGAGCAGCCAGACAACCGTACAGGTATTCGGCGGTATCGGAGAACGCCGTGAAGATAATCACCTTCCTGTTGCCTGCATTGATGGGGCAGGCAAACTTGCCGCGCAAGTCGGCAATCAACTGTTGCAGCTTGCGGTCGTGTTCCGGAGTGATGGAGCCAATCATGAGCAGCAGAAGATCAAGGTTCTCCAAATCCTTTTTGAGGTAGCCGCGCCATGTGATGTGGTCAAGATCCTGCAGGGCAATTCTTGTCTTCTTGCCACCGATGAACATATCCGCCTCTCGATCATCGGCATCGAGATTCCGCGAAATATCCTCCCATTCAATGGAAAAGCTGTCGCCCTGATTCAACTCATCAAGCTGTCCGATGGTTGACGCTATCAACTTCCTGATTCTTTCAAGGGTGAGGCGGAAAGAATTGACCGAGCTTTCCAGACGTTTAAGCAGGTTGATGCTCATCAGGCGGCGTATTCCCTTCTCGCGTCCGGCTCTGCCGCGACCGTGGAAGTCGTTATCCTCGTCCATGTATTTTTTCCTCCGGCTTGGCAGAATGAAATCGGAAGGGGTATAAATGGCAAGGTTGAGGCGGCTGACAATTTCGTAAATCCCGTTATAGTTGATAGCCGTGTCGAGGTCAGTCAGGTTGGGACGGCGTGACAGCGGAGCCAGCCGCATGGGGAACTTGCCGATGTCCGCCGTATTGTAATACTGCTCTATATGCTTGCGGCTGCGGGCAATAGTAACGCTGTCGAGTACTTCAAAGAAGTCGAAGCTCAACCGGCTGAGCAGTTCTTTCGTAGTGCGCTCCTTCGGCGGGAGCTTCGTCCATATGTTGTATTCCTTCTGAGCCTGACGGAAAATGTCGTCAATGCCGGAAGACGTGTTCAACAGGGCATCCATCCTGCCGCACTCACCTTCGTAGGCAAGCTGTATCTGATTCTTCAAATCGTTGAAACGGTTGTTCACGGGCGTGGCCGAGAGCATCAGCACTTTTGTCTTGACCCCCGCCCGGATAACCTTGTTCAGCAGTTGCAGGTAGCGGTTCTCGCGCGGGTTGTCGTCATTCCCATCCGTTGTCACCTTGCCGCCGTTTCGGAAATTATGGCTCTCGTCTATGACCACAAGGTCGTAGTTGCCCCAGTTGATATGGTCCAAGTCCTGCCCGTTGGTCTTTCCACCCCGGCGTGACAGGTCAGAATGGAAGAACACGTCATAGCGCAGGCGGTCACGGGCGATGGGGTTGTTCAGATAGTTGCTCTTGTAGGTTATCCAGTTGTCGTTAAGTTTCTTCGGGCAAAGCACAAGCACTGACTTGTTGCGGTTCTCGTAATACTTGATGACCGAGAGGGCGGTAAACGTCTTGCCCAATCCCACGCTGTCGGCAAGGATGCAGCCGTTGTACTTTTCCAACTTGTTGATGATGGCAAGGCAGGCATCCTTCTGGAAATTATATAGTTTGTTCCATATCTGGCTTTCCTTGAATCCGGTTGCCTCGTTGGGCAGGTCGTCTTCGGAGAGGTTGTCAAGGAATTCACGGAAGATATTGTACAAGGTGACGAAATAGATGAAGTCGGGGGCGTTCTCCTTATAGACATTGCTGATGTTGTCGAGTATCTTGTCCGTGACTACCTGCATCTTCGCGCTGTCATTCCAAAGCTGATCGAAAAGGAAAAGGTATTGCTGCGAGAAAGGAGCCTCGAACTTGTTTATCACCGTGTAGGCGTTGTCGCCCCGCTCGCATCCCAATTCCACCGTGGTAAATCCGGTGACGGGCATATACGCCTTGTCGTCAACGGTGGCGAAGCCCATCATGTTCTCTCCCGTATAGTTGGACTTGAAGCAGGCTTTCCGCCTGATCCATTCGGCGCACTCTTTGGCAATGGCTTTTTGCGAAAGCTCGTTGCGCAATTTTATCTCAAACTCAGAGCCATAGAGATTGCCCTCCCTGTTCAACCGTGGAATATAGAACTCCCGTTTTTGCTTGTTGGCTTTCTCGGTGACGAAAGTCGGGGAGGTAAAGATAAAGCGCAACTCCTCAATGTCTTTAAGCTGCGCTTTCAGCTCCTCAAAGGCGTAAATGGAAAAGCACGAAGCGGCAATGGCAACTTTGCTGCCGTCGTGCAACTCCCTGGTCAAATCCCCTTTCAGGGTCTTGTTTATGTTATCTATAAGCTCCATTCTACTATTATCCCTAATTAAGAGATTGAGTTCCATTCAAAGTTAAAATGCAACCTTTTACATTTTTACAAAACCCTAATTTTTAGAAGCAATATTTAAGATCAGACAACAAATATTTGTAATCTATAAGTGTATCTGGATATTTCATATATAACTATGGTAAAAATGATTTGCCAATTCAACAAAAGAACCCCAATAAGAAACATTAAGTGAAAGCAGTCCATATTTTTTTACGGGATTAAGCAGAATAGTCTTACTGTAAAATTTCAACATCATTCAAATACCAACATCTGGCAATATATCCAGCGAAAGGCAGAGAAGGTGACCGAAACAAAATTAAATTAAACAATTCAGTTTTTATATTTTAAATTTAAATCCTCTAATTGTATGAATGAGATATATCATTAGAATTAATTAGAAAATCCATAATAAATAGTTATCAGTTATGCGAGAAGGTAATGCTGAGGGATAGCTCTACAAATTTTATTCTCGTTAGCAATATTATTTTTTAGGTTTTTACAAGTGCATTTTTACATCACAAAAATATCAATTCGATCAAATAAAAAAATCTAACAGATATTTATTACATATTCCATTTATAGTAAATCATTTTTATCTACCTTAATTCCACCCACACGCCGCGGTGGTCGCTGGCCTGGAGCGAGGGGGGAGAGTCAAGGATGCCCATGGGAGGCTTGCGGCCGAGGCGCTTTTTCAGAGTATTGTTCAGGAAAAGATGGTCGAAGGAATGGTAGGTGTCACCGTCTTCGTAGTAAATGGTCCAGGTCTCACCACGAGAATCCCTGGGCTTCAAACGGTTCAGGCGGTATTCCGTTTTGGCCGGCCCCTGGATGACCTGCACGGCGCTGTCTGACGGGCCGTCATTAAAATCTCCGTACAGAAGCAGAGGCATGCCGTCCTGAGAGGCAAGAGCTTCATTCAGGTAGTCCCGCAGGGCGTAGGCTTCCCTTCTCCGTGTGTCTTCTGCGGAACCGTCACGGCTGAGGCGTGATTTCAGATGAATGCCCACCAGGCGGAACAGCCGTCCGTCCGGCATGCTGACCGTGGCGTCCAGAATGCCCCGCAGCATCGTCTTTTTCCGTTTCGCCTCTCCGGATACAGGCATGTCCGTTACGGAACGGTCATCCGCGATGCGGTATTTGGAAAGAAGGGCCAAACCACGGTCCTCCCCGTCCCGCATGACAAGAACTTTGTACGGCAAATGAACTCCTTTTCTTTTCAGCCGCATTTGCAAGTCACGAACGGCAGCCTCCCCGCCCATTTCACACAGCCCCACGATTTCCGCCCCCGATTGGCGAACCAGCTCCGCCACGGCTTCACGGGCTTCCACAGGCTTGTATTTTACCTGAAAATTGCTTCTCCTCGGGTCTTCCGGCACAAAGTAGTTTCCGGCGTTCATGGTCAGCAAACGAACGGGCTCCCCCTTGTCGGGGATTTCCACCTTCTCCCGAACCGTCTGCCGCTCTTCCCTCTGGCGGGAGGGAACCGCCTGCGGTTCATTATCCAGCGGCGCCCACTCCGTCAAACCGTACCCCACCACCGCGCACAACGCAATCAGGGCCGCAATGACGGAGGTTCCCCTGCGTTTTGACGTTTTCCTGATCATGTCCGTTTCCCTGAAAGATTTTTTCCACGACGGACGTAGTGAATGAACAGGCTGGACCGTGCAGAATTTTCCGGCCTATTACTCGGCTTTCGCTTCACTTCCATCCGTAGTTCATGATAAACCATGAATGTGCCCCCATTGCAACCCCATAACGAGTCCCAGCCTGACGAGCAGACACTTTCCCAATACGCGGAACATACCAGGAAAAGCCTGATCGCGCGTTTGGAAAACTGGGAAGACCAGCGTACCTGGGATGAATTTTACCGGACATATTGGCGGCTTATTTATTCCGTCGCCCTCAAGGCCGGATTAAGGGAAGACGAGGCCTGGGACGTGGTACAGGAAACCATTCTTTCCATCGCCAAGCAGAGCAGGAAAAATATTTACAAACCGGAACAGGGTTCCTTCAAACTCTGGCTATGGAACATGACCCGCTGGCGCATCAATGACCAGTTCCGCAAGCGGAAAAAGGACACGGCCATGCTGATGAACCCTGATGCCACGGATACCCTGGAACACCCCATCGACAAAATCCCGGATGAAGGGAAGAATAATTTTGACCAGGTATGGGAACGGGAATGGCAGAATAACCTTCTTCAGGCGGCTCTGGAACGCGTCAAAGCAAAAGTGTCGCCCAAGCAGTTCCAGATTTTTGACTATTATGTCCTGCGGGAGTGGGACGCGGCCAAGGTCCGCCGGCAGCTCGGCGTCACGATTGCCCAGGTCTATCTGGCAAAGCACCGCGTAGGAAGCGCTTTGAAGAAAGAACTGCAATTTCTTCAATCCCAGGAAAAGGAAAAAGAAAAATAGGAGTCCATCTTAAAAACCAGCCGGTGTCCTTCATACGCGTTCCCCCGGCCAGGCCTCCTTTCAGAAAGGATTCCTTTATTTTGCCTCTTGCCAAGACAGCGGTTTTATCGTTAGATTAAGGGCAACTGCAATGCCGCCCTCACGCAACAGACATTCCGCCCAGAGAGTTTTTACCTGGGACAAAATCAAAATGGCCCTGGCGGCGGCGGAAGAAGGATTTTATATCTGGAATATTAAAACGGGCGTCATTCATTACACGGACCGCTGCCTGACCATGATGGGGGCCAGCCGCAAGGAGAAAGCCCCCAATATCTTCACCCAGCCGGAGCTTACCATACACGAGGAAGACCAGGCTTTTTTTTCCCAGGAAGTGCGCCGTTATCTGGACGGCCACTCCCATGTGCCCATGCGCATTGAAATCCGGATGAAGAAGCTGAACTCCAAAAGCTGGAGCTGGGTCCGCGTCAACGGACTCGCCCGCAGGGACAAGCAGCGCCGGCCCGTTATGCTGGTGGGCGTATGGGTCAATATTACCCGGCGGAAAACAGCGGAACTGCGTGCTGCGGAGGACAGGGACCTGTTTCATACCCTGATTGAACACATTCCCGACAGTATCTATTTCAAGAACCGGGAATCACGTTTCGTCCTGGCGAATACCGCCACAGCCAATAAGCTGGGCGTACCGACGCCGGCAGACCTGACCGGACGCACGGACGATTACTTTTTTGACCAAACGATGTCCGATATTTCCCGCAAGGAGGAAATGGACATCATGGTTACCGGACGCCCCATCCGCGCCCGCCTTCATCATGAGACATGGCTCCACAAGGATGATTCCTGGAGCCAGATCAGCAAGTTCCCGTGGTACGGACGCAACGGAGAGCTAAAGGGAATTGTAGGTATTTCCAGTGATGTCACCAAACTGGTGAAGACTGAAATCAAGGCCACGGAAACGGCCCGCATCCTGGAGGAACGCAACAGAACTCTGGAAAAGGAAATAGATTTGGCCAGGGAAATCCAGTTCGCCCTGCTTCCCTACGAAATTCCCTCCCGCTCCCATACGGAACACGGCCTGACCCGCCATGCGGATTTTCACCATATTTTCACTCCTTCGGAGGGGGTTGCAGGAGACTGGTTCGATGCTTTTCCCGTAGGCAGTTCCGGCGTCGGCGCCATTGTCTGCGACGTGATGGGCCACGGCATCCGCGCCGCCCTGATCGCCTCCATGCTCCGCGGCCTGATGGAACAGTTGTCCCACCTGGCGGATAACCCGGCGGCTTTCCTTACTTCCCTCAACCACCAGCTCGCCAAAATCCTGCAACGGGCGAACACCACCATGTTTGCCTCTGCCGTTTATATTTACCTGGATCTGGAAACCGGGGTCATGACGGCTTCTACAGCCGGGCATCCGCATCCCATCATTATGGGACCGGACGGAGTCGCCCGCAAAATGCCGCTGCCCAAAGGAATCGCCCTGGGGCTGCTGGATGACGCTACGTACCATAATGCCCAGTTTTCGCTCCTGGCGGGGTCCCGCATCCTGATGTACACGGACGGCCTGACGGAAGCAGCCAACCAGGACGGGGAAGAAATGGGCGTGGAAAGGCTGATTGACTATTTCAATAATTCCTCCCCCCACAGCACCAAGGATTTTGTCCATCAGGCCCTTACCTGCGTAGCCAAATTTACCGGCTGCACCAATCAGGCCGACGATATCTGCATGCTGGGCATCAGCTATTCCGAACACGAGGCAGAAACGGACGGCTAACAGCCGGTTCCTGCTCCTGACGTTTCCCAAACCTGCTTCCTCTTCCCTGGCCGGCTGCATCCCGGAATTATCCGCGGGGGGGAAACCCTACATGCACCCCTTTTCCCCGCAGCATGAGGACCGACAGCCTTCCCCTGCCGCAAATGGAAGGGAAGGCGCTATGTCGTCTCCGGACAATCATCCGGAGAAAATTTGAAATGACGCCAAAATGGAACGCCCAGCATCCAAATGGAAAACAAGGCTTCCAGCCCCCCCGCCACGACAATCGTCATCTGGACACCCCAGGCATCCACCACAGCTCCCCACCCCATGGCCGCCAGCGGCTGCACACCGATGGTGACAATGCTGAACAGCCCCAGAATGGCCGACTTGCGTTCCGGGGGCGACAGAAGCTGCACGGCGGATGAAGAAGTAACAAAGAGGGAAGAAGTGGCCAAACCGGCAAAAAAGAAACAGAGGGCCTGCACTTCCACCACCGGGATGGCGCCTGCCACGCACAGTGCGCATCCCATCCACAGGGTGCCTGAGGAAAGCTTGGCTCCCACCCTGTCGCTTTTGCGTGCAAACGGCAGGACAAAGAGGATGCTCACCATGGCTCCGGCTCCGACCGCACCCAGAATGAGGCCGGTATTCCTGGGATTTCCGTGCATCAATGCCGGAACAATCTGATAGAGAGATTGCCCGCAGATATTCTGAATCAGAGCGCTGATCATGATGAAAAGCAGGCTGCGCGTGGCAAGCACCGCCTTGAGGCCGGATGCTTTCCTTCCTGCGCCGCGCTGTTTTCTGGGAGCGGAGGTATCCGCAACGCGTCCCTTTAAGGCAACCAGGCAGCCAACCAGCGGAAGGCTTGCCGCCACATTGCCGCCAAAGGCGGTTCCGGCGCCCCATTCCGCAATAATGTAGCCGGCAAGCGCCGGCCCTATAGCCCGGCACGTATTAAATACCAGAGAATACATGCCCACGGCCTCCTGTAATTGCCGGCGCGGTATCAGGTCTCCCACAAAAGCCTGCTGTGTGGGAAAACCCACCGTCTGATTGACGCCCATCACCAGCCCGGCGGCGTATAAGTGCCACAGCTGGAGCATATCCAGCACAGTCAGCAGAAACAGGGCTACAGCCACCAGCCACTGGACGCACTGCACGGCTATGAGGAGTTTCCTCCGGTCAAAACGGTCCCCCAGCCCGGCAAGCAGCATGCCGCCCAGAAAGAAAGGAAGAGCGTTCAAGGCAGCCAACACCCCCACTGCCGTGGCGGAGCCTCCGGAAATATCGTACACAAGAATACCCATGGCCGTCACCTGCAACCACATTCCAATCAGGGCCGAAGCCTGCCCTGACCAGAATATTTGCAGGTTCCGCACCTGAAGGGGCTTGAAAAAGCCCAGCCAGTCATTCAGCCATTTCACAGCTCCGCCATCCTAGCCCCAGCCGGCGGAACCGTCCAGAAGCGAGTGCGGCAACGCCTCCTCCCCCCCCTGTTCCAGAACCTTCTTATTCCTCTGCGGTATAACAGGCCGGATAATCCTTGGAAGGAAGCCAGGCGGGAAGGTCTTTCATTCTGCCCGTAGCGCGTTCGGAAACCGGCGTACGCCAAATCTTAAAGAAAGGCCCCATGTTCTTTCCCGTGACCTTGGAAAAAGCGTTCATGACCCATTCCCATTTCTTTTCATCACTCAGTTCGCCGTTGTCATAAGGCTTGTCATGGAATTGAAGAGCCACCTGGCGGAAGGCGTCAAACCCCAGATAGTACATCAGCTCCACCCAGAAGAAGAGCTGCACCTTGTTGGGAGCCTCATTGTAAGTCTGGGTGCCTGAAAAATATTTTTTCATTTCCGCGCTCATGCCGTACGGCCCCATGCCGCCGCCCCAGCAGGATTCAAAGTCTTTTCCAGTCCCCATCACTTCACACACCATGGAGAATATGTTGACGGATACCTCCGTCTGGCCTTCCATCGTAAAGGGAGGGGATTGGTGGTTATGCCCCAGTTCATGCCACAAACCCCAGCTTCCGGAATGGATGATGGAACCGGTGGCAATGGAATTCGTCCAGTCCTTCGTGGCCATGGCGGGATAACCGGAATGCCCGGCCCCGGCGGATATCTGCCTGTCCACGACAAAGCGCATCGGATGATGCAGGCGGTCCGGCTTGGTATCCCATCCCATAATCCAGTCCTGAAGAGCCATGTTTTTTTGCAGAAATTCCGCCGTCTTCTGAACATCCGGACATTGTTTCAGCTGTTCCACGGGCATCGTGACAATAAGCCGGGGCATGCGGATTTCCCCCCACGGGGCCTTGGTATTTTCCAATTGTTCGGCCCATTGTTCCGGAGTGGTCTTCCCCATTACGAACAGAGGTGAAGGCACGGCTCCGGAAATCTGAACCTTGAAGACCTTTCCCCGTCTGGGACGCTGGCCTACATTCACATAAACAAGGCCGCCCATCGGATTCACCATTTTCACGCGCCCACGGCCAGCCGGAACCTGCATGGTTATTTCCGGCACTCTTTTCCATTCATCCAGCTTATGAAGGCTGTCCGTATGGCATCCTATGCGGACGCTGATCGAACCGTCTTTGGGAGCGCCGGACAGGGAACACGAAATTTCCGCCCCGGGCGGCGCATACAGTCCCGTACTATGCCAGCCTCCAATATTGGAATCTATCTCCACCGTCCGCCTGACCGTCTGGGCCCCATTCTCCGGAACGCCGGGAAAATCCTTCGCCGCCGGGCACGCCTTCAGCGAGGCAAGTTTGGCATCCTTCCATTCCCGGCATTTTTCCAGAAGCGCCTGCATGCGTCCGGCGTCTTTCCCTTTTTTCCACGGAGAGGAACCCGTGGGGAATTCCTCCATACCCTCCATTTTTTCCGCCTTGTCCCAGGACCATGTTTCCAGCAGCTTGTCTTTTTCCGTCTGGATATCATCCCTGCAAGGAATAGAATAAACGGAAAGCTCCGGCATCCGGTTTTTCACGGGTTGGGGAAAACGCCCTTCCGGTTCAGGCTCTTCCTCCACAGGAGTATCTTCCTCCTGCCTGCGGGCCTCTTCCTCACGTTCGCGCCGTTCCAGCTCCTCCCTTCTCCTTTTTTCCCGTTCTTCGCGTTCGGCCTGCTCCTGAAGCTTACGGGCCGCTTCCGCCGCCTGCCGCGCCTTCTCTTCCTGCGCTTCCTCATAAGCCTTCTGGGCCGCCAGCCGTTCCTTTTCCTTCTTCTCCCTGATTTCCCGTTCCCGTTTTATTCGCTGTTTCTCCGCAGCTTCCCTGGCCTTCTTCTCCTTCAATTTACGTTCGGCGGTCAATTCCTGGGCCGCTTTTCTTTTTGCCAGGTTATCCTGGTAAAGATAATATCCGGCTCCGGCACCGCAAACCAGCAGCAACACTAAAAACCAGCCCACGGCGGAACCTCTGGAAACGCTACGGGAAAAAGAGGGAATGTTCATGTAATCGGGATTGGGAAAGAATCTTTCCCATTTCTGCATTGCAGGCATTCCTTGTCAATACGATTCTTCCCCTTCCGGGAGCGCCTTGATGAAAGAAACATGTTGAAAGCCGATCTCCCGTCAGCATCCGAAAGCTCCGTTTTCAAATATCCTCCTTCAAAACCTCCGCCTTCATCCCGAAATAAGGGAACACTCCATGTGCCAGGCCGTCCAGAACGCCCCGGGTGCGCGGTTCCGGGCTAATGTATCCATGGCCGCGGGCAACCATGTCTTTCACTTCCTGCGCCGCATTGGAAGGGCAGCACCGGAATGCCTCCGGCAAGTGCCGCATGGCGTCCAGATCATTGTGCCCGTCGCCGAAAATGGCGACATGGGAAGACGGAATGCCGAACCGGGAGGCAACAAAGGAAAGGGATGTTCCCTTATTGTAATCACGGTGGCTGAAACGCAGGTAGGGACCTGCCCTTTGCGTGACAATTTCCTCATACGGACCAACCGTATCCTGAATGACGCAGGAAACTTCATCCAGGCCGCAGGCATCATCCACCACCAGGGAAAAAGCGTCATTGTCCTGCCTGCGAAGTCCCAGCCCGGAAAACCGGCTTTCCAGCTGGCCCATCAATGATTCCAGCATGCCGCCGTAACGGGTGAACAAGCTGTCATGGGCAACAGCGCAGTCATCGTTCCACGCGGCGCCGGGCATCAGCCTGCCCTCCGCATCCGCCAGATGAACATTCCGTTCCATCGTCACCGTAAAATCCGGGGCAAACGCTTCCGCATCATCCCGGAACATATCCGCCAGACCTTCCCTCAGGTAGACAGGGTCGCGCCCCGTATTAACGCCCCAGAGAACACCATACTGCGACCGGAGCATGCGCATGGTTCTGAAAAAAATGCTCCTTTCTTCCGCAGGGCCTCCAAGAGTGAACAGAGTATCGTCAAAATCAAAGGAGAAAAGATACCGGAGCCGTTCGGGTTTCGGCAGCGCCCGAACCGGAAGGACACGCATCAATTCCATCTCAATCCGGCACCTCCCTTCACTACGGCGCGGCTCCCCGCACACACGACGGGTTCAGCCAGCGGGATGTCATCCTCTACCGGCTCTGCCGAAGGGATGCGTTCCTCCACAGGCTCTGCCGAAGGAATCGTTTCCGGAATGGGTTCCGCCTCAGGAATTACTTCCTGACGCAGCGCAGGATTTTCCCGGCGTTCCGGGGAGGCAGAAGATGAACGCCCTGCGGGGGGCGCTTTCCTTTCTGCCGCGGAGGAGGGAATTCCGGCGCGGGCGCCCACTCCGGCACGCACCTGGCGGGCGACAGGGGTGCTCATATCCACCGCATACGTAAGGGGCAGGCTCCCGGCGGGTATTTCCTCTCCCGGCTTGCGCATGTGGATTTCCACCCTCCGGTTGGCGGCCTGGGCATCCCGGTCTCCCCTGATGGAAACGACGGGACGGGAAGAGCCGCAAGCGCGTATGTACAATCTGCATTCCCCATTCGGGCGCGTCAGAGCTATGCCGTTATCCTTCAGCCACTGGCGGACGGCATTAGCACGCATCAGGGAAAGCACGGCATTATATTCCTCGGAACCAAAGCTGTCCGTATGACCTTCCACAATGAAAATCGTATCCGGATTTTTCATCATCAGTCCCGCAAGCTGAAGCATGCTCAGCCTGGCGGAATTTTTCATCACCGCCTTGTTGTATTCAAAAAGAAGATCCGCTCCCAGCCTGCTGTACCCGCTGTCCTTGCCCAAGGAGGACTGGGCCATGAGCTGGGAAAGAGATTTGCTCCCATCCGGCAAATGGGAATCATCCTGACCGCCCGCCCCTTTGAGCTTATTGTTATACCATTCATCCGGATTCACCATATCCGGTTCAGCCGTCTTGATTGTAACCGGACTGGCGGAAGATTTCAGCATCTCAGGCGGAGAGGGTTCGGGCAACCCCTTCGCGACGGCATTCATGTCCACCTGCGGCATTTTCGGGGAAAGGGATTCCGGGGGGGAAGGACTTACCGGATCTGCGGAAAAGCTGGTTTCCCCCGGAGCAATCACTACCTGCTCCGGAAGCATATCCTCTAAATCCGGCAATTCCGGGGGAATCTCTTCAAGTTGCTCAATATCCGGTTTTTCAACGGCTTCCGCTACATCCGGAGCAGGACGGTCGTCCGCCTTCAGAACTATTTTTTCAGGCAGAGGCTTTCTGTCCTCCTGGACAGTGGGGGCTTTGTGCACATGAATGCCCAGATCAAACCAGCTCAGAACGATAAACCCCAGGTAATGCACCAGCACGGCGGCAAGGAGAGCCCCTGCCGCCACAGCTGCCAGATGGCGAGGCGCGGGCAGAATAAAACGGCTGCGCCTGCGGCGGTTTTCGCGGAGTTCTCGGTTGTTGTCCTGATTCGCACTCACGGGATCATCAGCAAAAGGAAAGGAACAATTCATGAACCGGAAGGAGCGGTACCCGTAACGGGCGCACTGTAAGACTCATGAGGCAACACCCTGGGCATGGGCATACGCGTATTCTCATGAATCCATTCCGCAATGCCAGCCTGCAGCTCGTCATCCCCCGCATAGACGTTGACCTTATAAATTTTTTCAAATTTTTCCCCCTTCTTTCCTTCAATGGAATGCAGGAAAGTCCGTTCCCGGGTGCCATACGGTTCCCCTTCCCGGATGGATTCATAAAGCTGTTTTTTCTCATTTTTCAGGGAATCGTAAATGCTCAGGCAATCTTCCAGCGTGGAGAAAAAATATTGGTTCGTACAAACCACCATGACCGGATAATCCAATTTCAGGGCATCATCCACGGGAGCCACGTCAAACGTACTGAACCCCGCACGCCAATCCACCCCGGCATCCAGCAGCCAATAAGCGGCATAGCACAGAGGCTTGCCCCAATCCTGCTCCATCTCCCGGACAGCCACGGTTTTCAGGGAAGGAAAGCAGTCCATGCTGACCATGCAGCGGATGCGGGGATCTTCAGACGCGGCTTTCAACAGCACGGCCGCACCAAATCCCTGCCCCACGGCAGCCACGGGAGGCAATCCGCCCTGCTTCCGGGATACGGCGTCCAAAAGCGCCGTTACATCCGCATATTCCCTTAATCCGTACGTGCAGAATTGACGGGTATTGTTCTTCCCGCGCGGATTCCATATCAGGCTCGTGTAACCGGCTCCTGCCAGCCCTTCCGCCAGAGGGAGGGAACTTTCCACTCCCTCATTCCAAGAAGCGGCTATCACAACCAGCTCCGGTTTTGCCTCCAAATGCGGCATTTTCCCGCGCAATTTCAGAGTATCCCGCACGCGGCTCTGGCGCGGAGACAAAGCCTCCGGACGCCCCGGGCTCACCAGATAACCTTCAATAGCCGTGCCATCGGATGAAACGGCTTCCACGGGTTCCATCACCAGGGAACCCGCAACGGGAGAAGAGGCGGGTTCCTCCCCTCCCACGGGAATGAGCAGGGGAGTGGAGACGTACCAAGCAAACCACGCCAGAACACCCGCAGCAGCCAGAAAAAACAGAAGAAACAATTGAACAAGACGTTTGAACATGGAAAGGCTGTTGCCGGGAAACAGTTGTCAGGAAGATTTTATCTCATCCAGTTTACGTTGACAACAGCCAACTTCTATCAGGCGGAACATCTCCAGCAGCCACTTCCTCCCTTTAAGGAGCGGAACCGCACTGAGGTTCACGAAGCAAGCACATACATGCGGTTCAGGCAGCCTTTTATCCCTGTCCGGCGGCCAAATAACGCTTTATTTCCCGCTCCCGATCTGGCATTCTTGCCCCACCCTCTTTTTTCATGGCAATCCAGGCCCGACATTTCCGCCAATGGTCCGCATTTCTCCTCCTGCTTGCGCTGGGAGGAGCGGCAGCCTGGTTTCTGATGCCCCGGGAATGGTCCCAGATGCAATGGGAAATTCCCGGTACGCCGTCCGAATATCCCCTTTCCCAGCTCCTGCGGCCCTGGCTCATCCTTCTGGGCTGCTTTCTCCCCGCGCTGGGAATGTTCCTGTACAACCGTTCGAGCATCCTGGACAAGTATGTGGCGCGCACCTGGTTCACGGCCTTCATCATGTGTACGGCCATCCTGACGCTGATTTACATTATCGGAGATTTTGCGGACAATGTGGGAGACCTGATGAACCTGGACGCACCCCTCATGGGCACGTTCCGCTTTTACCTGAGCCAGCTGCCCATGATCCTGAACCTGATTCTGCCTTATACCCTTCTCCTGGGAACACTCTGGGCGCTTACCAAACTTTCCTCATCCTCAGAAATCACCGGCATGCTGCAGTCCGGACGGTCCCTGCTCCGAATCAACACCCCCATCATCATCGGTGCCGTCTTTGCCTCCATCTACTTCGGCATCTTCGGGTTCCACTGGGCACCCAACTCCGCCCTGTACAGGAAACTGATGTTCTCCTCCCTGAGCCAGAACAAAAATAACCATGCTTCCCAGAGCACCATCTACAAAAATGATGCGGAATCCCGCATCTGGTATCTGGGCAATCCTCCCGGAATTGATTCCCCCGGCAATCCTTTCCGGCAGGTGCGGGTGGAACAGTTCAGCGCCCCCGGAAAGATGAAATACGAGCTGTTTGCCGATGAAGCCACCTGGGATCCGGCCTCCAGGACATGGACCTTCCGGCAGGCCATCAAAAGAAATTATTCCCAGGAGGAACCCCGCCAGCTCCATGATGTTCCCGTTTTTGCCGGACAGGAATACCAAACGCTGAAAGAGCATTATCCCGAAACACCCTGGCAACTGATTTCACCCAACGTCCGCGTGGATACACAGGGAACCCCGGCTCTCCAGGAACTCATCAAGTCCGGCACGACAAATGCCAGGTACCTCAGAAGCCTGCAGACGGAATGGCACGTCAGGATCGCCCGCATATTTTCCTGCATTATCCTGACATTTATTGCCATCCCCTCCGCCATCACGTTCCAGAGGCGCTCCGCCATGTCCGGCATCGGCATTGCGTTGTTCCTAGCGGCAGCCATGCTGTTCCTGTATGAGTTTTTCCCCACCCTGGCCTCCGCAGGCTACCTCCCCACCTGGCTGGGAGCATGGATGCCCAACATTATCTACACCATCATCGCCATCCGCCTTTTTCAAACCAAGCTGGCTCACAGAAGCTTCTCGGAATTATTGAGAGGCTTGAAAAAGACTCCCGTCCATGACCATTCCTGATCACTTTGCCGATTCCCGGGAAGCCGTTCTGAAAGCGCGTGAACTGCTCCGGCGGGCACACGCCGTCATTTTTGATTTTGACGGATTGCTGGTGGATACGGAATATGCCATTTATTCCTCCTGGGAACGGGTTTTCGCGTCCTGCGGCCACCCTCTTCCCCTGGATTTGTTCAACCAATGCCTGGGCAGCGGTTACACCCACTGGAATCCCGGAGAACATCTGGAGAAATTGACGGGGCGCACTTTCGACTGGGAAACCGTCAACAGCCGCCGCCAGGAGGAAATCGTCCGGGATCTGGAACATGCCGGCCTCCTGCCCGGCGCCGGAGAACTCATCCGGAACCTGGGGGAAGCCGGAACCCCTATGGGAGTGGCCTCCAGTTCTTCCCACCGCTGGGTGGACGGCTGGCTGAACAGATTGGGCATCATGCCCTATTTTCAAACCGTCGTCTGCCGCGACGACGGCCTCCCCGTCAAACCGGATCCGGCCCTGTTCCTGAAAGCCGCGGAAAACCTGGGTAAATCTCCGTCTGGATGCCTGGTGCTGGAAGACTCCCAGAACGGCACTACAGCCGCACACCGCGCAGGAATGCCAGTCATCTCGGTTCCAAACAGGGTAACGGAGCAGGCGGATTTTTCCCTGGCGACCAGTATCATCCGCTCTCTGACGGAACTTCTTTAGAAATCAGGAATTTCTATTCCATAACGCCTGTTTCCTGACGGAATTCCTTTCATGCCTGATGCAGGGGGCTGCGCCGCCAGGAACGCCTGGCGCGGCTCAGAGCCTCGGCTTTCATGCTCTCCTGCCGGCCTCCTAAAAGCGGCCTCCTGTTTTACCTCATTGCCCTGATTCTTCTGACCTGAGGAGCGGCGCATTCCATCATGCCCGCACTTTTCCTTATATGGAAACCGCTGTTCGTGCCCGCCATCGCTTTTTTCATGGGAACGATGCTGATGTTCATGCATCTTCCCACCGGCGGCATGAGGAAAATGCCCGCGCAGGAGCAGGGCCGCTGGCACGGAGGCAGGCATTTCCCCTGTTCCATGGGATATTGCCTATTTGACAGAACCCCGCCATGAACACGCCAACAAAAAACCGCCGGCTCCCCAACGGGCCGGCGGCTTACCCCCTTTTATTCAGGGAAATTATTTGTTCAGCTCCGCAACGGCGGCTTCCAGGCTGGGCACGTCTTCAATGGAGATGACCGTAGCTTCCTTGCAGATGCGAGCCATCATGCCGGCCAGTGTCTTGCCCGGCCCCAGTTCAATGAAAAGGCGGTGGCCCTGATCCACCAGCTTCTGCATGGAAGCCGTCCAGCGCACGGATCCGCATACCTGGTGTTCCAGCATGCTGCGGATGTCGTCCGGACCTTCCACTACCCGGGCTTCATAATTGCAATAAACAGGCATGGACGGCGTACCGAAGGAAATATTCTTGAGTTCTTCCGCCAGCTTTACCATAGCGCTGTACATCAGACGGGAATGGTAGGCGCCCGCCACATTGAGCTTCTTGGCAATCTTGCAGCCGGCGGCCTTCGCCCCTGCTACAGCCTTGGCCACACCTTCCTCCGTACCGGAAACGACTGTCTGGCCGGGGCAATTGAAATTGGCAACATCCACGTCACATTCCTGCGCCAGCTTAATGACGTTTTCATCCGTGCCGCCGATCATGGCGGCCATAGTGCCTTTCGTGGCGTTGCATGCTTCCTCCATAAACGCGCCGCGCTTCTGGACAAGGCGGAGGCCTTCTTCAAAAGAATAGGTCCCGGCAGCGGCATGAGCCGTGAATTCCCCCAGGGAAAGGCCGGCGGCAGCCACAGGATTCAGGGAGGGAACGAGCTCCTTCAAGACGGCCAGGCAGGCAAGGCCATGTACGTAGAGGGCGGGCTGACAGTTGCAGGTACGCGTCAGTTCTTCGCCGGGGCCTTCAAACATGACGGCAGAAAGGGATTCTCCAAGCGCCTTGTCCGCCTGTTCAATCAGGGCTTTGGCGACGGGATACTGGTCATACAAATCTTTGCCCATGCCTACTTTTTGGGCACCTTGTCCGGAAAACAATAATACTGCGTCCATAGTTAAAGCTGGATTATAACGTTCCGGCAGGAAAGAAGCAAGAGCGATATTATCGCCATAACTTCCTTATTGCCAATAAAAAATCCGCTCCGGCCTCACAAAAGGCCGGAGCGGGGTATTAACAGGATGTTCCAGAGGTGCGTCTTAGGCGGTGGCTTCCGTGGTGGCGGGAGCTTCTTCCTTTTCGGCAGCCTCACGGGGCAGATCGATAATTTCGATCATGGCCACAAGGGCGGAATCAGTCAGACGCTGGCCCAGCTTGACGATGCGGGTATAGCCGCCCTTGCGTTCCGCGCAAAGAGGAGCGATTTCATCAAACAGCCGCTTAACGGCGGTCGTATTATGAATGGTAGCGGTAGCCAGGCGGCGGGAATGCACGTCACCGCGCTTGGCAAGCGTAATCAGCTTTTCCACATAGGGGCGCAGGGCCTTGGCCTTGGCCAGGGTGGTGGTGATGCGTCCATTGAGGATGAGGCTGCATGCCTGGTTGGCGAGCAGAGCCCTGCGGTGAGAAGCATTGCGCTGAAGCTTGGAGGTTTTTACACCGTGTCTCATGATGATATTTTTCTATGTGTGTTGGTTTTGTGAGATTTAGTCGTCGTCGTCTTCGATGTTGGCGGCAATCAGGTCTGCCAGGCCCACGGGGCTTTCCTCTTCCAGACCCAGGCGCGGCTTGGCCTGCGGCACGGGACCGGTAAGCAGGGATGGATCCACCTGAACGCCCAGGGAAAGACCCAGTTCCAGCAATTTGTCCTTGATTTCGTTGAGGGATTTTTTGCCGAAATTGCGGTACTTGAGCATTTCGCTTTCGCTCTTCATGGCAAGCTGGCCAACGGTCGTGATATTGGCATTGTTGAGGCAGTTGGCGGCACGCACGGAAAGCTCGATTTCGTTGACGCTCATGTTGAGCAACTTGCGCAGGCGGGCCGTTTCCTCGTCCTGGACGGCGGAAGGAGCTTCCTCAAAGTTGACCTGCTTGTCGTCATAGTTGACGAATACGTCCAGGTGATGGCGCAGAATGGCGGAAGCCTGGAGCATGGCGTCTGCGGGGGCGATGCGGCCGTCCGTCCAGACTTCAAGGATCAGCTTGTCGTAGTCAGTCATCTGCCCCACACGGGTATTCTGCACAGAATACTTCACGCGGGTAACCGGAGAGAAAATGGAGTCGATCGGAATCACGCCGATGGGCATATCCGGCACCTTGTTTTCATCGCCGGTGGCAAAACCGCGGCCCACGCGAACCTGGAATTCGCATTCGAACATGGTGTCCTGATCCAGAGTGCAAATGATTTGATCGGGATTGACCACCTGGTAAACGGTGTCGTCGGCAATATCGGCAGCAGTCACAACGCCCTGCTTATGCACGCGCAGAGAGAGCAGGCGCGGTTCCTTGCCGTTATGCTTGAATTTGACCTTTTTCAGGTTCAGCACGATTTCCGTCACATCTTCCACCACACCGGGCAGGGAGGAAAATTCATGCTGCGCACCGGCGATGCGGACGGAGGTAATGGCGGCGCCTTCAAGAGAACCCAGAAGAACGCGGCGCAGGGAGTTGCCAAGCGTATGGCCGTAACCGTTTTCAAACGGTTCCGCCACAAAGGTCAAATGATTCGCATCATTCGGATCTTCAATTTTTTCCAGACGGCTGGGAACCTCAAAACGGGCCAGCGTGGTAACGGCGGTTTCTTCTGCAGTAGTGGTTTCGTTTTCCGACATAATCGTATGTAATGTACCGGGTTTCCCCTCAACACGGACATGGCGGCCAATGCGCCTGAAGGACCAACGGCATGTTGTGGGAACGCCCGTGCGGGGAGCAATGTAACGATCTGTTTTCAACAATCAACTCTTTTCATGCCCGCCGGTAAATTTTCTGTGACTTAATGTACGTCATCTGGCATAGTAGGGCAAACCTATCATACCAACTCATGAAGCATCCTGATTTTTTGGACAACAGGGATTTTACAGGTGAAGACAAGAAACGCCCCTCCACCATGTCCATGGATTCCAGCTACCAGACTCTGGAAGGCGCCGTTAAAAAGCTTTCCGAAATAGCCTCCACCAGGCACGATCCCCGCTACCTCCAAGAGTATATCAAAACGGGAATCAACATGGCCCAGTCCGCCGCCTCGGACCATGATTTTACCGTCCTGATCCGCTCCGGGCGGGAGATGTACCGCGCCAACTGCGTTTTCGCCCCGTACCGCCACATCCGCAAGATTTCCGTCTTCGGCTCCGCCCGCATCAGGAATGACGAACCGGCGTATGAAACGGCGAGGGAATTCGCCAGGGAAGCCAGCGAACACGGCTACATGGTCATTACCGGAGGCGGACCGGGCATCATGCAGGCAGCCAATGAAGGGGCGGGAGAGCAACGCTCCTTCGGCCTGAACATCACCCTGCCGTATGAACAGACCTCCAACCATGTGGTGGCCCACAGCGACAAACTCATCAATTTTTATTACTTTTTCGTCAGAAAACTGAACTTCGTGGCGGAAAGCGACGCCATGGTGGCATTCCCCGGAGGCTTCGGAACCATGGATGAAGTGTTTGAAACACTCACTCTGATCCAGACGGGAAAAGCGACCATTTACCCGATCGTCCTTCTGGATTCCCCCGGCAAAACCTTCTGGCTGAACTGGCTGGCCTTCATTCGCGTGGAACTGGTGGATTCCGGACTGATTTCCGCAGACGATCTTCATCTCATCCATGTCACTAAAAATCCGGCGGAAGCCATGGAACACATCGACCGTTTTTACCGGATTTTCCACTCCTACCGTTTTGTCGGAGATTCCATCGTCATCCGGCTGAATGCGCAGCTTCCCGCCCAGTGGGTGGAACATCTGGAACGGGACTTTTCAGACCTGATTCTGCCTGGGGGGAAAATGATCCAGAGCGGCCCCCTGCCGGATGAAGCGGACGAACCACACCTGGACCGCCTGCCCCGGCTCGTCTTCCCCATCAAACGCGGCAACTACGGCAGGCTGAGGTTGCTGATTGACCGCATCAACCAGACGCCCAGCCGAACCTATTCCCCGCCCACCCATGCCTGACGCCTTTCCCGCATGGGTGATTCCCGTGGTTTTCGGCCTGATGGGGGCCTGCATAGGCTCCTTCCTGAACGTGGTTATCTACCGCATGCCGCGGGGCGTCTCCGTCAACGATCCGGCGCGTTCCTTCTGCCCGGAATGCGGAAAACCCATTCCCTGGTTCCTGAATATTCCGGTTCTGAGCTGGCTGGCTCTCCGGGGTAAATCCGCCTGCTGCGGAACGCGCATCAGCTTCCGATATTGCTTTGTGGAGCTGCTCACGGCCCTGCTCTTCGTGGCCATTGGCTGGAAATACGCGGACGCTTCCACAGGAGCAGCCGTCCTGCTCTGCCTGTGGACTGCCATGGCCATTGTCATCATGTTCATTGACGCGGAACATCTGATTGTCTTCCGCTCTCAGGCATTTATCGGCGCCTTGGCCGGAACGGGGGCCTGCGCCCTTTACCCTTTCCTCCTGCCGGACAGCCATGTCATGACCTGGACGGACGCCTTCACGGCATCCGTGCTGGGAGGAGCGGCAGGGTATGCGGTCATCAGGCTGGTGATTGAATTGGGGAAGCTTCTGTTCGGCACCTGGAAACAGCATTTTGACGTTCCCGCCCCGTGGAGTTTGAGGGAACCGGAATCCGAGCGGGAGGAACTTCAGCTCATCGTCAACGGCCAGCCTCACGACTGGTCCATGCTTTTCCACCGGTCTACGGACAAGGCCGTCCTTTCCGGAGGTTCCGTCACCATTGACGGCAAAACGCACCCTGCCTGCTCCGTCACGCTGCGGTACGACAGGATAGAGATGGAAAACGGGGACGTTTTTCTTCTGGAAAGACTGGAAAGCGTGGAGGGAAATCTGACGGATATCCATGCCAGCAGGGAAGCCATGGGATCAGGCGACGCCTGGATTCTGATGATGGCCGGATGCGCGTGCGGCTGGCAGGGCGCCCTGTTCAGCCTTTTCCTCGGCTCCCTGCTGGGGATTGTACAGGCTGCCGCCTCACGCATGGGGTTCGGCAGAAACCTCCCCTTTGGCCCCGCTCTTCTCAGCGCCGCTCTGATCTGGCTGCTGGGCGGCAGCCAGTGGTGGCAGGCCTACATTCGCTTTATTTCCGGCGAATAATTTTTTCCGCTATGACACGGGCGGCACGCACTCGCACCCGATTGCTGTATTCCCTCACTGATTTCCTTCATATTCAATGGGTTCACCCTTCTTTACCCCGGAAGAAAACAGGTGTCATAAAAACAGCGGCGCACCCCCTCTCCGACGCATTTGCCTTTTTATTTTGCAACCGGAATGAATTCCAGGGGTTCCTTTTAGCAAAGGGAGACGTTTCCGCCTGTTTGAAACACCGCAGCGCACGCTCCTTTCCGAAACGCATCAAACCTCACCATTCAAAGATATGACCAAGCAAATGATTATCGCCGCGGCTTTTGCCGCATGTTCCGCGTTCGCTCAGGACGCTCCGCCGCCTCCCGCTCCGGAGGCTCCTTCCGATGCTCCTGAAATGCAGCCCCCCCCTGAAAGAAGGGGAGGTCATCGCCACCATGCCGGAGGCAGAGACCGCCAGGGGCCAAAACGAGTTCAGATGAAGAGAATCGATCCCGGTATCATGATTGTCGGAGAAGAACTGGTATTGGCCAAATACGATACCGACAAGGACGGAAAGCTTTCCGACGAGGAAATAGCCGTTCTGCAAGCCGACGTCAAGAAGGCCCAGGAAGCCAAGAAAGCCGCCATCCTGAAGAAATTTGACAAGGATGGGGACGGCAAGCTTTCCAAGGAGGAAAGAAAGGCTATGCAGGAAGAATGGCTTAAGGACCATCCGGAAGCTGCCAAACGCATGGAAGAAATGAAAGCCCGCCAGGAAGCCAGGAAAGCCGAAATTCTTAAGAAGTACGATAAGGATGGCGATGGCAAGCTTTCCGACGAGGAAAAGAAAGCCATGCGGGAAGATTGGGCAAAAAACCATCCGGAAGCTGCCAAGCGCATGGAAGAAATGAAAGCCCGCCAGGAAGCCCACGCCGCCGCCATGATCAAAAAATTTGACAAAGACGGCGACGGGAAGCTCTCCCCGGAAGAATTGCAGTCCATTCCCCCTCATCACGGCCAGCCCGGCCCGCACCATGCCGTTCCCGGTGGCCCCAAAGGACCGAGAATGCCCAACATGGACGGTCCGAGGCGTCCGGGAGGCCCCAGAGCTGAAGGCCCCCGCGCTCCCAGAGGACCGGAAGGCCGCAGAGGCGGTGAAGGACGCCGTGAAGACGGTAACCGGGGCCCCCACGGCAACCGCCCTAACGGTCCCCGTCCCCAGCTTGACCCCAACCGCGCCCCGATCATGGCTGCCGGATGGATCCTGATTGAAGAAAAGTATGACGCCGACAAGGACGGAAAATTGAATGAGGCTGAAATGGCCCAGCTCAACGCTGACGCTTCCAAGGCTCTTGAAGCGCGCAGGGAAGCCAGAAAGGCAGCCCGCGGCAACAACGACATGCCTCCCCCTCCCGCCCCGGCACAGGAGGAAGGGGATGATGAATAATCTCACCCGCAGAAATACATAGCAGGAAACCAGAGATACGGCCCCGTCTGCCTAACGGCAGGCGGGGTTTTCTTATGCCTGAAATAAAAGAGGGAGGAATGCGAGACAGAAGAGCCATGCGGAAGCCGTAGCCGCATATGGTGGAAACAGGAAAAGCGAAAGAGGCGGACGGGGAAAGAACACGGAGGTTATTCCATACAGAGCCTTTCCCTCTCTTTCCAAGAAACAGACCGGGGAAGGCATTCAGCCTTCCCCGGTCAGAGATTTAACGGCTCAACGCCAAACCTCAGGCTCCGGCCTTCATGGCCTGTCTGACTTCTTCATGCAACCCATGCTTCCGGGAGAAGAAAAGAGCCGCCGGAGAAGCGATGAAGATGGAGGAGTACGTACCAATCAAAATGCCTGCGGAAATCGTCCAGGCGAAGTCTTCCATGGAAGGACCTCCAAAGAAGTACAGGCACACCAGCACGGCCAGCGTGGAAAGAGAGGTCAAAATAGTACGGGAAAGCGTCTGGTTAATGGCTTCGTTCATGATTTGTGAAGCGCTTTCATTCGGGTCGGAGAAGCGGAGGAATTCGCGGATGCGGTCAAATACGATAATTTTGTCATTGATGGAGTACCCCGCCACCGTCAACAACGCGCCAATATGAATAACATTCAGCTCCGTTCCGCTGACAATCACCAGGCCAAGCACCAGCAGGACGTCATGCGTCAGGGCGATGACCGCACCAATGGCGAAGGTCCATTCAAACCGCACCGTCAGGTAAACCATGATTCCCAGAATGCCGAAGAAAAGGGCCCATGCGGAAGTAATGAGCGTATCGTACCCCATGGACTGCCCGATGGTTTCTTCACTGAACGGAGCGTTGTCCAGAACCGGAAACGCCTTGTCCAATGCCGTGGTGATAGCCTCCTTGTCCTGGGCATGGTCGGAGAAATTAATCAGAATATTCACTTTGCTGCTGTCCGTGGACTCCGCCACCTCCTGCACCGTAGCCTTCTGGGTCAGGGACAGCTTGTTGACCACGCCTTCCACTTCCCGGAAGGAGATGTCACCCTTGTTCACCAGATAGGAAATGGAAGAACCGCCCGTAAAGTCCATGCCCAGGCAATCCTTGCCCTTTACGGCGCCAAATACAATGCATATCATCAGCAGAATGGCGGAAAGAGAGCAGGACCAGATTTTCTGGCTCATGAAGTCGATGTTCGTCTTTTTCTTGAAGAGGTTGAGGAATTTAAGATCCTTCATCATGCCGACGGTATCCGCCCAGTAGAACAGGACGCGGGTAACGAGAATCGCCCCAATCATGGAAGTGATGACGCCTACTGTCAACGTGACGGCAAACCCCTTGATGGTGCCGGTTGCCATCCAGTACAGGATGACGGCGGTAATGAGCGAGGTGATATTGGAGTCAAAGATGGCGGAGAACGCCTTGTCAAAGGAGTTGCGGATAGCCACGCGGAAGGGGCGCCCCATTTCCTTTTCTTCCCGCAGGCGTTCATAAATCAACACGTTCGAGTCCACCGCCACGCCCAGAGTCAGCACAATACCGGCAATACCCGGCAGCGTCAGCTCAAACCCGAAGATAGACATGGCTCCCAGAAGAAGCAGGGCATTGATCGTCAGACCCATGATAGCCACCAAACCGGCAAAGCGGTAGTAGATGATCATCATGATGAAGCAGAGGATCAATCCCGTAATGCCAGCGTATTCCCCCTGAAGGAGGGCCGTATGCCCCAAAGAGGCGGAAATTTCACTGGCGGACTCAAAATTGAGCTTGTTGGTAAGGGGGTTGGAAAGCACCTTCGTCAGGGCTTCAGCCTCTCCGGGAGCATCCAGCCCGCTGATTTCAAAACTTTTCGACAGAATGGCCTGGACCGTTGGGGCGCTCTTGACCACATCATCCAGCACAATGGCCATGCGGTCGTGGCCCAGCTGCATGCGGGAAGTCAGGTTATACATCTTGTCCGCCCCTTCGTTGCTCAGGGTGACGTTGACGTGGCCGGGACGGGCCAGATCCACTCCGGCGCGCACGATATCCCTGCCTGTCAGCGATTCACGCTTTTCCAGGAATATTTTTTCCGTGACGTCCTCACCCTTGCCGTTTTTGAAGGTATATTCATACATCCTGTAGCCGGGAACGCGAATGCGACCCTCCGCCACCAGTTCGTTGTTACGCGGGTGGACAGGAAGAATCTGAAGCTTGGCTACTTTGGTCAGGATGGCCTTGGTTTCCTCGCGCTTGGCAGGATCCGCAGCGGGGATTTGAACTTCTATAAGATTCAGGTTGTCTTTTTTCTTCGGGCGGATAATGACGTCATTGGCCCCGGTACTGTTAAGGCGGTCCGTCAGGATCACGCATGCCTGTTCCATGGCCTGGTCCGTCAGGGGAATGGGCTTGCCGTCGTCTCCGATATTCGGTTCCACGCTCAACGTGAAGGAGACGCCCCCGGCAATGTCAATGCCGTATTTCAACCCCTGCTGGAAGAGGGAGAACAGGGAAAAAGACGCAATGCCGATAATGAAAATCGTTCCGGCATTGCGCTTGACCTTGTCCTGGTCGGAACCCAGGTACCAGAAAAACACACCCAGCAACACCAGACCGCCAATGAAGATGAAAAGAGGGTTATTGAAGAGATCGTAGATGAAGGCGAGAGGAGCGGACATTCCGCCAGGCGCGGGTAGAGTATCGGCAGATGCCAGGAGATTCATAGACATTTCAATCCGGATTGGGTGTGAATAATACGGCAAAAGATTGTGGAGAAATTCACCAGCAGGTCAAGCCTTCTGTGCGTGTGCCCGTTAAGGGGAAAGCCTCCTTTCCGGGGCGGTGGGAAAAATGCTCCGGAAAGGCAATGAATAACCCGGTTTCCGCAGAGAAACCGGGTTGAAAGGAAAAGGAAAAACACCGGGGATTACATGCCGGCCACCGTCTCCGCCGGAGCGGGAACAGGCTCCGCGGGAGCCACAATCGCAGGAACGGCAAGGGGAGAAGAATCCGGAACAGCAGGAGCCGCGGGCATGGAAGGAGCATGGCCGGCGGCGGCACGTCCTCTCCTGATAAGTTCGGAAACGGTCACCAGTTCATAGCCGCGGTTTTTCAATCCCTTCACAATGGCGTCCACCGCCGCCACCGTAGAAGCGTGAATGTCATGCACCAGAATGATGGAGCCGGGTTTGGCGCCGTTCACGGCGCGGGCGGCCACCACGGAGGAGCCGGGCTTGCGCCAGTCATTCGTGTCCACATCCCACATGACCGTGGTGAAGCCGAAGCGCTGGCGGGCCCAGGACGCCACGCCTGCATTCGTATAGCCGCCGGGGGGGCGCATGACCACGGGGACAACGCCGCAGGCGTTGCGGATGGCTTCATTAGTGCTCTGGAGCTGGGATTCCGCTTTTTCGCGGGGCACTTTGCTCAGATAAACGTGATTCCATGTATGGTTGCCTACTTCATGGCCCTCATTGACCATGCGGCGCACTACCTGGGGATGGGCCTTCACATTGCAGCCCTGCATGAAGAAAGTACCCTTGACGTTATTGTCGCGCAGGATGTCCAGCACCCTGGGGGTCAGCGTTCCATGGGGACCGTCATCAAAGGTGAGGGCCACCACCTTGTCCGGCACAGCCACACGGTTGACCGTTACCCCCGGAATGCGCGGGGAAAGAGGAGTATTATTATAGGACGGGCTTACGGAAGGCACCGGAACGGACTTGGGAGGCAATTTCACGGCCGGCCGGTCCGGCTTTTTCCCAGGAGCAGTCACGGGAGAAATGGTCGTTTTCACCGGAGAACCGGACTCCGCCGGCTGCTCCTGGTGCTGGGAACAGGCGGACAGGCCGAACGCCAGGGCACATGCAAGGAATAAATGTTTCTTCATAACAGGTTTTTGGAGGATTTACGCCCATCCCGCCTTCTTGTCACGTCCTAAATCATCCATCTGTGCGGCATGAAAAGGAATCCGCCCCCATGCCCCGGAAAGAATAATCCGAAAGCTCCGCGGGGAATGGAACGGGAACCGGAAGGCTATTCTGGGCTGTCCATATCTATGTAGCTGACGGAGACCGTTCTGCGCGGATTGGAAGGATCCCGGACCTCCACCTTCATCCGTTTGAAAAACCAGGATCCGTCCTTCAATTTCATCACGGAATCAATCATGAACCTTTTAGCCAGCTCCCCGCGGCGGTCAATGCCATCCACCTGCCACATGGCGCCGTTCTCCTTATCAATCCAGACGCGCACCCAGGCATATTGCCCCACCCCGGAATTAGGATTCGGTATCTGGACAATCCAGCAATCCCGCCCCTTGACGGTGCTCGCCGCATCATCCCGGACAATTTTTGCCTGGGGCCAGTACAGGTAGCGCATGGAAAGATCTTCGTACGTTACGTCCGTCCCCGCAATGGGCACCGCATACTGGGCAACCGGCAAAACACCGGCTTTCCCGTCCTTCCAGGAAAGGATCTCCTGGCCGCGGTCCTTGAATTTCAGGTCGAACCTGTTCCAGACATTATTGAGCTGGTACTGGAAGGCTATCAGATTGCCGCGCAGACTCATGGAAAAGGGAATTTTGACGCTGCGTTTGCGTATTTGCCCCTTAATGTCCTTGTTTTCCTGAAGAGTTGCCCCCTGGCGCACCCTTTTCAGCAGCTGCCCGGCATCCGGAGAAGCCTCCTGGGCCAAGGAGGCAGCAAAGGAAAAAAACACGGCGGCCATTCCCGCAAAAAAAGTGGAAAGTAAAGAATACCTGCGCAGCATGAATTGCTCATATCACTCCGGAAAGGCGGAAAAAAACCTTTTCTCAGTCACCGGGCGGCGTCCGTGACATTTTACACCAAATTTTGCTCGACTAGGTAATACAAAACGACAAGATGTCCCCAACGACATTTATTGATCCATCAATTATGGAAACGCCAGCATTCTTGAAGCCTATCCAGTCCTATCCCGGAGAAATCGTCCAATTCATTGAGAGAATTCCGGGAGTAGACGTCGCCGGAGACCGCGAAACCGTGCTGGAACGGCTGGAACCGTACCATAAGGCGGAAGTGGAAGCCCTGGGCTGGCGGTGGAAAGACCTGCGCCGCGCCGAACAGGTGCACGGCACGAAAGTTGCCCTGGTGGGGGACATCGGCTCCAATTATCCTGTGGAAGGCGTGGACGGCCTGATTTGCTCCGGAGTTTCCGACTGCGTGCTTGCCATTTACGTGGCGGACTGCGCCGCCGTGTGGTTGTACGACAAGGAAAACTGCCACCGTTCCCTGATTCATTCAGGCAAGGCGGGAACCGCCGGCAACATCGTTTCCAACACCATCAAGTCCATGAAAAAATGCCTTGGGGTGGAACCGTCCAACCTGATTGCCGTCATTTCCCCCTGTATCCGCCCGCCTCATTATGAGGAAGACATTCCTACGGCCATTAAGGCACAGCTCATTGAAGCGGGGGTACCGGAAGAACAGATTCATGATTCCGGGCTGGACACGGCGGAGGATACCAAACGTTTTTACTCCTACCGCATGGAAAAAGGGCAAACGGGCCGCATGCTGGCCCTTTTCGGCCCGGATCACGCTACGCGGACGCACGCAATTATTCTTTAACAGCGGGAAAGCGGAGCCTTTCATTCCTTTTACAGCACATCACGATTCTGCCGTGGTGCGCTTTTCTGCCTTGTAGTCCATACACGTTAGCGCTGGATGGGACCGGCCCGCAATCCCGCAGGGGACATAGCCGCATCCCGCTTGCGGCAGGACCGCTCCGGTTATTCCGGACCCGATAATCCAAATTGCCGTTCCTGCATTCAAACTATCATTATATTTGCAATCATGGCAGTAACTATCAGCGATAATTATCAGGTAAAATACACCAGAAAATGGGGCTCCCTGCTCCAGCAGCACGCCTCCCGGCTGGACAAGTATGTCAGCGTCATGCGCGACTTGAGCGGCAAGGTAGTATTTCTGGATCAATTCGGCATTCTGGACTTCACGGAAAAAACCACACGGGTGGGGCAGACCGTTTTGAACGAGGCTCCCACCACACGCCGGTCCATGCGGCCGCGCACGTTCACCAAAGCCATTGGCTACGATGAATTTGACGCCACCCGCCTGGGAGACATGGACCTTCCCGTCAGCAAGACGATTGAAGGTCTCCAGGCCGCAGCAGGCCGCCGCATGGACGACGTGATGATCTCCGGCTTCCTGGATACGAACTACGTGGGAGAAGACGGCATGACCGCCGTTCCATTCAAGGAAAGCCAGCAAATAGCCGTGGATCACGTAGACAGCGGCACCAAATCCGCCAGCAACCTTACCGTGGCCAAGCTGCGCGCAGCCCTCCAGCTTTTTGAGGAAAACGAAGCCTGGAACCAGGATGCCCCGCAGTTCGGAGACCAGCTCGTCATTGCGGTAACCAGTTCCCAGATCATGAACCTGCTGCGGGAAACGGAGGTCAGCAGTTATGACTTCAACAATGTAAAAGCCCTGGTGGAAGGGAAAATAGACACCTTCATGGGATTCAAATTCATCCGCACCCAGAGGCTTCCCAAAACAGAAGAGGGAGTCCGTTCCTGCCTGGCCTGGGTAAAGAGCAAGGCCCAGTTTGGCATATGGAATGATTTCAAAGTGAAGCTTTCCGTGCGCGACGATATGGAGGAAGCCCTGCAAATCCGGGCCAAGTTCGCCTGCGGCGCCACCCGCCTCCAGGAGGAAGGCTTTGTCAAGATCCTGTGCGACGAAGGAGCCAGCTAACCCCTCTAATATCACGGCATCCTCCCTCCGGAAAAAGGGAGCCGCCCCGGACCGCCTGCGGTCCGGGGTTTTGCTTTTGAGATGACGGGCGCACGGAACACCTTATTTCAAGCTCTGCCGTAAGGCGGCAGCCCCAGCCATGCAGGCGTTCATCCCCCGCAAACGGTAATCCGGCGAAGCCGGAGCAAAACGCATCCCGGGGTTCTCACCCAAGCCTTTTTCTGCCGGAAAAAATGTTCACGTTTTTCAGCCAGCGCCATGAATTGACCGCCGGATTCACCAGATAAGACAGATCCGTATATTTGGTGCGTGCATTATTGAAATGGCCCAGGGATTTGCAGAGGGAGGGCATGGGAGCGCCCTCTCCGCAGGAAACGAACGCAGGGGAAAGAGCATATAAATCACCATAACGTCCCAGATACCGGGCAAACCATTCCTCCAGAGAACCATAATACCTCAGCCATGGCCAGACCCGCTGATCTGACGGAAGAGATAAAAGAATGCGTTCACATAAGGAAAGGTCCATCACATACGCAGCTGATGCCGCCATATCCGTCACGCGCAGCAGGATGGATTTTTCTCCTTTCGCCACGGAGCAGGCCGTATGGGGAGACAAACGCGGCTCACTTAAAAACAGAGCAGTTCTTTCCCGGCAGCCTTTCAGCAGCTGCCCAAGCATCCGCGCCGTGGAACCTATTACCGGCAGCCTGAAACGGCACTCTTCCTCCACAATCATGAAACGGGAGAAATGGAGGGAAGAAGCCAGCGTTAAAGCGGCCTGGTGACCCAACACCCGGGCAGCTTTCCGTCTTTCCTTACGAAACCGCTCCTTATCCCAATCCCCTTCCGGAAGAGGAACGGGCACCGGAGGCAATTCATGAACCGGAACGCCATGAGGGACATACGCCTTCCAGGACCATTCCGGATGCCCGGACGAATCTTTTTCCGTCCTTACCACCAGCACGGCATCCAAAGCCGCCCAAAAGGGATTCCTCCCCATCCGCAATAACCTTGACCAAAGCATATTCATGGCCTTCACCTAGCTCCCTCCGAACTCCCTTTTCAAGCCGGACCTCCATTCTCAACATGTTTTTAACGTGCAGAGGCAGGAAAATAACGCCCTCCGCCACAACAAGGAAACGGACCATACGAAACAGCCCTGCCGGCATCTTGAACGGCAGCCGGCGCCAACATCCGTCAATCCGTCTGCCGGGAAACCGGCCAACAGGGCTGGCACAGGAAGAAAAACACAGTTCCAAAAGGGGAAAAGGCAGGCGAACTGACATACTCGGCCCCAAAATGAAGTGGAACTCATCAATAGAAGATTGACCTTCCTTCCTTTGCTGGGATAGTAGGATGTATGCAGCAGATTGTACGTGAACATCAGGCCTATCCGCCGAAAATCGTTGCGTCCGTTACCTCGTGGGAGCTATGGAAAACGCTGAAAGGAAAAGATTTAACAGACCAGTGCGATCTAGTAGAACTGCGCGTGGATGCCCTTCCCCCGGAACTCACGACTGAACAGGTTATGGAGTTCCGGCCGGAGATGCCCCTGCTGGTCACCGTGCGCTGCCATGAGGAAGGAGGGCTGCGCCGCATCCCGGAAGAAGAGCGCTTTGCCCTGCTCCGGGCCTATATGCCGTATGCCGCCGCCATGGACATTGAAATCAAGGCCATGCGCCACGCCAGGGAACTGGTTATGGAAGCGCGGGAGCGGGACGTCATCATCATCGGCTCCACCCATGATTTCCAAATCACTCCGGGTGTGGATTACCTGCGCGAACAGGAAAAAAAGGCGCGCTCCTACAAGGCGGATATCGTCAAATTTGCATTCACGCCCTGCCTGGCCTCGGACATCCAGACAGGAGTACAGCTTTTCACCAAGCCCAAGGGGCCGATCGCCGTCATGGGAATGGGGCCCATGGGACCCGTCTCCCGCCTGCTTTACTCTCAACTGGGTTCCTGCCTGGTATATGGCTACCTGGGAGAAGAGGAAACGGCCCCCGGGCAATGGCACGTCTCACTCATTAAGGAAACCCTCCGCCGCCTCGGCCCCATCCTCCGCTGATTACGGAGCCTTCCCTCACATGAATATCATTACTTCCGCCTTTCTGGCGGCACGCCCCAAGACGCTCACCGCCTCCCTGATTCCGGTATGGGCAGGCTGCATGGTGGTGCAGAAACTGACCGGCAGCTGGAATGCGTCCCTGGCCCTCCTGACACTGACTTCCTGCCTGTGCCTCCAGATTGCCTGCAATTTTTTCAATGACGCCATTGACCATGCCAAGCACGCCGATACGGAACGGCGAACCGGGCCCGTGCGCATGACGGCCAGCGGAGCCCTCTCCCACAGAACAGTCATGCTCATCGGCCTCTTCTTCCTGCTGGGAGCGTGCCTTCTGGCCTTTCCCCTTATCGAACTGCGCGGCTGGCCCATCCTCGCCATCGGCATCCCGTCCCTCTACTTCACCTATGGCTATACGGGAGGGCCGTGGCCGCTGGCCTACAAGGGCCTGGGGGAAATATTCGTCATCCTCTTCTTCGGACTGGTTGCCGTACTGGGAACCATTCTGGTGCAGATAGGCACGGCGCCCGTCGTACCCGGCACGCTGGTGGAATCGCTTGCGGTGTACAATGCCGGCATCGTAACAGGCATTCAATGCGGCCTCCTGTGCGCCGTCATGATATCCGTCAACAATATCCGCGACAGAAAGGAAGACCTCACTACGGGCAAGCGCACGCTGGCCGTGCGGCTGGGGGAAGGAAAGGCGCGCGCCATGGCCCAGTCTTTCATCCTGGCTGCCTACATCACGCTGCCCACATCCAGCCGGGCCCTTCACCTGAACCTGTCCCATACGTGGTGGATGTGGATACCCTCCATCCTCTTCGGCGGGTATCTGATGCTCCTAATCCGCAAAACGCCCGCGGACAGCCGCATGAACAGGGTACTGGCACTCTCCTCCCTCCATTTGCTCCTGTATCTGGCTACCTACACAATTCTTCCCACACGCTGAAAAACGCTTAACCCCGCCAGCGTAGTTAACTACGTTCATCATGAATCCGCTTCCATTCATTCCCGCTTTTCTTATTCTCCCTGTCCTTTTCTCCTGCACCCAAAAAAGCAATCTGGAAATCGCCACCGGCAAAGTGACGACCATCAAGCTGGGCAACGTGGTCCGCATCAAGGAAATCAACGTCCTTACCTCCACGGACGATGGCACCTTTGCCAACATGGCCGGAACGGCGGCGGAGGCCATGACTCCCGGCATCATCGGCATGGGGACCTCAAAACTGGCTTCCGCCACAGGCTCCATCGTGGACGGCAGGGTGGAAGCCGTCAAAATGATCCGCGTGCGCGTCAAGCTCAAGGATACGAACGAACTTGTGGAAGTACAGCAGGAAGTAACGCCAAACTTCACCCTGAAAATAGGCCAGGAAGTCGTCATTACCCAGGGAAGCACGCCCGGCAATGTCTGGCCCGATTAACGGATATATGAACCACGCCGCGGCACCAGCCCCGCCGCCCCGGGGCCTCCTGATTAAGAGCACGGGCCTCCTGACGGCCGTCTCCCCCCTCTGCACATGGCTCCTTTGGGACACCCTCCCTGCCGCCGCATTGCTGGTCCCCCTGTTTCTCGTTTCCATATTCGCAGGAACGGCACGGGCCATGAAAAAAAACATCCATGAAACATTCCTGCCAGTACTTCCGGCGGTATGGCTCACCCTGGCCGCGGGGCTGGCCTTCACAGCCGTCAGCCTGTTTTCCCAGGCGGCTTTCATCTGGCTTCCCCAGATACTGGCAGGAACGGCAGCCATGCCGCACGCATGGCTCATCCCGCTGGGGCATCTGAATCTGCTGGCCATCCTGAGCTCCCTTCTCCTGCTGACCCTGGCGGCGGCTTATGCATGCCTGCTCTGCATCGGAAAGAAAATCACCCGACCGGCTGCTGGAAAAACGCAAGCCACAGCCTGACCCCTGCCTTTCCCGGCGTAACAACGCACCCCCGCCTATAAGGGAATGAAAATCCCTCAGCTCTCCCGCATCAGCCGGAACACGTCTTCCGGCCGCATCCCGGCGGCACGCATTTCCTGAAGGCTCAGGCTCCTGTCCCTCTTGGCAAGCCGCTTGCCGGAAGCATCCTTCACCAGCCGGTGATGATACCACTGCGGAACAGGAAGCTCCAACAGGGCCTGGAGCGTCCGGTGGATGCCCGTCACAGGGAATAAATCCTCACCACGGCTTACATGGGTAACTCCCTGGGCAGCGTCGTCCACAACCACGGCAATATGGTAGCTGGCGGCGCAGTCCTTGCGGCCCAGAATCACATCCCCCAGTTCTTCTGGACGGCAAACCTGATCTCCGAACCGCATGTCCCTCCATAGCAGGGGACCGGTAATCCGCGCCGCAGCACGGCAATCCAGCCGCCAGGAAAAAGGTTTGCCGGATTTGAGAAGCTCTTTCCTGCGCCCCTTGTCAAGCAGCCGGCAAGTTCCCGGATATACGTCCACGCAGCCCCCCTGCGGCGCCCCACCCATGGCGGCCACCTCCTCCGCAATCTCCCGGCGCGTACAGAAACAGGGGTACAGCACGCCCCGGTCCTTCAGCGTCTGAAGAGCGTGTTCATAAGCGCTGAAGCGTGAAGACTGAACCATCATGGGACCGTCAAAGCGGATGCCCAGCCACTCCAGATCTTTCAATATGCCCTGAACAAACTCCGGACGGCACCGCGTCTGGTCGATATCTTCCATCCTCAGCACGCACTTCCCGGAAAAACGGTTCGCCAGGGAACGGGCTTCCCACGCAGCCAGGGCGTGCCCCAGATGGAGATTGCCTGTAGGGCTGGGAGCAAACCTTGTTATTATGGGGGAATCCATGCGGCGCACCAACAATAAAAAAGCGCAGGAACCTTTTCAAACCCTTTCCGGAAAATTATTGCGGCTTGACAGATAGAAGCCGGGAAAGTAGGAGAGTTGGACCCTTTCCCCACACCTTCAACTTTCAAACCATGCTTCCTCTTCTCAACATCAACTCCGCCTCCGTCATAGGCTGGCTGGAATCAGCGGCCGCCCAGCAATGGATTGTAGGCATTCTGCTGGTCCTGTTATTCATCAGCTTCATCAAGGAATGGATGCCCGTGGAAATCACAGCCCTGACAGGCACCGCCGTCCTCATGCTCACGGGAATTCTGAGCACGCGTGATGTGCTGTCCAGCTTTGCCAACAGCGGACCGCTGACAGTGGTGTGCATGTTCATTCTGAGTGCTTCCCTGGAAAGAACGGGATTAATAGGAGACCTTTCCAAACTGTTCAACAAGGTAGCCAAGGGGAGGGAACTGACCGCCCTGCTGGTCATTACACTGGGAGCGTTCATGGTTTCCCCCTTCGTCAACAACACCCCGGTGGTCGTCATCCTGATGCCCATCGTGCTGGCCTTCTGCAGGGATCATAACATCGCGGCCTCCAAGCTGCTCATCCCCCTCTCCTACGCCACCATTCTGGGAGGCACCTGCTCCGTGGTCGGAACATCCACCAACGTAGTTGTGCTCGGCCAGGTGCAGAAACTGGGTTATGACGGCATCCAGATGTTCACGGTAACGCCCATGGGCCTGATTTATGCGGCGGCGGGCCTGCTCTACCTCTGGACATTAGGCCGCAAATGGCTTCCATCCCGCCCCACTTTGTCCACCATGCTTCCGGGCGGCATCCAGCGCGATTTCCTGCTCCAGGTCAGAATTCCCGCGGATTCCCCCCACATCGGCACCACTCCCATCAACCTGATGCAAACCGAGTTGCTGGGCACCAAAATCGTGGAAGTTCGCCGCAGGGGATTCTCCATGCAGGAAGAGCTGCAGCACATCAACCTGGAAGAAGGAGACCGCATTCTTTTCCTGTGCAACGCCAGAAAAGTCAACCAGGTGAGGGAAGCCAAAGGCGTGGACCTGGGCTGGGATGACAGCCGCGGGCTGGAAACGCTGGAGCAGCGCGATGTGCAAATCGTGGAAGGCATGATCGCCAACAATTCCGAATTCGCCGGGCTGTCCCTGTCCGAACTCAAGCTGCGCCAGAGATTCAACATCTTCGTGCTCGCCATCCACAGGCAGGGCAAAAACATCACGGACATGGGGCCGAACACCAAGCTGGCGGCAGGGGACACGCTTCTTCTGGAAGGACCGCAGGAAGGAATGAACCGCATCCTGACCAAGCAGCGCATCATCCCCCTGAGCCAGCGTCCTGCGGAAGCGCACAACCGCAGCAAACAGGGCTGGGCCATCCTGGCCATGGGGCTGTTCATTTTTATCGGCCTGCTGGGCTCCTTTGAGCAATACGGGGAATTCTTCAAATTCTTCGCGCGCTTCAATCCCTTCTATCTCGCCTACATCGGAGCTCTCATCGTCATCATCTCCGGCTGCATCAAGCCGAAGGAAGCCTACCAGGCGGTGGACTGGGGCATTATTTTTCTGATTCTGGGAATGCTGTGCGTGGGAGAAGCCATGAGCAAAACCGGGCTTGCCAAAGCCATTGCTTTCGGCGTAGTGGATAATATAGGCCCGTTGGGGTGCCTGGTCGCCATCTCCGGCCTGTACCTGATCTGCTCTATCCTGACGGAGATGATCTCCAACAATGCCGTAGCGGCCGTCATGGGGCCTCTGGCTTATGAAATGGCCCTGCAATTCGACGCCAACCCCATTCCCTTCATTCTGGCTGTCATGTTCGGCGCCAGCGCCAGCTTCTCCACCCCCATCGGCTACCAGACCAACACTTACGTGTACAATGCGGGCGGTTACAAATTTAAGGACTTCGTCAAAGTGGGACTCCCCCTCAACCTGCTCCTCTGGGTCATTTTTACCTGCGCCATCGGCTGGTTGTATCCGCTCAAGTAGAGCGATAATAGCTTTGGAAGGCCCGGTCAACGGAAAGGAAACCAAGCACCCGGTCAAAGGCGCCATCATTCCCACGGGAACAAAAAACAATATCCCTGTTTCGTCTAAAAGCAGGGCTCCTATTTTACATTATCCTTCTCCTTAAGAAGAGAACAACGGGAAACAGTAGTTTCATCCATCCACGTTCAACTGACAGTCAAACATTTTAGTCAAAAAGGCAATTAACGGATACAAGGAAACGGGGCAGTATCTGACCTACCGGGACACCTTTGCCTGGAGGATAATTTCAACATTGAATTATTCAAAGAGCCTATGAGTATCCTGCCCGTCAAGAATTTCAACCCGCGTTTTTTCACGCAGGCCGGATCAGAGGAAAGGGAATCACATACCATATAGGCACGGGAAGAAAACCAATTCCAAATGTCTCGGAACCGGAGCCGCCATCCCGGATGCCATGTGACGGGGGACGAAACGAGAGAACGCAGTCTCTCGATAAACAGGCAAGACCTTATCACCGCATCAGTCCCACCCGCATGGACTGGCATTTGAGCAGGGCGCAAAAGGAAGCATAATCCGTCTCGCGGTCGGAGGAAACCAGGCAGTACTGGTACTGCGGCAGGCAGGCGTCTTCCTGTTCCGCATTGCGAAGACGCAGGGCAATGGTTTCAGCGCCATCCGTCTGCCGTCCGCAAAGGCGGTTTTTAAGCTCCGCCTGCGGCACATAAATGTAAACGTCCACATAGCAGAGGGGTAGAATGCCCTCCCGGCAGGAACGGACTTGCCCAGCCCCCTGCACGTCAATATCCATCACCACGTTTTTCCCCTGTTCCAGAAGAGTCAAAATATCCGCTTTCAGCGTACCGTAGCGGTTGCCGTGCACCTCCGCATATTCCAGAAAGTCTCCCCGCTCCACCCTGGCGTCAAATTCGGCGGGAGTCAGGAAATGGTAATCCACTCCATTGACTTCCCCGGGTCTGGGCTGGCGCGTCGTGCAGGAAATGCTGTACACACACAGACCGTTTTCCGTCGCGCGGCGGCACAACGTCGTCTTCCCGGAACCGGAAGGCCCGGATACCACCAGCAATGTTCCCAATGGCTGTTTCATGGCTGTCATTCGATGTTCTGAACCTGTTCCCTGATTTTCTCCAGCTCCGTCTTGGCAGCCACAACCAGATGGGCCAGCGTGGAATCGTTCGCCTTGGAGCCGATGGTGTTGAATTCCCGGAAGATTTCCTGGCAAAGGAAATCCAGAGGCCTGCCCGCAGGAGCGGAGGAACCGCACAAGGTGCGGAACTGGTCAAAATGGGAGGAGAGACGGGTAATTTCCTCGGAAATGTCGCACTTGTCCGCAAACAGGGCCACTTCCCGGATGATGCGTTCATCGTCCGCGGAAACGGACAGGTCGGCATCAGCCAAGCGCTTGAGCATGGCCTCCCGAAGCCTGACAGGCACGAAAGGGGCATGTTCCGCGATACGGAGGCGGAATTGCTCTAAGACATCCAGCTTGCCAAGAACGTCCGCTTTCAGGTTGGCGCCTTCCGCCGCACGCATGGAAATAAAATCCTTCAAGGCGGCTTTGAGCGCCTTTTCCACCATCGGCCACGCTTCTTCCGGAGAAAAGGATGCTTCCGCTGCGGAAGTAACGATATCCAGCCTCAGCAGGTCGGACGCCTGGAGGGGCAACGGTTGACCTGTCAGGTCAGACGCACGGTTCAGCAGCTCCGCCAGGGAGGCCAGTTTCTGCTCATCAAGCTGGAGGAAGCCATCCGCTTCCTCCAGACGCTCCACAGAAATGGAGACGCCTACACGGCCGCGGGAAACAGCCCCCTGCACGATGGAACGCACGGAGGCGTCCCATTCCGCATAGCCGCGCGGCACATTGACGGCAATTTCCGTTTGTTTGCGGTTTACGCCTGATATTTCAACAAGGATATTATAACGGTCTGTCTGGGCGGCGGCTCTGCCGAAACCGGTCATGCTGTTCATGGATACGGGTCAGGTTTGGATTAAGAACGGGAGTAGGCCTTGCGCACTTCATCCGCCACGATGGAAAGCCCCTTGCGCAGGAGTTCCTCCGTCTGGGTGAAGCTGATGCGGATGCATTCATGACGGTGCGGCCAGGGTTCCCCCTCCTCCGGAAGGGCGAAGAAAAAGTGATGGCCGGGATTTACAAAACAGCCCCGTGACTTGCACCGTTCGTAAAGCTCCTGGCACGTGATGGGCAATCCCTCAAACCACAGCCACAGGAACATGGCGCCCTCACTCTTATGAACGCGCCAGGGGATGGATTCTCCGAAAAGTTTCGGCAGCAGGGACAGGGCGAATTCCGCCCGGCCGCGGTAAAACGGCGTGAGGGTTTCACGGCAGACTCTCTCCAGAGTGCCGTCTTCCAGATAAGGCGTCACCAGAGCCTGGCCCAGATTGTTCGGGCACAGGGATGACGTAGTCACCATGCTCACGACGGCACGAATGATCTCCGGGCGCGCAATGACAATGCCGGTGCGCGTTCCGGGCAACCCGATCTTGGACAGGCTCATGGTCAGGATCATGTTCTCATCCCAGGCCGGGGTTACGGGCACAAAACAAATATTGGGCAACGGAGGCCCGTAAGCATTGTCAATCATCAGGGGAACCCCGGCGCGGGAAGTCATTTCCCGCAGAAGCCCCAATTCCTCATCCGTCACCACGTTCCCGGTGGGATTCGTAGGCCGGGACATGCAGACGGCGGCCGTTTCCGGACGTATGTCCAGACGGTCAAAATCAATCACGTACTTGAACGTGTGCCCGTCCAGCATGCGGATGCCGGGCCGGATGCCCCGGAACATGACGCCGCCGCACAGGGATTGGGACTGGTATCCCACATAATCCGGGCACAGGGGAAAAAGGATTTCACGCACAGCACCGTCCGGGCACGGGCCCGCCAGCATGTTGAACAGTGTAAAGCAGGCCATCTGGCCACCCTGGGTAATCGCCACATTTTCCGGCGTCAGGTTCCATCCGCAACGTTCATTGAGAAAACACACCAGGGCACGGATAAAGGCAGGATCCCCGCCCGGATGGGCATAATGGCCCACCAGCACGTCAAATTTGCCATTTCGCACCAGTTCCCCCATGCTGCGCCGCCAAAGTTCCGTCACCTCAGGAATAACGGCGGGGCTCCCGCCGTTCAACTGGCACAGGCCGGCGTCTCCCGAATGGAGGGCCTTGAACAAATCCTCCATCAAATCATCAATACCCGTTCTGGCCGTCAGATGGCCTCCGATCTCCGATAATTGCATCATGCCGCGGGCATTGTAGCCGCATACGCGTTTTATGCGAGAAAAATCATTGTTCCGGAGGGCGCATGAACAGTTTGACTTTCCCCTCCGTTAAGGTTCATAATCCCCGGCATGTTCAACATCGTGAGATTCACCAGGCGTACCTGTCCGGCATTGGCCCTCACGCTGGCCCTTACTTCGTGCGACAGCAGTACGAATGAAGCCCTGACCTCCTTCCTGACGGGGAATTCATCCCAGGAACACCAGCAGCTCCAGGCCCAGCTCCAGCAAATGAAAAACGCACTGGCCCAGACGGAACAGGAAATAAGCCAGGCGGAATCCCACGATGCCCGCGTTAATTACAATCTTCAGAAAAGGCTTTCCAACCCGGGAAGAATCACGACGCCCTTCACGGTGAAGGATATAGATGTCCTGCCTTCCAAACGCCGCGACTTCGAGCACCTGTGCTTTGACATTGAAGACATGCGCAAAACGCTGGCGCAGCGCAAGCAGGAATTCCATGCCCTGCAATATCAATATAACGCGTATGCGGCCAAACTGGCTGAATTCAAACAAACCCACCCGGTAGACTAACCTCCATTCCCGCGCATCCCATGACCGACGCCCCCGCTCCCAGACAGCCGTCCGGCGAAACTCTCCCCCCTGCGGAAGACGAAACCCGCTTTGCTCCGAAGGAGAACGGAGGAGAACATAAGGATGAAAACTCCGCCCCCGCAGCCAAAAAACGTCTGAAAACCTCCCTGGACGTCGTCTCGGAACACGCTGCGGAAGAAGAATCCGCCCGGCAGGAGGATTCCGAACGGAAAGCCAGGGGAGACTCTCTTTTCTGGAACCTCTGCCTGGGGCTGTTCGCCCTTATCGTCATCAGTGCCGGCTATATTGTTTATGAAAAATTTTCCCAGCTTCCAGACCCTGTCAAAGATGCTCGGGAAGCTTTGGAGGACAATCATGCCCAGCTGCTGAAGAAGCAGGAACAGCTCAGGGAAATACGGAACAGGACCGCTCCCAAGGAACAGCTGCTCAGCCTTTTGGATATCTTTGAACATACGGCCTCCGACCTGGAAGAGACGCAAAAATCCATTGAGAAAGAGAAAATGCGCGTAGCCGGCATCCGGGGAGAAATCCGCTCCTACTTCGAACGCTACCGCCAACACGCCAGAGCCAAGGCACGCGGCCGCAAGTTCGACATTCTGAAGACATCCCATTCAGGCAAAACTTATTTGAATGTGGAAATCACCCGCGTGGAAAATGAATTCGTGCGTATCATGCACGAACAGGGAAGCACCTCCATTCCTGCCGGAGATCTTCCTGACGACATCCGGGAAATGCTGGCCTACGGCGACCCGCTGAATATTACGGCCATGAACCAGACGGATGCTTCCCTCAAATCCCCCGTTATCCGCAGGGCGCCCTCGCCGGCCCCGGCTGCCGCCCCCGTGCCCCAGCCCGCCAAAAAGAAAGTGGTGGTGGAAGATCTGGACCCGCCCGCCGGAAAACCGAAAATTGAAACACCTACCCATACCGGAGATTCCGGCAGCTCCTCTTCCGGAAACATGTGGGTTCCCCCCGCCCATTCTCCGCTTCCCCCCATGCAATAATGACATTCCTGCCATGAAAACAATCATACATCCCCTCGCAGCCATACTCCTCGCCTGGAGTGCCGGCGCCTCCGAAACATGGAGTACCAGCCCTGCGGAAGCCATGCAGCAAGCCGCCGCACAGAATAAGGGAGTAATGCTGGAATTCACCGGTTCCGACTGGTGCGGAGCCTGCATCATGCAGAAAAAGCAGGCTCTTTCCCTTCCTGAAATCCAGACAGCCATTTCCCGTTCCTTTATTCCCGTGGAACTGGACTACCCACGTAAAAAGCAGCAGGACGCGCAGACAAAAACTTCTCTGGAAACCTATAAAAAATCCTACGGCATCACCGGATTCCCCACGCTGGTGTTTGCGGATGCCCAGGGGCGGCCCGTCCACACCGTCGTAGGTTACGCCAATCCTGCCCAGGTCATGCAGGATACAAAAAAAGCGGCGGAAGCACTCAACACGCAGCAGTCCCTGACAAACAAGCTGGCGGAAAAGCTCACTGACCAGCAGCGGCGGGACACGCTGGTTCAATTGCTGAAAACGGTTCCCCAATCCAGCATCCGCACTTTCTATAAGCCGGCTCTGGCAGAACTGGAAAAACTGGACCCGCAGGACGCTTCCGGAATTCTCGCCAAACTGCACAGGGACGATCTGCTCCATGCCCAGAAATTGGAATGGGCCGATACGTTCCGGAAGAAAAACATCCACATTCTGGCGGATCAAAATCCTGATGAAGCGCTTTCCATCATGGACAGCTACTTGAAAAAGAACGGGCTTCTTCCGGAAGTCAAACAAGCTGTTCTCATGCAAAAAGTGTACCTGCTCATGCAGCAAAACAGGGTCAATGAATTGGAACAGCCTCTCAAAGAAGGCGTTGCGCTCCTCCCAAAAAGTTTTGAAGGAAAAGCGTTCGGCAAACTTCTGGACAAGCTGCCTGAAATCAAGAAGGAACGGGGCCTCCTGAAGCCGGGGGAAGAGCCCCCCCTTCCCCCCGGCGCCATCCGGGCCACGAAGATGATCGTTCCCACGGCTCCCGCAAAATAATACACCCCTTTCTTTACTGCCGGGGTCATCCCTGCCCGGCAGGTGCACGCATGGACCTTTCCGCCGACCACATCCTCGTTGTCTTCCTGCTCACCACGCTGGCTGGTCTTGCTACCGGCATAGGAGGCTTCATCGCCTTCTTCATGAAAAGGACGGATACAAAGGCACTTACTTTTGCCCTGGGATTATCCGGCGGAGTCATGGTGTATATCTCCCTGGTGGAACTGCTGGGAGAAGCCCAGCACAGGTTGATGGAGTTCGAAGGCCATACGGCAGGTTCCTGGATCGCCATTGCTTCCTTCTTCGGGGGAATTGCCGTGGCGGCTCTGATTGATTACCTGGTTCCGGAAGACGAAAACCCGCACGAAGCGCGCGGACCGGAAGACATCCATGGACAGGCCAGCGGTGAATTTTCCTCATCCCGAATTAAAAGGTCCGGCATTCTGTTCGCCCTGGCCATCGGCATCCACAATTTCCCGGAAGGAATCGCCACCTTTGCCGCCGGATTGGACTCCCTGACTTTAGGCACCTCCATCGCCCTGGCCGTAGCCGTCCATAACATTCCGGAAGGAATAGCCGTGGCGGTACCTCTTTACTACGGTACGGGCAGCCGTAAAAAGGCCCTTTTTTATTCCTTTCTCTCCGGTCTGGCGGAACCGGTGGGCGCGGCCATCGCCATGTTCTTCCTGTTCCACTTCCTCACACCTACCGTACTTGCGGTTCTCTTTGCCTCCGTCGCGGGAATCATGGTCTTCATCTCCTTTGACGAGCTGCTGCCCATGGCGGAACGCTGGGGACACCATCACATTTCCATCATGGGCATCATCGCCGGAATGCTGCTGATGGCGATTGTCCTGATCTGAACCGGCTGCAGGAGGGAACTTTCCATGTCCTGGGCACAGACGCATTGAGCATTCCCCGGCATCAGGGAGTCTAAACGGAAACCCCCTTTTCATCCATGCCGGAATCTCCTGCTTCTCCTGCTTCTCCTGCTGTTTCCTCCGTTCCTCCAACCTCCACGCAGGCATCTTCCCTCCTTTCCCCCCTCTCCTGCTGGAAAAAAGGTTTTCTTCATTATGCGGACTTTCGGGGCTGCGCTTCCCGTGCGGAATTCTGGTGGTTCATGGCTCTTCCCCTCCTGGCGCTGATTCCAGCCCTGGCAGGGTATATCCTGACGGACTGGCTGCACATCCCTGATACAAGACTGAGCATCTACGGAGACGCCTTAACCATCCTCCTGTGGGCGGTGTTATTCATCCCAAGCATATCAGCCGCGTTCAGACGCCTGCATGATACAGGCAGGAGCGGCCTCTGGCTTTTTTCCCTTTTCATTCCCTTCGGGCTGGGGCATCTGATCTTTTTTTATCTGACGCTAGGAGAAAGCAAGGCGGACGGCAACAAATACAGCCGCCGTCCGGAGCCCCAACCGGCTGATCCCCCTGCCGGAAAACTGAAAGAGCAGCCATTGACTCCGTTTTACCTTTACTGGCTCATCAGCCTGCGGAAATTGAATACGGTGGCAGGCCGCGCGTCCCGGACGGAATTCTGGTCCTTTTTCCTCCTTTCCGTCCTCCTGTTCCTTCCGCTGGGCTACAGCATGATAGACGTTGACAGCCAGCCGGCGGGTTTTTATGTCTCTCCTTCCCTCCAAATCCTGTTATATGCCGCCCATCCGCAAGATGCTCTGATCCTGCTGGCTCACTCCTGCTTCAATCCCACCTTTTACTTTTTCTACCAATCCGGAGAGCTGAGCATGCTTTCCCTGGAGCTTCTGGCAGCCGTGGCGGGGCTCAATATCCTCTTCAATCTGCCGGTCGCCGTGCGCCGCCTGCATGACAGCAATCTGAGCGGAAAATTCATCCTGATTCCCATTCTTATTTTCATCGTCACTTTCCTGCTGATTTTCCTGCTGCGCCTGGTCCCGGAGGACATGGCCCCCTATCTGGACTACCTGGGAATGGTGTCCAGCCTGATGGATCTGCTTTCCATCCTCTTCCTGTCCATGATGCTTCTTAAAAGCTCGCCAGGCCCCAATGAATACGGCGTGCTTCCGCAAAAAATAACCGTATCCTGATTCCAGGATACGGTTGAAAAGCAATCAAAACCCTATCGGGTACAATCAATTTCCCGTGACGCAGACGGAGAACGTCAGTCCCCGAAGCATACGCCCAAATCGCGGGCCGTGCGCACCAGCTGACAATCGGGATCCACCAGCTTCAAGGTTTTCACAGCTTCCTCAATGGGTACGGCAGTCATCTGCGTCCCACGGAGAGCAACCATGCAGCTGAATTGGCGCTTTTCCACCAGTTCCACGGCATAACTGCCGAACCGCGTTCCCAGAATCCGGTCATAGGAACAGGGAGAACCGCCGCGCTGGATATGGCCCAGCACGCAGGAGCGGGTTTCAATCCCAGTGGCTTCTTCCAGTTTCTTGGCAATCACCTTGCCGATGCCACCCAGGCGAACTTCCCCCTGGGTCTTTTCATCCAGCAATACCAGTTCGTCCGCCAGACGGGCCCCTTCAGATACCACCACCAGGATTTCCCGCTGCCCGGCAGCCTTGCGCGCCTTGATGCATTCCACCACGTTTTCAAGGGAAAAAGGAATTTCCGGCAGAAGAATAACATCAGCACTCCCTGCGATGCCGCCTTCCAAGGCAATCCATCCCGCATGCCGTCCCATCACTTCCACCACCATCATGCGCTGGTGCGCGTTTGCAGTGGTTTCCAGACGGTCCAAAGACTCGGAAACAATGGAAACGGCGCTGTAGAAGCCAAAAGTGACATCGGTTGCGCCCAGGTCATTATCAATGGTTTTTGGCACGCCAACTACGGGGAGCCCTATCTCGGAAAGCAAAAGAGCCGTGGACTGGGAGCCGTCTCCGCCCACAACGATCAGGGCATCCAGTCCCAGCCGGCGGACAGTAGCCTTCGTTTTTTCCAGCACCGCGGGTTCAATCGCCCCCTTTTGGTCCACGCCTACTTTGATGGCGAAGTTTCCTTTGTTCACGGTTCCCAGAATGGTGCCCCCCTTGGCTCGCAATCCGCGGCAGGCGGCAGGGGTCAGCCATTCAAACCGTTCGTCCCCTTCCTCGGACAAAAGCCCTTCAAAACCGTCGTAAAAACCCACAACGTTCCAGCCGCGACGGGAAGCCGCGCCCACAACACCTTCAATAACTGCATTCAACCCGGGGGAGTCACCCCCGCTATTCAAAACACCGATGTTCATATTCGGCGTTCCTTATAGCAGAAAAATCCTTCCCCGTCTACTTCCTATCTCCTTTGTGGAGCAGATTTCACAGGAAGCTGGACAAATTCCTTGGGGTCCTTCATATCCATGCCGGAAGCCTGCCAGTTTTCCCAAACGCGCCAGCCGGTGTTCATCATCTCCCTGGCGAGGGAATAGCGGCTCGCAGAACCAAGCACCGCAATAATCATGCGCTGCGGATAAATCACCTCCGTCCCCGTTTGGGGGCTCCGGCGGGAAATAGCGTTGCGCGTCACGCTGAGCAGCAGGCAGGGGCCGGCGGCGCGGGAAGTGCCCGCCTTGATGCCGTCCACGCCGGAAGCGCTCATGAGCCTGTTGTTGTTGGAAATATCGTACATCGTCCTGCCCTTGGTCTGGGACTGCACTTCAATGCGCCGGCTCGCCTGGGAAACAATGTAGCAAAAAGCCGGATTTTGCATGCTGTAAACGCCCAACAAGGCCATATCCAGCGCGCAGGAAGTGGAAACGGAGTTGCCGGCGTCCAGCCCGTGGGGAGCGGTAAAGCGCGTTTTGGCCATCCTCAGGGAACGGGCCAAATTGTTCATTTCCGCCACAAAAGCGGCAATGGGGGCGCCGCCGCCCCGGCGGGACACCAGGTCACGCCCCACAAAGGAGGCAACAGTCAGGGCGGAAACATTGTCCGAACCCAGCAGGGTGGAATACAAAGCGTCCCGGAGCGTCAGGCGGTCTCCCGGCTGGAGATCCATGGGATTGCCCGCACGGAGGCCGAACGCTTCCTGGGGCACGGCAATGAAAGTGTCCAGCGGCAACCGCGTGCGGGCCACCCAGTCCAAAGCCACCATGGCGGTGGCTACCTGGGAAAGACTGGCCACGGGCCTTTTTTCTTCTGCGTTGGAACTGAAAAGAAGCTTGCCGGAATTGGCCTCAATGGCAATGTAACTGGGCCGTTGCTGTGCCTGGGCGGAAAACTGGAATACACAGGCCAGGGTCAAAAGGAATAGAGATAGCTTTTTCATGGCGGGACCGGCGGGATAGTGCCCGTTCCCTCCTCATTTGAAAAGTCTAAAATGTTTTCCGTACAACACTTATATGTCATGACACGGAAAAACGCATTGACCTTTGGAGCCCCGTCCTATTTGTTGGAAGAAGAGTCTTCCCAAACGGAAGCGTTCCTGACATACCCAGTTCCATGACCAGGATTCAGCTTTTTTACAGCCGGGCCTACCCAGGAAACGCCCTGCGTGCCAATACCCTCCAGGCATTGGCCCATCTGGGCGTCAATCCGGAGGTGCAGGCTGAAGAGACTGTTCCGGAACAAATTGGGACGCCGCTTCCCGCACTCGCCATTGACGGGGAAATCGTCGTCTACGGTGTGGAGCCTTCCGTGCGCGAGCTGGAACTCCTTCTCCAAGACCGAGTACAGAAGCGGGAGGCGGATTTTCCCTGCGGCGCGTGCGGCATGGGATGCAGCGGCATGAACGGCCCGGAAAACTGCCCCATGTGCATCCAGGACGGGAAAGACGGCAGCATGGCGGGCAGAATCATCGGCTTTGCCATCCTGCTCATGCTCCTGTTCCTCGCGATGAAAATCCTGTCCTGAACTGTCCCGGATCTTCTCATGCCGAGCTGCCTCTTTTTACTTACCCTTCTTTCCTCTTCCAGGAAATGAAGATACACGGCAGTTAACGGCGTTTGCCCGCCCACGCAGGCGGTCTTGATAATTTCTTGAATTCCCCCCTCCTCCGGGACACAGTAGAGGCATGCGCTCCTTCTTCGGTTCCATTCTCCTGATTCTGGTGCTGGCAGCCCTCGGCGCCACCATTTATTACCATTGGTCCACCAACTCCCACCTGGAATTCGAACTCCGCAACCCCGACGAACCGGAAAAAACGACACAGGTCATCAACATGGAAAAACGGGCGGCAGCCCTGCAGGCTGTTCCGGCAGAAAAAACTCCTGTTTCCCCCGCGGAAGAAATTCCCGCTTCCCCTGCCGGAATGCCGGAACCCGCGGAATTGTAATCCCTCCTGTTGCCGCACTATGAAACCGGTCATTGGATACACGCTGGGCGACCAGTCGGGCATAGGCCCGGAAGTCATCTCCGCCGCGCTTGCCTCCGGAGAACTCCCGGAAGATGCGGAATACCGCCTCATCGGCAAGAGAGTGGAGCTTCCCCCGGGAAGGCCTAATGCGGAATCCGCCAAACACGCCTTCGACCATCTGGAACAGGCGGCCCATGCCCTGCGGGAAGGAACGGTTGACGCTGTTGTCACCGCCCCCGTCTGCAAGGAAACCCTGCATGAGGCAGGTTTCCGCTGGCCGGGGCAGACGGAATTCTTTGCAGAACGCCTGAAAACGGACAATTACGCCATGTGCCTGACCGGGAAACGGTTGACGGTGGGGCTGGCAACCATTCATACTTCCCTCCAAAGCGTGCCTTCCCTGCTGGAAACAGAGGAACTGGTCCGCATCGGAACCCTGCTGAAAGACTTCTGCATCCGCAAAGGAATCATGCGCCCGCGTATCGCCCTGGCAGCCCTGAACCCCCACGCCGGGGAACACGGCGCTTTCGGCGATGAGGACGGGAACATCATTGCCCCGGCCGTGGAACGGCTGAGGGCGATCCATCCGGATGCTGCATTTGACGGGCCTTCCGTCCCGGACTGCGTGTACCGGGATGCCGTGGAAGGAAACTATGACGCCGTGCTGGCCCCTTACCATGACCAGGGGTTGATTCCGCTGAAGCTGGTGGACTTCCATACCGCCGTCAACGTCACCCTGGGCCTTCCCCGCCCCCGGCTGAGCCCGGACCATGGTACCGCCTTCAACCTGGCGGGAACCGGAAAAGCCAATCCGTCCAGCACCATCCACGCCTTCCAGCTGGCCGTACAGATGGCGCGGAGGCGTTAACGTTTTTCTTCTTTCCGGAATTTTTCCCGCCATACCTGCACCATCCCGTTCCGGGGGTGAATCCCAGTACCGGAATATCACCCCATCAGGGAGAAGCCCTTTCTCCTTCTTCCTGATTCCAAAAAATAACGCATCGTTAATTCATCTGCGGCGTAAAGTTCCAAGGCCTCCTTGTCATGATCCTTTTTTGGAACCGGCACCATTGTTCAGGCGGCAGGACAGAAAGCCCGGAAAAACTCTCCGCCGCCTCTATCTGCCGCTTTTCCGGATTCCTCACCGGAAATCCCGCCCTCCTCCGCTAAGGACAACGGCAGGAAACGCCATGCAGAACAATTCTTCCGCGCCGTGGGGAGAGTAAAACGCAGGAAACGGCATGTTCCCGGAAACAAGGTAAAAAATAGGCTTGCTTTCTGAAGGCAATCATTGCACCTTACTTGCCCGCAAGGTGCGCACCGTTCGCACGACACATTTCTAATTATCACAAGACCATGAGAAATTACGAAGCTCTTATCGTATTCAACATGAAGGGTACGGAAACTCCCGTCGAGGAGTTGATCAGCACCGTAGCCGCCGCGATGAAGGAAGAAGGCGCCGACATCACCGCCACGGAAAACGCCGGCCGCCGCGAATTCGCCTACGAATCCAACCACCTTTCCGCCGGGCAGTATGTGACCTACACGTTCTCTGCGGAACCTTCCGCCATCAGGCCCATCCGCGAACGCCTTCGCCTGAATCCCCAGATTCACCTTCAGTATTACAAGGTGCTCGGCTAAAATCCGGCCCATGCGGACGAAATATCCGCTCCTTGCTTTCTTATCAAAAAGAACCGTCTCCGCGAAGGGGCGGTTCTTTTCTTATGGATTACCATCCCTTCCCCCCCCCTCTGCCCCCCGCTCAACAAATATTCCCCGCCCCCTAAGCAATATTGACCAGGAACCGGCGGTAAGAAATAAGTTTGCCACTCCTCTTGCCCTGGCTATTTTCCATACAGGGAAAAACTGAGCCATGAAGGTCTACGGAGGTGCCGTCCGAAGGGTTTCAATGAAATTAATCCCGGCGTCTTTTTAATAAGGCTGCTTTTCGAGAATGACGTTTCATTTGATTCACCGCTCCTCCTTGCCCCTTGCTGTCAGGAAAAAGAGCGGCAGTCTGTGAGCCGGTAATTTCCGGCTCACAGGGAAATAAAGTTTTTCAGCAGTTTCACGCCCAGTTTCTGGCTTTTTTCCGGGTGGAACTGGGTGGCGACCAGATTGCCGTGCCTGACAGCGGCAGCAAAACGCACGCCGTAGGTGCAGAAAGCGGCAATCAGGGATTCATCCTCCGGCTGGGGATAATAGGAATGCACGAAATAAAAGTACGGTTCCTTCCCCATGCCTTTCCAGATGGGATCGGCGGGATCAGTGAGAGCCACGCTGTTCCACCCCATGTGAGGCACCTTGAGTTCCGATTCTGAAAATCGAACCACGCGCCCCTTGAGGATGCCCAGTCCGGGAACCTGCCCGCTTTCTTCCCCGCTTTCAAAAAGAACCTGATAGCCCACGCAGATACCCAGAAAAGGCCTGTCCCGCTCTATCCATGCCCGGACCAGGGGCACCAGATTCTGGCGGCGCAGCTTTTCTGCACAGTCGCCGAAGGCGCCCACGCCGGGAAGAACCAAATGGGTTACGCCCGCCGCATCTTCCGGAGTACGCACCAGATGACCGGTCACGCCGGCGGCCTCAAAGGTGTTCAGCACACTGCGGAGATTGCCCGCACCGTAATCAATCACGCCAAGTTTCATGTATTTTACAGCATTCCCTTGGTTGAAGGCAGCGTCCCGGCGGCTCGGGGATCAATCGCCGCAGCCTGCCGCAACGCGTGGGCGATGCCCTTGAAGACAGATTCCGCAATGTGGTGGCCATCCCTGCCGTAAAGCACTTCCACATGCAGGTTGCAACGCAGGTTATTGGCCAGCGCACGGCAGAATTCCTCGCAAAGGGTCAGCGGAAAGTTGGGGGCATCCGGCAGACCGCCTTCCGGAATACGGAAAGCTACATACGGACGGTTGCTCAAATCCATCACCACGCGCGTAAGAGTTTCATCCATGGGCAGGTAGGAACAGCCGTAGCGAACAATGCCCTTTTTGTCCCCCAGTGCATTTTTAATGCATTCCCCCAGAACGATTCCCACATCCTCCACCGTGTGGTGGGCGTCTACTTCCAGGTCTCCGCGGGCCTGAAGGGTCAGGTCCATCAGGGAATGGCGGGCCAGTAAATCCAGCATATGGTCAAAAAACGCATGCCCCGTTGCGACGGCGGCGCATCCCGTGCCGTCCAGGTTCAGTTCCATGCTGATGTCCGTTTCACCCGTGACCCGTTTGCAAGAAGCGTTCCTCATGCAACACTTCTATACTGAAGACGCGGCGGAAGAAAGCAGGAAATATCGCATGGGGAAAGATTTGCCCTCTTCTCCCCGCAAAAACATGCAGACCGTCAAAGGAACACGCCTCCGGCCCCGCTCCGACAGAAAAACCTCAGGAATCTCTGACAACGAATTGCGCGAAATCAACGGCCGGAAAGCCTGACGGGCAGGATGGAATCAACACATACTTGATCCATCCCGTCCGTAAACGCCATTTCCGCCATATTCCTCCGGAGCGTTTTCTCCGGAAAACGGCAGAATTATTTCTTTTTGGCCTTGGCGGCCGCCTCTCTTTCCTCCTGGCGTTTCTTATCCCGGTCTTCACGGGCTTTGCGCGCCGCTTCCGCACGTTCGGCGCGTTCACGGGCGCGCTGTTCCCGCAACCCCACGCGCACCGTTTCCGTCAGTTCCTCATAGTATTCCCTGGGAACCTGGGCGGTCCGGAGTTCCGTCAGAACCTCCATAGCCTCGTCAAATTTTTTCTCGTCACACAGATTCCAGGCCTTTTCCAGCGCAGCGGAACCGGCTCCGTTTTCCGGGTCCTGTTTTTTTAAGCGTTCCGCATCCGTAGCGGCTACCAGCTTAAGGTCTCTCATGGCTTCCAAAGAACCTGCCGTAGGTTCAAACCACCGGTCCCCGCGTTCCTTGACCTTCTTGCGCAAAGCCCGGTACACTTCCGTGAGCTGGTTTTCACGTTCCCGGATGGCAGTCTGCCTTTTCTGGAAAGCATCCATCAACACCTGGCGCTGTTCCTTGGTCAGTTTGGGATTTCCCCGGCGCTTCTCTTCCTCCTTTCTCAGGGCTTCACGTTCCTTCTCCAAGGACTTTTCCTTGGCGGCGATCATGACCTCCAGCTTACGGTTGAGCTGTCCGGCGATTCTGGCGGCATCCGGATAGGCATCCGCCAAGGCGGCGGAACCGGGATAACCGTCGCGCAAGCGGTCATACACGGCCATGGCCTGGTATGGATTGCGCACGGCAAGCGCCTTGAAACGCTTCAGCAGCTTATTGGCCTCATGGTCGTATTTGGTGCGCACGGTCACTTCCGCCTCCTCCCTGGCATTCTGGGCGGCCCGGGCTTCCTCCGTCAATTTCTTTTCCTCCAGCAAAACCACTACTCTGGCTCTTGCCTTGACGGCGGCGTCATGAGCAAGGCCCTGGGGATTTTTCTTAATGGTCTTGTCCAGGTCCGCCAAGGCTTTTTCCAAATCCCCGGCATTCATGGTTTCCGGTTTGGCATACATTTTGCCGATTCGAGCAGCCTCCAGTTCATCAGGAGTCGCCTTCCTGATGGATTCAATCAAATCCCTCTTCACGGTTACGGAATCCTTGATACCTCCGGACACGGGAACCAGGAGGCTGACGCTTTCCGGCGTTTCCACTTCTACCGTGCAATTTTTGTAAACGGTTCCATCCTTGAGTTTTACTTCATCTGCAGCTGCAAGCGGAACGAATGCGGTCAACACCAATATGAGGGACTTGTTCATAAATCTAAGGCTTTTTCCAGATTGATCAGGCAAATACGTATCCTGCACTTTACCAAAAGATGCCCTGTTGGCGACAAAAAAAAGCCCGGAGCCGCAAAAACGGCTCCGGACCCGGTAAAAGAAGAAACAGGCGTATCAAACTTATTTCTCGGCAACAGCTTCTTCAGCAGCCGGAGCCGCTTCCTCGCCGGAAACACGGGGAGCTTCCACAATAGCCACAATCACATCCCCGGCCAGTTCCGTGGTTACGCCGGAGGGGAGTTTGAGATCGGTAATGCGCAGGCTTTCACCCAGTTTCAAACCGGAAATGTCAGCGGTAATGGCTTCCGGCAGATCCTTCACCTGGCAGATAATCGCCAGTTCGTGAATGGTCTGGTCCAGAACGCCGCCCAGGGCCACGCCGGCGGAATCGCCTTCCAGAATGACGGGAACAATGGAATGGATGACCGTGGTATCGGTCACAGCCTGAAAGTCCACATGCAGGCAGGCGTTGGTGATGGGGTTGTGCTGCACTTCCTTAAGGAGAACCTTCACGATCTTGCCGTTGATATCCAGGGCCACGAGGATGTGTTCGGAAACGGCGGAAGCCAGCATGCGGGCAAATTCACGGGCGTCAACCTGGATATTGACGTTGTCAAAACCGGGACCGTAAACCACGCCGGGAACCAGGCCCTGGCTGCGGAGTTGCTTCAGATTACCGGAGCCGCAGGCTCTCGTTTCGGCCTTGAGGGAATGGGATGTAGCCATGTTTTATAGAGGCAATATTGAGTGTTGATTGATGATGTTTCCTAATCGGGTTCAGGCAGAGGCCCCGCCGGGATTTCCGAACCCGCGTAAACCGGTACTCAGGTCAGGGCGCAGGACTCTGCACTAAAATTGTCTAAATGTCAAATAATGATGATACGGATTCTCCGTCATGTATGCGCTGCACGGCATGGCCCAGCAGGTCTCCCACGCTGACACAGTCCACTTTGGGGCCATAGGCCATGGGAACGGTGTCGGAGGTAAGAACGCGTTCAATGCAGGAACCGGAAATCCGTTCGCGGGCCATGTCCCCCAGCACGCCGTGAGAAACGCAGGCGAACACGCGCTGGGCTCCCCGTTCCTTCAGGATATTGGCGGCAGCGCACAGGGTGCCGGCGGTTTCCGTCATGTCGTCAATCAGAACGGCATCGCGCCCTTCCACGTCACCAATGACATTCATGGCTTCCACATGGGTGGCGTTGACGCGGTGCTTGGCAACAATGGCCAATTCCGCACCCAGCGCGTCGGAATACGCGCGAGCCATTTTCACGCCGCCCACGTCCGGGGAGACGACGACCAGTTTCTTGAGGTCTTTAACATAATGTTCGCGCAGGTGACGGATTAAAACGGGGGCGGCGTACAGGTGATCCACCGGAATATCAAAGAATCCCTGGATCTGGGCGGCATGGAGATCCATAGTCAGCACGCGGTCCACTCCGGCGGCCGTCAGCAGATTGGCCACCAACTTGGCGGTAATGGGAACGCGGGGCTGGTCCTTGCGATCCTGGCGGGCATACCCGAAGAAAGGAACAACAGCCGTGATGCGTCCGGCACTGGCGCGGCGGGCGGCGTCCACCATCACGCACAATTCCATAATATTATGGTTCGTGGGAGGGCAGGTGGGCTGAATGAGGAAAACATCCTTGCCCCGGATGTTTTCATTTATCTTTACAAAACTTTCCCCATCGGGGAAAGTATTCACCGTGACGTTCGTCAACTGAATGCCTACGCTTTGCGCAATGCGCTCCGCAAGTTCTCTGTGTGCTGTACCGCTGATAATCTTCATACCGGAAACTGAAAAGCGGACGCATTCTGAACACAGGCCCGCATAATCGCAATACTTAATTCTCACAATTTGATTTTTCTCCATGATGGATTCCCCCGTTCCTGATGGCAAAGAGAGATTTCTGACCGCCCCCATGATCGCCGCCCTGGCCGTGAGCACGCTGCTGCTGGCGCTGAACTATCTGGCATTCCCGGAATTCGGTTCATTCGGAAATGAAAACAGCATCCAGTGGCTCATTTCCTCCTGGAACAAGCAAACGGATTATGAACACGGCTGGCTGGTGGTTCCCATCATCATCTTCATGCTGTACCATGCCAGAAAGATAATTGCCCAGGCACCCAGACGCATGGACTGGCGCGGCCTGATTCTTTTCATCCCGGCGATCATGCTTCTGATGCTTTCCTTCCGCGTGGGGCAGCCTCGCGTGGCCGTAGGCGCTCTTCCCCTGATTTTACTGGGCGGGGCCTGGTACCTGGCCGGACCGCAGACCGCCAGGCTGTGCGCCTTCCCGCTGCTCTTTTTCTGGCTGTGCATCCCCCTGCCCTCCTTCCAGCAGGCTACGGTGGGGCTTCAAATCATCGCGACGGAACTGGGGCATTGGGGGGCAAGCATCTTCGGGGTGGACACCTATCTGCAGGGCACCAATATCCGCTCTACCGGCGGACACTGGGATGCCTTCAATATTGCAGGAGGGTGCAGCGGCATGCGTTCCCTGATGGCACTGCTCATGCTGTCCGCAGCCTGGGCCTACCTGTCCGACTTGAAATTCTGGAAAAAATGCGTGCTCTTCCTCAGCGCGATTCCCCTGGCCGTCATCGGCAACGGTGTCCGCATCACCAGCATCGTGGTGATGGCGGAATACGGAAATCCCGAGTTTGCGTCAAAAACCTGGCATGACTGGTCCGGCCTGCTGTTTTTTTTCCCTATCAGCCTTTTCGGCCTGGCAGCCGTCCACTCCCTGCTGGCCGGGGAACTCATCTGGAAGCCGTCACAGCGCAAGAAGCTGGTTGTTAAGATGAACAAGTCCCATTAAGCGTTTCCGCCGCCATGAATATTAAAACGCTCAAAATTCTCATCATCCCTTTTCTGCTGTCCGTCATGCTCGGCGGCACTTACCTGATGCCACGCAGGGGGGAAGTGCAGGACTCCTCCATCAGCATGGATCTCCCCACAGGCATGAATCCGTACGGCTGGCACGGCACGCGCCGGCAGGAATCCGAACAGGAACGGGGCATCCTGGCCCCGGATACGGAATTTTCCAAAGCGGATTACGTGCAGGAACTCCCCATCAGTCTGGATGCGACGGAAACCGTACCCGTTTTGTGCCGCGTTTCCATCGTGAAATCCGGTCATGATTTAAACAACTCCATCCACCGTCCGGAACGCTGCCTCCCGGCCCAGGGCCATTTTAACCTGACGGGGACCACGGTGGATGTTCCCGTGGAAGGCCGCGGAACCATCAGAATGACCAAGCTGAAATCCCAGCAGAACATCGCTCCGGACCATCCGCAACCTGTCATTCTGGACAGTATGCATTATTACGTATTTATCGGCCACCGCCACATGACGGAAGACCACTTGATCCGCACCCTGATGGATATGAAAGACAGGGTTCTGCACGGCATGGATCAACGCTGGTGCTATTTCCAAATTTCCACCACGTACGGGGACAAGATCAGAGTGCCGGAAGAGAAAGCCAGGGAACAGACGGAACGCCTTATCAGCCAACTTCTTTCCCAACTGGTGAAGTGGGATGAACTGAACCGGTAGCACGGCTCCGGCAGTTCAGTCCGGAAGATTTCTTTCCAGCCAGGAGGCAGCGGCTTGAAAAAGGCTGCATGCTTCTTCCCCAGGCGGCTCATAAAGCATGGGCGCAGGACGCCGGTGAGAATAAAGGCGGCCCTCCCGGTCACGACTGTAGCCGGAAAAAGCAAGATTGGCATCAGCCCCGGCGCAATGTCCCCAGCGTCCGCCTATTCTGGGCACCGCGTCCATGAAGCCGCCGCCATCCTGCAGGTAAGCGTTCCCCCACCATTCCACACAGGCCGGACGCACGCTCTTTTGCCTGCGCGCCACGGCATCTACCGTCAGGAGGCAAAGAGGAGCAGCCTGAACCGACTGGCGCCTGGCTACTTCCACCGCGCAGGAGCCTCCGTAGCTGTGTCCTATCAACACGACAGGCAGCCCGGGATATCTCCGTCTCAGCTCTTCCAGCTCCACCGCTATTTTTCCGCACCTGTCAAAAAACACGCCGCAGCCGCCTCCGTCCCAGTGGTAATAAGCCGTTGCGTACTCCACACCCGGCAAAAAACCGGGAAATCCTTTCTCCACACGGCTCAAACAACCCGCAAACATGTCCCCGAAACCGCCGATGAACACAGCCAGATACCCGGGAACGTTTTCGCGGGAAAACCGATTCAGCGTCCTTTGAAAATGCATGACGGCCCCCATGATGGAGAAATCACGTCAATATCCAAGCCTGTAAGACGTTCTGGCTTGATAAAACCTGAAAACTGTCCAAATGTGGTGGTATGCAAGTAATCATTCACCAATGGGCCTTCAACGGAAGCTTCGACCAGCTTGCCTCCCTGCCCCGCCAGGAACTCGTCAACGACTGGTTCGGCTATGATGTGGAGCCAAGTGCGGAATTCGCCTTCGCCACGGACGGAGAATTCCTCTGGTTTCTGGCTTCCCGCAGCAAGGCAGCCACCATCCATCCGGAAGCCCGGCCCGGCCAGTTCCAGCCGGAGCTATGGCGGTACGACCTGGCGGAATGGTTCATGGCCGCGGGAGACGGCACCAATTACTGGGAATTCAACCTTGCGCCCAACGGCGCATGGTGGGCCTGCGCCTTTTCCGATACCCGCCGCGCCAATGAAGACATCCCCGCTCCGCTGGCCGTGGATACCAAGTGCATTCTGACGGACGAGGGATGGTGCGCCATGGCCCGGATTCCGCTGAACGAACTGCGCGGCGTGGACATCCGCGACTGCAAGCTGGCAGCCACGTTCATCCTGGATACTCCGGACCAGATTTTCCTGACTACGGCGGACGACCTTTCCGGCAATCCGGATTTCCACCGCCCGGACTGCTTCTGCACCCCCATTCTCAAATAATCCATGTCTTTGAAAGAAGACATTTCCCGCATTCTGGGGCCTGAAAAAGTTTCCGGAGCCCCGGATGTGCTGGCGACGCACGCCGGGGACAAATGGTACGCCTCCGTGCTGCCGGAGGCAGTCGTTTTCCCGGAAAGTACGGAAGACGTCTCCCTGTTGCTGCGCTATGCATCCTCCATGAACATCCCCGTCACGGCCCGCGGCGGCGGGGTGGGATACGTAGGAGGGTGTGTTCCCGTGCGCGGAGGCATCAGCCTTTCCCTGGAACGGATGAACCGTATCCTGGAGATATCCCCGGAAGACGGCGTTGCCGTGGTGGAACCCGGAGTTATCACAGCGGATCTCCAGCGGGAAGCCCGTGCTCTGGGATGGTTCTACCCGCCGGACCCGGCCTCCAGAAAGGAATGCAGCATCGGAGGAAACATCGCCACGAACGCAGGCGGCCCCAGATGCCTGAAATATGGAGTCACCAGAGCTTACGTGCTGGGGCTGACCGTGGTGCTTGCCAGCGGAGAGGTAGTGGAATGCGGCGGACGCACCCATAAAAACAAGACGGGGTTCGATATCGGGGACCTTTTTATCGGTTCGGAAGGAATGCTGGGCATCATCACCCGGGCCGTTTTGAGGCTCATCCCCCACCCGGAAGCATTCGGCGCGCTCAGCGCCGGCTTCCCGCAATTCCCGCTGGCCGCTGCCGCCGTGCAGCGCATCCTGAACAGCGGGCATCTTCCCTCCGCCCTGGAAATAACGGACAGTTTCACTCTCCGCGCCGCCCGGAACTATCTGGGGGACAGCGCCCTGCCTTCCGGCTGCCGCGGCCACCTGATTGTGGAAGTGGACGGCAGGCGGCCCGCCGTGCGTGAGGAACTGGATTCGCTATGCACCCTGCTGGAAGAATGCGGCGCGACCGGAATTCTGCGCGCAGACACGGAAGCGGAGGCGGAAGCCATCTGGCAACTCCGCCGGGAATTTTCCTACAGCCTGAAAGCAACCGGAATGACCAAGCTCAACGAAGACATCGTCATCCCCAGATCGCGCCTGGTGGCCCTGGTGGAATTCTGCGAGGCCCTGAACCGGGAAACAGGGCTGGACATCGCGTGTTTCGGCCATTCCGGGGACGGCAACATCCATACCAACATCATGGTGGACGATTATGCGAATCCAGAGAAGAAAGCCCTGGCGGACGCCTGTGTGGACAGGCTGTTCCACTGGGTGCTGGCACACGGAGGCGCCATTACCGGGGAACACGGCATCGGCCTGGCGAAGGCCAAATGGTTCCGGAAAGCCGTGGGGGAAGGCGCCTACCACCTGCACGAACTGGTCAAATCCGCCCTGGACCCAAAAAATTTGCTGAATCCTGGAAAAATGGGGCTTCCGTAACGTAAAATAAACTTCCATGACGCCTCCGGACGGGGCATCATGAATGCCGTACTTCATGAATAGCCCGCACAAGTCCATCCTAGCTGCCCTTTACGATTGCTTTCCGGCTGCAAACGCCGTTCTGGTGTTTCTTCTGGATCATCCTCTGGCCTGGTTCACGCCCAAATGGCGCCGGAAAGGACGTATGGCCCTGAAAGCAGTGCGCCGCTACATCAACTACAATCGCGATCTTCTGCCTCCCGAACGCCTGGCGGAGTTTGAAGAAAGCCGCAACCTGCTGAAAACGGCCCTTTACCGGGGTGACAGGCAGCAGGCGGAAACCATTACCGCCAAACTGGAATCCACGCTGGAATCCATCCCCGGAGCGATTCCTTCCGCCCTGGCGGAAAACGTGGAAGTTCTGTTCGTGATTCTGGCCATTTTCCTGGGTTTGCGCTGTTATGTAGTCCAGCCCTTCCGCATCCCGACCGGTTCCATGCAGCCCTCCCTGAACGGAATCCGCGCCCTTCCCCAGGAAGGGGATCCCACCCTGATGCAGAAAATCGGGGACATGATTCTGTACGGCGGCTCCTATGTGCACGAAACGGCCTCCAAGGAAAAGAAAATCGTCCGTTTCGAACCTGCCACCAAGTATCTTCTGCTCACGGTGACCAACGTGATTTTCGATGACGGCTCCAAGCTGGAAATCCCGGCAGCGGAAGCGGAAACGCGCCGCTACTTCCTCAATCAGGAACCGCGCTTTGAAGCCGAACGGCACACCCCGTTCAGAAGCTACCTGCCCGGAGACACAATCGTCAATGCCCGTTTTGACGCCGGGGACCTAATCGTGGTGAATAAAATGGCCTACCACTTCCGCAAGCCGGAACGAGGGGAAGTCTTCGTCTTTGATACACGCGGCATCGAAGGCATCGCCAATAAGGGAAGCAGCACCGGCCAGGAAGGAGGAACCCACTACGTCAAACGCCTCTGCGGCATTCCGGGAGATACCCTCTCCATTCAGGACTCCCAGCTAATCGTCAATGGGAAACCAGCCACGGAATGGACTATCCAGAGGGTTGCTTCCGGCAAGCCCCCCTACCAGCCCTGCGGCTACGTGGCCCTTCCCGCCCCCCTGAGCCTGCTGGACGGCAGAGCTTACATCACGGAAGGGGGAACCGTGCATCTGTCCAACGACAGCAAACGCCCCTATCTGCGTGAATACGTGGCACTGGGGGACAATTCCACCCGCGAAAATTCCTTTGATTCCCGGTACTGGGGCCCCGTCCGCCAGTACAACATCGTAGGCCCCGCCAGCTTCTGCCTGTGGCCCTTTACTTCCCACTGGGGCCTTATTCCATGATTTTTATCCTTTTCGCAGGCACGTTTTTTCCGTCAAGACATGACTCAAGCCCAAACCATCACCAGCAAGGCCAAGTCCAACCTGGCCTTTGCCCTCATTGATCTTCCTGAAGAAGAACGCCGCCATATGGCGGAATTTTACGCTTTCTGCCGCACGGTGGACGATATCGTGGACGAACCGGGCATGACTCCCCGCGAACGCCACGACGCATTGAACCGCTGGGTGGAGGTCATCAACGGCGGAGAAGGCCTGGAACTGACGGAACTGGAGGAGGACATCATAGCCCTCATCCAGGATTTGGAGCTGGACACTACTCCCATGCTGCACCTGATTGAAGGCTGCCGTTCGGACATCTGCCAGCAGCAGCCCCGCAGCCGCGATGAACTGCTGGACTACACCTACTGCGTAGCCTGCTGCGTGGGCCTCACCTCCGCCCGCATCATGGGGGCGGGAGAAGCCTCCTATCCGTACGCCATTGCCCTGGGGCATGCCCTTCAAATGGTGAACATCATCCGGGACGTGGCGGAAGACTGCGGCAAGTCCAACCGCATTTATTTGCCCAAGGAGGATATGGACCGCTTTGGATACACCCTGGAAGACCTGCGCTGCAGGGTGTATTCCCCCCGGCTTCAGGAGCTGCTGAAATATGAAGCGGATCTGGCGGAAACTTTCTTTGCGGAAGCGGAGAGGGAATACAACCTTCTCAGCCCGGAAGACAAAGCCGCCCTTATTCCGGCGCAGGCCATGGCGCTCATTTACCATACCATTCTGGACAAAATGAAGGCGAGCGGCTTCCGTATTTTCGACATCCGCTACCGCGTCAACACCTTCCACAAGCTCTGGCTCCTGTTCCGCACCAAACTGGATATTGACCCTCAATCCTACTACGACAAATCCAAAGCGTATTATGACAAGCTGGTAGGCTTTCTTTCCCGCCCCGGCAGAAAGGATGAAAAACAGGGGCCTCCCAGGTGAGCCATGGAAAAGCTGCGGCTTTTTCTCCCGGCCCTGCAAGAATTATCCTTGTCCCGAAAACCGTGTTCCTGTAGGAGTTGCAGCATGCAAAACCCCGTGGCCTCCCTGCTTTTTATTCTCGCAATGTTGACAGGGCCATGCCCGGCAGCGGATTATCCGGAACGGACGGAGCGCACGCAATCCGCAGGGAACCATGTCTGGCATATAGACCCGGACAAGGGAAATGACGGCAATCCGGGAACGGCCCCATCCACGGCGTGGAAAAGCATGGCGCCGGCCAACCGTCTCATCATGGCGCGGGGAGATACGCTCGTCATCCATCCGGGGGAACATGCCGTCTCCCTGGCGCTGATGGGGGAAGGTTCCAAACAGGCCCCGGTCACCATCCGGTTCATGCCCGGCAGGCATATCTTCAAACACGGTGCCCTGATGACCGGAAAACCGCAGATTTCCAACACCAACGATGCGCCCAACGAGCCCAAGGCCATGGCTATCCGCCTGATGGAAGCCAAAAACATACGCCTGGAGGGAAAGCCGGGAGCCACCGACATCCTGCTGGAAGGAAAAGCCATCTTTGTCTGCATGGAACATGCGGAAAACGTTTCCCTGAACGGCCTGGGTTTTGATTACCTGCATCCGACCATGGGAGAATTTCTGGTCACGGAAGTTGAAGGGGATACCATGAAAGCAACTATTCCGGACGGAACCCTGTACACAGTGAAGGATGGAAACCTGACCTGGCACGGACCCGGCTGGGAATTCCGCATGGGAGGGTATTCCAAAGTTTTCGATTCCGCCTCCGGCACTTTCCAGGGCCGTTTCGACCCCGGGAAAACAGTCATCAGAGAATTGTCTCCCGGAAAAATCAGCATTACGTTCAAGGAAGGCTCACCAACCATGAAACCGGGCCAATCCTACCAGAACCGCAATACCCGGAGGGACTGCTGCGGCTTCTTTCAATACAGAAGCAAAAACATCCTCTGGAATAACTGCCATATTTACTATATGCACGGCATGGGCGTCGTTTCCCAGTTCTGCGAGAACATCATGTTCAGCCACTTGAAAATAGCCCCGCGCCCCCGTTCCCTCCGCACCAATTCCTCCTGGGCGGATAATCTGCACTTTTCCGGATGCCGGGGAAAAATCATCGTCAAAGATTGCGTGCTGGGAGCCTCCCATGATGACGCCGTTAATGTTCATGGAACCCACTTGCGCATTATAGACAGGCCGGCCCCCAACAAAATCACCGTCCGGTTCATGCATCCCCAGACCTTCGGCTTTGACGCCTTTGCCGCAGGAGACCGGATCGATTATGTTTCCTGCAACACGCTGGTACCTTATGCATCCAATACCGTTTCCGGCGTCAAACAACTCAATGAAAAGGAAATAGAACTTACATTGCAACATCCCAATCCCGGGAACATCCAGCCTGACGATGTTGTGGAAAACGTCACATGGACGCCGTCCGTCCACATCAGCAATACGGTATGCCGCCACATTCCCACCAGGGGCTTCCTGCTCACCACTAGGAAGCCGGTGCTGGTTGAACGGTGCCGGTTTGAAAAAACGGGCATGCCCGCCATCCTGGTGGAAGATGACGCCTCCGGCTGGTATGAATCCGGCGTGGTCAGGAACATGACCATTTCCCGCAATACCTTTATCCAATGCGGAGAAGCCGTCATCCAGATCGTGCCGCACGCTCCACGGCCGGAAGGGGACGTTCACCGGAACATCACCATTACCGGAAACACGTTTGACCTCAAAAACGGAACCGCCATCCGCATTCGCCATACCGGTGACGTCAAGGCGGAGAAAAACACTTTCACCAAAGACGGGAAGAAAATCCCTGAGGAAAAGGCGGTGGATATCCGGTAGAAAACCTCTTTCTTACCGGTGCCGGGAAACATGCACCGTTACGGAAACGCTGTCCGTCCGCGGCAGAATAAACTTGCGCAGGGTAACAACCACGTGCCGCGCGCCGAATTCCTTCAGGCAAACCTTTCCCATATCCTCTGCCAGCGTTTCCACCAGCTTGCGTGGACGCGCCATGGCCTCTGCCCGGAGCGCACGGGCAATGGAATCATAACAGACGGTTCTGGAAAAATCATCGTTCAGGCCGGACAAAGCCTCCTCCGGATAAAAAGAGATGTCCGCTTTCAGGGTCTGCATGGAAGAGCGCTCCTCGTCCGGAACGCCAATGAAGGTATCCAGTTCAAGACCATTGATATTGATGGAATCCTGCGTATCGGAAGGGAGCGCGTAACGGCGCATCAGCGTGCGCAGAACAAGCAGGTCCGGGACGATCATGTCCGGCCTAGCCTTGGAAAGCTGCGCTGCGTCATTGTAGCCGGTCAAAACGGCAATGGATGTGATGCCCGCGTGGTGAGCCGTTTCCACATCATGCTGCATGTCCCCGATAAACGCGGTTTCATGGGCATGCAGCCCGTGCTGGGCCAGCAGGGTATGAATGTGGGCATCCTTATGGCGGATGCCCGCATGAATGGCTTCAAAATATTCCATCATGCCCAGCTCCCTGCATTGGGTATCAAACTCCTTGGCGTCCACGCTGGTAAGAATAAAGCAGCGCACGCCACGCGCGCGGCAGAACTCCAGGAATTCCCGGGCATTCGGCAGCACTTCCACCGGAGCATTGGAAACGCGGAAGGCGTACCGGAAATGGTCTTCCAGTTCATCCAGATCCGCGTGGGGCAGCACCCGGGCATAATAGTCCGGATAGGGAAGCTGGAATTCCGCGCGAAATTCATCCCTGTTCATGCAGGGTTTCCCGTATTGGGAAAAAACGTAGTTGGAGGCGTCCAGCGTCAGGGCCAGGTCGTCCACCAGGGTGCCGGACCAGTCGAAAATGATATTTTTAAACATGGGAATGCGTATGAAAAAAACTCAGTCCAGGGCGTACCGCATGGCGGCCAGGCCGAAAAAGGCGGCCGTCTCCACCCGGAGAACGATAGGGCCAAGCGTGACGGGAACAAACCCCGCTTCCAACGCCATGGCCGTCTCCCGGTCCGTAAAATCCCCCTCCGGCCCCACCAGCAGAGAAGCGTGACGGACGGAACGGGAACGGGCGGTCTCCAGCACTTCCCTGACCGGTCGCACTCCGGGCGCCAGAGAGGCGATAATATTCAGTCCTTCCGGAATTCCTCCGCGCAGCCATTCCGCAAAGGGAACGGGAAGCGCCACTTCCGGCAGCGTGTTCTGGCCGCACTGCTTGCAGGCCTCCAAGGCGATGCGCTGCCATTTCTGCCTTTTGGCCTCAGCCTCCCGGGCATTCAGGCGCACGATCGTGCGGTCCGTCACGAGCGGAACAATGGCAGAAACACCCAGTTCCACAGACTTTTGGATAATGAGATCCATGTTGGCCCCCTTGGGAACAGCCTGGCACAGCGTCAAATGGGCCACGGGGGGAGAAGGAGGACATTCCTCCCCCGGAACCAGCAGCACGCCGGAGCTGCGCGGAGGTTCCGCCACCACAGCGTGGGCCGCACGGCCGCAACCGTCAAACACGATGCAGGAGTCACCCTGCTTCAGGCGCAGAACCTTGGCGGCATGGTGCGCTTCATCCCCTCGCAGCTCCCAGGCGGGAGCAGCCCATTCGGAAGGCGGGAGGAAAAAGCGGGCCATGTCTGAAAAAGGGAAACGGACCTTATTTGCCCTTCAGGTAACGCGCCGCCTTGTCGGCAAACTCCACGCAAGCCGGCTGGTTCCGATTTTCATCCAGGGCAGAGGCAAACGCGTTCAGCTTATCCATCTGCTCCTTGGTAAGCCGGGAGGGGATTTCCACCTCCACCTCCACCAGCATATCCCCCACGTCCGAACTGCGAAGGGCCTTTACCCCCTTGCCGCGCAGACGGAAGATCATGCCGTTCTGCGTTCCTTCCGGCAGCTTGATGGTGGCCGCGCCTTCCAGCGTGGGCACTTTCAGCCTGCCGCCGGAAACAGCCAGGGAAAGCGGAACCGGAACCGTGCAGCTCAGGTCGTTGCCCTCCCTCTGGAAAATATCGTGCGGTTTGACGTCAATAAACACGTGCAGATCCCCGGTAGGGCCGCCATGCACCCCGGCATCCCCTTCCCCGGCGATGCGGAGCTGGCTGCCCGTGGCAACGCCCGCAGGAATACGGATGGTGATGTGGGAATCCTCCCTGACGCGCCCTTCCCCGCGGCAGACGGGGCATGGGTCCGAGATGATTTCCCCGGTGCCGTGGCAGGTGGGGCAGGTGGACTGCTGGACGAAAAAGCCGCTCTGCTGGGTAATGATGCCGCGCCCCTGGCAGGTAGGACAGGACTTGAACGCTTCCTTTCCATCCCTGGCCCCGGTGCCGTGGCAGGTCTTGCAAGTCACCAGACGCTCAATCTCAAGCTTCTTGGCGCATCCCTTCGCAGCCTCTTCCAGCGTGATGTCCAAATCATAGCGCAAATCGGAACCGGGTCTCTTGGTGGACCTTTTCTGGCCGCCGCGGCCGGCGCCTCCGAACATATCCGCAAAACCGCCCATTCCGGAAAACATCTGGGCGAAAATATCCATCGGATCCTGGAACCCTCCCCCGGCATAACCGCCGCCCGCAGCGGGGCCGCCCTGTTCAAAGGCGGCATGGCCGAAGCGGTCGTAGGCAGCCCTCTTGTCCGCATCGGAAAGCACCTCATAGGCCTCTCCCAGCTCCTTGAACTTTTCTTCTGCGGACGGGTCGTCCGGGTTGCGGTCCGGATGGTACTTTAAGGCCAGCTTGCGATAGGCCTTCTTAATCTCATCGTCAGTAGCGTCCTTGGAAACGCCGAGAATTTCGTAATAATCTTTTTTAGCCATGTGGCGTGAATGTTAAAAAAACGGTCAGACTTGCGGTTCGGGTTCCGGAGTATGGGCGACAACCACGTTCGCCGGGCGCAGAAGCCTGTCTTTCAGCATATACCCCTTGCGGATAACGCGCAGAACGGTGCCTTCCGGCTGGTCGGAGGGTTCCCGCTGAAGAGCTTCCTCCGTGGCGTGGTCAAACATGCTTCCCACCACAGGCTCCACGGCGCTCACGCCATTGCCGGCGAGAAATTCGTCCAGCTGCTTCTTCACCATGCTCATGCCGATGTAAATCATGGAGGAGGCATCTGCGCTGGCGGCGGCCATGCCCATTTCAAAATTATCAATGACGGGTAGAAGTTCTTCCAGCAGGCGCTGATTGGCGAACTTGGCGCATTCCTCCTTTTCCTTCACCATGCGCTTGCGGTAGTTATCATATTCCGCAGCAGTGCGCATGGCGGCATCCCGCCATTTAAGCAATTCCTCTTCCAGGGAAGGTTCCGCCACCTTCTCCTCGGCAGGAGCATCCTGCACCTGTTCCTGAGCCTCCAGCTCTTCCGCTTCCGCGTTTTTCTCTTTCTCTTCGTCGCTCATGCGGGCAATGTAAATTCTTTTACCGGATGCGTCAACGGCCTGCTAAGACATGGATGACGTTTGACGCGTAATGGACCGCGCCTGATGCAACCCTTCTACGCATAAAGAAAATGCCTGCCTTCCGCCCGGCTTTCCTAAGCGCCGGAAACATCCTCCGCAGAAAGCAGCCGGGCAAGTTTTCCCTCGCATCCGTCCGGCAATTCCACCACTTTCAGCCGGGAGGATTCCCCGCGCAGAAAGCTGATGGAGGAACGGGGAATATCCAGCCAAGCGGACAGGAAAAGGACGACGGCCTTGTTCGCCTTTCCCTCCACGGGAGGCGCGGCAATGCGCAGCTTCAGCGCGCGGCCGGCACGGGGATCTTCCTCCCATCCCACGGCCTCGCTCTTCTTCGCATTGGGAATAACTTTCAGAGCCAGTTTCATACCGTTTCCATGCCGGACTTCCCGCGCTGCCTGGCCACCAGATCCCCGTACCTGATTAAACCGCCGCCAAACAAATCCAAAGCGCTCCCCACCGTGGCATCCATGGTTCCGCCGCTCAAAGCGTCTATTTCGTCAATATCCTGAATGCGGCTGATGCCTCCGGCATATGTCATGGGCAGACGGCGCCAGTTTCCCAGCATTTCCACCAGTTCCCGGTCAATGCCGGAACAGAGCCCTTCCACATCCGCCGCATGAATAAGAAACTCCGCGCAATGTTCCGCCAGAACATCCAGCGTCTCCGCCGTTACCCGGAGTTCCGTCAAAGTCTGCCACCGGTTCATAGCTACGGCCCAGCCTCCCTGAACCCTGCGGCAGCTCAAATCCAGCACCAGCCGTTCCGCGCCCACTGCGGAAACAAGATCCTTCAGCCTGTCCATCCGCAGCGTTCCCTCCGCATCAAACAGGCAGGAGGTAACAATCACATGGCTGGCCCCGGCGGAAATCCATTCCTCCGCGTTTTCCGGCGTCATGCCGCCGCCCACCTGAAGGCCTCCCGGCCATGCCGCCAGGGCCTCCCGCGCCGCATGGTCGTTCCCTGGGCCCAGCTTGATCACATGCCCTCCGCTCAGACCGTCCCTGCGGTACAAATCCGCATACCATGCCGCGCCGCGGTCGGAGACGAAATTGGTGCGCAATGAAACGCCATCCTGCGTCAGGGTGCCGCCCACAATCTGCTTCACGCGCCCGCCGTGTAAATCAATGCATGGTCTGAATCTCGTCACGCGGTCACTTTGCCCGGGGCTCCCCTCCAGGTCAAGACGGTATTCCCCTTACCCCCTCCCTGAATGACGGGCATGGAAAATTACACAAAACGGGACGGGGACTCCGCTCTATCGGATAACTGCCGTCAACCACCATTCAAAAAACCGATGAACAACAACCCTGCCGGAAACCATCTTCTTGCCTGCTGCGCCGGAAGCGCCATATCTGCCCTCCTGGCCTTTTCCTCCCCCGCTGCGGAAGCCGGGATTCACCTGCATGGCGAAATCCGCGTACCTGCGGCAGGGCAGGCCGTTTTCCTGTATGACCCCTCCGGATTCCCCATCTGGGGATATTCCCCATGCGGACGGCCCATTTACGCCTATACCCCTGCAGGCGCACCCATTTACGTCATCAGGGACATCTACCGCGGCTGCCATGTTCCTGCATGGAACCCCAGGCCGCATTACCACGGCCCTTTCTGGCCGGCGGGCGTCTGCCGCGGACATCATGCCGCACGCCTTACGCCATGCCCGCCCCCTTTCCGGCCCCACCGCCCCAGGCGCCCACATGAAGGGCCCCCTCCCCGTTTCCATCGCCGGTAAAACGCATCCCCATCCCCCGCAAAGCAAGAGGCCGGCCCAATCCTTCCTTTTTATTCTGGGAAAGAAAGGCCGTACCAGCCTTCCCCCAGCAGCCTGACCAGCGTAAAGGAATATTCCCCCTTGCGGTTGGGCTCTTTGCTGCGGGAAAGAAGAACCCGCGTGCGGAGCATGTCAGCCTCGTCATTGGCGTTCAACACCCGGTATGGGGAATGTTCCATCTCCTCATTAATCTTAAACAACATGAACAAACGCTTGCCCATTTCCGATTTTCTGGGGACATACACCATGGGACGGGCAATGCTGCGCTCTTCGGAACCGTTCATCCCGGGAGCAATCAGCTTAAATGCATAGTCATCCTTATTTTCCGACATGCGCTCCCGAACCATCCATACGCGGAATTCCGCAATATCCTCCCCTTTTCCCCGTACAAAATCCTCCCAGTTCATCGGCTGAAAGCGGGCAAACTGCTGCCAGTCCAGCTTCCAGGAACCATCCTGTTCATCCTTGAAAAAACAGAATTCCATATCGGGAGTCTTTTCAAAACCAACCAGGAGCTGGGCGCAGGGATGCCCCTCCACCTCAAACACGGCAAAGCTTTTAGGCCCCTTAGGCCTGCTGACAATCGCCTCAGGCGGAGACATGGCGTAATGCCTGACCATTAAAGGAAGCGATTGCAGGGACTTCCACACAAAAGAGGATTTTTGAACCACATCCGCGGCGCTCAGATATTTCTGTGCCTCCGCCAGGCAGTTGCGCAGCAGGTCCTGCTTTTCCATCGGAGAAATGTGATAAGGAGGCCAGAAACTATAGTCCACCCTGTCTTTCAGAGCGGCTTTCAATTCTCCGGACAACATCTCCGGCGTGGCGCAAATCCGCGCGGCCGCTCCGGAATCCAGGGATGCCTGGCGCTTCTGGAGCCAGAAGAAAAGACCGCCGAAAAACATTCCCAGCGCGATCACGAAAAAGATGACGGAAAGAATGCGACCCAGCGCAAAGCCCGCTTTTCCGCCGTGCCTGCGCGCGGCCGGAGAAAGGAACAGCTTTTTTTCAAATAAATCACTCATTTCAAAACGAAAATATCCACAGAAAACAATCGCGGAAAGACGGTCACACACTACCGGAACGCCCAAGGCAGCGCAACGATAAAAAACAGACACATTTTTTTATCCCTGCCGGAGAAAATTGTTTCACATCCACATGCGGGTGATGTACATTAAACCGGACGAGTTTCAAGAGCTCCCATCTTACCTTTCACCCCCTCTTTTTAACGCCATGTTTGGATCATTCACTACCGTTCCCGCCCCCAAGGGCAATAAAAATCCTGAATCCACCCCCAGCTGGATGGATGTAGCCAAGAGCCAGGACATCCCCGAACCGGTTGCGGAAGCCGCGCCTTCCTACGCCCCCACCACCCGTGTCCAGCAGCTGACCCGCAATGTGCTGAACTCCGATGTGGAGGTAATCGGTTCCCTGCGTTTTTCCGATGACCTGCTGATTGACGGCACCGTGGAAGGCGACATTTCCTCCGAAGGGGTGCTTTCCGTAGGACAGAACGCCGTCATCCGGGCGGAAATCAATACCAAATCCGTTATCATCCACGGCAAGGTCATCGGCAATGTAACAGTCACGGACCGCGTGGAACTAAAAAGCACGGCAGAACTCGTAGGTGACATCCAGGCCGCCTCCCTGGCTATTGAAGGCGGTGCAATCTTCATCGGCCATTCTACCGTAGGCGCCCCCACGGTAGGAGCCACAGGGGCTTCCGCCGCCAAGAAGGCGGCTTCCGTCCATGCCTTCGCTCCGGAGCCGGAAACCCATGCTCCGGCCAGCCAGAGCACGCTGGATATTGACGCGGAATAAAAAACTCTCCGCCTGCTACTTTCAGGGGCGGCAAAAGAACGGACCGTTCTTTTGCCGCCCTCTTTGTTCCATGAACCCCACCTTCCATCCCGTCCCCCGGATCAGCACCGCGCCCTCCGGGAAAATCAGCCACCCCTCCCCGGCACCGCCCTGGACACTCCCCCCAACTGCGGAAAGCAGCCCGGCGCCTGCCCGGGAGGTGGAATGCTTCTCCTGCCGCAAAAGCACCTCCGTCCCCGCCACGGCAGTTTCCGCCAGGTGCGGCCATTGCTCCGCGTATATCAAACTGGACGACGTCATTTTACACAGCAGAACGCACCGGACCAAGGTGCAGACCTGCGGAAGCGTTACCGTGCAGGCCAATGCAGACCTGAAGGGGCTGAACATCGAATGCCGTGACCTGGTCTTATACGGCAGGGCTTCCGGCGACTTCCTGTGCCGCGGCGTCTGCAAAATCAAAACGGACCAGCACATCTCCGGCTCCATCTGCGCCCGCAGGATGGTGGTGGAAAAAAAGACGACGGTGCTGGTCACAGGAACCATCCGCGTGGAAAACATCTGGATACAGGGTTCTCTGGAAGGAACGCTTACGGCGGATGAAACCGTCACCATCCACCGGCACGCCAAATTCCTGGGAGATATCACGGCGCGCCGCCTCATCATTGAGGAAGGCGGCACGCACCAGGGAGCCTTTACCCGCCTTACGTGACATGAATCTTCCCATCTCCATCCGCGGCGCGCGCCAGCACAACCTCCGGAACCTGAATCTGGATCTTCCGTCCAACAAGCTCATCGTATTCTGCGGCCCTTCCGGCTCCGGAAAATCTTCCCTGGCGTTTGATACGCTTTTTTCCGAATCCCGCAGGCGTTTTCTGGACTGCCTGTCGGCACGCTCCAGGCAGGGCATGGATCAACCGGAAAAACCGGAAGTGGACAGCATTACCGGGCTGCCCCCGGCCCTGTGCCTGGAGCAATCCGCCAGGCAGCAGAGTTCCCGCACCCTGCTGGGGAGCATCACGGAAATTCTGGACTACCTGCGCATCCTTTACGCGGCTGCCGGCACGCCCCATGACCCGGAGACAGGAAAGGAACTGGAACGCAAGAGCCCGGACCGGATTACGGAAGAACTCGTTTCCCTGCCGGAACACACGCGCCTGATTCTGACCGCTCCGGCGGAAAACCTGCTGGCCCAGGATCCCGCAGCGACGCTGGCCGACTTCCAGCGGCAGGGCTTCCTCCGGGTTTACTGGAACGGAGAAATGCGGGATATTGAAGAAATAAGTTCCCCCGTCCCCCCGCCTCCAGACGCGGCCCTGGTCATTGACCGCCTCATCGTCAGAGGGGAAAATACGGCCTCGCGCATTGCGGATTCCCTGCAAACGGCTCTCCGTATCAATCCGGACGAGGTGCGGGCCATCATCACCATACCGGGAGAGGAAGCCTCAATCCGGGCCTTCCACACCCGCTACCGCAATCCGGAAACAGGCTTCCTTCTGCCCCAGCTTACGCCCCGCCATTTTTCCTTCAACTCCCCGCTGGGGGCATGCCCCTCCTGCCGGGGAACCGGCCTGAATGAACAGGAAAACGGTCCGTGCCGCGCCTGCGGAGGCCAGCGTCTTTCCCCTCTGGCCCTGGCCGTCACCATGCCTGCGCCGGACCGGGCCTACAATCTCGCGGAACTGACGGCTCTTCCTCTGGAAGATATGGCAGGAGAACTGGAACGACTGAAAACGCCCCCCTCCCTGGCGGCGGCATTGACCCCGCTCATGGAGGAAATCAACAAACGCGTGCGCTTCCTGAATGAGCTGGGACTCTCCTACCTGTCCCTGGACCGCCAGGCAAACACCCTCTCCGGAGGCGAACTGCAGAGGGCGCGCCTGGCTTCCCAGCTGGGAGGCGGCCTTTCCGGAGTCCTTTACATCCTGGACGAACCCACGGCCGGACTGCACCCCGCCGATACGGACCGCCTGCTCCGCGCTCTCCGGACGCTCCGGAACCAGGGCAACACAGTACTGGTCGTAGAGCATGATGAACAAATTCTAACCGCGGCGGATCACCTGGTGGACATGGGCCCCGGCTCCGGAACCAACGGAGGCCGTATTCTGGCGCAGGGCTCCCTTGCTGAGATACTGGGAAATTCAGGAAGCCCCACCGGGGAATGGCTTTCAGGCAAGCGAAACATGCCCGCCTCCGGACGCAAGACGGCTCCTGCGGGGCGTCTGGTACTGACCGGTGCGGACAAGCACAACCTCAACAACGTCACTCTGAATATCCCGGTCGGCACACTGACCTGCATCTCCGGCCCTTCCGGTTCAGGGAAATCCACCCTTGTCCGGGACTGCCTCATCCCCGCAGTCAGGCAAGATCTCTCCGGGAAAAAGGGTATTCCGCGCCGCGTGCAGGGAACGGAACACTTCAACCGCCTCGTCGTCATCGACCAGTCGCCCATCGGCAAAACGCCGCGCTCCACACCGGCCACCGCTACCGGCCTGCTCCAGGTGCTGCGCCCCCTTTACGCACAGCTCCCCCTTTCCAAGCAGAGGGGATATACGGCGGCGCGCTTTTCCCCCAACATTCGCGGAGGCCGCTGTGAACGGTGCCAGGGAACGGGCATGATTGAAGTGGACATGAACTTTCTGGGAAACGTGGCAATGCCCTGCGACGCCTGCCAGGGGCAGTGCTACAACAGGGAAACGCTGGAAGTCACCTGGAAAGGGAAATCCATTGCCCAGGCGCTGGCCCTGACCGTGGACGAAGCGGCGGAATTCTTTTCCTCCCTGCCCAGAGCCGCCGCCATCCTGAAAAGCATGCAGGACGTAGGGCTGGGATACCTCAATCTCAACCGCAGGGCGGACACCCTTTCCGGCGGAGAATCCCAGCGCATAAAAATAGCTGCGGAACTGGCCAAAGCCCCGGCCTGGAAACTGGAGGAAGACGGGAAACGGGCCCTGTTCATTCTGGACGAACCCACCAGCGGCCTCCACTTCAATGAAGTGGCCCTTCTCCTGGCAGCCCTTTTCCGCCTGAGGGATGCCGGACACACCATCCTCTGCGTGGAACACCACAAGGACCTGCTCAATGCCGCGGACTACCTGGTGGACATGGGCCCCGGAGCCGGCAGGCACGGCGGCAATATCGTGGCCGAGGGCTCCCCCGCAGATGTAGCGTCCAATCCGGAAGCGCCCACTTCTCCCTGGCTCGTCCCCCGTTAACAACGGCAGCCCCTGAAAATCATTCATCTGTCCTGTCCCCCGGACATCCCGTTCCCGGCGTCTTCGGAAAAAAATCTGCCTCTCCGGGGTTTATTCGCCTCCTTCCCCTATTTATTATCTTGACGACCTCCCGGGCTTTTTTTTAACAAAAAAGGAATTACATATTCCTTTTTTCCTATGACTCTCCGCTCCCTCTCTCCGGCTCTGGCGGCACTGCTCCTTCCCGGAGCGCTTCATGCCGCGCCCGTATTCCTTGAAAACGTCTCCGAATCCGGCGGATGGTATGATTGCAATAAAAAAACCAAATGGACATGGGGGACCAAGCCCCATCCTACCAATCCGCTAAATCCTCCGGTTTCCGCACGGCCCAATGAATGGCTGTACCTTCCCTATGATCAGAATATCTGCTGGGCGGCGGCGGCCTCCAACGTTCTCCAATGGTGGCAGGATACCAGAAGCGACCTGAAATCCGCCACGCCCAACGGGAAATCCGCCACTTACGATGTCATGCCGCAGGTCGCCCAGCTGGCTATTTACCAGACCATCTCCACGAACTGGACAAACAGCGGAGGCTCCGTGGAACAAGCCTACAACTGGTGGATCAACGGCGGAATGCTGGATACCACCGCCTATCCGAGCCTTTCTACGACGACGGCTTCCGGAGGATACTGGAAAGAGCTGGGACTGACAGTCCCGCAGTCCTCAAGCGGAGGAGCTGTTGACAACCCCTTATTTTCCGCATACAGCTTCTGGGACGGAGACACCAGAAGCGGCGTTTACCAGAAGCTGACAAACAGCATCAACAACAACTGGGGAACCACTCTGACCGTCGGGGAAGAAGGGAGAGGCCACGCCATCACCATGTGGGGCTACGACACGGACGAAGACGACAATCTGGTTATCTACCTGACGGACTCGGACGACTATGCGGTGGGAATGTTCCGCCAGAAAGTAGTCGTGAACGACTATACGGATGAAAACGGCCTTTCCCACTGCGACATTTATCTGACCAGCATGGATGGAGAAAACGACGTGTACAGTTATAATTACGAAGAAGCGGGACTGACGGGCATCCGCCTAGGGGAAATACAGAGCTTCACCGCTCCGCTGGGGGATCTGAGAATCCCGGAACCCGGCGCCGGAATCCTCTTCCTTGGCGGTTCATTCCTCGCCCTGTCCCGCCGCAGGCGCGCTGGACGGTAAAGCTTTCCGAACTCCGGCCCCAATAAAAACGGGTCTTGATTCTTATGGGGGAAATGTGCAGAATCGGCGAGCGCACAAGTTCAGGAGAGCAAAAATTGTCCCAGTGTTCCCCAGTGCGGTTACCTGTGAAATGAATGACGCTTCCCACAACCACGGCGAGCAGGAAAACACCGTCTCCACCTATTCCGTCGACGTAGAAACCCTTCAGCAAATAGCTCTGAAAGGAGACGCCCAGGCGCTGTTCCAGCTGGCAATCAACTACGAACAGGGACGCGGGGTGGCGGAAAACCAGCAGGAAGCCTTCTACTGCTACCAGCAGGCGGCGGAACTGGGCCACGTTACAGCCCAGCTCAACCTGGGATGGGCTTATTCCAACGGCATCGGCGCCCCTCAGGACAACGACAAGGCCTTTTACTGGTACCGGAAAGCCGCCGAACAGGGGCACCCCACCGCGCAATTTGACCTTGGGTTCTGCTATGTCAATGGCCTGGGAGTGGAAAAAGACGAACACCAGGCCATCGGCTGGTACAAAAAAGCGGCGGAACAGGGCCACGCGGTAGCCCAGCTCAACCTCGGCTGGATTTATGCCAACAGCCCCAGCCGGAAAAACTGGGAACAGGCCGTATACTGGTACAAGCAGGCTGCAGAACAGGGAGACCCCCGCGCCCAGTATAACCTGGCCTGGTGCTATGGCAACGGAAGCGGAACCCCCAAAAACCCGCGGAAAGCCGCTTACTGGTACGAAGAAGCCGCCATGCAGAACCACGCTACGGCCCAGTACAATCTGGGATGGTGCTATGAAAACGGTTTCGGCGTGGAGCCGGATCTGGACAAAGCGCTGGTATGGTATCACAAATCAGCCCTTCAGGGCCAGATTACGGCCCAATACACGCTGGGATGGTGCTACGGCAACGGCCGGGGCATGGAAGTGGACATGGCCAAAGCCGTCCACTGGTACACCAAAGCCGCAGAACAGGGGCATACAACAGCCCAGCTCAACCTGGGGTGGTGCCATCTGAACGGAAAAGGAACGCCCGTCAACCGGGAAAAAGCCCTGAAATGGTACCTTAAGGCGGCGGAACAGGGCAACGCCACAGCCATGTTCAATGTGGGCAACTGCTACGCCCACGGCTACGGCATTGAGCAGGACGATAAACAGGCGGAAGAATGGTATCAGAAAGCCGTCCGGCACGGCAACAAAAAGGCCGCCAGCGCCCTGCGCCATCTGGCCTCCAAACAGGAAAAAGAGAAACAAACGGACTCGGAGGCCTGAACAGGCATTCTCCTGCTTACTTCTATCCTCTAACCAGGTCCAGCCATGGACACACGAAGGGAAAACATGTTCCCATGGCCTGAAAAAATGTGCTTCCGCTTGGAAATAGACGCCTGACTGCCGTCACCCCCGGATCATCATCGCCGCCTCTTCCTTCCATCCGCCGGGCCTTTTCGGGACAGCCGTTCCACGGCCTCCGGCAGCCGGGCTGCGCCATCGCCGCCCAGCGCTGCGTCAATATCTTCCAGCGCATGGATCAGGTCAATAACCTCCCGGCGGGGCAAGGCGCCCCCGGCCGGTACGCAGAAATGAGTGCGGCACGCCAACGGCCTGCCTTCATAAATCATGCATCTTCCCTGACCGCTCAAGAAAGGGCAGCTCCCGTCCGGAGGCAGCTCCAACCGGGTGCGTCCGGAAGCACGCCACGCCTTCCAGGCCACCCATGCCTCCCCCAGCGTTACATGCGGCGTCTCCCCGGTCAGGCGGAACCGGCAGCAATCCGCCGCACCGGTACAGAAACGTTGGGCACGGGAAGCGCGGAAGGCGCCTTCATCCAGAAGGCGCCGCACCTCCATCAGCATCCCGGCGGCGGGGGCCATTCCCCCCGCCTTTCCCTGGCGGCATTTGCCACGCGCCATGACAGAAACGGTTAACAGGTCAGGCCGTCCGCTTTCGCCTGGTTCCAGTATGCATACTCGGAACGGTTGAAATCCACATATTCCGGAGACAAATCCGTGGTATACACCGTATGGGAAAACTCGCCCCGATTCAAATTGATATCCACCTGGAACGCGGGAACCTGCACGGCTTGCCGCAAATCGTCGGACGGAGTATCCGCCTGCACGCCGCCGCGGCAGGCGGCCAGACCAGCGATGTCAATGTCTATCTTCTCTTCGTCCACTTTTGCTCCGCAGTAGCCCACGGCATGAATAATGCGCCCCCAGTTGGGATCATTCCCGTTCCAGGAACTCTTTACCAGGGAAGACTTGGCTACGGCTTCCGCCGCTTTTTTCGCTTCATCCTCCGTGCGGCCTCCCGTCACATGCACGGTGACGAACTTGGTCACCCGCTCTCCGTCCTGCACGATGTGCTTGGCCAGTTCCAGCATCACATGGGCCAAAGCCTGCTGGAATGCGTAAATATCTTCCGGAGTTTCCAGCTTCACGCCGGATGCCCCATTCGCCATCACCAGAACCGTGTCATTCGTGCTCATGTCTCCGTCAATGGTGATGCAGTTAAAAGAACTCTTCACTCCGGACTGCACGCACAGCTCCAGCACATCGCGGGAAACGCCCGCATCCGTCGTGATAAAGCACAGCATGGTCGCCATGCAGGGATTGATCATGCCCGCCCCCTTGCAGCAGGCGCCGATGCGCACGGGTTTGCCCTGCACTACAAACTCAATGGCAATAATTTTCTCCTTCGTATCACTGGTCATCACGGCCTGAGCCACCTCATGCCCCTTGTCGCGGGAAAGCCCCTCCGCCAATTCCGGAAACTTCGGGTAAATGCGCATCATAGGCATTGGCAGGCCAATCACGCCGGTGGAACATACGGCCACTTCTGCAGGCTCCAGCCCCAGAAGCTCAGCAACGCTGCGGCATTCACCCCTGGCGTCCTCCACCCCCCGGGTTCCGGTGCAGGCGTTCGCGTTCCCGCTGTTCGCCACGATGGCGCGGATATTTCCTTTCCGGAGATGCTCCCGGCTCACCTTCACGCAGGCGGCCTGCACGCGGTTGGTCGTAAACGTTCCTGCGGAAACGCAGGGTTCCGTGGAATAAATCAGGGCCAGGTCCAGACGCGTGGCCGTAGGCTTCTTGATGCCGCAGCTTACGGCGCTCCCCAAAAAGCCCTGGGGCGCGCAAACGCCCCCGTCAACCGGAATATAGGATGAATCATTCATCGTCTTGAAAGTGCCTTTCAGCGTATCAAAAAGCTACAGAACCCACAAGCCTTCCGTTTCATCAAATCCGCACATGATATTGAAGGACTGAACGGCCTGCCCACCCGCGCCCTTCACCACATTATCCTCTGCGCTCATCAGAATCACGCGGTTCGTGCGGGGATCATAAGCCCAGCCAATATCCACGCAGTTCGTCCGTGTTACATTCTTGGTATCCGCAGGCTGGTTACGCCCCAGAAGGCGGACGAACGGGGCCGCAGCATAGGCTTCTTCCAGCAGGCGGCCGACGGACTCGGGGTCCGCCCCTTTTTTCACTTTGGCCGTAATCGTGGAGCAAATACCCGTATTAACGGGAATCAAATGGGGGGTGAAGGACATCACCACCGTTTCCCCGGCGGCATGGGAAAGCTCCTGCTCAATTTCGCTCAAATGGCGGTGTTTCGGTACTCCGTAAGCATGAAAACTCTCATTGCACTCGCAGAACAGCAGCGGAATGGATGCCTTGCGCCCTGCTCCGCTCACGCCGCTGCCGGAACAGGCCACCACGTCCTCCGGCTCCAGCATGCCCGCCCTGAACAAGGGAATGAGAGGCAGAAGAATGCTGGTGGGATAGCAGCCGGGGGAAGCCACAATGCGCGCCCGGGCAATCTCCTCCCGGCGCCACTCCGGCAAACCGTACACGGCTTCCTGCATCAGGGCCGTATCCGGGTGGGGGTTCCCGTAATACTCTTCGTACACATCCGGGCTGTCCAGGCGAAAATCCGCGCTCAGGTCAATCACGCGCACGCCCCTGTCCACCAGGCCGCGGGCATAGGAAGCAGCCACGCCATGAGGCAGGGCCAGAAAAGCGACCTCCGCCCCAGTGGCGGCAATCGCCTCCACATCGGAATCCGTAAACTTCAGGCCGGAACCCGGAACCTGACGAAAACGGGGAAAAACCTCCCACAACGGCTGCCCGGCATACTGGCGGGAAGTAGCGCACACCAGCTTCACCCCGCGATGGTTCAGCAGGATGCGCAACAATTCCTGCCCGGTGTAGCCACTGGCCCCGACGACTGCAACTTGAACTTGCTTCATGACAAAAAAGGTATGCTATGAAAAAAGACTCTTGCCAACACTAAAGTTTTCCTATATACACCTCGCCGTCACAAGACACGACCCCGGTCGGTCCGAGTTCATCGGGTTGTAGCGCAGTCTGGTAGCGCACCTGCATGGGGTGCAGGGGGTCGCAGGTTCGAATCCTGTCAACCCGACCAATTTCCCATTCGTGAGGCCTTGCAGAATACTTCATCCTGCAAGGCCTCAAACTTTTTTGCTTTGCGCGGTCTTCCACCCAGCCCTATGGTTCCGCCATGCACCTTGCCATGCATCACATTCTGGATGCATGACAATTTTCCAAAACCAAACATACACCGCCACCAAAGCAGGAAGTTTGATCCTCCCTCCCTTTGGAAATATTAATCGGGAAAATTATCACAAGATACATTCCCTCCCTCTTGCTAATAAACAAAAAAATCCTGGGTATCTTCCGGGTTCATGCCATTCATATTCGTTGCCATTTCCTCTCCGTCCGGCCCGCTACTCCGCTTCCCTGCCGTGGGACAGGACAAACCGGAACCGGGAGGAAACAGTTTTTTATTGCGTTGCAGGCAGGTAAATCATATACCCCGCCGGTTCAGACTTCACCTTTTCCCCTTGCTTTCATGCCATCCATTTCCTTTCTGAATCATCTCGGAGCCCTGCTGACGCTCTGGCTTCTCCTATGCTGCGGCGCACCAGCGGCGGAAAACGGCAGAATCCTGATGGTGACGGAAGCGACTTTCCCTCCCTACGAATTCCGGGACGGAAACGCCATCCTGGGCATTGACCCGGAAATCATGCGGGAGGTAGCCCAGCGCACCGGCAGGGAGCTGGTCATTGAAGACATGAGCTTTGATTCCGTGATTACGGCTGTAGTTTCCGGAAAGGCGGACGTAGCCGCCTCCGGAATCACGGTTACGCCGGAACGCAGGAGGAAAGTGGACTTCTCCATTCCCTATGTGGAAGCCGCTCAGGTTATCATCGTTCCCAAAGGTTCTCCCATCCGGAAGCGGGAAGATATCCGCGGCAAAAGAATCGGAGTGCAGCACGGGGCCACGGGAGACATTTACGTCACACGGAACATCCAGCAGCCGGAACGCTTCCCTAACGGAGCGCTGGCTGTGGCCGCCGTGGCGGCAGGCAAGGTGGACGCCGCCGTCATTGACCAGGATCCGGCAACAATGTACGTAGCGGGCAATGATCGGCTGGAAATTCTGCCGGAGCCCCTCACTTCCGAATCCTACGCCATTGCCGTCCGCAAGGGAGATACGGCTCTCCTTCAGGATATTAACGGCACCATTGCAGCATTGAAAGCCTCCGGAAAGCTGGAGGAAATACGGAACGCTTATGCGGCCATGCAGGTTAAATCCGCTGCCGGTCCCGAACAACACGCTTCCGGAGGGGGCTGGCTGGAAAATATATGGCTGGACCTGAAAGAATCCTTTTATGTCAATTTCATGCAGGAAGGCCGCTGGAAATACCTGACCAACGGCTTTCTGGTGACGGTGGAGGTCTCTTTCTTTTCCGTTCTGCTGGGCATTCTGGTTGGCTTTGTGGTGGCCGTCATCCGCGCCACGCATGACAAAACGGGCAATCTCCGTTTCCTGAATGCCCTCTGCAAACTGTACCTGACAGTCATCCGCGGCACGCCGGTGGTCGTTCAACTGCTCATGATCTATTTTGTCATCTTCGGCTCCGTGGATGTCAGCAAAGTGTTGGTGGCCGTGGTGGCCTTCGGCTTCAACTCAGGCGCCTATGTGGCGGAAATCATCAGAGGCGGCATCATGTCTATTGACAAAGGACAATTTGAAGCCGGGCGCAGCCTCGGCCTGGGATATGCCCAAACCATGATTTACATTATCCTGCCCCAGGCCTTTAAAAATGTACTTCCCTCTCTGGGAAACGAATTTATCGTACTGTTGAAGGAGACCAGCGTCTCCGGCTATATTGCCCTCCAGGACCTGACCAAGGGCGGCGACATCATCCGGAGCCAGACTTATACCGCCTTCATGCCGCTGACGGCCGTGGCCCTGATTTACCTCTCCGTGGTCATGCTGTTCAGCTGGATGCTCGGCAAACTGGAAAGAAAACTGAAAAACAATGAATGAACATCCCGGAAACACTCCCATGTTCCAAATCAGCCATTTGGTTAAGGAATTCAACTCCGTGCCGGCAGTCAACGATGTCACCACGAACATTGACCGGGGTGAAGTGGTCTTCATCGTAGGCCCGTCCGGTTCCGGTAAAAGCACCTTCCTGCGCTGCCTGAACCTGCTGGAGGAACCGACCTCCGGAGAAATCCGTTTCAAGGGAAAGCTGGTTACCTCTCCCGGAACGGACGTCAATCAATTCCGCCAGCACGTAGGCATGGTTTTCCAGCATTTCAACCTTTTCCCGCACCTGACCATTCTGGAAAATATCACCATCGCCCCGGTTAAAACGGGACGCTCCAGCAGAAAGGAGGCAGCAAACCAGGCGGAAGCCCTTCTCCAGCGCATTGGGCTGTACGGCAAGAGGCACTCCTATCCCCTCCAGCTTTCCGGAGGCCAAAAGCAGCGCATCGCCATCGTGCGCGCCCTGGTCATGAATCCGGATGTCATCCTGTTTGACGAGCCGACATCAGCCCTGGACCCGGAAATGGTGGGAGAAGTGCTCTCCCTGATGAAGGAGCTGGCGCAGGTAGGACTGACGATGGTAGTGGTTACCCATGAAATAGGGTTCGCGCGGGAGGTTGCTTCCCGCGTCCTGTTCATGGATAAAGGGAAAATTGTGGAAGAAGGGCCTCCGGACCGCGTTATCGACCGCCCTGCCAATCCCAGGCTGCAGGAGTTTTTTTCCAAGGTGCTCTGACACGGGCAGTTCTGGAAAAAATACAGGGGAAGGGGAGAAGAACCTCTCTCTTACCGCCTGCGCCTATAAACAAAGCAATTTGGCGTAACCTTCTCTTTCCTTCCCCGGACAATGGAAAGCCTCTGTTCTCTACAACATGATCTCCACGTTATAAGACTCGTCAATCAACAGATAGTCACAGCCATAGAACCTGCATTTTTCAAGATTGCCCCTGTTTTCACGCAGCAACTCTTCCCGCGTAACGGGAGAACTCTCTACGCGCCGTTCAATCGCATTCTCATGGTTCAGGATATCATGATAATGCCTTTGAATATAATTTTCTGAAAAAATAAGGCATACATACCGTATCCGTTCCCGGCAGGCTTGCGTAAAATCCTTCTTCCAGTCAAAGGGAATATAGCAACCTTCCACCACTAAATTTTGGCCGTTTTCAATCGCGGTCTTTACTATTTCTTTGATAATGCCCCAGAGGAAGGGAGTCAGCTCTTCATCGGGGCTTTCAGGGGAGAAAGGGCATATCCCGCTGCGTATCAGCCCCATCTTTAAATGGTCAATGGATAAATAGGGATAGGAATATTTTTCAAGCACCCGCTGCGCCGCGAGTGTTTTCCCTGTATGCGTGCTGCCGCCAATCAAAAGAATCATAAGACTTCCCTCCCTGGTATTTCATAAGAAAGACCCCCAATCTTTCCCATGCAGCCAATATCCGGCATCCTTTCGTATTCGTTGGTGATATCCATACTTAACCAGCTGCCAACATACTCACAGGATTCTCGGCATGCAGTGCATTCCGCAAAATAATCACCTTGAACGTCAATTGTAAGCAATGCCTGCATCAGCTCGTTCCGTCTTCATTCTTTCAGTTCCTTCCGGAACGGACAAGAAAAAACACAGGGGCGCCCGCCCCTCTCCGTTGCCCGCCGGGACGCCGGGATGAAAGCTGTTACGGTTCCCGTCCGCAGAAATAAAAATAACCTTCCTACAGCAAAGCCTTTGCCGTTTCCGGCAAAGGCTTTGAGCACGGCGTCCCATTACGGGCGCAAAACGGGACCCCCCTAATTGCCGTAAGAGGATTCCACGCGCCTGGCTACGTCGCGGTAGCCGTACTCGGCGTCGTAAATCTGCTGGAATGCAGCCAGGGATTCCCCCTTCTTGCCCTGCTTTTCACAAAGCAAGCCGATCATGTAAAGGATTTCCTTCTTGGTGTCATTCATTTCTATCAATTCCTTATTGGCTTCCTCCAGCTGGCGCAGAGCCATATCATGCATGTTCTTGGCGTCATAGCACTTGCCGAGCAACAGCATGGCGCGGATGCGGATATGGGGATTGTTGCGGGCGCGCTGGAGTTCCGGAATGGCTTCCGTGTAATTGCCGCAGTCGAAGAGGGCCTGGCCCAGCTCAAAACGGGTTTGCGGGTCCGTGGGGTTGTTTTCCACACGCTGGCGGCACAAGGCCACCTGCTGCTCCGCAGCTTCCTTGCTGAACTGGGCAAGCTGTTCCTGAAGTTCCTTATTATCCGGCTCCGCGGCAGCGCGGCGGCGGATTTCCTCCACCTGGGCCTTGCGGCATCGCTCATTCATTTCCGAGGCCTTGTTTTCCAGGGAAATATCATTGTTGCTGAGGCTGAACGCGTAATTATAGAAGGAATAGGCATTGGCCCAATCTTCCATTTGTTCATAAACGCCGGCAATGTCGCGCACGACGGCCAGATCCTGCTGGTTCTGGGCGTAACGGGCGGAGAGAAGCCCCAGGCGCTCTTCCAGTTCCGCACGGGTGAGCCCTTTCTTGTCGCTCTTGTCCAGGGTGTTCGTTTCCGACGAGTTCTTCATCACGTCCCGGAAGCTTTTAGCCTCCTCCCACTTCTGCTGCTGCATCGTGGCGCGCGCCATGCAGTCCTTTTCGCTCTTTACGGCCACACTGTCCGTGGGATCCAGCTTCACAAGGTCATGGTACACTTCCGCAGCCTGGGCCGGCATATCCCGGGAAACGTAATGGGAGGCCAGCATGTGGAGCATTTTCTTGTTGCCGGGATGCCCCTGGCGAACGGTCTCCAGAGCAAAAGCGGCCAGATCCGGGAAATTTACTTCCATGGCAGCCGTGTACAGGGCCTCGTTTACCGGAATGCTGTAAGGATCATTTTCCAATTCGTCTTCCAGAGCGGAAAGCTGGGTAGCCGCGTCCTTCTTGGAAGAAGTGAGCTTGCTGGTGCTGATTTTCATACCGCTGAACAGCCCCCCTCTCTTGGCCTCCGGATTCAATTTGATTTCACAGGCGCGCAACGCCTTGCGGCCTTCCAGAAAACCGGGGAGCTGCTTTACCAGGGCCTTGAGCAGGCTGACGGCATAGGGATAATTGTTCATGTCCACCGCCTGGCGGGCGCGCACCCAAAATTCGGCCTGCTGGGGAGTCAACTGTTCTTCTGTAATCGTTTCAATCATGGAACTATATAAGCGTAAATGGTGAACAACGGCAGCGCCCCACCAGGGCGGCCCCGCATGTAATAGTTTAATGCTATCAGCCGGGGAGGCATACTTCAACCTTGTTTTTTGTTCCCGTTAGGAAAAAATATGCCGCATGAGACTGGATGCCCTTTTATCCCGCTACGGATATTGTTCCAGGAGGGAAGCGCCGGGTTGGATCAAACGCCACTCCATTACATTCAAGGGAAAACCATGCTCCTCCCCCACGGACAAGGTGCAGGCGGAAGGCATCCTGCTGGACGGAGAACCTGTGGAATTCCCGGACGGCCTGTACGCCGCCCTTTACAAACCTGAAGGGTACACCTGCAGCCATGACGACGGGGAAGGGAATTTGATTTACGACCTACTGCCCTTCCAGTGGCGGCACAGGAACCCTGCGGTTTCTTCCGTAGGACGGCTGGACAAGGAAACTTCCGGCCTGCTTCTCCTCACGGACGACGGAAAATTCATCCACCGCATGACCTCCCCCCGCCATCACGTCGCCAAAGTTTACGAAGCCGTCACGGAGGAGGACATTCCGACAGAAGCCGTGGAGTTGTTCGCCTCCGGAACCCTCACGCTGAACGGGGAAACCCGCCCCTGCGCCCCCGCCTTGCTGGAAATCCGGGAACCGCGACGCGCCCTGCTGACGCTTACGGAAGGAAAATACCACCAGGTTCGCCGCATGCTGGCTGCCGTAGGCGCTCCCGTCTTATCTCTGTGCCGTGTTTCCATCGGCTCCCTGCATCTGGACAGCCTGAACCTGAAACCGGGGGAATGGGCGCCCATCCGTCCGGATGCGCTGTAAACCTCCCATCCGCCATGTGGATTCCCATTTCCGAAGCACCAATTGCCTGTTTTCCGCACTTTGAGGTGGCGGCGGAATCCGGGGACTGGATTGTGGTGGACAAGGGAGCCCCCCTCATCGTCCACCCGTCCAACGGGAAAAAGGAACCCTGCCTCCTGGAAGGCGTGGAAGCCCTGCTAAGCTATGAAATAGCCAACGGAGCCGCCCTCTCCCTGGTCAACAGACTGGACAGGGAAACCAGCGGTCTGACGCTGGTTGCCAAACACAAAAGGGCGGCCAGGGAGCTGGGAAGAGCCATGCAGCGGCGCCTGATACACAAGGAATATCTGGCAATCGTGCAGGAATGGCCTGAATGGACGGAAACAGCATGCACCGCCCCCATTTTAAGACAGGGGGAAGTCGCGGAAAGCCGCATATGGGTCAAACAGGCCGTGCACCCAGCCGGAAAAGCATGCACTACCGTTTTCCGGAAAGAACGGACATGGAATACACGCCGGGGCCCCCTGGCGCTGGTCCGGTGCATTCCGGAAACGGGACGCATGCACCAGATACGCGTGCATCTGGCGCACCTGGGACATCCCATCCTGGGTGACAAAATTTACGGCCCGTCCGAACATTGCTATCTGGAATACATCCAGCACGGATGGAGCCGGGAACTGGAGGAGCGGCTGGTTCTGCCGCGCCATGCGCTGCATGCCTGCCGGCTGGAATTTCCGTTTGATGAAGAAACCTTCACCGCGGAAGCCCCCCTGCCGGAAGACATGCGGCTACTGCTTGAAACCGGGGATTAGTAAGAAACTCCGTCAGATGACCGGAATGACTTCATCCCGGTCAAAACGTACTTTCGCCAGACGGGCGTACTTATCCGCCTCTTCATTCCGGTAACCCAGAGCCAGGGCGCAAAGCGTGTAATAAGGGGAATTTTCCAGATGAAGAATGCGGTCATAGGCGGCCGGATCCATCCCTTCCAGCGCGCAGGTGTCCACGCGGAGATCCGCGGCGCAGCTCATCATGAACCCGAGGGCAATGTACACCTGCCGTTCCAGCCAGGCTTTCAGCACTTCCGGAGACTTGGAACCCACCAGTTCAAAAATGCGGGCGCGGTACTGGTCCAGGGAGTCCATGGCAACACCGCGCACTTCCACAATACGTTCCAGATAGCGCTGCACGTCTTCCGGCTTGAAATCCCTGCGGGCACAGAAAACCACCAGATGGGAAGCGTCCGTAACCTGGGGCTGTCCCCATGAAACTTCCCTAAGCCGGGAACGCACGGCGGGATCCCGGACATCAAGGAACTTCCACATCTGAAGCCCCAGGGAGGAAGGGCTCAAATGCAGGGATTCCAGAAGGGCTTCCCAGTCCTCCGCCGGAATGCGGCGGTCCGGATTGAATACCTTGGTGGCGTAACGCCATTCCAGCGTCTCGATCAATTCCTGAGCGTTCATATTCATTTATGATTATTCGTGCAGGAAGCCGGACGGTTTTCCGCCGCAGCTTGCTCCATGCCTTGGCATTTTCCCCGTTTCCCTGCCGGAATGCAAGCCAAGGTTCCGGCACAAGCGCGGCAGCGGCTCCTTCCTCTTCTTCCTGTCCGGCACGCTGGAAACAGGCCGCTCCCCACCCTTCCAACCGCATGGCTTTCCGCCTCTTGCCGACCAGCTACATATCTTTCCCTCTCCGGAGCAACACCCCGCACCGGGCAGAACCCATTCTCAAAACGCGAATCCTCTGAAAAAGGAAAAAGCTTCCGGGAAAAACCTCGCAAAAAACCGTGTCCTTTCCGGACATCAAAGGAATTTGACCGGCATATAATCTCCGGTCTGCTGGATGGTAAAGCTGATGCCCAGCCCGAATTCGTTTTTGTTCCCGTTCTTGCGAACGAAAGCGCCCACGCCCAAATACCAGGATCCCATATTGTGGTACACATTGTATTCCTGAATGTCCAGCTTGCCGTCCAACAGGGAAAAACGCCATTTGCCGCTGAAAGCCCAGGCTTCCGAAAAGCGCTGCAAAATACGCAGATCCAGCTGGCTGCTGTCCTCCAGAAGGGAATGCTGGTTCAAATAACGGTGCCCCACGACGAGCTCCGTGGAACGCCATGGCATGAAACGCAGGGAGTTGTTGTATTCACGGCAGCCGGAAATCTTGTCCTTACCCAAAACGGGAGCCTGCATTTCCGACCGGTATTCCATCCAGGGAACGGGATTCCAGCGCATGAATGAAAAAAGGTTGGAAAAATCCCGCTGGTTGACGGGATCATGCAGATAGGCATCCATGAACACATCCCAGGAAAACCAGCGGTGGGAATTAGCGTCCCGGCTGGTCATCAGCATGTTGCGCAATCCATACCGGAAGACAAGCCCCGTGGACAGGGAATCAATCTCCGTGTATCTGCCTATGCTCAAGGATGGGGGATTGGTCGTGGGGGTATCGCCGTCAATCTGGGGATAAAGCTCGCTCAGGCGGTTGGTTTTGACATACGCCAGCGTAAAATGGGGCTGAACAATATGGTTCATGCCGTTCAGCCCAAAGGAATCACTATATACGGAAGAATAACGGCGGGAGAATTTGAAATCGGCATCCGTTCCGGCGTAAAAAATTCCCTGGTTGAGCGGTTTGTAGTCCTCCACGCCGTAATATCCCGTATAGCCTCCGCCCACTTTGGGGGTCAGGTTCAGGAATCCCATGATTTTCTTGGAAACGGAAACCTCATGGAAGGAGTGGAACCTGCTGTAGCTGTCCGTCATCAGCATTCGGGCCCAGTAATCATAGGAAGAAGTTCCGGGGTCCATCCCGTCCAGCATGTTCCGGATTTCCGTCCGCATGAACGGAGGAACGTACTGCTTGAGGAAAGCGAAGCTGGTGCGGCTTTCATACATGACGGGGGAACGGAATACGGGGGACTTGATACGCTCATAACTGAACTCCGTCCGCTGGTCCGCTATGTAGAAATTATTGGGGACAAAACGCTGCAACAGTGAAAAATCATTCGTATCGTCCGTACGGGAAAGAAGCACCGTGTTGTCCGGAGAAGAATTGCGCTGATAAATTTCCGGATAAAAATCGCGGAGCATGTACTCGTCGCTCAACATGTTGATGTTGGCCTTCAACCGCCAGTCCGTGCGGAGATTCACCCTGTGGCTCCACATCTGCTGGAGCGCGAACCTCCACCGGTCCGGGTCCAGATGCTCACGGTACTCATCATCACCGGCGTTGATTTTCACCCCCTTGTCATGGGTTTTGTAAAAGGACAGCCCCGTCATGTCCGGACAATCCTTTTCCAGCAGCACGTCGCGGATGTCCAATCCGTAGGCGAAACCGCGCCGGGTGCGGTAATCTGCATGCAGGGTTCCCAGGTAATCCGCGGAAGGCATGCCGTTGTCCGACCATTTTTTCCCCATCAGGAACCCGTATTCATTCAGGAGGTAAGGCCCCCAGATGGAGCGCATGCCGGGGATGGGAAGATAGCCAACTTCCGGATTAAGGGAATGGCTGAGGTAGGGGAAATAAAAGAAGGGAACGCCACCGTAATAAAGGGTCAGGTTCTTGAAAGAAAACCTGTCTTCCGGATACACTCGTATCCTGTCGGCGGAAATCCAGGTGAGAGGTTCGCTGATGTCTTCCGCCGTGACGGAGGCATTGCGGGCTTCCAGGTAAGTGTTGCCGGCGGCATCCTTCCGGGATTCAAACTTTCCGCTGCGCAGAATCAATCCCTCCATCTTCGCACGGATAGCATCCGTAAGAAGCACTTCGTTCTCCCAGTCAAACTCCGCGCTGTCAGCGCGTACCAGGCTGTTGGTCCTTGTCCTGCCGTCACTCTGGTAAATGGCCAGGTTCCCTTTCAGAAACACCTTGCCCTGGTCCATATCCGCCTGGGCATAATCCGCAAATACCTCCACCCCGGTATCCGTCACCATGTGGACATGCGGTCCTTCAAAAATAACCTTCCTGGATTCCTCCACCCTGATGGCGCCGTCATTGGTAATGGAAATATTGGAGGGAATCTGCGGCATGAGAGTGCCGGAAAGCAGATTGCCCGCCATTTTCCCTCCGGCATTTTCCTGCCCGGTTTCAGAGGAAGGGACGGGCGGCTGCTCCGCAGCCGTTTCTGCAAACAGGGAAGCCCCGGCAACCAGCGCCGCCGCACCCCATAGCTTTGCAATCGTCCCAATCATGGCTAGCCCACAGAACACTATGAGAAAGGGCAAAAGACAAGCCTAATGTCACATTTCTCCGCCAGTGGGGGCAGAAAATTTACCGGGTCAGCATGCCGTTGGCTATAATGCCCCAATCGGCGGCATTGCCGTCTCCGGCGTCATCCACGCGGATTTCCAGCTTCCTGCCGCCCTCTACCGCCGTCTTCACGGGAATGGAGTCCCCGTCCTTGAGCACAGGGGATTCCATAAGCTTCCTGCCGTCCAAATACACGCTGAATTTGACGCTGCCGCGGGAGCCGAAGGGCAGCCCCACATCAGCGCGGAACTCTTTCCAGCGCCCATCCAGGTCATAGGCAAAAACAGCCGGGGCATGAGCCAGAATGAAACGTTCCGGCCTTCCGATTGTCCGGAAGAAAGGCACGGGCCCCAAATCCGACGGGAACAGGACATCCCACAACGGAACGGCCCACCCCACCTGGGCTACGGAAGGCTTGCAGTCATTCAGGCTGATACTGGCGGTTGCCGCAGGAATCTGCGCCGGAACAACTTCCAGCGCGGGCTCCTGGCGCCCCAGAGCGCGCTTCCAGACAGGGAGCCATTCTTTCACTTCAGAACGGGAACCATGCCTGCGTTCCACTTCCGCCAGCGCCTTCCGGGCTTCTTCCGTGCGGCCCCGTATCCACAGATTCTGAACATCCCCGAAATAAACGATCTGGGCCAGAGAAGGGGCCTTGGTTCCCCGGGCATCCATCCACACGGGCAGAGTAATCATGCTGCGCGTGCTGTCGCAATTCAATACGGCCACCCGCATTTCTATAAAACCACCCTTATATCCCGGCCTGCAGATGGTGAGATCAAACTCTCCCTTTTCATCCAGAGAAGCGCCCACGGCATTGGAATCATAATCCGAACCTCCGGGCGGATCCAAATGGGCAACAATGCCATACGCGGGGCGCGTCAGATGAACCCTCCCTTTCAGCCGCAATCCGTCTTTAACGGGAATGGCCTCCAGCCGTTCAAAAGACCCCGGGACATACTTGCCGAGCATACGCCCGAAGGAGGCGTCTGCGGGAAGTTCCGTCTCCACCCCGTTGAACAGGGGAACACTGGCCAGTTTCAAAGCATCCGTCGGCGCCAAATAGGCACCCTTCCCTTCATGGCGCAGCTCGTCGCCGTAGGTGGAATTGCCATGGCCCATCAGGGAAGCTCCGGCGTCGGGGTAATTCCATCCGTCGCCCGTGTGGGGAAGGCCGAAGGAATGCCCCAATTCATGGGCCGTACCGCCTATGTAAATGGTGGCGTTCTTTCCCCTGGTCACCTTGAAACGGCCGCCCTGCATCATTTCCGTATCCAGAAAGCTGGCGGGATCCAGCCCTTCCTGGTCACAGGTCCACCCCGTGCCCTGGTGGCTGAAGCCGCCGCCGTAATAAGGACCCACGCCGTCCGGAAGCTGGCAAACGACCAGCACATGTTCCTTCTCAATATCAATCCCCTTGGAAGCCAGCACCTTCCTGGCGGCTTCCCGGGAGACGGGGCCGGAGCTCTGCACGCTCATCTCGCTCATGGGTTTATCCACATAGGCATCATGAATAACCAGCTTGCCCCGTTCATCCAAATCCAGCTGGAATGTGAGCGGAGGGAAACCGTTGGCCTGCATCTGGTCCGCATAATATGCCTGAATATTCTTCAGAATATGATCATACCGTTCCCGGTATCCTTCAAGGGCAGGCCTGTCCTTGAACGTTACGTAAACCACATGCAATTTTCTGGAAGACTTCGGTTTGCCCCGATGATAGGCGCTCAGCGTTTTCCAGGCGGCACGGGCATTGGCGGCATCCCTGGGATTAACCGTCCAGCTGACGGGCAGACGGGTAAACTCCGCTCCCTCCCTGTCCGAGGAGGCAGGAACAGATGCCCTGGAAGCTGACTCCTCATCCATCCCCATGGCAGGAACACTCCATATCCCGGACCCCAGGACCAGCAACAAGGCAAAAAAACGTTTCGACATAACATTCATGAACTAATATCAGGATATACGGGTAAACCGAAGGTGTTTTATCACCATATCATTCACCAGACGATTCATATTTTCGGAAAAGGAATCATACACCACTTCCACACGGCAGGGACCGGGCGTCATCACCGTTTCCACTGCCGTTGAATAAATAAAATACTCCCAGTTTCCGGAACGGGACGTATGGGGGAAAGCCAGCGTGCCTGCGCGCCTGCCGTTCAGGTACAGACTGCGCAGGGCGCAGGTATTCCCGTCTGAAACATCATAAGTGCCGTTAGCGAAAAAGGCGTCCACCCGGTACACTCCGGGCTTATCTATATTGACATTGTAACAAAGAGCGTCCGGGGATTCCGTGACGCGGGAAAACCAGACTTCATCCCCGCTCAAGCCGCAGGGGCGCGTCTCCATGCGGGAATCCGCAGAAGGATAATCATTGGGTTCATTAAGATAAGACTCCCTCCCATCCAGAGCGACTGCCATCACCTGGAAAGACACGTCCCCCCGGCCGGGTGCGGGGATATAATGGCAGTACTCCGTTTGAGACACAGGGATGCCATTCCGGTAAACACGGTAATAATCGGCTCCTTCCACAGACTCCCATGCAATACCATGGCGCGCCGCCTTCCACGCAGGAGACTCCAGGCTGCTGCCCATGCGGGTTAAATTCACCGCCCCTTCATCCTCTTCTCCGCCGTCCAGCTCCAATTTCACAAAAACGCGCCCCTTCATGCCCGGCAAAAGGACGGGAGGGGCCTCCTGCCCGTTGACCAGGCACCGCGCTATCCGGTGCCCGCAGCCCTGCAGAAACACATCTACCGTCATGCCGCGGTATTCCAGCCCGGACAACTCATGAACGCCTTCAAAAGACTTTGGAACGCAAGGACGGAATTCCAGAGAATCCGGAGACAGACGGATGCCGAACAATCCCTTGTAAAAACAGCCCAGCATGCCGGCAATACTCCAGAGCTGGCTATCCGAACTGAGCAGCAGCCCCTCATCCAGCCCCGTTTCCAGAAGGACATTTTCCTTGTTCGTGCCGCACAACAGGGCGGCACGGACCATGCAGGCGACCGCCAGCGCCAGGGCAGATTCATTCTCCACCGCCGCCGCGGCCTGCGCATAATAGCCCTCCAGGAAAGGCCACATGGCGCGGTTATGGTAGGCGGGCACGCTATCAGGCATCTGGGGATGGATGCAGGGAATGCCATAAACGCCATGAGGAAGGGAGGCAACCATCCCGGCGGCATGGGAACCGCCAGCCTGCCCCAGAAGGACGCAAAGCAGATTGCCCAGGGAATCCACCTTCTCCGACAGTACGGGATACCCGCGTCCGTACAGGTACTGCCCGTACAGGACATGTTCCGGAATCCTGAAAAAACGCTCAATAACCGCGGCCAGGGAAACGCTCTTCTCCTCCCACTCCCGGGCCTTCTCCTCCAGCCCCAGCTCCCGGAACATCCGCGCCAGAATCTTGCGGGCCTCCGCATGCAGGAGCATGGTGGACAGGCTGCAAGAATCCCCAATATCGGCAGAAGTCATCCACGCAGGGTAGCTCTGCTCCCTCCAGTCCAGCACGGACGATTCCCCCTTCATCAAGCCGCCCGTGGCCGCAAGCACCTGTTCATCCCTCATGCATGTCTTTTCCATCACTCGGCAGGAAAGGGACAGCCAGTCGGCATCCCCCGTCAGGCAGTAAACTTCCCACGCAGCCATCCCCCACACCACACGGTCGGAAGAAATGGGCCAGGAACCGCCCGTGCCGGTATCCTGCTCCACCTCCCCGTTCCGGACCCGTGCATTCAGACTGTTCATACAGGCACGGACATTCCACAACCCCAATCCCAGATGGGTGGAATAGGAAATATCCCGGGTCCACACAGTAGGCCAGTTGGCTCCCGTCCGGAACATCCCTTCTTCATTAAGCAGGGCTCCAGCCTCATGCAACGCCAGGCCGTAAGCCTGATTAAGCACTTCAAAATTTCCCCGGTAATGCGGGGCGTTCCCGGCTTCCGGAAAGATGCGCCACTCGGAATAGCGGCCGTTTTTCATGGTTTTCACCTGACCGTCCGGCTGTACCTCCGCCCAATGCGCGGCATCCTGGCGCAAGGAATTTCCGGTCAGCGTAAAAGCCTCTCCCCTGTATAATATGCGGTCCTGATCCATAAACTAGCGGATGCTGCATCCATCGTTTTTTTTAACACGGAAGAAAACTTCTGTCCCGCAGAAAATGAGGTTTATGGAATCTTCAGGACATAAAAAACCGGGCTTCCCGAAAACGGGAAACCCGGCGCAAGAGCAAATCAACATTAATGCTTCAACAAAGAGGAAACAGCGTCACGTTCTTCCTTCAGTTCATTAACGGTAGCGTCAATTTTTTCACGGGAGAACGCATCAACCGGCAGCCCCTGCACGATTTCCCAGCCGCCATCCTTGGTGGTGCGGACCGGGAAGGAGCAGATAAGACCTTTTTCAATGCCGTAGGAACCGTCGGAGCAAACGGCCACGGAATACCAGTCGCCTTCCGGAGTCTGGGTAGCCAGGCTGCGGACGGTATCCACGGCTGCGGAAGCGGCGGAAGCGGCGGAAGAAGCGCCGCGTGCCTTGATAATGGCGGCACCGCGCTGCTGCACGGTGGTAATGAAATCGCCCTTAAGCCATTCCGTATCCTTGATGACTTCCGTCACAGGCTTTCCGCCAATCCTGGCGTTGGTGAAATCAGGGTACTGGGTGGAGGAATGATTGCCCCAGATGGCCATGTTGGTCACTTCCGTCACATGGACGCCGGCCTTTTCCGCAAGCTGGCTCTTGGCACGGTTTTCATCCAGGCGAGTCATGGCAAAAAAGCGGTCGGAGGGAACGCCGCTCGCATTGTGCATGGCAATAAGGGCATTCGTATTGCAGGGGTTGCCGACCACCAGCACACGCACATCCTTGGCGGCGCTGCGGGCAATGGCCTGCCCCTGGCCGATGAACACCTTGCCGTTGATATCCAGCAGGTCCTTGCGTTCCATACCGGCCTTGCGGGGAACGGAGCCTACCAGCAGGCACCAGTTGGCGCCGGCGAACGCTTCATCAGGATCGCTGGTCGGGACAATTTCATTAACCAGCGGGAACGCGGCGTCACGCAACTCCATCACCACCCCTTCCAGAGCATTCATGGCCGGGGGAATTTCCAGCAGGCGCAGGTTGATCGGCTGATCCGGCCCCAGCATGCTGCCGGAGGCAATACGGAACAGAAGGGAATAGGCAATTTGGCCGGCGGCTCCTGTAACGGTAACGGTGATAGGTGTTTTCATAACGTTCAAATTAAAATAAACAGATATTTTCCTGTCTGGTCACGGTTATACCACAAGGAAAGGAGGCGCTCAATCAGGAACTTTTTATTTTGACAGAAAAAATTCCCTATCCCATAATGCTCAGGGGTTGACTGCTCTTACTTTTCCATACAGTTAAGTTTTTACCAATATTTACGCTAACACTATGAATTTAACAATTATCGGCAGTGGTTACGTGGGGCTGACCACAGGCACCTGTTTTGCCGAAATGGGCCATCACGTCATTTGCGTGGATAATAATACGGAAAAAATACGTACTCTTCAATCCGGGGCCATCCCCATTTACGAGCCCAAGCTGGAAGAGCTCGTGAAAAAAAACGTAGCCGTGGGGCGGCTGGAATTTTCCCCTTCCATCGCCGCTTCCATTGCGGAAAGCGAAGTCATCTTCATCGCCGTGCCCACGCCGCCCAATACGGATGGTTCCGTGGACCTGACCTACATTGAAAAAGTGGCCAGGGAAATCGCCCAGGCGCTCCAACCAGAAATGGGATACAAGGTCATTGTGGACAAATCCACCGTACCCGTCAAAACCGGGGAAAAAGTCAGCCAGACCATCAAGCACTATGCGGGGCCGAATGTTCAGTTCGACATTGTCTCCAATCCAGAATTCCTGAGGGAAGGATGCGCCGTGGACGACCTGCTGCACCCTGACCGCATTGTCATTGGAGCCAACTCGGAACAGGCCATGAACGTCATCAAGCGCGTTTACCAGCCCATTCATGCCCCCATTCTGGAAACGGACGTCAACTCCGCGGAACTCATCAAGCACGCAGCCAACTCCTTCTTGGCTCTGAAAATTTCCTACATTAACGCTGTCGCCAAGGTCTGTGAAAAAACGGGCGCAGACGTGGAACTGGTGGCGGAAGGCATCGGCATGGACAAACGCATCTCACGCCACTTTCTCAACGCGGGGCTGGGCTACGGCGGGTCCTGCTTCCCGAAAGACGTCAAAGCCTTCATCAACATCAGCCGCACGCTGGGCATTCCCTTCACCCTGTTGGAGGAAGTGGAACACATCAATGATACCCAGCATATCCACTTCCTGGACAGAATTCGGGACCGCCTGTGGGTCCTCAAGGACAAAAAGATAGCCGTTTGGGGCCTTGCCTTCAAACAGAACACGGACGACGTCCGGGAATCCATCGCCCTGAAACTATGTGAAAAACTCTGCGGGGAAGGAGCCATTGTCACCGCTACGGACCCCAAAGCCATGCACACGGCGGCCCCCATTCTGAACCCTATGGGGGTCAAACTGGTGGAAGACATGTACGAATGCGCCCGGGATGCGGAAGTTCTGGTCATCGCCACGGAATGGAGCGAATATGCGAATGCGGATCTGCAGAAACTCGCCGGAGTCATGCGCAACCGCATCATCTTTGACGGAAGAAACATCCTCTCCCCGGCAAACCTCCGGGCCGTAGGATTTGAATACCACTCCGTGGGCAGACCCTCCGTTGAAGAAGCCTGACTGCCTCCGGGAACCGTCCCGGCTTCAAACGTCCCCATATGTAAAAGGCCTCCGGCACATTCAACGCACCGGAGGCCTTTGTCATGTATTCGCTAATCCTGTTGGCCGGTCAAAACTCAAATAGCAGCCCCGCACGCAAATAAAAACCGGGGTCATAATGGTATTTTTCCAAATCATGGCTTCCGTTGCTTGTCTTGATAGTGCCGGAATTCCCGAAGGAAAAACCGACATCCGCCACCAGCCTGGGGCGCACGCTGCCCCAGTGACCCAACCCCACATCGGCGCCTATGCCGGCGACGCCGGAAATCCATGCAAACTGGCGGACGCGGCGGTCATGGTGAATCGTCCATGTGCCGGACACCACGGAAACGAAGGGTCCCCACTTCAACCCATCGCTCACCTTGTTGATATAGGAAAGGCGGGCCCCTTCCAGCTGAAGCGTCCAATTGCGGGAAGCTTCCCATTTAAACTGGATAAGGGGCAGGAAAGGATAATCCCCAAGCTGCGGATAACAGCCGATGCCGATTCCATAGCTGAACCGGTCGTTCAAGGGGCCTGCCAGAAGAACATGGCCTCCCAAGAAAATATTATGGCTCGTCCATGTATCGAAATCCGTGGAAATCTGGGGCGTCACACCGAAAACCAGGCGCGTCTTCCCCGTGATGGCATAGGAGGCGTTCACATTCAGCCAAATCGTGTACAGCCGGTCCACATCCATCTCATCCGCTCCTTTTCCATTAAACCAGCTCAGACGCAAGGCCGCCGTAGAAGAAAAATTCCAGGAACCGCTGGACATCCTGCACAAATTCAAATCCGTCATCCAATTCTGGATATCCACGCTTCCGCGCCCGTTTCTGGAATCCATGGGGCCAAGCAATTCAAAATAGGACTGCGTGGGGAAAACAGGCTTGGAGGCGGATTCCCCCGCCGGAGCCGGAGCGCTGTCGTAGCCGCCGGAATAAGCCTCTGCATAAAAACCGGTATCGTATCCATCAGAAGAATCGGAATCCGGATAAGGCTGGGTATTCGCCTGAGCGGTCAAAACAATGCCGGACGCAAAAAAGAGACTCGATAAGAATCGAAGGAGCATGACCGGAAAGTATACATACGCGCGCACGCGGTCAATCAAAAGATATACAAATGACTAATTAACCGCCTCCATTCCCAAACAGAACCGCAACCATAATCATCACGAGGACAAGAAGCAAGTACCACCGGGCAATCTTGCTGCCCCGGAAACACGCTCCCGCACAAACAAGAGAGGCGGCAAAACAAACCGCCGCGGCCAAAAGCATCACCTGCGCCAGCAAGGGAAAATCCAGCGCCCCCGCACCCGCCGCCAGAAGTGTTCCCGTTACATACCCGCCAAACGACCACCTCAACCCCGCCAGCCAGGAAACGGAAAATGTCTTTTGTCGGACGGGCCTCATCAAGCCACTCTGCAAGCCTTCTTCCTAATCTCAAGCAAAAAATCCAGCCTTCTCGGCAATATCTGCAAAGAGAGGGCTTCCCCAGACACTCGGCTCCCCTCAAAAAAAACAACATCTTCGCAAAACGGACTACAAAACACTCCATCCCGGTTAGAAAACTCTTCTTCCGGCAAAGTTGAATAAAAACGGGATAAATTACTTAATCCGGCATTCATCAATACTCGCGGGCTCCATGAAAAGAAAATATCTTGCCCCTTCCATAGACTTTCATCATATTACGGCAAAACCGGAAAAACAGGAAACGAACGTACTCCCTTCCCTGCCCCATTGGATCAAGCATCGCACGTCACAAACCACCAGCTGAAAAAAACTTGTCATGAAAATAAATTTTTTATGGACCGCATGTTTAATTGCCATAACCGGCTGTGATTCCCCCCAAAATCATCATTCTCGAATTGAGAGCGGCGAAACAAAAACAGAAAAACAGTTGGAGAATTTAAATTTTTACGGCACTTATGAAGGAATTCTTCCTGCTGCCGATTGTGAAGGAATCAGGACGGCGTTAACATTAAACAACGATAACACTTATGTGTTGAGAAGCGAATACATAGGAGAAAAAGACGCTATTTTCGAATCAAAAGGCTCTTATCATTTCATCAATGGCCGCCTGATGGAACTGGCCCAATCCTCTTCCAATGAAAAATCTTATTATAAAATACTTGATGGAAGCAAAGTAATGCTGTCAGACAAAGAAGGCACAGTCAATCAGGGCGTCCTGGCCGAATATTATATACTAAAAAAGAAATAAAACTATTTCTATCATCTATCATTTTCTCCATTCCGCCGCACCTCCCACCCCGCGGCGGTTTTCTTTACACCGTTTTTCAGCCCGGCACATTAACAAATCTTATTCATCCGCCCCGCCGTCAGAAAAAATCCGGGCCGCCGGGACCAGGCTTTCGTCAGCACACGGGTGTTACAAGAACTTTGCATCGCCTTTCTGTCCGCGTTGTTTCGGACACAAAAGATTTCCGGCTTTTTTAACTGGCTGCAGGTTCGGCCGCCCCGCCGCAACAGGGGTGTTTTTCATCTTTCCAGGCATACCCCGCTTCCACTCCATCTATTTTACGGACAACCACCAGGGAACAGCTCAAAAAACAAAACCCGTAAATCATTTGATCCACAGGCTTTAAAATGGTCGGGAAGACAGGATTCGAACCTGCGACATCCTGCTCCCAAAGCAGGCGCTCCACCAGGCTGAGCTACTTCCCGTATAAAAAGGAGGGATTAGAAATTGGGAGAAAAAATGGTGGCTCGGGACGGGATCGAACCGCCGACACGGGGATTTTCAATCCCCTGCTCTACCGACTGAGCTACCGAGCCACTTGCCTGCACGCAGAATGTGCTTGCGGGGCAGAATCTATCATCCTCTTCCCAATATTGCAACCACAAAATATTATTTTTTCAACTTCCCTGTATTTTGCCGCGCTCCATAGCAGGAATCCGCCCAGCCAATCAGGAGGAAGCCTGCGCCAGAATACCGCTCAACAGCAATGGGAAAATCAGTGCCGCCCAGGATAGCGTGTGCAGGAGGAGGGGAGGCATGTTCATCTTCAGCCTGTCCAGCACAAACATGAATGCCCCCGCCATTGCCAGCCCATAATAAATCCACGCATCCCCGGTATATTCCCTGGCGGCGGCGGCCAGACAGAATACAACGTAAATGACTATCACCCCCATCCATACCAGGGATACCATGTCGCGGTCGGCGGAATCCTGCCCGTCCTCATCCTCTTCTTCGCTCCACCGTTTGCGGCTGAACATGCAGAGGATGACCAGCGCTACCAGATACCAGGTGGGTTCGGAAAGCTGGCCTCCCCAGCCGCCGCCTACCGTCCCGTAAAAGTAGGCCGGTATTCCGGCACCCGTAGCGAAGGAAACGGCGGCAAAAAACGCCCCCATGACGAATCCGGAAGACAGGCTCCCTTTCTGATGAGGGTTGGAAGAGAAATAGAGAAAGAGCAGACTGCAGACGCCAGGCAGAAAGGCAAATTGAAAAATAACCACACCCAATTGGAAAAACATGATCCAAAGCCCCGTCACGGCCGCCACCATAATGAGCAGGGAGATAACGAAACAATGCTTTTTGGCAAAAAGCAGGCATTCATCCGTGTAGACAGCGGAACCGCCCCGGAATATTTTCAGCACCCGGTCCAGCATATTGACGCACCAGACAGCCACAAACAGGAATTGATACAGCCAGGGGGAGGAAACTACCACCAGATGGGACTGGCTGACGGCAAAAGCCCAGGCAATGGCGGCAGAAGGGATTTCCAATCCCATCAGGGAAAACCACGCCCACCAGGGGGGCCTCTTCAACACCTGCTCCATTTTTCCGTCATATCATCTCCACAACCGTTCCTTCCGCAAGCTCCCGAACCGTCATCCACAAACTTCCTTATTTTTACGCGGGGATGCTTGACATGCAATGAAACATATTTATACTTGCGTTCCCCTTGCGTCGGAAACGCAATACATCACCATGAAGAAAGATATTCACCCCCAGTATAATCCGGTCGTTTTTGTTGACATCACCACCGGACGCCGCTTCATCACCCGTTCCACTGTTCGTTCTCCCAAGACGGAAGTTATTGACGGGGTTGAACATTTCGTGGTTTCCTGCGGTATCACCTCTGATTCCCACCCGTTCTTCACCGGCAAGAACCAGTTTGTGGACACGGAAGGCCGCATCGACAAATTCCAGAAGCGCTTCGGCACCGTCCGCCGCAGCGGAGGCAAGCCCAAGCTCAACAAGTAAGAACTGCCTTCAGCAATTTTCCAACCCCGTTTCCTTCCCGGAAAACGGGGTTTTTATTTGCAGGCTTCCTTTGATCTCTTTTTCCTGATTCACTCGCAGCAGCACCATGTTGACACCGGACCATTTTGACAGCCAGTCCGCGGAACTCCTCCGCTCCGGCCGCCCCGTCCTTGCCGGAATCAGCGGGGGGAGGGACTCCATGGCTTTGCTTTCCCTGCTGTCCGGCATGCCGGGATGCAATCTGGTTGCATGCCATGTAAATCACCAGCTGCGTCCGGAAGCGGAGGAAGAGGAAATGTTTGTGCTCCGTTACGCCGCCTCCCTGGGTATTCCCTGTGTCCGGGAACGCGTCAATGTCCGCAGTATGGCCCATACCCGCGGAATAGCCATTGAAGAAGCGGCCAGGGAAGCCAGGCAGGCCTCGTTTCTGAAATGGGCCGCCGGTTACCCGGGGGCTCTCGTGGCTCTGGCCCACCACCGGAACGACCAGCAGGAAACGGCCCTTCTTCACCTCTGCCGCGGTGCCTCCGGCATTCACGGTATGTTCCCCGTCTCCACCTGGGCCAACGGATTGACCGTCGTACGCCCCATGCTGGATTTTTCCCGGGAGGATATCACCTCCTATCTGGAGCATCGCCATATTCCATGGAGGGAAGATTCCAGCAACCAGTCTGCCGAATATACCAGGAACGCCCTGCGCCATGAGATTATTCCCAAATTGAATGCGCTGTTCCAAAGGGACACCAGCCTTCCCTTTTCACGTGCCTGCCACCTGGAAAATCAAATCCGCACGGCGCTTTCCCAGGCGCTGGACTCCATGAACCTGACAGATCCCCAGGGGCGCCTGTTCTTGCCGAAAATCAACCTGCTTCCTGCGGAGCTGAGACAATGCGCCGTGCATGATTACCTGCGCCGGCAACATATTCCGGACCTGACGGAAGACGCCGTACTCCGGGTAATGGACATCCTGAATACGGACGGCCCTTCCCGAACTTCCCTGCCCGGCGGAAAACTGGCCGTACGCAAGGAAAAGCGCCTGCTGGTCACGGACACGCCGCGCCCGGTCAATAAAGCGGAGCAACCCCCTGCGGATACAACAGGTGGAATTTAATGGCTTCATTCCCCACCACCAGCGCAGTACCGAACATCCTGTCTTCATCTGTCAGCCGCGGCAGCTGGGCAATCGGGAAGAGCAGACCGCCCAGAATAAGGCCATAGTTGTATACGGACGGCATCATGCACAACAGTTTTTTGGAGATATCCGCAGCATCCAGAGTCGGGAAGACCCAAACCTCACTTGGCTGAAGCATGGAGTTGCGGTGCACGCGCACGCTGTAGGAATCTGACGACAGAGCGGCATCAATCTGGATTTCCCCCTCTATGGAGATTTCATTGTTCAGGCAATCCTTCTGCACCATGCTCTTCGCCAGCGCCGCAGCGGCCCTGGTGCGGTCCGCAGCCAGTTCCGGAACGGAGCCCGAAGTGGACGCGCTCAGCATGGCGACGCGAACGCTTTTACCCAGCATGTGGCGGGCCATTTTGGCCGTCTCTACGGCAAAATAGGCCATATTTTCCACCGTGGGTTCAGGGTTTACCCCGGTATCCGCCAGAAAATAGACGCCGCGGCCGCCGAATTTCTTGGAAAATTCGGGAACGAGCACAATGGAAATGGCAAACAGGGGCTTGGTGGGAACGGGATCCTGCCTGTACTTGTTTACTGCGCGGAAAACGGAAGCCACCCTTTTCATGTTCCCGGCCACAATGGCGTCCGCCTGGCCGTAGAGCACCATCATGGCGGCAAAATGAACCGGTTCGGAAACAATTTCACGGGTATTCATAGGCAACCCGTTGCCGAACATCTGCTCCGCCCGTTCATAACGGTCGCAGAACATCTGAAGATCCGAGCTTTTTTCCGGTTCAATGATACGGACGAATTTCAGGGAAATTCCGTTCATTTCCGCCATTCTCGTGATGACTTCCCTCCTCCCCAGCAGGATAGGCGCGCCGGCCTGCTCTTCCACAAAGCGCTGGGACACGCGCAGCACGCGGACATCCTCCCCTTCCGGAAAAACAATGCGCTTGGGGTGGCGCTTCAGGTTATCCAGGAGCGGCCCAGTAAAATCATTCAGCGGGGAAAAGCCTTGCCAGTCACTCATATGTCACGTGTCCTATTTAACGCAACTCTAAAAAATCCTGTCCATAAAATCAACTCATAAAGTCAAAGACGGCAAATAATGAACAAAGACATCCCTCCGGGTTGAACCGTCCGCTCCGCCATGCTAGCATGGGCATTCCCCTCCATGTACTGCGATTACCATACCCATACCCCCCTGTGCCTGCACGCCTCCGGCACTCCGCAGGAATATGTGCAGGCAGCCGTCCGAGCCGGACTCCGGGAATACGGCATTTCAGACCATGCCCCGATGCCTGGGGAACCTTTTGACGACTGGCGCATGAAGCAGGCGGACATGCCGGCCTACCTGGACTGGCTCACGGAAGCCCGTGAATGCGCCGCGCTGCACGGACTGACGGTCCGTTCCGCTCTGGAATGCGACTGGTTTCCCGGCATCGAACCATGGATAGAGCACCTGCAGGGCCTGCACGCATGGGATTACCTGATCGGTTCCGTCCATTATCTGGGGGAAAAGGAGGAATTCGACAATCCCCACAGAATGGATTTCTGGCACCGGACGGATGTGGAGGACGCATGGGAACAGTATTGGGAACGCTTCCGGAACATGGCCGCCTCCGGAATGTTCCACATCATGGGGCACGCGGACCTGATTAAAAAATTCGGCTTCCGCCCTTCTGGAGACCTGCGCCGTTATTATGAACCGTCGCTGGAAGCCATGCGGGAAACCGGAGCCTGCCTGGAACTTAACACAGCCGGTTGGCACAACAAGTGCGGGGAACAATATCCGGACGGGCAATTCCTGAAAATGGCGGCGGAGGCGGGAATTCCCCTCACCATCAGTTCAGACGCCCACAGGCCGGAGGATGTAGGGCGGGATTTCAAGCGGGCCGGGGAACTGGCCCGGCAGGCAGGATTCAGGCATCTGGCCTCCTTCCAGGGGGGCCGCATGAAACTGTTCCCCCTGCCCGGAATCTGATGCTTTCCCTCCGCGGCAAAGGAATGTTCCGGCAGGCCTTGGCGGCAGCCGCACGGGCGGCCTGTTCCCCGTATTCCCATCCGTCCGTCCCTTTTTCCAGTAAACGGCACAGGCCCATGGACAGAAAAGGGAACGCTCCGGAGCATCTTTAACTTCTGTACAAACTCGGCTTTACGGGCAAAGGTATCGGACTCGGAGGCACGGGACGGGGAGGGGGCGGCTGGGGCCGGATAATGACAGGCGGCGGCGGGTAATTCCACGTCCTGATAATCGGAGGGACAATGATGCGTTCCGTTCTCGGCTGGCTGGCCACCTCCCTCACTTCCCCCTGCAATTGGGAAACCTGCTTATTCAAATCTGCAATCTTCTTCTGGGTACCGTCTTTCAAGGCCAGGTATTTCTTCTCCAAATCCTGCCAATACTGTTCTGCGGTTTCCCTTTTTTTACGGATGGCGTTTATCTGCTCCTGATAGGCTGCCGCCCTTGCGCGGAAAACGCGGGCGTCTTCCGGCAAACCCACACGGTCCGCTTCCAGGGCATTCCACTGCAGAGCCATAACCTCCGCCTCCACCTTGGTAAGTTCCCCCATCAGCAAAAACATGCGGGAAATATCCGCCCCTTCCAGATAGCGGGGATGCCGCTCCGCCTCAGACAGGGACTCCCGGATCTTCCTGGCTTCTTCATCGGCCGCCTTCCTGGCTTCTTCCGCCTTCTTTCTGCGCGCCGCTTCCTCCATCCTTCGCTGGTCCAGCCTGGCCTTCACTTCATCCGGCGTCATCCTGTAATCCCTTTGCTGGGCATCCGTCAAATCTTTATAGGAAACCTTGGCCACCCCGTCCGTGTACTGGATATTGACAAAATCATCTCCGGAAGACACCACAACGGCGTCTTTCAGCACCCTGCCGGACCGCAGGGACATATTTTCCGCCAGGGCGGCAGGAGCCAGGAGGCATAAGATCAACAAACGGGTTCCTGTTTTCATATGATTAACCTCTTCTACGTTGGTAAGAGGCGCAAGGAAAGGAATTTATTCAAAAAAATAGGACCAGAGGTTAATACTGGCGCAGCCGCCGGTTTTTAGCTAGTATATGGCGAGTCATTTACACGTATTATGAGCCGCTATTCTTCATCCTGGACACCTTTACCCGCCCTTCCCGATCCGGAAGGCTTCGCCGGCATGTACGCAGGGACCTGCGGAGAAATAATGATTTGTGCAGGAGGTACCAATTTCCCGGAAAAGCCCATGCTTGAAGGAGGAGCCAAAACGTGGACGGACCGTATCTTTACGCTCTCTCCGGGGGAAAACGAATGGAAAGAGGCCGGAACATTGCCCGTGCCTTATGCATACGGCGCCTCCGCCGGCATCAGGGAAGGCCTGCTGTGCATCGGCGGCTGCGGCAAGGAAGGGCACCGGAAAGACGTTTACCTGCTGAACCTCGCGGAGGGAACTGTCACCACGCATCCTTTCCCTTCCCTCCCTATCGCCCTGGCATATACGGCGGCTGCCGTCCTGGACGGGAAAGTCTATCTTACAGGAGGGTGCGAACGCCCCGGCGAGCAGGACTGCACCAACCGGGTCTTCATGCTGGACACACGCCGGACGGAACAGGGATGGCTGGAACAGGCCCCGCTGCCGGGCCGCGGCCGCTTCCTGCATCAGATGGCCGCAACAGACGGAGCCCTGTACGTGCTCGGCGGCATCGGCCTGCGGGAACAGGACGGCCAACAGGTCCGGGAACTGCTGAAGGAAGCCTGGAGCTATACTCCGGAACACGGATGGACGCGCCTGCCGGACATGCCTTACGCCATCGCCGCAGCCCCCACCCCGGCCCCGGTTTCCGGAAACGGCGTCATTTACCTGCTTGGGGGGGATGACGGCTCCGGAAAAAAATACACTCCCCAAACTAATCCCGGCTTCAATAACCAATCCCTGTGCCTGGACACGGCAGACATGACATGGCACGACGCAGGCCCCATCGCCGCGCCCAGGGCTGTCCTTCCGTGTTGCGCGTGGCAGGACCGTTTCGCGGCCGTGAACGGAGAGCTCAAACCCGGCAGGCGCTCTCCTGAAGTGTGGAGCATCTCCCTCCCCTGATTTGACCGGAATCCAATTAAACCTCTCAACATATGCACATGACACGCTCCCTTACCCGAATTTCCAAGGCTTGCGGCTCCGCTCTGGCAGCCCTGCTTCTCATCGCGGCTCCGGCCGCTGACGCCTCCTTTTCCGTGGATGTCCGGACGTCCGGAACTGTTCCCGACCTTCCGGACCCGGCAGGCCGCGCCGGCATGGTTGCCGGAACCGTCACGGAAGACGACGGCAGCCAGTCCGTCATCGCCGCAGGGGGCGCCAACTTCCCCCAGGCTGCGCCGGGCGCCTCAACTCCGGAGGAACGCGGCCCCAAAACCTACTACCAGGATATTTTCAAGCTTCGCAACGGCCAGTGGAGCAAGGCGGGAACATTGCCCGTCCCGCTGGGTTACGCCGCCTTTGCCAGCGTGGGCAAGGGGCTGGCTGTGGCCGGAGGCCACAATGCTCAGGGCATCCTGAAAGATGCCCTGCTGATTAAAACGGACGGCTCCGTAGAAAAGCTTCCTCCCCTTCCCGTCCCCGTAACGGAAGCCTCCTGCGCCGCCCACGGGAACAAATTGTTCGTCATCGGCGGCAGAGACCGGGAGCAGCCGGAAACCGCACTCAATACCATCTACATGCTGGACACCACGCCGGACACGGATAAAATGAAATGGGTTTCCCTTCCCCCTTTTCCCGGAGAGGGGCGCATTCTCTCCACCGCTGCCGTCTGCGACAGCACCCTGTTCATCATAGGCGGCTGTTCCCTGTCCAGGGATAACTCCGGAGAAACCTCCAGGACGTATCTTTCCGACATGATCGGCTACGACATGACGTCCAAGGACCCTTCCAAATGGGGCTCCTCCGGCAGGCAGCAGCTTGCCGGACCGGGAATGCCCGTAGCCGCCGCCGCGGGTCCCGCCCCGGTGCGGGAAAACTCCATTCTCCTGATCGGCGGAGACAAGCGCGGCAACTCGCCGGACCCGTCCAGGCCTGTGGCGCAGTCCCGGGATATCCTGGTCTATGACGTCATCGGAAACACATGGACGCGCCAGGGGGAATGGCCCGTGGGCATCGCCACGGTTCCCGCCGTTGTCAGGGGCTCTGAAATCATGACCATCAGCGGGGAAACGGCCCCGGGCGTCCGGACCCCGGCAAACGCCTCCGCCTCCGCAGGTTACCACTTTGAAATGAGCACGGTTGATTACGCCGTTCTCATTCTGACCATCATCGTCCTGGCGATCATCATCGTCTCCGCCGTGCGCAACGGCGTTAAAAATGTTGCCTCCGTCACGGACCCGAACACCAAACCGGGCCTGTGGGCCTGGGTAGCCGTCATTGTCCTGTGGTTTGTGGTCATGCTGAACTATTTTGACCGCCAGCTCCTTTCCGCCCTGCATGAACCCATCGTACGGGACATTCCGCAGACGGAAGCCCAGTTCGGCATGGTCACCTCCGTTTTCCTGCTGATTTACGCCCTGCTCAGCCCGGTGGGCGGCTTTCTGGCGGACCGCTACAGCCGCCGGCTGATGATCCTCTGCTCTCTCGTCGTCTGGTCCGTGGTCACATGGTGGACCGGCCATGCGGAAGATTACACTTCCCTGCTCATTGCGCGCGGAGCAATGGGCATCAGCGAGGCATTCTACATCCCCGCCGCCCTGGCCCTGATTACGGACTACCACCGCGGCAGCACGCGCTCCATCGCTACGGGCCTGCACATGAGCGGCATCTATGTAGGCATGGCCGTCGCCGGCTTCGGTGCCACCATGGCTTCATGGACGGGATGGCGCATGACGTTCGCCCTGTTCGGCCTCATCGGCGTGGCGTACGCCGTCATCCTCATCCTGTTCCTGAAAGATCCGGCCAAGGCCCCGGCGGATACGGCCCAGGCAAAAAAACCGTCCGTACCGGAGGAAAAAACGGTGCTGCTCAATGTGGACAATGACGAACAGGCCATCAAGGAACCCTCTTCCAAACTTTCCACCGGAGCCGTCCTTTCCAGCCTGCTGAGCGGACGCCCCATGTGGATGCTGCTGGCCGTAGTGGCCTTTGCCGGAGCCGGAAACTGGTTCCTTCTCACCTGGTATCCCACCCTGCTTCAGGACAAATACCAGCTCTCCTCCGCGGAAGCGGGCCCCGCCGCCACCCTGTGGAGCTCCGTGGCCAAATACGTCGCCGTGCTGGGAGGCGCCATCCTGGCGGATATGTGGTACAGGCGCAACGCCCGCGCCCGCGCCCTGGTGCCGGGCATCACCTTCACCATATCCGGCCCATTAGTGGTTCTGGCGCTGCTGCCCGGCATCTTCGGCTGGGACATCACCGTTCCGCTCGTGCTCATGCTGGGTCTGGTCGCCACGCAGGGGCTGGCGCAGGGATCACTGGACGCCACCCTCATGCCTGTGCTACGCTCCCATATCGACGAGCGTTATTCCGCAACCGGCTATGGCCTCCTCAACCTCACATCCGCCGGCGTGGGCGCCCTCATCTCCTTCTTTGGGGGATGGTTCAAGGATCAGGGCGTTCCGCTGACCACCACCCTGGCGGCGGCAGGATGCCTGATGCTGTTCTGCGGGCTGCTGCTCCTGATGCTGCCGCGTCCCAAACATTAAACGCAATTATGTTCATGCCTCCCGTCTTACCCCTGATGAAAAAGCCCGCACGCCTCTGCCTGGCGGCGGGAACTCTGTTCACCCTTTTCCTTACCCCCCTTGCACAGGGGCGCACCTGGACCAACCTCCAAGGGAAAAAACTGGAAGCAGAATTCATCAGGCTGGACGGCCAGAAAGCCGTGCTGAAACGTTCCGGCGGCCAAACCGTCTCCATTCCCCTCACCCAGCTCTCCCGGGAAGACAGGGATTTCATCGCGGAACAGGAAAAAGGAGGGGCACTCCCCTCCAATACGGCGGACAATTACCACCTGCCGTGGCCCAGGAGCGTCAAATGCCCGGACAATTTCAAGGTGGAAACCATCAAGGAGGAACCGGGAGAATATATTTATGAAACACCCCATTTCCGCTTCATCTGCGACGCCAAGCTGGGCACCGGCATGATCAAGCGCCTGGGCCTCCTCTTTGAGGCCACCCACTTGGCCAACAAAACCCTTCCTATAGGAAACTCCCCTGCCCATGACGATTCCGCCAAATTCCCCGCCTACCTGTATGAAAAATTCAGCACCTATCTGGAAAACGGCGGACGCGAAGGCACGGCGGGCATCTTCCTGGGGACAACGCGGCCAGGGGACCGCGGAAGAATTCTGGTTCCGTTCGATTCCCTGGGAGTCAAAACCATGGGAAGCACATACGTCATTGACCGTGACAAGGACGCTTCCACCCTCATCCATGAACTGACGCACCAGCTCATGTCTTCGCAGGCCAAGCAGGCCAGCTGGTTTTGTGAAGGCTCCGCGGAATACATGGGCATGACGCCCTATGCCGGAGGCCGCTTCAACTTTGGAGCCAACCGATCCCACATTGTCTCCCGCGTGACGGAATACGGCAAAAAAAATACGGGGGGACGGGCCCTTGGGGATGACTTTGAGGCGCCCGGCCTGGAAGCTTACATGAACATGCCCTATTCCCAGTTCACGGGAGAAAACGCCAACCTGAACTACGGCCTGGCCGCCCTGATGGCCTACTATTTTTACCACATGGACGGCAAGGGCGATGCCCGGCGCATCAAGAATTACATGAAAGCCATTCAATCCGGAACCAGTGAAAAGGAAGCTCAGAAACTCCTCCTTGACGGACGGAGCTATGAAGAACTGGCCAAAGAAATTGAACAGAAATGGCGCAAGGCCGGCGTTAAAATCCGCTTCCGTTCCTCTTCCTGAACTGTGCCGCGCGTTCCGTGGAAACAGTCCCCCGACGGAAAACGAAGGGCGGTTTGTGCCCTGAAAAACCGTTGACACGGGAGGGAAAGGCGGCACACTTCCCTCAACAGGGATTCACAGACACGCATGGCAGAAGAAGCTTCCATATCCGCCCTGATGGACAGGGTAGCCCGTACCGCCCCCTTTCACCGGGAACTGGCGAAACTGGGCACGGAGGAACAGGCGGTTTTCGACCATACTTCCCTGCCCGGGGTGCCGTTTGTAGCGGCCCTGTGTATCAGAACCCTTCCGAATACCGCCCGGGCCTGGGTGGTCGCGCCCCATTTGCGGGCTCAGGAAGCCCTTGCAGCCCAACTGGAAACCTGGGGAGTGCGCCACCTCCTCTTCATTCCGGAAAAAGAGGTGGCCCTAGGGGAGGAAATGGGGGACCCGGAGCTCGCCGCGGAACGTCTGAATATCCTTCACCGCATCTCTTCCAGCCGCACGGGCGGCCAAACCATCATTTTGACGGAAGGCAGCCTGAACGATGAGGTTCCGTCCCCCGACGGCATGCAAAACCAGGGGATCACCCTGAAAACGGGGGAGACGCACGCACCGGACGACTTGATACGGCAGTTTGGGGAAGCGGGATTTGAAGGTGTTCCACAGGTCATTTCCCGCGGGCAATGGTCCCGACGCGGCGGCATCCTGGATGTCTTTCCTCTCCAGTCCTCCCACCCCGTGCGCCTGGAGTTTTTTGACGATGAAATTGAATCCATCCGGGAATTTGATGTGGATTCCCAGATTTCCTTCCGCAAGGCGGAACACGTCAACCTCATACTGACGGAAGCCGAGGGCGCGGAAACCCTGCGGGACTGGATCAAACCGGGCGACCTGGTTATTACCGCCCCTTTCTGCAAGGAACGGGGGAACGTATGCATCCTCACCTCCCCCCCGGAAAATGCGGCGGGGGAAGAAGACTTCTCCCTTGCCATCCATGACAATCCCCTGGGCAGCTTTGAGGCGGGGGACTTCGTGATGCAGGAAATGCGCCGTGAACTGGCGGAACGCCAAATCCGGGAATGGCTGGACCGGAAATGGAATGTCAGCATGTTCTTCCCCAATGAAGGGGAGGAAGAACGCTTCCGGGACATCTGCGCCGGAACGCCCTCTCTGCTGTCCATCACCCCCCTTCGCGGAGAACTTCCGGCAGGGTTCAGCATCCCGGAAGCGAAAACGGCCGTCCTCTCTTCCTCGGAACTGTTCGGCAGGTACCAGTCCGCTACGGCGCGCCGCCGCGCCAGCCGGGAAGACAAGGCGCGCAAGGCACGCGCGCAGGCATCCCTGAAAGACATCAATCCCGGTGATCTGGTGGTGCATACCAGCTACGGCATCGGCAAATTCATCAACATTTCCGCCGCCCCTGACTCCGGAGACGAGGAAATGAACATCCTCTACCGGGACAACACGATCCTGCACGTCCCCCTCAGCCAGGCGCACCTGGTCTCACGATACATAGGCCTGGGAAGCAAAACGCCGGAACTCAACAAACTGGGGGACTCCAAATGGCAGCGCGCCAAAAAATCCGCAGAACGATCCGTGGCGGATTACGCCGCCCAGCTCCTCAACGTCCAGGCGGAACGCCAGACAGGAAAAGGCTACAGCCACCCCCCGGACAGCAAATGGATGTGGGAATTTGAAAGCTCCTTTCCCTTCCGGGAAACCCAGGACCAGCTCCGCGCCATCGCCCAGACGAAAGCGGACATGGAATCCACCCGCCCCATGGACCGCCTGATCTGCGGAGACGTGGGCTTCGGAAAAACGGAAGTTGCCATCCGCGCCGCCTTCAAATGCGTGACGGGAGGCCGCCAGGCGGCCGTGCTGGTCCCCACCACCGTATTGGCGGAACAGCATTTCCGCACGTTCAAGGAACGCATGAGCGAATACCCCGTACGTATTGAAATGCTCAGCCGCTTCAGTAGCGCGGCGAACATCCGCTCCACGCTGGAAGGGCTCAGAACGGGAGCCGTGGACATCGTCATAGGCACGCACCGGCTCATTTCCGATGACGTATCCATGAAAAATCTGGGCCTGGTAGTCATTGACGAGGAACAGCGCTTCGGCGTCAGACACAAGGAAAAATTCAAGGAACGCTTCAAGGGAATTGACGTGCTGACGCTGTCCGCCACGCCCATTCCCCGCACCCTGTACATTGCCCTGATGGGAGCACGTGACATGAGCTCCATTGAAACCCCTCCCGTCAACCGGCAGCCCGTCCAGACAAGCGTGTGCCCTTACGACGAACGCATCATGAAAAAGGCCATGGAACGCGAGCTGGAGCGCGGAGGACAGATTTTCCTGCTGCACAACCGCGTGAAAACCATCGAACTGTTCCGGGACCGCATCCAGGCCCTGGTGCCCAAGGCCCGCATCGTCATCGGCCACGGCCAAATGCCTAAAGAAGAACTGGAAAAGGTCATGCGCACCTTCGTGCAGGGAAAAGCGGACATCCTGCTGGCCACCACCATCATCGAATCCGGCATCGACATTCCGAACGCCAACACCATCATCATTGACCGCGCGGACCGCTTCGGCCTGGCGGACCTTTACCAGCTCCGCGGCCGCGTGGGCCGTGCGGGTCACCGGGCCTACGCCTACCTCATGCTCCCCAGATCCGCCACCACCACGGGAGACGCCCGCAAACGCGTCTCCGCCATCAAACAGTATACGGAACTGGGTTCCCGGCTTCAAAATTGCCATGAGGGACCTGGAAATACGCGGTGCGGGCAACCTGTTGGGAACCCAGCAGAGCGGCCACATCGCCGCCATAGGCTTTGACCTGTATTGCCAGCTTCTCCAGCAATCCATCGCCCAGATGCAGGGCAAACGCACGGCCCCCCGTCCGGATGCGGCTCTAAGAACGGACTTCATCATCAACAGCGAAACGCAGTTCGCCGCAAAATCCCGCAAGGACTATCTGGGAGCCTTCCTTCCCAGGGAATACATCAGTGACGCGGCCCTGCGCATCTCCGCCTACAAGGATCTGGCCGCCGTCCGGACCCTTAAGGAAGCGGACAATCTGCTCCGCGCCTGGGAAGACCGCTTCGGCCCCGCGCCGGAAACGGTGCGCCACCTGCTGGACTCCCACAAAATCAAAATCCTGGCATCCCATGCCAACATCTCCATGGTGGAAATCAGCGGACAGCGCCTGATGCTCACCAGAAACGGGGATTTTATCCTGTTGTCCAACAAATTCCCGCGGCTGGCAAGCGCCGCTCCCGCGGACAAACTCCGGGAAACGCTGGACATGCTGAAAAACATTTAAATCCGCTGCGGTCATCCCGTGGCTGAATTCACCCATGGGAAAACATGAAAACCCGGAAAACAGTTCTTGCCCCTTGCCATGCCGGAACGGGTTTACGGCAGGAATACGAAACCGCGTATCCGCCAGACCGCTCCGGCAGCTTTCCATCAAATCCGCTTCTCTTTATCGTTGGAAAGCTCCTTTTTTTCCATCATTTCCATGATGCCGCATGTGTTGGCCGAAGCCATGATCACTTCTATTGACCACTCGAAATTCTCCACATTCTCTGCGTAATCCTCCATATTCATGGACACCTCCAGAACGGGAGATTCCTGGGTAAGAGCCGAACGGAAAGAACGGGACATAACTTCCTGCCCGTCCCTGAACAGAATTACCTTGTCAATAAAAAGACTTCCCCCCTCTTTGGAAGTCCGCACCAGACGAACACCTGAAAATTGCTTCATCTTCCTGTCCGGAATGGAACAGCACATCCGCGTATAAGCGCCATCCTGCTGCCCCAGAAGCTCCCAATGGGCTAAAATGGGGGCGGACAAAGTGAGCCGCGACAAATCATAACCGGAACCGGCCAACAGTTTGGACAGCCTCATGACCATCTCTGCGGAATAATCCACCCCCCACCCCTGGGAATACAAAATGCCCAGCATGTACAGGGCGGAAGGATCCTGCGCCGTAAAAGACATCAACAGCAAATCAACCGCCTGGGAATAGTTCTGGGACAGGCTGACCGGACACTGAAGAATATCCGGGAAAAACTCCTTGCCGCCTACAAGAAGAAACGCCAAATCCCTCTGGGCGACAATAAAGCCGCCCATGGCCGCCTTATAAAGCCAGGCGCCACCTTCTTCCCCGTATCTTCCATCCCGTTCGAAAATAAGACGGGCTATTTTATACTGCGCGGAAGGATACCCCGCCCTGGCGAATTTCCGCAACTGAACCTTCTCCCGCTCCGTCAGCACGATGGAATCAATTTCCGTACGGTTCCTTTTCCGGGAAGCGATAAGCAGTTCCCGGAGTTTGCTGTTCTCCGGGCTGTCCAGAGAAGCTTTCACACCGGGATCATACGCCGCGCAGATGAATTTGAAATGGGGCTTCAGGACTTTCCCGCTCTCCAACGTCGTAATTTGGGAAGAAACCACCTTCAAAGGATGGGGAACATTATCCTTGGTCTCAAAACTGAATCTGTAAGGGGCATCTACTTTCAGAGCAGGAAGATCCACAAAACGGAATCCTGTAAGCACCGGACTTTCAATCAAGGTGAAGGAAAAACCGTTAAATGACCGGGAAACCAGCTTCCCCTGCTCATCACGTATGGTCAGATACAGGGGCGGGCACATCTTGTCTTCCTGAAGCACCCTTAAATGAACGCATGCAAGTGAAAAACGGTCGGGCAGCACGGACGGCAGAGCATGACGCGATAAAGACGGGCTATCCAGCCTGACGTCAAAATGATCCATGGAACTTAACAATGACACATCCCTTGAATCTGAAATAATCTGGGGAATGGGAGTGGACATCACACTGGGAAAACGCAGCCCTAACGCATCTTCATTCTCCGTTCTGTTCCCCCCGTGAATAGAATATCCCAGAAGCGCGCCTATAATTCCCAGGACAATAATCATCCCAAACGCTATCTTCCGACTCGTCCTCAAATGTTCCTGTCCTTCCGACATAAGGCGGGAAGAGGATAAGGCAAACAAATTGAAAAAACGCTTACGGGCTGATTTGAACTCCTCGGGGGAGAACTGAATGGTTGAAACGGCGCCTCCCTCAACCCTCAGATCCTTCATCCACGCTTCTGCGGAAGCATAACGGTCTTCCACACGCGGAGAAAGGGCCTTGTCGATGGTTTTCAGAAAATTTTTCGAATAATGGGAAGACAACGAAGAGGATGCGGCCAGCGGCTGTATGGTGTCGTTGATCAGCCGTTCCTCCCCTCTGGGCGGCGCAAAGCCCTTCAGCAGGGAATAAAATGTAGCACCCAGGGAATAAAGGTCGCTCCAGGGCCCCATATCTTTTCTGCCCAGCGCCTGCTCCGGAGAAGAAAAACCACGTGTCGCCAGAACGGTCTGGGTGTGGTTGCTCTCGATACGGCGCGACGCGCCGAAATCAATGAGGACGGGAGCCCCTTCCTGCGTAAGCAGGATATTTCCCGGTTTGATATCCCTGTGGCAGATGCCTTTTTTATGAAGGTAATCCAAAATCTGGAGGATGTGCACCAGCAGCCCCTTCAACTTGGCCTCGGAATAACAGTTCCCCGCAAGAAGCTGCTGCTCTCCCAGATAATCCATGGGAAGACCCTGAACGTAATCCATGGAAAAATAAGCCGTTCCGTTACACTCAAACACGGAAAGAACCCGCACGATACCGGGCGAATCCAGTTGTGCAAGAACACGGGCCTCATTTAAAAAGTTGGAAAGGGTCCACTGGAAAGACTCGGCATCGTGTTCATTGTTGGGTATCACGCACCCTGTAAACGGATCCCGGTAAGCATAAGAAGAAGGAAAGTTTTCTTTAAGAACTACTTTTCTCTTCAGCATGGTGTCCCGCACCAGGTAGGTAATGCCAAACCCTCCGCTGCCCAGCACCTTCAGGATTTTATAATGTTCCAAAGTTGCTCCCGCCGGGAGTTCCTTGGAATAAACGGAAGACTCGTTCCAGGACGGGGGAGGAAGTAATTTGGAAGAGCTGCGTACAGAAACATTATCTGAATGCTCATCCTGTTCCAAAGAAACAGGATCACTATTAAAACCGCTACGCTCCATCCTTACATTTGCAATGCGCCTTATTTTATTGCTTCCTATTATTTTGTAAAGATTATTCTTTTGCTCCCTGCCAATCCGGTATTTTCCTGCAACTATCTGCACAGGAACATAAGATATCTATTATTTCTTCTTCATAAAGAATCTCCGGCCTTCACGAAAAAAACGGTATACCTCTACAAATTCATGTGGGAAGAAAAAAAGGCTTTCCCTCTTTATTCCGGAAATTGCCCGGATGCCTCCAATGGAACGGCATTTTCCCTCCTTCGGAACATGGATGTTCCAATTTCCGCTTCGCTGTTTTGCAATAAATGAACAAAGACGGACGTATTCTGATAAAGATATGCTTGTAAAATCACTCATTATGCTCAGCAGTACGGCAGGATGCCTCCTGACCGGCGCCGGACAGGCGGAGGAAACGCACGCATCCCTGCAATCTCCGGACGGGCGGCTGTCCTGGAGGCTCCACGCGGGCAGCCAGGCCGCCCATTCTCTGAAAAAAGGCGGCAAAACGATTCTGGAACCATCCGGGCTGGGCGTCGTCGTGAATGGAAAAAACCTCGCCGGAGGCATCACGGGATGGAATGTGGAAAAAGTGAAGGATAACGTTCGCGACACCTTCGAGACGCGGGGCAAATACCCCACCTCTTCCGTCTGCTTCAATGAATACGTGGTTTCCGGGAAGAACTCCTCCCTCCGGCTCCGGGCCCGTGTCTTCAACAACGGGGTCGCCTTCCGCTATGAGTGGACGGAAGAGGTGAAGAAAGTGCCCTCGCTGAATATCAGTGAAGAAAAAACCTCCTTCGCCTTTCCGGAAAAAACCGTTCTGTGGACCCAGGACGCCTCCTCCGCCCTGGGCCCCTGCGAGGGGGTCTGGTCTCCTTCCAGAATAACGGATTTCAAAAAAGATCCCGGCAATCCCCGCAGCTGTGTCCGCACCATGCCGATTACGGCGGAACTGCCGGACGGAGGCGTCGCGCTCATACAGGAAGCAGCCAACTTCAACAGGAAATGGAGCGGCATTAAATTTTCCCTCCAGGATGGCGCATGCCATACGGTATATTTTCAGGATCCCGGCGGCTTTTCCGCCCCCTCATCCTCGGAAATGCCCTGGCGTGTCATCCTAGTGAATGACGACCTGAACGGACTGGTCCGGAATGACGTCATCCCTTCCCTGGCTCCGGAACCGGACAGGAAGCTTTTTCCGGAAGGTTCCAAAGCCTCCTGGATCAGGCCGGGCCGCTCTACCTGGACCTGGTGGGACCGCGGGAATGTCCTGGAAAACGACCAATACGCTTTTGCCGATATGGCTGCCGAATTCGGCTGGGAATACCACCTCGTTGACGAAGGGTGGAAAAAATGGGGGCCATCCCTACCAGAAAGCATGGGCAAGCTGGCCAAACTGGCCAGCTACGCCGCTGGCAAAAATGTAGGCATCTGGGTATGGGTGCGATGGTCAGACGTCAACAACCCCGCCAATGACTGGGAAAATATGCGCAGCTTTTTCGGCTCACTCTCCAAAACGGGAATCAGGGGAATCAAGATAGACTTTATGGACTCCGCCTCTCAGGAACGCTTGGCCTTCTACGACGCCGTAGCGGAAAATCTGGCGAAAAACAAGCTTATGGTCAACTTCCACGGAGCCAATACCCCCACGGGGGAGGAACGTTCCTGGCCGCACGAAATGAGCCGGGAAGGCATTTACGGCGGAGAACAGAACATCTGGGCCGCCATTGGCGGGCAGCACTACTGCGCGCTGCCTTTCACCCGCCTGATATCCGGCCACGCCGATTTCACGGGAGGCTACTTTGGCCACGGCCCCAAGCTGCGCGGCTCTTCCTGGACCCTCCAAATGGCTGCCAATATCATTTACACGTCCTCCATGCTTCACTGGGTCTCCAACCCTGCGGACATGGAAGCTGCTTTCCCGAAGGATTCCCCTGAACGGGAAGTTGTCCGGAACATCCCTTCCGTATGGGAGGAAACCATCGTCCTTCCGCCGTCTGCCATTGGGGAATGCGCTGCCTTCGCCCGGCGGTCAGGAAACCAGTGGTACATTGCTCTGATGAACGGAGACGGCAGGGAACGCACCGTTTCCATTCCTTTGAATTTCCTGGACAAAAACACGGCATACCAGGCCACCATTCTCCGGGATCTGGCGGAAAAAAATGACGGATGGAGCGTGGAAACCCGGAAAGTCACTTCCGGAAATGCCCTTTCCTTCACCATGCGCATCAAAGGCGGAGGTATCGTCCGCATGGTTCCCTCCGGAACGCGGCATCCTGCCCCCTAAAGAACGGCATCCTGCCCCAGGCAGGGAAAAAGCCCCCCCTCTTCTTCCCTCTTCAAAGGCGGAGCGGCGGAAAACCATGTTCATCCGCCGCTACACCGCCTGTCCTGGAAAAACCGGGGAAAAATTAACAAAACTCAACCCTCCCCGCGCTGCCCGTCCGCACCCTGCTCCCTGGTGCTCCACGCCGGAAGCCAGCGCACCTCCCGAAGACGGTAGCCGCGTTCCAAAAGAGCGCCGTGCAGGCCGGGAAGATGCGCCGCTCCGTAAAAGACGCCTATCCTGCGCACGCCCTTGCCGCTCCAACGGTCAAACACTTCCATGCACTTGGCGTTCCGGCCTTCCAGAATCACGGTATTCTCCAGACCATTAGGAGCATTGGCCATCATGCCCATCAGCTTATTCTTCAACCCCGTTTTATTGCCGGCCAGGAAATCCGCCATCAATCCAAATTCACCGGCCCGGTTCGTTCCGGTTTTCTCAACCAGGGAGGACAAGACGGATTTAAGCATCAGGCCGGCAATGCTTTCACCCTTTCTGGCCTGCGCCTCGCGGAATTCATCCAGCGTCATGTCCGCATGGACGAAATGGGCTGCGGAATAATCAATGCCCTGATGCTGGGTCTGGAGTCCCAGCATATTGCTCAACTCCTTGTAGGCGCCCCCCAGCAGCCCCATTAAAAAAGACTTTTCCTCCTGCCCGCATTTCTTCCTCCATTCCACTATCCGGTTCCATTCCCGCGCCTCTTCCAGAGTCAGCCCCCCCAGCGGCTTGCTGCGGTCTATCTTGCGGCGCAATTCCTCTTCCCGCCGGAGGCCCTCTCCGCCAATCATTTCAAAAAGCAGCACATCGTACCTGCGGAACAGCTTATTCAGCCGGTCGTAATATTCCGGTTCCGCCACATGAACAGCACCAATGAGAGCTACTTCCATCCCATTGTCATGGACATAGGCAGCTACGGGAGTGGACAGGCTCTGCCGGTCGGGTTGAGGAGAATCAAGAAGGATGTACCGCCCGGGATACCCGCCATATTCCGCCTTCTCCGCATCGGGAATATCCGCAGCCGGTACAGGAGAACACCACCAAAGGACAGCCAGAAAACAATGCAGCAGTTTCATCATGCTCAGACTACCGGGGAGCATATTAAGAGCAAGCCCAAAAAAAGACTGCCTTCCTTTCCGGAATGGAAAGACGGCATGAGCATGGATTCCCACCTTATTCAAAAAGCCGGAATCGCAAAACTCCCGCGCTTTTTCAACGGAAGCCGGCAAATCAAAAATCCCGCACCCGAAAACGGGTGCGGGGAATGAAAAAGCCCATTCTGAACGCCAGGCGAAAACAATCCGCCCGGCCATGAACGGTTACTTGCCGCAGCAGCACTTGTCGGTCAAGGCCCCCACACCGGGAAGAACCTTGCCTTCCAGCAGTTCCAGGGAAGCGCCGCCGCCCGTGGAACAGAAGGAAAGCTTATCCTGCACCTTGAATTTCTTGGCTGCCGTCACGGAATCACCGCCGCCTACAATGGAAATGGCGGTGGAATCCGCCAGGGCTTCCGCGACTTCCTTGGTTCCCTTGGCGAAGCAGTCCATTTCAAATACGCCCATCGGGCCGTTCCACAGAACGGTCTTGGCATCCTTGATGATGGCGGAGAACTCTTCAATGGCTTTGTCGCCGATGTCGATGGCCATGCCGCCTTCCGGCACCTTGCCGCCTTCAGCGAAAGGAGCCGTGCAGAAGGTTTCGGCACCGTCTTCAAATTTCATGGCTACGCGCACATCTGCAGGAAGCAGGAATTTCACGCCCTTGGCCTTGGCCGCCGCCAGAATTTCCCGGGCCAGATCCAGCTTGTCTCCTTCAATCTTGGAAGCGCCCAGGTCATACCCTTCAGCCGCCAGAAACGTATTGGCCATGGCGCCGCCAATCAGGAACGTATCAGCTTTCTCCATCAGTTTGGAAAGCACTTCAATCTTGTCGGACACCTTGGCGCCGCCCATAATCACCACAAAGGGTTTTTCCGGGTTTTCCAGCTTGCCTTCCAGGTATTCCAGTTCACGTTCAATCAGGAAGCCCATGGCGCTCTTTTCCGCAAAATGCGTCACGCCTTCCGTGGAAGCGTGAGCACGGTGGGCCGTGCCGAATGCGTCGTTCACGAACAGCGTGGCATTGCCCAGCAGGGACTTGGCGAACTCCGGATCGTTCTTCTTTTCACCAGGATAAAAACGGACATTTTCCAGCAGAACCACATCACCGTCCTTCATGGCGGCGCGGGCGGCTTCCGCTTCCGGGCCAATGGCGGCGGAAACGAATTTCACGTCCTTGCCGAGCAATTCGGAAAGGCGGGCGGCAACGGGTTTCAGGGAAAAAGCGGGATCGGGTTCGTTTTTGGGACGGCCCAAATGAGAGGTAAGGACGAGGCGTGCGCCCTGGTCCAGCAGGAACTTGATGGTGGGGAGAGCAGCCACAATGCGGGCGTCATTGGTAATTTCCCCATCCTTGAGAGGGACGTTGAAATCCACGCGCATGAGGACTTCCTTTCCCTTGGCGTCAAGGTCGCGAACAGTAAGTTTAGCCATATCGGTTTATATTGTCTGGTTCAATGAATAAAAAAGGGAGGGCATTTCTGCCCTCCCGGATAAATCCCCGCCCGCCCGGCAAAACCGGCCAGGAAAGCCGGAAAATTGAAACAGGCGGACGGCAAGACTTGTCGTGCAACTGAAGAGCAAGCGTTGTCCGAAAGAACTTACTTGCCGCAGGAGCATCCGCAGCCCAGGCTGTCGCCCAGCTTCTTCATGGCCTGGGCGGCGCGGTTGGAGTAACCCCATTCGTTGTCGTACCAGCCGCAGACCTTCACCAGGTTGCCGCCGACCACATACGTGAAGCCGGAGTCAAAGATGCAGGAGTGGGGGTCGGAAACGATGTCCTGAAGAACGAGCGCTTCTTCGGAGTAAGCCAGAATGCCCTTCAGCGGGCCTTCAGCGGCTTCCTTCATGGCGGCGTTTACTTCTTCCACGGTCACATCCTTCTTGAGCACGGCCACAAAGTCGGTCAGGGAACCGGTCGGAGTCGGAACGCGGAAGGAAGCGCCGTTCAGGGAACCCTTCAGGTTCGGCATTACTTCACCAATGGCCTTGGCGGCGCCGGTGGTCGTCGGAATGATGTTGATCGCGGCGGCGCGGGCACGGCGGGGATCCTTGTGCGGAAGGTCCAGAATGCGCTGGTCGTTCGTGTAGGAGTGAATCGTGCTCATCATGCCCTTTTCAACGCCGAACTTGTCGTCCAGCACCTTCACCATCGGAGCAAGGCAGTTGGTGGTGCAGGAAGCGTTGGAAACGATATCGTGCTTGGCAGGATCGTATTCGCTGTCGTTGATGCCCAGAACGAAAGTCAGGTCCGGATCCGGGGAGGGAGCGGAAATAAGAACCTTCTTGGCGCCGGCGTCAAGGTGCTTCTTGGCGGCGTCGCGCTTGGTGAACAGGCCGGTGGATTCCAGAACGACGTCCACGCCCAGATCCTTCCAGGGAAGGTTGGCGGGATCACGTTCCACGGTGATGAGGATCTTGTGACCGTCAACGACCAGATAATCACCCTCGATGGAAATTTCACCGTCAAACTTGCCCTGCGTGGAGTCATACTTGAGCAGGTGGGCGATCGTTTCGATAGGAGTCAGGTCATTGATGGCAACAACCTTGTTGCGTTCTTCCTTGGACATGGCGCGCAGTACGTTGCGACCAATGCGTCCAAAACCGTTAATAGCGTATTTGGCCATAAGATTGAGGGCTTCAGATTTGATTAATTACTAGTCCCGGACTTATTCAAGTACCATGGACGCTGCAAGTTTAAAAACGTTTCAACCAGCCGTCAACACTATTGTTCCCCCATCATGGCAGTATGTTCCCCCAGCTTCCGCAAACAGGGAACACTCCGCCAGGCGGACATGTTCCCTCATGAAAATCAAAAACTTGCAAAAACACCTTCCTTCCTCCGGAAGCTCCTTCAATTCATGGAACGCAAAGCGGCGCGTATGAGCTCGTCCACGTCTGCATCCGGATGGTCCTTCAGATGGGCGGCTATCGCCTTGCGGGATTCCACCTGCTTGAACCCGAGCGCAATCAGCGCCAATTCCGCGTCCCCGGCGGCCTGGGAAGTAGCGCCCTGGGCCTGGGCTTCCCACGTGGCGGCCAGGCCCACTTTATCCTTCAGTTCCAGGACGATGCGTTCCGCCGTCTTCTTGCCCACCCCCTTGGCCCGAGCAATGCCGGAAACATCTCCGCCCACAACCGCCTGCTTGAACTGCTCCACGGACAGGGAACCCAAAATGGCAATCGCCGTTGCCGGGCCGATTCCGGAAACACGTTCAATCAGCAGCAGGAAAATATCCCTTTCCGCATCCGTGGCAAAACCGTACAGCACCTGCATGTTCTCCCGGACATGCAGGTAGGTTTTCAGCGTCAGCTCTCTGCCGGGAAGGGGATTCAGCCTGTCAAACGTGGACAGGGGCACAATCACTTCATACCCCACCCCATGAACATCCAGGATCAACCGCTGGGGATATGATTCCGCCACCGTGCCGCGCAGAAAAGCTATCATACCCTTAACGTGACACAATCCGGCCCGCGCGCAAGCTAAAAACGCATCCTCCGGAACCGCTTCCGTCATCTTTTCTGGAGCACGTGCAGCCTGACATGTTCCAGATCCTCCCGGTGGTAAAAGCAGCGCACGCGCAGTCCACGGGCTGTTTTCATCCTGCACCTGTATTCACGCAGCAGCCCTTTTTTCACCAGCCTGTAAACATAGCTGCGCACTACTCCCAGCATGCTGACAGCCCCGGCCATATCCATATAACACGGAGGCACGCGGCGGCGCACGGGCTCCCTTCCAGCAAGAACCCGCTCCACATCCAGCCGCCGCCAGTACAGGGCCAGGGGGCCCGTACCCTTGCGGACCACCCGGAAACGGACACCGTGGCGGTGCAGATACTGGCGCGCGGCGGAAGCACTGCAGCAGAGCCGTGCCGCGACGGCGGATGTCTCCACAAATGCGCTACCCGCCTCCGTGTAAGGCTGGCCGGACCTGGGATTCGTTCCGCGGCGGCGGATTTTGACATGTTCAGGGAAACTCAATTTGGGGTTGCTGATATATTCACGCCCTCCCACGCCGATGAATGTTTTCTTAAAACGGTATATCATGATTAACGGGTTTTCACATTGGATTTACGAAGCCTCATGCAGCCGTTCCGCACGAAACTCTAACATATTTTGGAGATTCCAAAAATGCATTGAGTTTAAGAATGTTCAACATTTTTCTTTGTTTTTCTGTTTTTTACATTCATACTAAACTCATTTCTCCGCAATATATGCCCGGAGACCATGCCGGCCAATAATGTGAAAAGGGCCTACGCGCCCATCGGGAAACTTATCCCCCTTAATCTTTTCCGGATCTCAAGCCTTCCATTCCCATAAACAAGAGGGTCTGGAAACAAATTTTCCCTCTTTTCCAGGCGTTCCTTTCCGACGCCGCAAGCTTTCAGGAAACAACTTCTTTCCCTCCGCGATTCCACCATACGGCCTCCCCGAAAACATCCATTTCCGGCAAGAATCCTGAAGAAGGGAGCATGAGAAGACCTCCCGGTTTCATCAACCGCTGACGACACGCCCCTTCACTCCGCCCCCCGCTTCCCCATCCGCGTTTTTTCCGATATTTCCCCCATCATGAAAACCGGCCCAATAAAAAAACCCGGCTTCCTTGCGGAAAGCCGGGTATGGGAAAAATGCCTCAGGGAAGAAGTTTTGCCGGGCGCCCTTCAAAAATCCCGCGCTGAGGAACAAAAATGCGGTCATTGGGCTGGATGGGAATCGCCCTGTCCTTAATGGAAAAATAATCATACGTCACGGTTTTTCCACCGCGCGTCACCTGCACGTAGCGGGATCCCCAGTCCGTGATGTCGCCGGCGCCCACAATCGCCTCCAGAAGCGTCATGCCGCGCCGCCACAAAACATTCTTCTTCATAGCCACACCGCCGCTTACCAGAACGATGTGTTCCGTCAGCCGCGCATCCGAACTCTGCACCTTCACCAAAAACGTAGGGGCCGTGTACAGCTCCGCCTTCTTGTAGGCGGCCATCAGCATGTCTTCAATCTGGCGGGCCGTTTTGCCTACCACGCGCAGCACATCCTGCCCCGGAGGGAGCTGGGGCATGCGTATCGTTCCGTTCCCGTCCAACAGATACTGCCCGGAAATAGCGGTAGCGTCGTCGGCGGGAATGCCGCGCACCTGGATTTCAATGGTGCCCTGGGGCGGCACGGCATCCGGAGACTGGGCGGAGCCCAGCCCCGCCGGGCCCAGCATAAGACAAAGGATGGAACAAATATATTTTTTCATGGAGCAATGGGTTAATACAAATCTTCACTATCATGGGACTGGGTGGCTGCCAGCTCCTTGGCCTTTCCAGAACGTTCCACCTTCTTCATGGAAGAGGCATCCGCGTTCTCTCCGGAGGAAGCGCCATCCGCAGAATAATAGGAATAGTAAGTTGTGTAATACTGATATTGGTGATCGGACGTAATGTCCACATTATTCATCACCACGCCGGCCAGGTTGCCGCCCACGGACTCGATTACCTGCTTCTGCCTCAACAGGGCTTTCAGCGGCAGCTTGCGGGGCTGGACAACCATAAGAGTCATGTCCACCTCGCTTACAATGACGGCGGAGTCACTGACCCCCAGGATGGGAGGGGAATCCACCAGCACAATGTCAAAACGTTGCTTCACTTCCTGCAGCAATTCATTAAACTTGCGGGAATTCAAGGCGCCCGAAGGGTCAAAGGGAGTGGGTCCCGCAGGCATGACGTACAGGTTTTCAATGGGCGTCTGAAAAATGACTTCCTCCAGAGGATAATCTTCCAGCAGGTAGGAAGTCAGCCCTACCTCATTATCCAGCTCATAATACCGGTGAAGCTTGGAACGGCGCAGGTCGGCGTCAATCATCAGGGTGGCATAACCCCCCTGGGCACAAATATAGGCCAGATTGCACAGGGTGGTGGTCTTCCCTTCCCCGGCGCTCCCGGAAACAAAGGTCAGGGAAATTTCTTCCAGCCCTTTCTTATTGAATTCTATGTTCGTCCGCAAAATGCGGTAGGCTTCCGCATCCGGCCCCATGACATCGGAAGAATGCAGAATAGGCACATTCTTGGGAATAATGCCCAAGACGGGAACCTGAAGAGCCCGTTCCACATCTTCCATGGTCTTCACGGAGGTATCCATGAATTCCAGAAGCAAGGCCAATCCGATACCCAGCAACAGACCGGCACCCGCTCCCACCGCCAGGTTAATGGTCACATTCGGCTTGTAGGGCGCAGCAGGATAGGTCGGCAGCTGATACATTTCAATTGCCTCACGGGGTACGCGCAAACGGGCAATCTCATCTTTGTACCGGGAATCCAGTTCCTTAAGCTGGTCCAGCGCAGCGTCATAATCACGGCTGGCCTGTTCATACATGGGAACCTGCAGGACGTGCTTCTGAAGATCCTCTTCCTTTTGGGCAACGGTCGCCTCCCAGTGCTTCCGGCTTGCGGCAACCATTTCCAGCTTGCTCTTCAGGGAAGAACGCAGGCCTATCAATTCCTTGTTCAGCTTATCCCCCAGAATCCTTTCCGTTTCCAGCAGCGCCAGCATTTTGGGATGCCTGGCGCCGATATTCTGGGATTTCAGATTTTCCTTTTCCTTGAGCTTGTCGGAAAATTCAGCATAGGTCTTACGGAGAGCGTCCGCCCCTACAGTCTCCGCATTCAGCAGGTCGGAACTGATCACGTAATCCAGCAACTTGTCGTCGGGCAGACGCTGCAATTCCTGCACATAGGAAGCCAGTTCCTTTTCCCTCCTTTCAAAATCCATGGCCTGCGCTTTGGCATTCCGGAATTCCTCTTCTTCCATACCGGCCGTCAGGGTGCTGCGGTGTTCACCGTTTCTCCAGGACGTAGGCAGGTAGGAGCTCTCCGCAATCAGCTTTTTGAGAGCCATCATTTTTTCATTGACGGCATCCTCCTGTTCCCGGAGGACATCCTTCAGGCTCTTGATGGCGGTTTCCACCAGACGGTTTTCGCGCATTTCACGGTCCTGCTTGTACGCCTCAGGCACCGCCTTGGCAATATTCTGCACCAGTTTGGGGTCCGGACCGGAAACAATGACATCCACAAGGTCCGTGGCACGCACAGGGGCCACCTTAATCATGCCGGCCAGATTAGTCGCCGCCATTTCATCCGTCATCCCCCATTCCGCGGCAAGGTTCAGTTTTCTGGATACCACTTTAAGCACTTCGGCGGAAGTCAGCACGGAATACTGCATGGGAATGTAGTTGGCCGTCACGTTGGAAGTGGCAACCACGTCCCCCCCCCTGCCTATATCCATCACAGGCTTGGGCAGTTTAATCTGAAACTGGCTGGTCGCCCGGTAGGAGGGCGGCATCAAGAAAGTCACTACCACGGAAATGACCAGCACCAGAAGGAAAACAAGAAAGACTTCCTTCCAGCGATTTTTTAAAACTTGCAAATAGTCAATATTGCGTACGATGCGATCACTGTTCTGCTGATCCTGGGCACTCATGGAATATAGTAAGGCAGTAAGATAAAAACTCCTCTAATTGTGAATGAAAATTCGCAATTAGAGGAGTAAAGGCATTAATGGTCAGTCAAGACTTAGAAGCTGTAATTCACGCCGAAGGAGAACACGTTGCGGTTGTAGGAAGGCATCGGGTAGTTATAGCCGCTGTAGGAACCGTTCGTGTAGGAATATTGGGCCGTAAGGGCCAAGGCATTCGTCAGCAGAAGCTTGATACCGGCGGTAGCATTGAAAGTCAGGTTGGACGTGTCACTGTTGCTGATGGAACTCGGACGCGTATAATCGCTGGCAATCAGGTTTACTCCGCAATTCAGACTGACGCGGTGCGTCAGCTTCAGCGTGCTGTGTACCCCGAAACGCCACGTTTCATTGGAGTAATAGCTGGCGCCGTTGTAAGGGATATAGGTATTCACCGCTTCGTTGGAATAACGGACGAACGTTCCGAGCATGAACCGGTCGCTCAAGCGGTGGTTTAAGCCGAATTCCGCGGAGGGATAGGTTTTTGTTCCGTAGTTCTCGACATACTTGAACTGAGGACCTACGCGCAGCGTAGCAGAAGTATTTTCGCTCACCGCATATTCAGCGCCGGCCATGACGAAGTTGGAAAATTCGTTATTGCCGTATTCGCGATTACAGTAGGAACCCGTCCAGCCCAGGGAAACAGCCAGACGTTCCGTCCATTTGTACCGGTTGGTGAAATTCATGCCAACATAATCGCGGTTATCCGTCTTGGCGGAATCCTCCTGATAGTCGATCATGGAGAAATTGGCACCCAGCGTCGTGGAATAGCGGGAAGTCCACGCCTTGCTCACGGAACTGGAAACATACACGTAAATGTAGTCGCCGTCCCGGCGGGCATTGGCAATACCGTTGGAATAGTTGGGTTCCGGCTGCCATGCAAAGGAGACGCTGCCGTTATAACGCAAAGTCTGGTCAAAACTATGGGAAAGTTTGGCGGACAGCGTGGAATTGGAAAGGGCTTCATTCGTTCCGCCATCAAGGTCTTTCAGGTAAAAAATACCCCCCAGCTTGGCGGAGAAAGAATATTGGGTTACGGCATCGTAGTTGGCCAGGGAGCACCCTATGTCCGTACTGATGAATGCGGATTCCTGCTTGTTATAATTGGAGGCGTTGACATTGTCGTCATACCCTCCCGCCAGGTTGAAGAACCACTTGAGAGGAAGGGACTCTTCCAGACCAACCGGACCCGCCAGCGTGTACAGAGACTGCCCGTTGGCATGGACGGCAAACATGCCGGCGGCCACCAGGGAGAGATAAAAAAGACTCTTCATGCTATTTTATTAAATAAGAATCAGGTTAATTGCCAGCAGCATTGGACACGGGAGCGGGGCTGGTGGGCGTGCCGCCCACAGGAAGACCGCCCGGCAGAACCAGGGAGCCCTCGGCAACATCTTCAACAGGCTTTACCAGGCCATGTTCCTGGACAGTTACCCCTGAGAGGGGGTTATCAGGAGTCTGGGCAGCCACGGCCACAGCAATGGAAGGAACAGTACCGGCTACCGGAGAATTGCCCAAAGCTTTTTCAACCGCTTCCGAAATGGGAGCCACGGATGCATACGGATGGGGCTGGGAGGAAACAGCGGAAGCGATCACATTGCGCACCTGTTCTTCCTTCACCCCGGGCCCGTAGCTCCGGACAGCGGCGGAAGCAACGGCAGGAGCGTTGGACGGGAAAGCGCCCGCAGCCATGGATACCATCGCACCCATCACATGATCGGACACACCAGCCTTAGCGGCATCGTTCAAAACTCCGGACACCGCTTTCATATCCAGAGCACCGGCTTTCAATCCGGCCTGAACAATATCTGCCATTTTCTTCATAAAAGCCTTTTCAACAGCGGAGGCTTTAACCTGATCAACAGCCGGAGCGGCTGCCGGAGAAGCAGTTTGCTGAGCCATACCGGGAAGGGTACCCGCAAACGCAAGTGCCAGCGCACTAAGCGCCGCCTTTGTCACGAACCTGGCTTTCATAAAGGAAGTATTTAGCAGGTGAATTTAATAAAAAAATGGAGCGGGTAACGGGAATCGAACCCGTATAATCAGCTTGGAAGGCTGGAGCTTTACCATTAAGCTATACCCGCGCAACGAACGCATTATGTTCAAATCACGGGATAAGACAAGTTTTTTTTCATTACTGCGTCAAAATAACAAAAAAAGAGGATACGTTTTTTCTGTGGTCTTGACATCCGGGCCTTCTGCCGCTAAATAGGCATCCGCATTTCATGCGGGCGTCGTTCAATGGTAGGACGCGAGCTTCCCAAGCTTGAGACGTGGGTTCGATTCCCATCGCCCGTACCAATTTGTTCCGCAAGTTATTGTTTATCAAAGCTTGCGTTTTTTGTTTTCTTGAGACGGCAACATACATGGCAACGCCTGGAAACGGCCTTTCAAGACATTGTCCCACAGGCAGAAGACATGGTTTATCCGTAAAGAAGCCTTGTTCCGTGTGAATAAAAAAGACCTGGCAGCTACTCCCAATACGGGAACAGTCTGGGCAAGATGTCCGCGCCGGAAGCATTCGCCGCCGGCACGGACGTGAATTACAGGGAGAGGCTACCAGCCAAGAACAAATTTTCTCTGGATTTTAGCAAGAAGAAGTACTTTGCGGATCATTGCCCGGGTTTCATTAAGGAGGTTGAGATAGAGAAGCGCCCGTCGCATATCGGAGGCGTCTTCCGGACGCAGAATAATCTGCTGTTTGACGGCTTCCGCAAATTCCTCATCCAGGGCGTCCATGCCTGCCAGGCATTCGTCCAACCCGGTATAGTCATTGCTTTCCATCATTTCCCGGAAACGGGGGTAGAGGGAGGAAACACGGCTGTTCATTCCCCGCAGAAGCTCTATCCTTTCCAAATCCAGCCCTTCATGGTTGTTGTCTATATAGGCATGGCTGGCCGTAGTAATGTTGGAGAGGGATTCAAAGACGGAGGTAGCGTATTCCACCATCTGCACATAGCGCTTGCCTCGGTCGGCCTCTTTGTCCGGGAGTTCACGGACGACGGGCATGACTTCCATCGCCATTTTATCGCTCAGGGAACGGCGGATGCCGCGCGCTTCTTTCCGGAGTTTTTTCAGACGCTTCCTGTCCTCCACGTTCAGGGCCTCCAGATTCATTTCATAGATTTCCGCCATGCGCTTCATCAGTTCAATAATTTCCTCATTGTAGCGTGCGGCGGCAGCCGGATCCCGGTAATTGGCGGCCTGCGCCTGAGCTGCAGCCTGGGTTCTTTTACGATGGAGCCTGGAACTTTTCAGAAGCAGAAAAGCCGCCAGCGAACACATGGCGATGATGCCGAAGAGACCGCCATAAAGGATGCAGGCCGCCACAATGAAGCACATGGAAAACGCGGCAAAGGCCGTAAAAAACCACCCTGAAATCACCGTAATCACTCCGGTGATGCGATACACGGCGCTGTCCCGCCCCCAGGCCTTGTCCGCCAGGGAGGAACCCATCGCCACCATGAACGTCACATATGTGGTGGAAAGAGGAAGCCGAAGGGACGTGGCCAGAGAAATCAGCAGGGCAGCCACCGTCAAATTCACGGAAGCGCGAATGAGGTCGAAAGATGCACCGTTATCCGGCCCTTCCGGCACAGGCCGGAAGCGTTTTTCAATAAACCTCCCGACGCAGGAGGGCATGATTTTTTCCACCGCGCGGGAAGCATTCAGGGCATAGCGCACCGCCATGCGGGCCGGGGGGACGGAGCCGAACCGCTCTACTCCCCCGCCCTGCCTCGCCAGATTGACTTCCGTATCCGTAACGGTTTGCGCCTTTTTGGAGAACATGAGGGCCAGCACCATGATGACGCCCGCCCCCAGCAGGTAACGCCAATCCGCCGTGACGGGGGCCATCAGACCGCCCATGGACAGAGTGGTAAGGTCCGCCCCCTGCGCTGCGGCGGCGGCCGCAATTTCCATAGAAGACTGCCCCGCCATGAAAACTCCGATGAAGTTGACCAGGTCATTCCCGGCAAAGGAAAGGGCCAGGGCCATGGTGCCCGCGAGAACGGATACTTTCAGGATATTGACTTTGCAAAGATTCTGGAGCACGGCCATCAGGACGGTCCAGAATGCCAGGCTGCAGCAAACGTACAGCCAGATATGGGCGTCCAGGTGGCGGATCATATCCTTGGTGACCAGCGTGCTTCCCTTCAGCCCCTTGAAAATGGCGAAGTAAGTGATAGCCGTCAGGGCCACGCCGCACCAGACGGCGCCCAGGTATTTGAAGGATTTTTGATAGTTGAAGGAGAAGATGAGGCGGGAAATCCACATAACCGTTATCCCGCAAATGAAAGCGATAAAAACGGAGGAAAAAATGCCGGAGATGATCGCCAGAGCTTTGGAGGAATTGATGTAGCTGGACAATTCCTGAGCGACGCCCGGTTCCCCGGACCAAATTTTAAAGAGAGCTGCGGCCACGGCTCCGCCCAGCAGTTCAAAAACAATGGAAACCGTGGTGGAAGTGGGAAGGCCGAACGTGTTGAAAACGTCCAGCAGGATAACATCCGTCAACATGACCGCCAGAAAGATCAACATGATGTCATGGAAGGAAAACCGGGCCGGCATGAATACGCCGCTTCTGGCGATTTCCATCATGCCGCTGGAGAACAGCGAGCCGATGATGATACCCAAAGCGGCCACCAGCACAATCGTCCTGCGCGGAGCGGCCTTGGAACCAACGGCGGAGTTCAAAAAGTTGGCGGCGTCATTGGAAACTCCGACAACGAGGTCGAAGCAGGATAACACCAGTATCAGTCCTATGATAAAGTAATAGATCGGGTCCATATGCGTAATAAACGGCCCTCTATTACAGGAGGCCGCTCCCGCACGCCCGTTTTAAAACGTGAACATTCCGTCACATTTTCCCATACGCCCCTGCTTCCGGTCCTCAAAAAAGGAGGAGAGCGGATTCTTCCGCCCTCCTCCCGCTTTCATTAAATGTAAAAAACAAAAAGCCTAACGGTCCACATGAAGGATATTTCCGTCAGGGGCAATCAGCACATCATAATCGTCACGGCTGTCCGCAACTTCCACCTTGTAACGGACAAGTTCTCCTTCAGTAATTTTTTCCGCTTCCTTAATCCGGCATCCCGGATAACGCTTCAAAACGGACGCACGGACGGCTTCCGGAAGAGAGGAAGCAGCTATTTCTTCCTTAATCCTCACAATTTTCCCATCAGGAGCAATCTTCACGTCAAACTGGAATCCGTTAATTCTAAATTCGGCTTCGTAGATCCTTTCCATGCCATGCATTTCAGAGTCCCATTCAATGGGACCGGCGTTCGGATAAGCACCCTTGATACTGGAAACGGCGGCAGCCGGAACGGAAGACTCCGGGATATCGGCCAGAGCAGAAGGCATGGCCAGTACCGCCGCCGCAAACAATATGTTCTTATGCAGCTTTTTCATGTTATGATTAGACAAATATGTTCTATAATCATTCAATATTTTTCTAAATTCTGAACATCCTGTGCAGCTTTTTCCCGAAACCGGCTCCTGATGAAGCATATTAAAAAAGGCTCCCCGGTTTTTCCGGGGAGCCTTGAAGCCGATTGCCTTGGTCTCGAAGAAACGGACGGGGCTTACATCATGCCCATGCCGCCCATTCCTCCCATGCCGCCCATGTCGGAAGCTCCGGAGCCGCAGCTGCAGCTCTTCTTCTCGGGCTTGTCGGCAATGACGCATTCCGTGGTAAGCAGCAGGCCGGCGATGGAGGCCGCATTCTGCAGAGCGGAACGGGTCACCTTGGTCGGATCCACCACGCCGGCGGAAAGCAGGTCTTCATACTTGTCCGTGGCCACGTTGTAACCTTCGGCAGTATTCTTCATGCCTTTCACGTTGGCGACGATGAGGGCTCCTTCGCGGCCGGCATTGCAGGCCAGCTGGCGGAGCGGGGCTTCCACAGCGCGATAAACGATCTGGGCGCCGGTTGCTTCATCACCTTCCAGTTTGAGGGTGTCAATGGCTTTCTGGGCGCGAATCAGCGCCACGCCGCCGCCGGGAACGATGCCTTCTTCCACCGCAGCGCGGGTAGCGTGCAGGGCGTCGTCCACACGGGCCTTCTTTTCCTTCATTTCCGTTTCCGTAGCGGCACCCACATGGATGACGGCCACACCGCCGGCCAGCTTGGCCAGGCGTTCCTGGAGTTTTTCGCGGTCGTAGTCGGACGTGGTGTCCTTGATCTGGCGGCGAATCTGGGAAATGCGGGCTTCAATATCGGAAGATTTGGCGGAACCTTCCACGATAACGGTTTCATCCTTGGAAACAACCACGCGCTTGGCCTGGCCGAGGTCTTCGATGCCCACGTTTTCCAGCTTGATGCCCAGGTCTTCCGTGATGCACTTGCCGCCGGTAAGGATGGCGATGTCTTCCATCATGGCCTTGCGGCGGTCGCCGAAGCCGGGAGCCTTGACCGCGCAGATGTTCAGCACGCCGCGCAGACGGTTGACTACCAGGGTGGCGAGGGCTTCGCCTTCAATGTCTTCCGCGATTACCAGGAAGGGACGGCCGCTCTTGGCCACTTTTTCAAGCAGCGGAAGAAAGTCCTTCAGGTTGTTGATTTTCTTTTCGTGGATGAGGATGTAGGGGTTTTCCAGCACCGCTTCCATCGTTTCCGCGTTCGTCACGAAGTAGGGGGACAGGTATCCCTTGTCAAACTGCATGCCTTCCACCACGTCCAGCGTAGTTTCAATGCCCTTGGCTTCTTCCACGGTGATGGTGCCGTCCTTGCCCACCTTGTCCATGGCTTCCGCGATGATGTTGCCGATTTCAGCGTCCCAGTTGGCGGAGACGGTAGCGACCTGGGCCACTTCCTTGCTGGAGTCGACAGGCTTGCTGATCTTCTTGAGTTCTTCCACAACGGAATCCGCAGCCTTCATGATGCCCCTCTGGAGGGAGATGGGGTTGGCCCCGGCAGTAACGTTGCGCAGGCCTTCGCGGTAAATGCTTTCAGCCAGCACGGTAGCGGTAGTGGTGCCGTCGCCGGCCACGTCATTGGTTTTGGAAGATACTTCCCGGACAAGCTGGGCGCCCATGTTTTCAAACGGGTCTTCCAGTTCAATTTCCTTGGCCACGGTTACGCCGTCCTTGGTGATGAGGGGGGAACCGAATTTTTTGTCAATCACTACGTTGCGGCCGGCAGGGCCCAGCGTGCTCTTGACAGCCTTGGCAATCTGTTCCACGCCGCGGAGCAGAGCCTGGCGGGCGGTTTCGTCAAATTGGATTTGTTTAGCCATAATGTTAAATATTTAAAATGATGTTGAATGTGTGTGTGGTGCCATTTAGCCGATGATGGCCAGAATATCGTTTTCAGACAGGATAAGGTAGTCTTCCCCGTCCAGTTTGATTTCCGTGCCGCCGTACTTGGAAATAAGCACGCGGTCTCCGGGCTTCACGGTAAATTCAATCAGGGCGCCTTTTTCATCGCGGCCGCCGGTGCCTACGGAGATCACTTCGGCTTCCTGGGGTTTTTCCTTGGCGGTGTCCGGCAGGAACAGGCCGCCGGCCGTCTTGGTTTCAGCTTCAATGCGCTTGACCAGCACACGTTGTCCTAGGGGTTTGATGTTTGCCATAGTATGTTTTTTGATGTTGTTGTAGATGAGTAATACGGGATGTAATGTTCCGCCGGAGGGGGAATTGCTTCCCCCTCCGGCGGGAAGGGGGTTGCTTATTTATCGTCGTCCACGATTTCAGCGTCCACCACGCGGCCTTTCGCCTTGCGGGGACCGTCGGAAGGCTCTTCTTCGGCAGGGGCGCCCGGCATGGGGCCGGCTGCCCCGGCGGACTGCTGGGCGGCTTCCGCCGCCTTGTACAGGGCTTCCAGACGGGATTCCAGGTCTTCCTTGCCAGCCTTGATCGCCGTGACGTCCTTCTTGGAGACGGCTTCCTTGAGACGCGTTACCTTGTCTTCTATTTCACGCTTGAGGTCTGCGGGCAGCTTGTCCCCCATATCCTTAAGCTGGCGCTCCACGGAGAAGCAGAGGGAGTCAGCCTGGTTAATGGTGTCAATTTCCTCAGCGCGTTTCTTGTCTTCTTCCGCGTGGGCTTCCGCATCGCGCTTGGCACGCTCAATTTCATCCTTGGAAAGGCCGCTGGAGCCCTGGATGGAAATTTTCTGCTCCTTGCCGGTGCCCTTGTCCTTAGCGGATACATGCAGAATGCCGTTGGCGTCAATGTCAAAGGTCACTTCAATCTGCGGCACGCCGCGCGGAGCGGGGGAAATGCCGTCCAGCTTGAAGTTGCCGAGGAGCTTGTTATCCTCAAACATCTTGCGTTCGCCCTGGCAAATGCGGATATCCACGGCGGGCTGGTTATCAGCGGCGGTGGAGAACACCTGGCTCTTGCGCACCGGAATGGTCGTGTTGCGTTCGATCATCGGAGTGGCGATGCCGCCCATCGTTTCAATGGACAAGGTCAGAGGAGTCACGTCCAGCAGAAGCACGTCATTCACGTCCCCCTGAAGCACGCCGCCCTGAATAGCGGCGCCCAGGGCCACCACTTCATCCGGGTTCACGCCCTTGTGGGGTTCCTTGCCGGCCAGCGTATGGGCCATTTCCTGCACGGCGGGCATGCGGGTCATGCCGCCCACCAGCACCAGCTCGTCAATGTCCCCGGTTTTCAACCCGGACGCAGCAATGCAGTCCAGCACAGGCTTGCGGGTGCGGTCCAGAAGGTCTTCCGTGAGCTGTTCCAGCTTGGGGCGGCTCAGCGTCAGTTGGATATGCTTGGGACCGGAAGCGTCCGCCGTGATGAACGGCAGGCTGATGTCATAGCTCTGGGTGGAGGAAAGGGCGATCTTGGCCTTTTCCGCTTCTTCCTTGATGCGCTGAATGGCGTCAGGCTGGTTGGAAAGATCCATGCCGGAGTCTTTCTTGAACTCGCCTATAATCCAGTTGATGATTGCGTTGTCCCAGTCATCGCCGCCCAAGTGGGTGTCGCCGTCGGAAGCCTTCACCTCAAACACTCCGTCGCCGATTTCCAGCACGGAAATATCAAAGGTGCCGCCGCCGAGGTCATATACGGCAATGTTTTCATTGGACTTTTTGTCCAAGCCGTAGGCCAGGGCCGCCGCCGTCGGTTCATTGATAATGCGGCGCACTTTAAGGCCTGCGATTTCACCGGCGGCCTTGGTCGCGTTGCGCTGGGCGTCATTGAAATAGGCGGGGACGGTAATCACGGCCTCCGTAATCGTTTCGCCAAGTTTGGATTCCGCATCGGCTTTCAGCTTGGCCAGCACCATGGAAGCGATTTCCTGGGGGGAAAAGGTCTTCTTTTCACCGCCCACATCCACGCGGATGTAGGCATCTCCGTTGGGAGCTTCCACAATTTCGTACGGCACCTTTTTATCTTCTTCCGTCAGTTCACTGTACTTACGGCCGATGAGGCGCTTGGAGGAAAACACGGTGTTTTTCGGGTTGGTTACCGCCTGACGTTTGGCGGCCTGCCCCACGAGGCGTTCACCGCTTTTGGTGAAAGCAACAATGGAGGGAGTGGTGCGCGCACCTTCGCTGTTTTCAAGTACGGTACCCTGACCGCCTTCCATCACAGCCATGCACGAGTTGGTCGTGCCAAGGTCGATTCCTAATATTTTAGCCATATCGTTATTTTAGATTGTTTTGAATGGATTTCGTTGAGATTTGATTTCCTCATGACCTGAAGCATCATGCAGGCAAACTCATATTCTTGCCTCTTTTGTTGCAAATGGCATGCCAATCTGGCAAGGCATACTGAAAAATAAACGCAAATGTCATATTATAATCATATTACGCTGTTTTTCCTTTCATTCCTCTATTTTCCCGACAAAGGAAAACGGGACATAATGTCACACCAGAAAAGAGACAAAATGTCACACAAAGTCATTTTGTCCCACTTCCGGGGGAAACCGGATAAAGGCCGTTCCGTCATGAATCCCCCGTGCCGGGAGAAGTTTCCGCGTCCTCCATGGTTCCGCATTTGCCATATGCCAGGCGCTTCATAAAATCCTTGTAAAGCACCGTTTCCATACGGCCGTCGCCGTATTCCAGCACTGCGCTCATGGTTTCCACCCAGTCCCCGCAATTCAGATACCTCACCTTTCCCACCATGGTATCCGCCGGATGATGCACATGCCCGGCGATGATGCCGTCACACTGCCTCTTTACCGCCAGGCGTTGAAGCTGTTCCTCATATTTTCCAATAAAATTGACGGCGGATTTCACGCGGCCCTTGATGGCGCGGGAAACGGAATGATATTCCCTGCCCCGCCAGGCGCGGTATTTGTTGTAAAACCGGTTGACCATCAGCAAAACGTCATAACCCAGAGAGCCGAGCATCGCCAGCCACCGGTGATTGGTGGAAATGGCGTCAAAACCGTCCCCATGCACGCACAGGTAGCGTCTTCCATCCGCAGCCTGGTGCACGTACTCCCTGGCAATTTTCAAACCGCCCAGATGAAAAGGCAGGAATTTTTCCAGAATATCATCGTGATTTCCGCGCAGGTACAGGACTTCCACATCCTCCTGTTCCATCTTTTTCAACAAGGTGCGGACAAAGCGCGTATGCCTCCGCCGCCAGCGGCTGCCGCGGGACAAAGCCCAAGCATCCACAATATCCCCCACCAGCACAATTTTTCCAGCCCGGACATGTTTCAGAAACTTCCGGCATTCGTCCGCCTTGCAGTCTTTCGTTCCCAGATGAAGGTCCGACAAAAAAACCGTGCGGCATTCCAGCACGGCATCCCGCGGGGGACGGGCGCAGCCGGTCCCGTTTTCCTCCCGAGTCACGGAAGCCAGCAGTTCTTCAAACCTGTCATGGATGGAATCCCAAGTTCTGGAATTCACCGTCCTACGGGCCTGTTTCCCAAGCCTCCGAATCATCTCCCCGTCTTCCAGCAGACGGCGCATGGCGGAATAAAACCCCTCTTCATCCCCTTTCTCCGCCTGAAGGCCGTTGATGCCGTCCAGCACCACATCCGCGGAAGCGGCATACCGGTAGCTGACCGTAGCCAAACCGCTGGCCATGCCTTCCAGCAAAACGTTCCCGAAAGTTTCCGTCTCACTGGCGAACAGCAAAACGTCCATGGCGGCATAATGGCGCGCCAGGTCTTCCCCACGGCGCATTCCGCAAAAAACGGCATCAGGAAACTCACTGCGCAGGCTGTTCATCATGGGGCCGTCCCCTACCACCACCATTTTCATGCCGCAATCCGGAAACTCCCTCTGCAAGCGCGTGTACAGCCCCAGGGCCGTCACCAGGTTCTTTTCCCGCGCCAGACGCCCCACGACGCCAAATACCACTTCATCCCGCCAGACGCCCCATGACTGGCGCAGGGAAGCATCCCTCCTGGCGGGATCAAACAGGACGGCATCCACTCCGCGCCCCATGACGGAAAGGCGTTCAAACCCCATCCCCTCCAGCGTACGGCGCATTTCCTCCGTGGGAACCACTGTCATCCCTGCCCTGTTGTGGAGTTTGCGCAGGTAATTCACGGCGGCCGTTTCCAGTCTGGAGAAATGGTAATCCTTCATATACTGGTGGAAATTGGTATGGAATCCCATCACCACGGGAACCTCCAGCGTACGGGCGGCCTTCACGGCAGACGCTCCCATGGGGCTTTCCGTAGCCACGTATACCACATCCGGCCTTTTTTTCATCCATCTGGCGCGGAACCTGTCTGCAGAAGGCAGCCCTATCTTCACCTCATGGTACATGGGGAGGGGAAGGGACGGCATAGCCGTCTCCCCAGGGTCGAAAGAGTCGTTCCGTTCAGAAGCCCTCATCACATGCACCAGATGCCCGCGCATCCGGAGGCCGCCGACCAGACGCCCCAGCGTCAGGGCCACTCCATTTACATCAGGTTCATACGTATCCGTTACCACATCAATTCTCATGTACCGGTACCATGAGCGGAATGGCTTCCTCAAACAAGATGCGGCCGGAAACGAAACCGTCACAAACATCCGGTTATGCTCGCAGCCCCGGCAGAATCAACAGCCGCTCCGGAGCAATTCCGCCACGGCCTTCCCGTTTTTCCCGTACGGGTACGTATCATGAGCCCTCTTTTTTTATCAGGACATCTTCCAAAACTGCGTATTACTGCAAAAAAAGAAACAGCCCATTGAATATCAAACGCTCTCAATCCATGCGTATTCATCTGCGCATTTCAAATCCGCAGTCAATCAAATTTTTTGAGAAAAAAGGACTTTCATCGTATAGAGAAAGAAAAAAATCACAACGCATCCTGAAAGAAACAATCCCCAATATTGATTTTATCCATTGATAATAAAATCAATAAGGAAGCACCAATTCCTTTTTTCGCTGACATGCGGATTTGAAATCCGCCACAATGCATGCATATGGGATACACAAAACGGAAATGAATGAATATTCAGAAAGACTTTTAATAAAAATAATAACGATTCCCATGTAAAAAAAACGGAAGAATGAGGCGGGACAACAGACGCGCCTTTCCGCCTTTTTCACTTCAGAAAAACAGGATGCATATTTTTAATATGCTGATAACAAAAAGATTAACCAACATTTTTCAACCTATTTTAAACACTGCGGATTAGGAATCCGACGTCAATATCAGTTTTTCATACCAAATGCATTTCTCCAAAATCATCCATCATTTCCCCGGATACAACCATCAACAGAATAAATTTGTTGGAACAAAATATAAATTATTGATTGTAATATACTTGCTTTTCACAGAAACATCTTTGAACACTTCATTCGGATTCCTAATCCGCTATTGAAGCACCACTTCCATCCCTGCCCTATCTATCCCATGAAATTGACCAATTGCTATCGCTACATGGCTGTGCTTTATACAGCTTCCTGCGGCGCCGCCTCGCCTCTTTACGGCCCCCTGGAAACAGGTTTGCAGGAATCCCAGCTTCTGAATTCCCTGAAAACCTGCAAATCCCTGGAAGGGCCGGAAACAGACGCCTACCTGAGCCGTACAGGGCTGAACGGAGCCTACAAGACGAAAAAACCTATTGGAGGCCTTTTCTTCTCCCTGCATTTCGAGTACGGAAAGGATGGAGGTCTGAAAGCCGTTTCCTTTTACTCCACCACCAAAGCGGGTAAAGAGGAATACGATACGCGCCTGAAATCCCTGTACAAGCGCATGCTGAACGGCCTGACGGGAATTTACGGCCCCCCCATGAACCTGCCGGACTGGATTGAGAAGGAATCTCTGCCAGCAGAGCGCGTTTTGTACATGCACATGTGGCGCCTCCAGCCGGGCTGCTTTCTGATGGCCGGGCTGGCCAATATGGGCGCTTCCGGCTACATTCCCGTTTTCCGAATATCCCCGCCTTCCGGCATGCCTCCAAAATCCAGGAAAGATAGGAACAAACTTAAATCCGAATGGGCGGCTATTCCCGAATTTTACGAATTCATCAAAGCGGAACGCTTCCTGGCCAATGCGGTATTCGCCATGTCCCATAAAAAATACCCGGACGCGCTGCAGCTCTTCCAAAAAGCGGCGGATCTGGGCAGCCCCAACGGATACTGGGGACTGGCCCACCTGTACAGGCTGGGACCCGACGGAGTGGAAAAAAACATGCGCCTGGCGGATGAATACACCAGAAAATCCGCCCTGTCGGGATTTGCGAGGGCTGCCATGAAATTCGGAAAAACGTGGGACCAATTCTGCAAGAGCCAGGACTTCACGGAAGCGGAAGCCAGGGAATGGCAAAACAGGAATCTTCGCGCCGCCAGAGCCGGCTACGCCTCCGAGCAATACAACATGGGAATCATCTGCCTGTACGGATTCGGCGTGGAAAAAAACCTAGAAACTGCCCGGGAATGGCTGGAAAAGGCAGCCTCCCAGGACCATGCACAGGCCAAAGCGGCATTAAAAGCATTGCCCGATGCCGGGACAGGTAAAGACACTCCCTCCTGAACCATCTCCCAACAACCAGTTCCCCATATCAAGCCGGCTGCGCTTTCCCCCGGAAGCGCACAGAGCCGCTCCGGCACCCCTATGAAACACCGGACCGGCAGGGAAGCGGGTTCCACCGCTTCCCTGCCACAAAACGCCAATCATGCAGCACCAGGAATCAGCAGATGCGGGGAAGCTGCATTCCTGAAGGCATCGTCAACACCCGCTCCACTCCAAGAAGTCCCGTCATCAGCAGGGGCGCCGTCCCCAATTCCTCCACCCGGCCTATGACGCAGGCTCCGGCAGATACGCCGCAGCCGCGCATCAGGTTCAGGGCCTCTTCCTCATGCTCCCGTGGAAGAACAGCCAGATAACGTCCCTCACAGGCCACTTGAAGAGGGTCCAGCCCCAACAGCCCGCACGCCGCCCTGACATCCTCACGCACGGGAATGGACATTTCATTCAGCTTCACTGTCAGGCCAGCAGATTCCGCAATCTCCGAAAGAGTGGCGGTCAACCCGCCGCGGGTCACGTCACGCAGGCAATGCACGGGAATGCCGGCACGAATGACGGCGGCCACGGATTCATGCAACGGAGCGGAATCACTTTCCAGGCCGTCTCCGAAAGACAGCCCGGCGCGCAGGCTCATAATCGTCATGCCGTGCCTCCCCAAATCCCCGCTGAGCAGCACGGAATCCCCCGGACGAACGGAAGAAGGGCTGATCTCCAACCCATGGCGCACGATGCCAACCCCGGCAGTATTAATGTAAATGCCGTCCCCCTTTCCGCGCTCCACCACTTTTGTATCCCCCGTCACAATACGGACGCCCGCCGCACGGGCCGCGGCAGCCATATCTTGTGCCACGCGGGCCAGAACTTCCAGCGGAAGCCCTTCTTCCAGAATAAAGCCCGCCGTCAAATACAACGGCTCCGCGCCGCTCATGGCGAGATCATTCACCGTTCCGTGCACCGCCAGTGAACCGATGGAGCCGCCGGGAAACTCCAAAGGCTGCACCACAAAGCTGTCCGTCGTCATCGCCAGCCTCCCCGGAGGAATCTCCAATACGGCGGCGTCATTCTGCACGCCTCCGGAAGGGCACCCGAAGGCGCTCAGAAACACGGAACGGATCAGCTCATTCATCAAGCGGCCTCCGCCGCCATGAGCCATCTGGATACGGTCGGAAACAGGCTCCGGAACAGGACACTCAAACATGGCATCAACTTCTTTTATAATGATAATAAGCGGCGCAAGCCCCTTCCCCGGACACCATGGGAGCCCCCAGCGGGGCCAGCGGCGTGCAGGACGATCCGAAAAAAGGGCATTCTCCAGGACGAATCAGCCCCCTCAGCACCTGCCCGGCCAGGCATCCGGAAGCTTCATCTGCTCCCGGCCTCCCCTTTCCGCATTCAAAACGCAGAACGGCATCCATGTCATTCCACTCACGGCGCAGCCTCATGCCGCCGCCGGGAATCAGCCCCAGACCGCGCCAACGGCGGTCTTCCGGCTCAAAAACTTCATTCATTCTTTCCTGTGCCGCCCTGTTCCCTCCGGGCTTCACATAACGTCCGTACGCATTCCGCACTACATATTCCCCGGCTTCCAGCTGGCGGACGCACATCAGAATGCCGCGGAGCAGGTCCGGAGCCTCAAACCCCGTCACCACCATGGGCGTCCGGTAACGGGCGGCCAAACGCACGTAATCCATTTCCCCCGTGACGGCGCAGACATGGCCGGGAGCCAAAAAAGCGTCCGGCCTTCCCTCATCCTGGTCCATCAGCCATTCCAGAGCCGGGGGGACCAGCACATGGGCGCAGAGAACGGAAAAATTGGCATACCCCAGCATGCGGGCCTGCTGCAGGGCAAGAGCCGTAGCCGGGGCCGTCGTCTCAAAACCTACGGCGAAAAACACCACTTCCGTATCCGGATGGCTTCCGGCATAAGCGACCGCTTCCAGCGGAGAATACATCAAAAACACGTTCCCTCCCCCGGCCTTGGCGGAAAACAAATCCCCGCGGGAGCCCGGCACCCGCATCATATCCCCGTAGCTGCACAAAACCACGCCGGGCCTCAGGCTTAATTCCACGGCCTGGTCAATCAACTCCACCGCCGTAACGCAGACCGGACAGCCGGGGCCATGAATCAGGCGCAGGCCGGGAGGCAGCAACTCCTCCAGCCCCAGAGAAGCAATCGCATGCGTCTGGCCTCCGCATACCTCCATTACCGCCCACGGACGCGTCACAGCGTGGCGCAATTCTTCAATCAGCTGCCGAACTTCCTCCTGCATAAATCATTAATTGAATTCGGAAAACGCCCCTCCCTACAGCGGATCCGTATTTTCCACAATTTCTCTCATTTCCCTGCGGGTTTGAAGAGCGGTCTCCTCGTCCAGCACGCTCAGGGCCATGCCCACGTGAACGATGACGTAATCCCCCGGCACGGCTTCCGGCACACAGGCCAGGTTCACTTCACGGGTCACGCCGCCAAAATCCACCACCCCCAATCTGAACAAAGGGTCCGTCTCATTGACGCTCACAATCTTTCCGGGAACGGCCAAACACATATTCTATCCTTTCCATTGGCGTACGACCGCCGCAACCTGCCCCAGGGAAATTCCCCCGTCATTGCACGGCACCCGCTGGGGCAGAGACAACTGGCACCTTCTAGACTGGGCCATCCCCGCCAGTCCTTCAAGCAAAAAGGCATTCTGAAAACATCCGCCGCCCAGCACCAGCCTATCCAGGCAGAAACGCTCCGCCACGTCAAAAACCAGATTCACCAGGCTCTCATGAAACTTGCGGGCGATGCAGCCGCGGGAAACGCCTTCCAACAAATCTTCATCCACAGACTTCATCAGCGGCCGCCAATCCAGTTCCAGCAATCCCCCTTCTTCATGCATGACCCATTCATACGCGTCCCCCGGCATTTTTTCCCCGGAAGCTTCCGCGGCCCATGATTCCAGCATCATGGCGGCATGGCCCTCACACCCCGCCGCACCGTCAAAACCGCACCAGAAAGCCACGGCATCAAACAACCGCCCCATGGACGAGGAGGACGGACAATGGATATTCCGGGCCATCATCGCCTCCAGAACCTCGCGTTTCCGCACAGGCATCCCCCTCTCCAGACGCTTATCAAGCCCGTACGTACGCCACGGCCCCATCTGACGGGCCAGGGAACAGGCGCACCGGGAAGGTTCCCGAACCGCTTCGTCCCCACCAGGAAGAAGAAACGGCCTGAGGCGGGCCACCCTGCGCGGCTCACCCTCTTCCTCCAACACAAAAAATTCCCCTCCCCATACCGTTCCGTCCGTACCGAACCCCGTCCCGTCCCAAGCTATGCCCAAAGCGGGAAACGGCGTTTCATTTTCCACGGCGCAGGCCAGCACATGAGCCTGATGATGCTGCACAGGGACAACCGTTGCATTCCACTTCCGCGCCAGACGCCGGCCAAGGGCAAAAGTGGGGCCGTCCGGATGGGCGTCCACGGCAATTACCTGCGGAACGGCATCCAGGGTTCTGCCCAGCGCCTCCACCGTCCGCTCAAAAGCGTTCAGAGAAGCCGCACTGCTCAGGTCACCGAGATGCTGGCTCATGACAGCCACGCCCCTTTTCAGCCAGCAGATGGTATTCTTCAGTCCGGCCCCCAAGGCGAGCATGTCGGGAGCCGCCGCAGATGTGCGCCACACAGGCCGCGGGGCATATCCGCGGGCGCGGCGAACCATCATGGCCCTGCCGTCCGTAACGCGGACCACGGAATCGTCCACGGGCCGCACTACCGGACGGTCATGCACCAAAAACACATCCGCCACATGGCCCAGTTTCTCCAGCCCCTCCTCCACGGAGACGCACAGGGGCTCGCCGCTCAGGTTCCCGCTGGTCACCACCAGAGGCTTTCCCCACACATCCATCAGCAGCGCATGAAGAGGGGAAGACGGAAGCATTATCCCCACAAAACGGCTGAACATGCACACGGAAGGAGCCAGATCCACATCCTTCCCCCCCCGGGCCAGTACAATGGGGGCGGCCGGAGAAGTCAGCAGGCGCCTTTCCTCCTCCGACAGGCGGCACAGCCTCTCCGCCGCAGCCACATCCGGCACCATCACGGCAAAAGGCTTGGCGTCACGCTCCTTCAACCGCCGGAGACGCCTGACGGCAGCTTCCGAAGAAGCATCTGCCAGCAATTGAAAACCTCCTACGCCCAGCAGGGCCACAATCAAACCGTCCGCCAGCACCCATGCCACCTGTGCCGCGGGGGTATCAAACCCATGGCCGAACCCCAGTTCTGAACCATCTGAAAACAGCACCTTCACGGAAGGACCGCAGGACGGGCAGCCGATAGGCTGTGCGTGAAAACGCCTGTCCTCCACATCCTGGTACTCCCTCCGGCACTCCGGACACATTCGGAACCCCTTCATGCTGGTTCTCGCTCGGTCATACGGCATTGTCTCAATAATGGAATAGCGGGGACCGCAGTGCGTGCAGTTGGTAAACGGATAATGATACCGGCGGGAAGACGGGTCGTGCATTTCTTCCAGGCACTCTGGGCACGGAGCCAGATCCGGCAGCATCACCGGAACGCCTCCGGGGGTGGAATCGCTTTCCTCAATGCGGAATTCCTCAAAACCGGCAGGCTCGCATACGGTCCGCTCCACTCCATAAACCCGGGCATGCTCCGGCAGGCCGTCCATCAGCGCGGTCCAGAAACGCTCCGGAGCGCCGGGCTCCCCTTCCACATGAATCTCCACGCCGGACTCCGTATTGCGCACAAACCCTTTCAATCCGTGCCGTACCGCCAAACGGTACACATGGGGACGGAAGCCGACCCCCTGAACCATGCCGGCTATCTCAAATTTCAATGCCGCGGCGGCCTGTTCAATGGTGGTGATGGCCATGATGCTGAATCGTGCCTTCCCGGGCGCGGCGCGCACGTTCCACAATCTCCTCGCACCAGGCCTCCATTCCTTCGCCGGTCTTGGAAGAAACCTCAATCACGTGCGCATGGTGAGCCACCTTGTTCAGCGCGGCCAGGGCGGCGTCACGGTTAAAATCCACGGCATCCGCCAGATCGGACTTGGTCACCAGGGCAACATCCGCAGAATGGAACATGGGAGGATATTTCAACGGCTTGTCCTCACCCTCCGTCACGGAAAGCAGCACCACGCGCACGCCTTCCCCCAGGTCATAGGAAGCCGGGCAAACCAGATTGCCCACATTCTCAATAATCAAAACGTCGAGATCGTCCAGAGGCATTTTCTTCATGGCCTCCGCAATCATGCGGGCGTCCAGATGGCACATGGTGCCCGTTGTAATCTGCACCACGGGGATATCCGCTCGGCTCAGGCGTTCCGCATCATTATCCGTCGCCAAATCCCCTACGATAACCCCCATGCGCACACGGCCGCGGAGCATCTCCGCCGTCTTCTGCAACAGAGAAGTCTTTCCTGACCCCGGAGAAGAAAAAACATTGATAACCAAAAGGTTTTTTGCAGCAAAAAAACCTCTGTTGCGCTCTGCCAGCCGGTCATTGGCATCCAACACCGGAACATGGACATCCATGCCGTGGCCGTGACTTTCATGGGAGAGCTCCCCCCCGCATCCACATTCTTTACACATAATCAATACTGATATTAGATTCCCAAAGAGAAAAAAAACTCATTCGTTTCACGTCATACTCCTATGAAATCAAACAAAACTGCCCCGGTTTTCTTTTTAAAGCGGGAGGAAAATATTTTTCTATAAAGGGAAAGATGAAATGCTCCATACGCAAAAAAACTTTTGAGAACACCTTCTTATCATTTCCCCTTGCTGTTCAATATCATTGTTTGACATCCGGTTACAAATCCGCAGGCACTTAAACCTTCATTCCCCATAGCCCGCGCAAAAAATCCGGATCATTATAAAAAACACTAAAATCGCCAATAATTAATCCTTTTCCCATTTCCCTCACTTCATGTAAAACCGGAATAACCGTCCCCATCCTCCTGCATAGGGTCATTCATCTGGTTTCCACCGAAATTCCTTCATCATAAGCATGTGGACTTGCCAAGGCATAGGAATTCTGTAAACTGTTTCGTCCTCAGACAACATCCTTTTTTCCAGGTTATGCCAGACGCTCGCTTTCAACCACTTCCCGGATTCCGCGATTTTGCACCGGCGGATTGCGCCGTGCGCAACTATCTTTTCAACGCATGGAAGAAGGTGGCGCATCGTTACGGATTCCTGGAATGGGAGGGCCCGACTGTGGAAGCCACGGAGCTTTATCTTAAAAAGAGCGGAGGCGAGCTGCCCACCCAGCTCTTCCGCTTCACGGACCAGGGGGACCGGGACATCACCATCCGCCCGGAACTCACCGCCTCCCTGGGACGCATCGCAGCCGCTTATCAGCGCGAATACACCAAACCGCTCAAGTGGTTTGAAATCGGCTCATGCTTCCGTTATGAAAAACCCCAGAAAGGGCGTCTGCGCGAATTTTATCAATTCAATGCGGATATTCTGGGAGAAGCCTCCGCGTGGGCGGATTCCGAACTGATAGCCCTGGCCATCGACTGCATGAGGGAACTGGGCTTTACGCAAAACGACTTCATTGTGCGCGTCTCTGACCGGGAAGCCTGGATCAGGTTTGCTTCGGAACACGGCGTGCAGGAACAGGATATTCCCGCTTTCCTCGGCATCGTGGACAAATTTGAACGTGACCGCCCGGAAGAATGCCAGCGCAAGCTGGACGCCTTTCATATCAGCCGCGGCGATCTGGTGGCCTTCATTGAAAACCCGCCCGCCGGAGCGTCCGAACGCTATGACATCCTGATGAAAGACCTGACGGCCCGCGGGCTGGACGGCTATGTCAAGCTGGACTTATCCGTAGTGCGCGGACTGGCATACTACACCGGTCTGGTTTTTGAAATCTTTGACACACAGCGCAGCCTGCGCGCCGTAGCCGGTGGAGGACGTTACGACACGCTGGTAGGCGCCCTTTCCAACAACGCAGTGGACATGCCGGCAACCGGTTTTGCCATGGGGGATGCCGTCATCACCCACCTTATTGAACAGACGCCCCATGCCAGGGCGCTGAAAGATGCGGCGCTGGCCTCCGCAGGCTGCGACATCTTCATGGTTCAGGCATCTGAAAGCCGCCGCGCGGAAGTTCTTGCCATCGTCTCCGCCCTCCGGGACCAGGGATACAGTGTGGACCTTCCCCTCACGCTCACCAAAGTCAACGGACAGCTCCAGAAGGCCGTCAAATCCGGCGCCCGCGCGGCCTTGATCGTGGGAGATGAATTCCCGGTCATGGAACTTCGCGACCTGGGCGCGCGCACCTCATCCCCCGTCGCCATGGACGACCTGTTTGACGCCGTGGCTTCACTCACCGGAAGCAATTGACACCGTTCTTTCCCCTTCTTCCATTTTCAATAAAGATGAACTCATACCGCACTCATACCTGCAGCGAATTGCGCGCTGCGAACATCGGCAAGCCGACCACCCTCATCGGCTGGGTAGATTCCGTCCGGGACCATGGCGGCGTCATATTTATCGACTTGCGCGACCGCTCCGGCATCACGCAGGTAGTCTTTCACCCGGAAGTCAATCAGGATGTGGCGAAAGCCTCCCAGCAGCTCCGCTCCGAAGACATGATCCAGATTTCCGGCACCGTGGCCGCCCGCCTGAAAACGGATACGGTGGACACGACCAATGCGGACCTCCCCACCGGGGAAATCGAAGTCTCCGCAGACACCCTGAACGTCATCAACAAGGCTGACGTGCTCCCCTTCCAGCTGGATCGGGCCCTCTCCAACGAAGACCTGCGCCTCAAATACCGCTTTCTGGACCTGCGCCGCCCGACCATGGCCCGCAACATGCAGATCCGCCACCGCGTCACCAAATCCACGCGCGACTATCTGGACGAGCACGGCTTTCTGGAAATTGAGACGCCCATCCTCTCCAAATCCACGCCGGAAGGCGCACGGGACTTCCTGGTGCCCTCCCGCCTGGCGCCCGGCAAATTCTACGCGCTGCCCCAGGCCCCGCAGCAATACAAGCAGCTGCTCATGGTAGCCGGCATGGAACGCTATTTCCAAATTGCCCGCTGCTTCCGTGACGAAGACCTGCGCGCGGACCGCCAGCCGGAATTCACCCAGGTGGACATTGAAGCTTCCTTCATCACGCCGGAAGACATCTACAACCTGGTGGAAGGCCTGCTCAAACGCGTGTACAAGGAATCCCTGGGCGTGGACATTCCCACCCCCTTCCCCCGCATGACCTGGAAGGAAGCAATGGATCAGTACGGTTCCGACAAGCCGGAACGCCGCTTCGGCATGAAGCTAACGGACGTCTCCTCCATCTTTGAAAACAGCGGCTTCAAGGTATTCGCCTCAGCCGTAAGCAACGGCGGCGTGGTCAAGGCCATCAACGCCAAGGGATTCGGTTCCGCCTCCGTTGGCCAGATTGACGCCCTGACGAAAACTGCCGTGGAAGCCGGAGCCAAAGGCCTGGCCTACATCAAGGTGCGCGAGGAAGACTGGAGAAGCCCCATCTCCAAATTCCTTTCCGACGAAGAAAAACAAAAACTCACGGAAGCCCTGGACATCGAAACAGGAGACCTCGTTCTCTTTGCCGCCGGCCCGTGGGAACCCTCCTGCGATATCCTGGGCCGCGTGCGCCTGCAATGCGCCGAATTCATGGAACTGCTCAAGGACAACAAGGAACGCGACTTCCTGTGGGTTATTGAATTCCCGCTGGTGGGCTGGGATGAGGAAGAGCAGCGCTGGGTCGCCATCCACCACCCCTTTACCCGCCCCGTCAAGGAAGACGAACAAAAACTGCTCAGCGGGGAACTCTCCGCAGACCTTCGCGCGCAGGCCTACGATGTGGTGCTCAACGGCACGGAGCTGGGAGGCGGTTCCATCCGCATCCATGAACGCGACCTGCAGTCCGCCATGTTCAAGGCGCTCGGCATCACGGAAGAACAGGCCCGCGAACAATTCGGCCACATTCTGGACGCTTTCAGCTTCGGCGCTCCACCCCACGGAGGCCTTGCGCTGGGCCTCGACCGCCTGGTCATGATGATTTGCAACGCGGAATCCATCCGCGAAGTCATCGCATTCCCGAAAAACAACCGGGGAGCGGATCTGATGAGCGACTCCCCCGCCGCCGCGGAAGACCGTCAGCTGCGCGACATTCACATTCAGGTGAAACTGCCCGCTAAAAAATAGCCGGATCCCTTAAACAAACCCCCGGATGGCAATCATTCCATCCGGGGTTTTTTCATGCAGGAAAAACAAAACTCCCTTTCCCGGCAGGCAGCGCACCATTCCTCCCGCGCCTTCGCCTCGCCCGGAATACGGACAACCTTCCCGTCGTCAATGACGGCCAAAAAAACTCCGGGCCAGGCATGCCGGACATACAGCCGGATTTCCCAACCGGAATGTGGCGTCTTCAGAATAAAACCAGGATAAACTGGTATCTGGGACAATCCGTTTTCCTATCCTTTCAGCACACATTCATCCCGGGATGCCGCGAAAGAGCCGGCGCCGATTTCAATATTCAAAATCCGGCAGGGATGCTGGCGCTGTTCCGAGGCGCAATGCCGCATTCCCTGAATCAGCACCCTCAAATCATCCGCCCGGTCATGCTTCCTCCATCCGGAAATGAGCAGACGGAGGCACTGGACCTTCCCGTCTTCATTCGTCTGGAACCAGATGGCCATGGTCTCATCCGCAGCCATGCGGCCTCCCCTGCCGGCAAGCTTGAACATTCCGGAATCCTCCGAACACTCCATGCTGTCCCAAACCACATCCTTGATACCGCATTCGGCTGAATTCCTGACGGCAATCTTTCCGCCGGGAAACCATCCCATATGAAACAGCAGGCATCGCATCAGGTAGGCACGTCTTAGGGCGCAATCCTCCCGATGGGTGCCGAGACCGAGAGATTTCCTGGCGCCGCAGAACTTGCTTCCCCGGTCGATAGTCAGCCGGACCTTATAACTTCCGGATGTATTCTTCCGCAATTCGATTGATCTATAGATGGACATGCAAATATTCATACAATATCCAAAAACTATATATATAAAATCAACCGGGCCTAGAATAAAAATGTTAGAAAATTACACAACTTAATAGAAAACAACATTATCAACAAAATACCGGAATAAAGAAAAATCAAAATATTCCACACCACGAACACTCCTTTCATGAACGGCAATACCGGCCATTCCCAGAAAAGCTATTCCCCTTCCTGACAAAAAATAATCCTAAGGCATGAAACACCGGCGCCGCATACCCCTCTCCTTTTCAGGAACAACGCAGCTCCCTCCGGCAAAACGCTCAACCTGGGCAGGGGAACTTCATCTTCGGCACTACGAGGAATTTGGCATGGAATTCATTCAATAAAAACTCAACATCATTCCGTCCCCCCCCACCAGGCGCCAGCCCCGTTACAGGGAATAAACAGGAGGCAGAAGAACTTCCCAGGCCCTGCTTCAAAACTTCCGCCGTGTCATTTACCGGGGACAGGGGATGCCGGTTCCCCCCTTGCGGCATGCTACGCGGGAGAACTATTTTCCTTTTCCCGGCTTCCCGCCCTTCTCCGCCAGCACCATGCCAAATAAACCGCGGCAGCCCCTCCATTGAGCAGTCCTGCCATAAACAAGACCGGAGCTCCTCGGTTCCATCCCCAGGCAGCGCGTATATCCCCACGGGCCATTTCCGCATACCCTCGCGTCATGCCGCACAACGGGCATTCACGATGCGGCACGGCAACAGAAACCGCCAGAGAATTCATCCTGTCAGGGCTAATTGCCAGAGCCATGAGGGAGGGCGCCAGCAACAGGCAGGACAGAACAGCCCATACAGGCAGCCATACTTTCCTGACTACCCAGCTATCACGGCATGAACGCCATGAAGAGCGCCCGCCATTCATCGCCGATCTTCCTAAAAAGGTTCAGGAACTACAAATCCTGGGAGCCTGTTCCATCCGCAGGGGACATTCCATCCGCCTCCCCGAACCGCCTCAATGACTCCCTGTTTTCCTGCTCCATCTGCCGAAGCTCCTTTTGAATTTCCAGAGCCTTCTTTTCCACATAATCCTGGTGCTGTTCCATGTAAGTCACGGTAGCGCTGGCCATCCATGCCTGGACAATTCCCGCAACGGCGGACAGGGCCAACGCGATAATGGCAACAACAAGAGCCCCTTTGGGCGAACCTTTACTGACAGCCACAATGCTCATGATCAGTGCAATAATGGCAAGCAGCCCCGCAGGAATCAGAGTAATCCAGCCCAGGCACGGGAAAAAACCGATCAATGCCAATACCAGGGCGATAATGCCGAGAACAAGAGCGGCCGTGCAGGAAGGAGAACCGCTGCAGCAGGACGAAGGGGAAGAAGAATCAGAAGTATTCATCATGACGTTATTTTATAGGGTTCAGTGAAAATTCCTTTGGGAACCTTCATTCTTTCCCCTTACTGGAAGAAAACTTCCCTGTCAAGATGCAAGCTCTGCTATTCAGGACATCCGGATGTCATTCCGTTCCGCCAGGCATCAGATATCCTTCTTCCTTTTTTATGGCGGCATCAATGAGGATAATCCCATTTCCGGCAGGCCCCGCATAAAAACAGGAACCGGCTCCAATGCGGAGAACCAAAAACAACGCCTGCGTTACTTCCCATGCAGCAGCTCCTTCAACGCCGTCCCCAGCCGCGTGACCTGCCCGGATTCATGCGCAGCCGTTACCGTAATGCGCAACCGGGCCGTTCCGCGGGGAACCGTAGGATAACGGATGGCGGGAGCCAGAAAGCCCTGTTCCAGCAGGGCATCCGCCGCAGCCAGGGCAGCATCGTTTTCTCCCACCACAACAGGGAAAATGGAAGAAAGAGGCCTTCCCGGCATCCCCAGTGCGGCGGACAAACTGTTTGCCAGCACGGAAACACGGCGGCGCAATTCCTTTCCCTCCCCGCTGCGGATCACTTCCACCGCGGCCAGGGCGGCGGCGGCCAAAGCGGGAGGCGGAGCCGTGGAATAAATCAGGGACCGGGCGGAATTAACCATTACATCCGCCCAGGCGCGGGAACAGGCCACATATCCACCACTTACCCCGGCAGCCTTGCTCAAAGTCCCCATTTGAAAATCTATCCGGGAGGAAACACCCAGCTCTTCCGCCAGTCCGGCCCCGTGTTCTCCCAGCACACCGAATCCGTGAGCTTCATCCACCAGCAGCAACGCGCCGAATTCATCCTTCAGACGCACAATTTCCCGAAGGGGGGCACGGTCTCCATCCATGCTGAAAACGGATTCGGTCACTACCAGAATCCCGCCGGAAGGATTCGCGTCCCGCAAATGCTGCAGTTTTTTCCTTAATGACTCCATATCGTTATGCAGGAACGTAGACAAACGCGCCCCGGACAAACGCGCCCCGTCAATCAGGCTGGCATGGGACAACTTATCCATCAGCACCGTATCCTCCCGGTCCGCAATAGAAGCAATCACTCCCAGGGAGGTAGCATAACCGGAGGAAAAACTGACCGCCGCTTCAGTCCCCTTCAAAGCGGCCAGGGCCTCTTCCAGACAGGAATGTTCCCGCCGCGTCCCCGTCACCAGGCGGGATGCCATGGCTCCGACCCCTTCATCCCGCACCGCACGGGAAAAAGCCTCCGCCAGGGACGGATGGTGGGCCAGCCCCAGATAATCGTTGCTTGCCAGATTGACCGCTTCCCGGCCATCCGCCAGACGGGCCATTCCTCCGGGCAGGCATTCCACATCCCGCAGGACGCGCAGCAGCCCCGCAGACTTCAACTCTGACAAAAACTGTTCAGGATTCTTCATAAGCGTTCACTATTCAACAATATTCAACCGTCCACAGCCAGACTCAGCACCACATTATGGCCGCCCATGGAAGCGGCGGATTTGACCAGCATCCGCCCCCCGGCCAACGGCAACTCCTCCGCAGAACAGGCGCCGCCTTCCGGGAAGGTGGCCCAGGGAGGATTGGGAGGCAATACCCCCTCCCTGGCAAAGACCAGCATCAGGGCCAGTTCCAAAATTCCGCTGCCTCCAATGGCATGCCCCGTCCACGGCTTCATCATCCTCAAATCCGGCAGTCCGTCTTTAAAAACCCTTTTCAAAGCAGCCCGTTCGGACACGCTATTCCCCGCCGTGCCGCTGGCATGGGGACAAACGGTCAGAGGAACCGCTCCATCCCGACTTTTCAAAGCAGCCTCCAGCAGGGCGGCTATGCTCTTTCCGTCCTCCGGCATGCCCAGCGGGCTATAGGCATCGGAATTCACCAGATAATCCTTCACATAAATACCTGGAGCAGAAGACAATTCCAGGGCTATGGCCGCCCCTCCCTCGGAAATGCACATGCCGTCGGCCAGAGGGCCGTAGGGATCATTCAAACCATTGCGGGAAAGCATGCCGGAGGCCCAGTACGTCCCCAGCAGCTCCCGGCACAAAGGCAAATCCAGACCGATAGCCAGCGCTCTCTTAACAACTCCCTGCCGCATCAGCATGGCGGCCATGCCTACGGCATCCAGGCCGGCGGCACAGCCGCTCGCCAGCACGTGATAAGGCCCGCAAATTCCCAATTCGATGCTGACGCAGGAAGCAAGTTCGCTATGCAGGGAATTGGGAACGGCCAAAATTTTCATGGGCCGCCGTCCCGGCCACGGGCTCAGCCATCCGGAAGCATTCCCGCGGGAACTGCCCACAATCAGGGCGGCATCCCTCAATTCCTTCCTTCCCCATCCGGCATCCTCCACGGCCTGGCGCGCCAACAGCAGCGCCAGCTGGGAAGCAGGGCCGTTCCTGCGGCTGCATAACAATTCCCTGTCTGGAATCCATCCGCTCAATACATCGCCCCAGGGATTACCTTCGCCCCACAATTCGCTCAACGGCTTCAACACTCTGCGCCCTTCCCTTACCCCGGCAAGATGGACTGCCGCCCCCATGCCGAAGCCGGAAGCCAGGCCCAGGCCGCATACCCGCGGTTCCGGGCTTCCAGGACTCTTACCCCCCGCCATCATGACGGCGGCCAGACTACCGCCCTGCCCGGAAAAACTCAAGCTTCCGATGCGTCAGGAACAACCTGAAAAGACCACCGCTGCAACCTTGCAATGGAAGCTTCTTTTATGGCAATCTGGCTTCATGACTATTCAGCCCGCCGTTTTTTTCTCTCTTCTATTGGCATCCCTTTCTCTTCCCTCCTTCTCCCTTACCCCGCCCAGTGAAAAATTCCGGGCGGCAGACTGGGCGGTGCTTCATTCATCCCGGAGCGACCAGCGGCATGTTTCCTCCCGGGGCATCGTCCAGACCATGCTGGAAAAACTGCGTCCGGCATGCGAATTTTCCCCGGATATGGCTCCGAAGGATTTCCCCGCCTGGCGGGAAAAAGTCCGGAAAGCCATGCAACAACTGATGAAATTCCCCCCCCAGGCGGATATCCCCGCCCCCGTTCTGGTAAAAACCGTGCCAAGAGAACACTACCGGGTGGAAAAATGGGAAGCCTATCCCTTCCCGGGAGCCGCCGTACCGTTCCTGGTGCTCCTGCCGGACAACGCTTCAGACAAAAATCCGGTTCCCGTGCTATTCTGCATTCCCGGGTCAGACCAGACCAAGGAAGAGCTGGCGGGGGAAACATCACCGGATCTGGACCAGCCTTCCGTACAGCAGCCGGGCAACAACGCCATGGCTTTCCATTATGTCAGGCAGGGATGGGCGGCCATTGTGGTGGACAATGCCGGAACGGGTGAAGAAGGAGACGCGGAACACGCCGCAGGCCGTTCTTCACACGATTATGAAAACCTGGCCCGCTTCCTGCTGGAAATGGACTGGAGCTGGCTGGGCTACACCTCCTACGCGGACCAATGTATTCTGGATTGGGTGAAAACACGACCCTGGGCGCAAAAAAACCATATTATCCTCAGCGGCTTCTCCCTGGGAACGGAACCCATGATGGTTCTGGGCAGCCTGAACCCGGATATCTTTGCCTTCGTATATAACGACTTTCTGTGCCGCACGCTGGAACGCGCCAAAACCATGACCATGCCCAACGGCAGGGGCGTGCGTTCCGCTCCCAACTCCATCCGCCACCTCATTCCGGGCTTCTGGAAACAATTCGACTTCCCGGACATCGTGGCGGCTCTCGCTCCGCGCCCTGTCATTTGCACGGAAGGCGGCCTGGACAGGGACTTCCAGCTCATCTCCGCAGCCTACCGTATGGCCGGGGCGCCGGATCATTTCCAGTACCATCACCAGCCCCGGTTTGCGGACCCTGCCCAACGCTGGCACGGCAGCCAATTGCCCGCAGGTCTGGACAGGGACGCCTTTTTCCGTTTCGCCAATGTGGACCCGCGCAACCATTTCTTCAAAAAAGACCTGGTCATTCCCTGGCTTAAAACCCTCCTGGATAAAAGCGATAATAAAAACTAGCCCAGCTCCAGACAAAAACCGCCCGGAACCGCCGGAACAGGGCATTCCCTCATCCTTAGGGATGCGAATCTATCCGGCGGCACATCTTCCGGAACGCATGCCCCAGCTTTCCGCAAAAGCCCGTCACCGCCCGGGCGCCCCTTTCCACGTTCATGAGCTTAAATAAATAACGCCGCACGGAGTCCACCAAGGCGCATCCGGCATAAACCACGGCGGCTATTGCCAACACGTTCACAACCATCAGGGCTGAGGAAGAAGACGCTGTCCACTCAAAGACATCCCACAAAAACCATTTTCCTATCAAAGCATTACAATGCAGCACATAAACGCTGAACGACGCTGCCGCCAGCCATGAAATACAGGAGACAGCCCTTCGGGATGAAAAATGCATCCGGGAAAAAATCAGCAACAGGGCAACCGCCGGCCCTACAATAAAAGGAGAATTATAGCGAATAAACATTCCACCGCCCTTGATCTGCCCAATCAGGTATGGAGACACCACATTCAGAACCATCTTGAAAACCCAGGCAAAACATACGCATCCGGCATAAAACATCCATAACGGACGCGTTTTCATTCCCGTCAGCAAGCCATGCTTTTTAACATACATCCCCAGCATGTAAAGGATGCCCAGCCACCAGATGCTATACCCTTCTTCCACCGGGAACACATCCGTGTGAAGCAGGGTGGGAATAATGGAAAACAGCATGAAAACGGTAACCAGAAGATACTGGAACTGTAATTTGGTCAGCCTGTTCCCCAGGGCGTTAAGAAACGGAATGAAGAAAAACAGCCCCACATACGCCGTCACATACCAATATTGGCCGGATAAAACCGGAAAAAGGGAATGCAGAATATTACTCAACTGAACCTCCTGGGGGAAAAACAACAGAGCCAGCAGCAAACTGCCCCATGTATAAAAAACAACCTGAAACCATAAGGAAACCACACGTTCATACCTGAACGTTCCGTCGCAGCACACATATCCTGTAATTAACGCATAACAATTCACACCGCAATAAGCGGCAATCTCCAGCAGCCACCCGACATTATAGGAAGCGGACCCATGGTTCTCCAAAGACAAAACATCAATGGAAGCCAAAAGATGAAGAATTAAAACCATCATCATGGCGACAATGCGCAAGGCATCTATTCCATAATTCCGGGACGGGGAAATATATTCCGGACAACCACAGGAAAAACGCTTTCCTTTCTCTTCATCATCAGCCAGCGGCAAACTCATGGAGAAACATTTCTACGGATTTATTATCCGCGTTCAAGCCTTAATATTGAAGAAGAATAATTTAAGAAAAAATTTGATACACGAGGGACATCCGGTTCCCGTTGAAAACATGGAATTCCAAACACGGAAAGAGGAATCTGTCCATGTTTTCCTGCTTCCCAAAAGACAGGAAAAACCTTGTTTCTCAAGATTTCCTGCTTTCAGCACCATCGCAGGCAATCATTTTTATTAAAAAAATGATTTTTTGGAAAATATAGCATCAACAGAGGAGAACGCGGATAATAAATCCGCTGTCCATTATTAAACAATCCTGCTGTCCAGATCGAACACCTGGCCGGAAGCCGCCGTAAGAACATCCTGTAAAAACAGGATAAACGCCGCAGCCTGTTCCGGCGTATTCAACCGGCTCAAAACATGCCGGGACAAAGCCGCCTCTTTCACGCTATCCCGCAGCACGGCCGTCATCTCCGTCAGCATGAACCCCGGCAACACCAGATTCACGCGAATCCCATCCTTTCCCCATTCCCGCGCCAGGCTTTTCACCAGGCCCGCCAGAGCAGCCTTGGAAGCGGCATAAGCCGCCTGGGACGAAGCCGGACGGAGCGCCGCATAAGAACCGATCATCACCACCTGCCCCTCCCTCTTCTCCCGCACCATGGCGGCGGCGGCGCATCGGCCGCACCAGGCGGCTCCCGTCACATTCACATTCATTACCTCGTCCCACTCCTCCTCCGTCTGCTTCAGGAACGGCCTGTCCCTGGTAATTCCGGCGGCGCAAACCGCCAAATCATACGCGGCATGGCAATCAAACCAGCGGCGTACGGCGGAACGGTCTCCCACATCCAGTACGGCATGGCTCGGGGCATCCGTCTCCCATCCCGCAGCGGAAAAACATTCCACGATGGCCCGCGCCAAACCGCCGTGACCGCCGCTGATGAACACTCTCCGCATCAAAAAAGTTCCCTCAACGTTAAAACCTCACTTGGGGTCCACCCACCGCCCATACTCCTTGATCAGATCCACCAGCCGTTCCACAGCCTCCTCCTGGGGAATATTGAACTTCACAGGCGTATGCTTCACATACAGGTTGATCTTGTTCGGCGCGCCGCCCACATAACCGAAATCCGCATCCGCCATCTCGCCGGGGCCATTCACAATACATCCCATCACGGCAATCTTCACCCCTTTCAGATGTTCCGTGGCTTTCCGGATGCGGGCCGTCGCCTCCTGGATATTGTACAGGGTACGCCCGCAGGACGGGCAGGAAACGTAATCCGCCCGCGTCAGCCTCGTTCCCGTAGCCTGCAAAATATTGAATCCCAGGAAAGAAGCCAAACGGGGGTCCGACTCGCCCTGAATCAGCACGGCGTCTCCAATCCCGTCGCACAGCAGGGAGCCGATATTGCGGGCAGCCGTCAGCGGCACGTCTTCCCCGGAAACGGAACCGGGCACCAGCGTATCCTTCAGCAGGATCAGATGCCTGTCCTCAATACGGGCAGCCAGAAGGCGGAACGCATATACAGGCTCCATAGCCAGCCCGTTCTTCACAGTAACAATAGACGGTTCCGCCAGCTCCTTCAACGGCTCCAGATCGGCATCGCACCGGGGATCCACCTCAATGGCATCCAGCTGCCCCAGGGATAATTCAGGCATCATGTCCCCCATCGCCTCCCGTTCTGTCTGCAGGGCGTAAAACCCGGCGTCAGGAACCGCCACGCGCACAGGCTGTTCCCAGCCCAGGCGTACGCCATAATACATCGCCAGCCCACCCTGCCTTTTGGAAAACTTCAGGGGATCATAGCTCAACTCCGGTTCAGGGAAGGAAACCGGGTCATCGGAACGCTCCGACGGCTGGAAAGGATTGGACAGGCGGTAAGCCACGGGCACCTCCCTCACAGCGTCCTCCGTCAGGGAAACGCGCAGGGTATCACCAATGCCGTCCGTCAGCAGGGAGCCGATGCCCACGGCGCTCTTGATGCGGCCGTCCTCTCCGCCCCCGGCTTCCGTCACCCCCAGATGAATGGGATAATTCCAATCCGGCCCCAGGGCGTTCATGCGCTCCACCAGCAATCGGTAAGCGGCCACCATCACCTTGACGTTGGAAGCCTTCATGGAAAACACCAGGGAATGGTAATCCAGGTCGCGGGCAATCTGGGCAAACTCAATCGCGCTCTCCACCATCCCCTCCGGCGTATCGCCAAAGCGGTTCAGAATGCGGTCGGACAGGGAGCCATGGTTGGAACCGATGCGCATCGCGCGGCCATGCTCCCGGCAAAACAGAACCAGGGGCGTAAATTCTTCCTTCAGGCGGTCCAGCTCCTCGCGGTATTCGGCGTCGGAATACTCCCGCACTTCAAACTTCTTCTTATCAACGAAATTGCCCGGATTAATACGAATCTTCTCCACCCATTTGGCAGCCTCCATCGCGGCATCCGGCTTGAAGTGGATATCGGCCACCAGAGGCACATGGCAGCCGGCAGCGCGCAATTCCCGGGCAATATTCTCCAAATTGGCGGCATACGCCTTGGTCTGGGCGGTCAGGCGGATAATCTCGCACCCTGCCTCCGCCAGCTCCAAAGCCTCCTTCACGCAGGCATCCGTATCCCGCGTATCGGACGTCAGCATGGACTGGATCCGGATGGGATTGGATCCGCCCACCCCCACATTCCCCACCATGACTTCACGGGTTACGCGGCGCGTATATCGATAAGGACTCGGACAATAGGAAGACTGCATGAAACCACTCTACCGCGCCAGATTCCCCTGTCAACAATCCTTCAAAACGGAAAGCCTTTTCCCGCCAATCCGGTAACCGGAAAAACGGGAGCGGTACCGCCCCGCGGATATTGTTCCACGCCAGCATCCCCCCGCACGCAGTCCCTGGCCTATTTCCCCGCCTTCCGGGGATTCCTTCACAACACGGACTGCACGATAAACAACACGATTGACCCCATATAAACAGCCGCCAGCACCACGGCGGCGCAGCACTGAAACAGCCTGTATCCGCAGGCCAGAACAATCCTCCTGAGCGTGGATTCCGGATGCCGCCGCGCCCACCATGCATACAGCAGGAAGACGGCGGCCGCGCCGGAGGAAAACAGCAGGGACCCTTTCAATAAAGGCGGATAATAATCAAACACCACCCGGTTTTGCCCTTTCAGAAGGCGCACCGCCATCAATTCCCCCACCTTTTCCACAGGCGCCTCCATCCCGTTCCGCCGGGCTCTCCATCCCCGGTCATACACGACCGGCACCATGAGAGCCTCCCCTTCCCCGGCATTCAGCGCCACCTCCACATGGCCACCGCTTCCTTTCGCCTCCATCCCGTACTTATCCTGCTCTTTCCCCAGAACCGGAACATCCTGCTCCGGCGTACGCGCCGCAGCCGCCAGAAGGGGCGTCTCCACGGTCCGCAGCATCCTCCCCTCCACCACAGTTTCCCCGGCAACGGCCGCACGCTTCAATTCCAAAACCCCGTTATAGGTGCGGCTCGTTCCTCCGGATGTCTTCTGCGCCTCCGCCATGACGGGCACCGCACATCCATTGATACGGAGTTCCGCCGTATCCGTCTGCGGGAACCCGTACACCGCACCGGGATATTCCGGAATGCCCGCCCGGTAAAAGGGGCCGCTCATCTCCGTCCTCACTATTACGGCCTCATAAAGGGGGCCTTCCGCCGATGGGCAGAGCGCGGCGTGCAGGGCATTAAGATTGCTGAACACATCAGCGTTCCCATCCAGACGCAGCCCCAGCGCGCCCTGGGGAACCACCAGCCCCCAGCGGGCGCCCGGAAGCCTGTATAAATACATGCCTTCCCGGGAAAGCACGCACTCCATTCCCTCCATGGGCCGGGACGCCAGCACAAAACCGTGGCCCAGCAGCAAATCGGAAAACAGAGTGCCTCCCTGGCTGTACGTGCGCGTGAATTCATCCCGGTACCCCAGGTTTTTCAGAAAACGGAAATGACCGATGCTCGTCGTATGCCGGAAATTGCCAATGCCCGGGACAGGCCCCAGGCAATCCGCGTTTTCCACCATCAGGCGATCCCTGTCCTTCACGCGCAGCAAGCCTGAATACCCCTTCATGCCGCGCGCCAGCCATTCCGCATTGAGCGCCTGGACGGAGGCTTTCTCCTCCTCCCCCTGCCTCCAGAACGCGGCAGCCCCTATGGGCAGCCCCAGCATCATCACGGAAGCGATGGACCACGCCAGCCTTTTGCCCTCCACATGCCTCCAGCACAGCCATGCGCATGCAAAAAACAGCAAAGGCAGAAGACGCACCGCAAGATCCGCAGCCGTCATCTTCAGGACAAACAGGGAAAAGAAAAAAGCCGCTATGGGAAACCCCAGGCTCCATCCCCACCCCCATGGCCGTCCTGCCGGCCCCGGAAGCCTGCCGCCGGACAAAATCCAGGCGCAGAACGACATTACCGCCAGATTGGGAATAAAACCGAACCGGACGGGAAAATCCACGTAGCTCCATAAATGGGCGGCGCGGTGGATGGGTTCGACAAACGCGGGCAAAACGGACGCCGCCAGAAGAAGGATAAACAGGCGCCTCCCTCTGTCCGGCGCCGGGGACGCCTTCTTCCCGCAAGCCAGATAAACCGCCGCCAGAGCGGCAAATGACATCCCCGGCAAACAGGCGTAAAGGCGTTCCAGGAATTTGGGAGGGTCAAACGGCCATGACAATTCAAAAAACGTGGGCGGCGTCATAAACAGGGAACGCATGGAATCCCGGCTCATTTCCGCCATCGGCAGCCAGTAATAACAAGTGGCCAGCGTTACCGCCGCCGTGTACCAGAACACGCGGGCCAGGCGCACGCGGCGTTCCCGCGTCCCCTTCAGGGGCAGCGTAAAGGCCCACGCGAACAGCCAGCCGGTGACGACGGCCATGAAAGCGCTGTACAGGGAGGTAGCCAGCAGGAAGAGGCCGGCGGCATACAGCCAGCCCCTTCCCCCGTTCACCAGCCGGTAAAGGCCCAGGGCAAACAGGGGGAACATGGCGGCATGGTCCAGGAACTGCATGAACCCGTACTTGGTTTGGAAAAAGCCCCCCACGGCATAACCCGCCGTCAGCAGCACGGTCCAGCATACGGGCAGGGAGGGAAACACGCGTCTCAGGAACCAGGAAGCCGTCACGCAGATGCAGGCCACATCCGCCAGCATCACCCAGACCATGTCCTTCAACAGGAAGGAATCCCCCATCGCCACGGCAATCCAGGTGGAGGGGATCAGCAGCTGATGCGGCAGCGTAGGGCTCACCCGGATTCCCGCGCCTCCATTGACATCATAAAAAAAAGCTCCGTCAAACGCTCCGGACATCAGGGCGGAGGCATAATACTTCAAGGTAGGATAAACCAGCTGCCCGTTATCCATATACTCCAGGAAGCGGCCTCCGAAAGGCCAGATCCCCCGTACCGCCAGAAAAAGGAACACCACCGCCAGGGAAAATGCAATGGACGCCAGGGACGTCAATACCGGACGGGAAGAAGCGGATTCCATGGCTCAATCAGCGGACAAACGGTTCAGCGGCCCGGATCAGCCGGAGGGCGCGGGCGCATTCCGCCACGTCATGGACACGGTGAATCTGCGCGCCGTGCAAATGCCCCCACACCGTCATCACGGCGGTGCTCAGCGGCGCGCGTCCCTGCTCCGCATCCCCCAGGACGGCGCCCAGCATGCGCTTGCGGGAAAGGCCCAGCAGCACCGGGCGGCCTGCCACCTGAAGCTTGTCCATGTTGGACAGCAGGGCCAGATTGTGTTCCGCCGTTTTGCCAAAGCCGATGCCGGGATCCCAGCAGATCTGCTCCGGTTCCAGCCCCCGCCCCAGCAGAAAATCATAACGTTCCTCAAAATAGCCGCGCACTTCCCGCACCACATCCCCATAAGAAGGAGCGTCCTGCATGGTTTCAGGCCGTCCCTGCATGTGCATCGCCACCACGCCGCAGCGCGCCGCAGCGCACAATTCCGCCATCCCCGCCTCCCGCAATCCGGAAATATCATTAATGACGTCCGCACCCGCTTCCAGCACAGCCGCCGCTACGGCGGCATGGCGCGTGTCCACGGAAATCACGGCATCCGTGCATGAACGGAGTTCCCGCACCACGGGCAGCACCCTGTCCAATTCCTCCTCCGCGGAAACCTCCGCGGCCCCCGGCCTGGTGGACTCCCCCCCAATGTCCAGAATAAGGGCGCCCTGCCGTTCAAGCTCTTTTGCATGGGAGACAGCGCGTTCCGTCGCATAAAAACGCCCTCCGTCGGAAAAGGAATCCGGAGTAACGTTCACAATTCCCATCAGCACGCCTCCGCGCGCCACCTCCAATACGTCTCTCCTTACAAGCCAGTTCATCTAATTACGTTCTTGTCAAAGCCACTATACATCACTTTAATAAGTCAGAAACTCTTTTTTCACCATGAAAACAACGCCCCTGCTTCTCTTCATCCCCCTGCTCATGACGTCCGGAGCCCTGGCCGCCGGCCAGGACGATTTCAATGTCCAGACAGCTTCTTCCCGCATGGTCAAACATGAAGACGGTTCCCGCAGCTACTTTGAAAAAACAGGGGACGGCAAAGGGATGAAAAAAACCACTTACAACATCCGCAATGTCCTCGTTTCCGTAACCCTGTACAAAAGAGGGCCTTTTGGAGAGCTGCGCTCCTGCCTGATCTTTGACGGGCAGAAAAACGAACTCTTTTTCGTGCGTTACGGCTACGACGGCAACGCCAACCTGAGAGAAGAGCAAATGTTCGATTCCCGCACCAAGGAACTCGTGCGCCGCTTCCTTTACACTTATGACGCCATGGGCAACCGCAGCAAGCCCGTATGCATCACGCTGGTCAAGAGCACCAAGGATATTGAAACGCACGCCGTGCCCACCGCCCCGGAAAAAGACCCCTTTGCGGACGATTTTAAAAAGAAAAACAAATAAGCTCCGGTCCTTCGGCACGATTCCCCCCCTTCCCTCCTTCTCCGTCTTTCCTCCGGACGCCAAATCTTTATCCCCCGTCCGGTCCGGCGCACGCTCCGCGCAGGAAAATTGCGGACGGTCCTGAAAGGGAGGGCTGCGTTCCCGCCCTTAAAAAAGCCGGACCCAGGGACATTCCCGGAACCGGGCTGCGGAGACACCGCCGCCCGGCACCAATCCGGCGCAGCATGGTCTGTTCAAAGAAGAGGCAGGAACAGTTTTCTGAAAGTCTTCCTATTCTCCATCACGGGCTTCCAGCCTGTTCCGCCAGCGGCGGGCCACCCAGGGCCGCACCAGCCCGTAAAGCAGATAAATGGAAAAAATGACTGCGGGCATCACCCACGGGAATTTGAAAATGCAGATGACCGCCAGCACGATGAACACAATCGCGTACATCGTCCCCCGCGTGCGCATGTTGATATGCTTGAAGCTGGGATAGACCACCCGGCTCATCATCAGAATGGAGACTCCCGCCATTGCCAGCGCAATCACGTATTTGAAGACGCCCAGGTCCATGGCCCCGTCCGGAACCCTGCCTGCCAGATACATCACCAGGTACATGGTGGAGACCACGGCTCCCGCCGCCATCGGAACGGGCAGACCCACAAAATCGCTGCTCTGGCCTTCCTTCCGGGGAGCGGCCGCCATGCAATTAAACCGCGCCAGGCGCAGCGCGGCGCACAGCAGATACAGGATGCCGATGCCCCAACCCACCTCCGGAGGGGACAGCTGGAACAGGACGGCCTTGGCTACCAGCAGCGCCGGGGCAATGCCGAAGGAGACAATATCCGCCAGAGAATCGAATTCCCGCCCGAACGGGCCGTCCTGCCCGCGCATGCGGGCAATACGGCCGTCAAACAAGTCAAACAAACATGCCGCGAAGATTAAAAAAGTGGCATTCTGATAATAGGAAAAAGCAGCCACAGCGTCGCTGTCCGCCTGGTTGATTCCCTCAAAAATCGTCAGAATGGCGAAAAAACCGCACACCAGGTTCCCTGCCGTAAACAAATTAGGCAAAATGGGAATCTCAGGTTCGTCCGGGAAAATCTTCTTATCCATGATTGGTGTCCGATAGGGCCCAGGTAAGGGGTTTATCCGTTAATAATATTGCGGGCGGCGGCAGCCAGGGCCTGAGGATCGGCATCCTGCGGAGCGGAACCGCGGGCCTGATCCGCACGGCCGCCTCCCTTGCCTCCGGCAAGAGCGGCAACCTCGCGGATCATATCTCCGGCGGACAATCCGTCCGCAATGGCATCTTTGCCACAATAAGCGCCCAGGAGCAAGGAAGAACTGTCCACGCACAGCAGGAAGGCGGCGCCCGCATACTGGCGCTTTTTCAACCCGTTCAGCAGTTCCTGAAGCAATTCCCCGGCGCCCTCCGCCACCTGGATCAGGGAAGAAGGCGCATCGGAAAGCCACTCATTCAGCAGGGCGTCTGCCTTGGCGGCGGACTGCCCGGCGCGGGCTTTTTTAAGCTTCTTCTCCGCATCCAGAGCCGTCTGTTTGAAATGCTCCACGGAGGCGTCGAAACGCGCCAGGGAATCATTTACCGTCCGGATATCGGAAGCCCCCAGGGCCGTCAGCCCCGGCTTGCCTTCAATCGTGGGGACAGGCACCTGTTCCAGCCCCATGTCCGCCAACTCGTAATTAACTTCCTTGATCTTCTCCACCGCCTTGGCGATTTCCAGGCTCTTGGCAACAACATGCTGCCGTATCATTTCCAGAGCAGCGTCCCCAGTCATCGCCTCAATGCGGCGCACGCCGGAAGCGATGGCACCCTCGCTCTTAATCTTGAACAGGCCGATATTCTTCGTATTGGCAATATGAGTTCCGCCGCAGAATTCCATGGAAACCCCGTCCAGCCCATCCCTGCATCCGCCCACCTGAACCACGCGCACCACATCCCCGTACTTGTCGCCGAAGAACTGGGCAATCGCGGCATTGCCCTTCACGTCCGCATAAGCGCGTTCCGTGCAGTGCACGGGAAGAGACTCCTCAATCCAGCCGTTCACCTTCTCTTCAATCAGGCGGAGCTGGTCCGGAGAAACGGCGCTGCTGTTAAAGTCAAAGCGCAGCCGGTCTTCCGAAACAAAGGACCCCTGCTGGGCCGCATCCGGGCTGACCACCTGATGCAGAGCGCAGTGAAGAAGATGCGTGGCGGTGTGATGCGCCTCAATGCGGCGGCGGCGTTCCGCGTCAATGCTCAAATGCACGCGGTCGCCGGGCTTCACCTCCAGCCCGGGACGGGCCTCCACCACATGGGCTCGGGCATTCCCTATCTGCTGGACGGCCATCACATGGTAGCTTTCCCCGCCGATTTCAATCAACCCGGCATCGGACACCTGCCCGCCCATTTCCGCGTAAAACGGAGTCTTGTCCGTGATGATGAACAGGGAATCCCCCTGGCGGCTCACTTCCAGCACCGTAGCGGCGCATTCGTCCACATCGTACCCCGTAAACTCCGTCACGGCGTCCGTCTTCAAATCCAGGGCGCGCACCACCTCGCTCTTGCGGGCGGCCCGGGCGCGTTCCCGCTGTTCCTCCATCAGCCTGTTGAACCGCTCCATATCAATATCCAGGCCGCGTTCCTCCGCCAGCAGGGCGGTCAGGTCAATGGGGAACCCGTACGTATCATACAGCTTGAAGGCGAACTCGCCGCTCACCTTTCCGGCGGAAGCCGTTTCCGCGTCAAACAATTCCAGGCCGCGGTCCAGCGTCTCATTAAAACTGGCCTCTTCACGGTTCAAAACCTCCTTCACGGTAGTGGCGCGGGCGGCCAGTTCCGGGAACACCTGTCCGAAGGACTCCACCAGCGTATCCACCAGTTCCGCCAAAAACGGCTGGGTAAAGCCCAGGCGGCGCCCATAGCGCACGGCACGGCGCAGAATGCGGCGCAGCACGTAATTACGGCCATTGTTGCCCGGCAGAATGCCGTCCGCAATGGAAAAACTGAGCGTGCGCAGATGATCGGCAATCACGCGGAAGGCAATCGCCTCCTGAAGGGTCCCGTCCTCCGCATCCACCCTTTTGGAACCGGGCGCCGGATACACGTCCGCGTACTTCCGTCCGCTCAAAACTTCCAGGCGGTCAAACAGGGGGCGGAATACATCCGTGGCGTAATTGGACGGTTTGCGGGAAAAATCCTTGAATCCGTTCGTGCACTGCATGATGGAGCACGCGCGCTCAAACCCCATGCCGGTATCCACATGACATGCCGGAAGATTGCGCATGGAGCCGTCGCTCTCCGCATTGTACTGGATAAACACCAGGTTCCATATCTCTATGCACTGGTCGGAATCCTTGTTTACCAGGCTTCCCTTCGTATTCCCCTCCGGGGTCAGGTCCACGTGCAGCTCGGAACAGGGGCCGCAGGGGCCGGTTTCCCCCATCATCCAGAAATTATCCTTCACATTCCCGTGCACGATATGCACGTCCGGGTCCAGCCCTCGGGAACGGAACAGCTCAGCCCAGAAATCCCAAGCTTCCCGGTCAAACTCTCCGGGGTCGCCCTTGCTCTTGTCCGGCGCGTACACGGTGGCGTACAGGCGTTCCGCCGGGAATCCCCACCGCTCCACGACCAGCTCCCAGGCCCAGCGGATAGCTTCCCTCTTGAAATAATCCCCGAAGGACCAGTTCCCCAGCATTTCAAAAAACGTGTGGTGGTAGGAGTCATACCCCACATCCTCCAGGTCATTGTGCTTGCCGCCTGCGCGGATGCACTTCTGGGTATCCGTAGCGCGGGCGGGCGTCCACGGGGGAGTCCATACGCCCAGGAAATACGGGACAAACTGATTCATGCCGGCATTTGTAAACAACAAACCGGGGCTCTGGGGCATCAAAGAAGCGGAAGGCACGACCGTGTGCTGTTTTTCGCGGAAAAAGTCCAGAAAGCTTTGGCGTATCTCGGTGGCGGTCATCATAACAGATAATGGGAAAAGTAAAAGACGCCGGATTATGCCTGTTCTCCCTCCGTTAGTAAATCGCTAATTCCTTCTCCGTCATGCGGGCTCCATTTTTACTTGCAATAAATTATACACACGTATAAATAAAACTATGAAAAAGCTGGTTATCCTCCTGGTTCTCCTTGCGGCGGCAGGAACGGCCGCCTGGCTCATCTACCGGAAAACTCCGTCCGGGCCCGAGGACAAAGCCGTTCTTTACGGCAATGTGGACCTGCGCCAGGTGGATCTGGCTTTCCTCATCTCCGAACGTATTGACTCCGTGCTGGTGGACGAAGGGGACACGGTTGTTCCCGGCCAGAAGCTCGCCACGCTGGAAACGGTGCGGCTCCGGCAGGCCGCGGACGAAGCCCGGCAGATAGCGGAAGCCGCCCGCCAAAACTACCTGCGCGTTAAAAACGGCCCGCGCGCGGAAGAAATAGCCCAGGCGAGGGCGAACGTGCAGGCCGCGGAAGCTACGCTGAACAACGCCGGAATGCGCAGCAAAAGGCTGGAGGCGCTGGCTGAAACAAAATCCATCTCCCGCCAGGAGGCGGACGACGCCGTCGCCTCCCGGCAAGTGGCCGCCGCCAATCTGGACGTAGCCAGAAAACAGCTGGAACTGCTGCTGGCCGGTTCCCGTGAGGAAGACGTAGCCCAGGCGCTGGCCCAGTACAACCAGGCCAAAGCCAGCCTGACCATCAGGGAGCAGAACCTGAAAGACGCCGTGCTCTATGCCCCCGGCAACGGCGTGGTGCGCAACCGCATTCTGGAAAAGGGGGACATGGCCTCCCCGCAGAAACCCGTTTACAACATCTCCCTGAACCATACCAAATGGGTGCGGGCCTACCTCACGGAATCCCAGCTCGGCAAAGTAAAGCCCGGCTTTTCCGCCACCGTGCGCAATGACAGCTTCCCGGACACCGGCTTCAAAGGGACGGTGGGGTTTATCTCCTCCGTAGCGGAATTCACCCCTAAAAACGTGGAAACGCCGGATCTCAGAACGGCACTGGTCTATGAAGTGCGCATCATTGTGGACGATCCGGACAACCGGCTGCGCCTGGGAGCCCCCGCCACCGTCACCATCCCCCTGGACCAGAACGCCGGAACACAGCCCCCGGAACAGCCCAGGCCATGACCACGGAATCCCAGCCCCTGATTGACTGCCGGAACATCCGGAAAATATTTCCGGACTCCGCCGGCGTCCCCTTTGCGGCGGTGGACGACGTCTCCTTCCGCCTGTCCGCCGGGGAAATCGTAGGGTTGCTGGGGCCGGACGGAGCGGGAAAAACCACTCTGATCCGCCTCATCACGGGATTGATGAAACCGCATGGCGGGTCTATCTCCGTCCTGAATCTGGACTCCGTGAAAAAAAGCCGGTCCATCCAGGCCTCCATAGGCTACATGCCGCAGAAATTCGGGCTTTATGAAGACCTTACCGTCCGAGAAAACATGGAGCTTTACGCCCGCATGCACGGCGTTTACGGCCAGGACAGGGAAAAGCGCTTCCGCAGCCTGCTCGCCATGACCAGCCTGGAACGCTTCACCACGCGGCTTGCGGGAAAGCTCTCCGGCGGCATGAAGCAGAAGCTGGGCCTGTGCTGTTCCCTGGTCTCCTCCCCGCCCCTCATCCTGCTGGATGAACCCACCGTGGGCGTGGATCCGCTCTCCCGGCGGGAACTGTGGAGCATCCTGAAACAATTCTCCGGAGAGGAAGGCGTGGGGGTACTGGTCAGCACCTCCTACATGGACGAATCGGCCTACTGCAACAGAACCCTCATCATGTATGAAGGGCGCCTGCTTATGGACGCCCCTCCCGCCGACGTCATCGCCCGGGCGGAAGGAATGTGCGTGACGGTGCGCACGCCGGAGGGGCTGCATGCGCGCCAATTCCAGAGCAGGCTGGCCGCCGTGCCCGGCATCATCAACGCCACCCCGCAGGGGAACACCGTCCGCATCATCGTTCCCCACGGCCACCCCGCACGGAAAAAGCTGGAGGAATACCACCCCGCCCCCGCGCAGCCGGACTTCTCCGACGGCTTCATGACCCTGCTTGCCGACCAAGTGGACCTCGCCCCGCAGGACATCCCCGCCCCTGCCGGAACGCCGGAACCGGAGCGGACGGAAAACGGCGGCACCGTCATCCGGGTAACGGACCTTGTCAGGAAATTCGGCAGTTTCATTGCCGTCAACCACGTCAGCTTCTCCGTCCGCAAAGGGCAGGTCTTCGGCCTTCTGGGCCCCAACGGAGCGGGGAAAAGCACCACTTTCCGCATGCTCTGCGGGCTGCTGCCCGCCAGCGGCGGCACGCTCAATGTGGCCGGGGCGGATCTGCGGACCGCCGCCGCCAGGGCGCGCAGGAAAGTGGGATACGTGGCCCAGAAATTTTCCATGTACGGCATGCTGACCACGCGTCAAAACCTGGAATTCTTCGCCGGAGCCTACGGCATGTCCGGAAAGGAGCGGCAGGAAGCCATCCGCTCCATGGAAGAAGAATTCCACCTGACTCCGTACATGAACGCCCCCGCCGCGCACCTGCCCGGCGGCTACAAGCAGCGCCTCAGCATGGCGTGCGCCCTGCTCCACTCCCCAGACATCCTTTTTCTGGACGAACCCACTTCCGGAGCGGACCCCCTGGCCCGGCGCGACTTCTGGCTGCGCATCAACGCCCTGGCGGAAAAAGGCGTCACCATCATCATCACGACGCACTTCCTGGGAGAAGCGGAATTTTGCGATAACATGCTCATCATGATGGATGGAACCACGCTGGCGGAAGGTTCCCCGGACGATATCCGCAAACACGCTCCCCCGCGTGAAGACGGAGCCCCCGCTTCTCTGGAAGACGCCTTCCTGGCCATCACGGAAGAACACATGAAAAAAGGAGGAGGAGAAACATGACCGCCTCCCTCAAAAGAATAGGAGCCCTCATCGTCAAGGAACTCCACCAGGTGGTCCGGGACCCCGGCAATGTGGGCATTGCGGTCATCCTTCCGGCCGTGCTCCTGCTCCTCTTCGGCTACGGCATGAGCATGGACATCAAAAACGTGCGCATCGCGTACCTGGCCGTCCCCGCCTCCAGCCAGTCCACGGACCTGGAAACAAGGCTTACCCTTTCCAGATATTTCCAGACCACGCGCGTCTTCTCCACCCGGGAGGCTGAAGAAAAACTGCGCACCCATGAAGCGGACGCCTTCATCGCCCTGCAAAGCAACGCGCCGGACACGCTCCACAATGGAACCACGAAAGTCCAGATTGTCGTCAACGGAGTCAACGCCAACCAGGCCACCCTCATCCGCAACTACCTTCAGGCCGTCGTCGGCTCCTGGGCGTCTTCCCTGGGCGGGCGGACAGCCCCCGTGCTGGACATGCAGACGCGCACCCGCTTCAATGAAGCCAACGACAGCCACTACTACCTGGTTCCCGGCGTCATCGTCACCATCATGACCATGATCGGGGCGCTCCTCACCTCCCTGGTCATGGCGCGGGAATATGAACGCGGCACGCTGGAAAGCCTCTTCGTCACGCCCGTGGGCAGCGGAGAAATCCTGGCGGCCAAGGCCGCCACCAACTTCCTGCTGGGCATGGTCAGCCTGGCTATCTCCATGCTCTTCGCCGCCTTCGTCTTCGGCATCCCCATCCGCGGCTCCCTCACTCTGCTGCTGGCGGTTTCCGCCCTGTTCCTGATTGTGGCCCTGGGGTTGGGGCTGGTCATCTCCACCGCCACCAAAAACCAGTTCCTGGCCTGCCAATTCGCCATTATGGGCACCTTCATGCCGGCCCTCATGCTGTCCGGCTTCCTGTATGACATCCTGAACATGCCACCCGCCGTCCGGGCCATCACCTACCTCATCCCGGCCCGCTACTACGTCACCCTGCTCCAGACCCTCTTCCTGGCCGGGGACATCCCTTCCGTCATCATTCCCTGCTGCATCACGCTGGGCGTCTTTGCCGTGGTGCTCATGGGAATCGCCAGGATGAAAGCACCCAAATCCCTCGAATAGCGCCATGGACTTCCTGATCAGAATAGCCTCCCTCGTCAGAAAAGAACTGCTGGCCGTGCTCAGGGACAAAAAAAGCCGGCTGGCCCTCATCATCCCTCCCATCATCCAGATAGCCATCTTCGGCTATGCCGCCACCATGAACGTCACCCGCGTGCCATACGCCGTGCTGGACAAAGACGGCGGAGAAGCGGCCGCCCAGTACATCGCGGACCTGGAAGGCACGGGAATCTTCCGGCGCCAGGCCGCCGCGGCCACGGAAAAAGACATTGACCGCATGATAGACAACCGGGAAATCGTCGTGGGGCTCACCATTCCGCCGGATTTCTCCCGCAACATTCAGACGGGGAGGCCCGCATCTCTCCAGCTCATTGCGGACGGGCGCAACACGAATACGGCGGCCATCGCCCTCAGCTACGGCCAGCAAATCGCTGCCGCCTACGGGGCGGAACTGCTCTCCAAAAACGGCGGCTCCTCCCCGGTGGAAACGGAATCCCGCGCCTGGTTCAACCCCAACCTCATCACACGCTGGTTCATCGTTCCCGGCCTCATCGCCGTGCTCGTGCTCATCAACTCCATCCTCTCCGGCGCGCTCTCCATCGCCCGCGAGCGGGAGGAAGGCACCTTCGACCAGCTTCTCGTCGCCCCATACACCCCGGGGGAAATCCTGCTCGGCAAGGGAACAGCCTCCGTCGTCACCGGAATCATGCAGGCCGTCTTCGTGGTGCTGGTTGCCATGTTCTGGTTCCGCATCCCCTTCCAGGGCTCCGTCTGGCTGCTCTCCGCCGCCCTGCTGCTCTTCATCGTCACGGCGGCGGCCATCGGGCTGTGCATTTCCTCCTTCGCCCAATCCCTTCAGCAGGCTATTGTGGGAACTTTCCTGCTGCTGGTGCCCATGGTCATGCTCTCCGGCTTTGCCACGCCCATCTCCAGCATGCCGGAAATCTTCCAGGACCTCACGCTGCTCAACCCCATGAGATACGGCCTGGAACTCATCCAGCGCATCTTTCTGGAAGGAGCCGGATTCCTGGATCTCTGGCCGCTTTTCGCGGCCATCATGGCCGTTACCGTGGCGGCCGTCCTGGCAGCCATCTTCTCTTTTCATCATAAAATATCCTGATGCCCCCTTCCTTCTTCCCGGAATATCCGGAAACCTCCCTGCCCTTAACATCCCCGTTTCACATTTTCATCATGCCAATCCCGTCACCGGCATAAAAATACTTGCATCCGGCCCGTTTTTTCTATTCTATTTCTCTCGTTCCTTGGGAACATGGGCTCGTCGTTCAATGGATAGGACATCGGTTTCCGGTACCGACGATGTAGGTTCGATTCCTACCGGGCCTACCAGTTTCAAGAAAAAGGCTGTCTCTCCGGAGACGGCCTTTTTGATTTTATTCCACTCTAAACAAAGCTCTTACGAAATTTCAGAAAACACAAAAACATCTTGAAACATGGTGATACAACTTGCAAAAAGAGCACACTATTGATACCACTAAATCATGGCCTCCATCTATAAAAAGCCGAACAGCCCTTACTGGTACGCACAATACCGCGTGAGAACCGCTACAGGCTGGAAACTGGTCCGGCTGTCAACCAAAATCAAGCATACCCCCGCCACGGTAACAAGGGAAGTAAAAGAAGCCGCAGAGTCCATGGGGAAGCAGCTGAACGTCCTGACCAGGGAACAGGCTATGACCAAGGCACAACGCCTGGCGGACGCCCTTGAATCAACGGCGCGGGCAAACCTGCCGGCCTATCAATTACGCCGGGCCATTTCCGCATTGTCCACGGAATTGACCGGAGAATCTATGGAAATGCCCTCTGTCAAATTATGGCTTGATGACCACATGCGGCGCATTACGCGCAATGGGCTTAAACCCGCATCCATAGCGAACTACAAACAAGCCTTTGACAAATTTCGCGCCTCAATGGGAGAACGTATCAACCTGCCTCTGGATCGCATTACTCCTCTGATGCTGGACGATTTCAAAAACCATCTTCTTTCCCGTGTCTCACCATCTACCGCCAATATTGCTCTTACGCTGGTTTCCGCGGCGTTCCAGGCGGCAGTTGATTATAAAATTATTGAAACCAACCCCTTTACGGCGATTACCAAGCCTCACAAGGGGAAAGCCGTCAAACGGCGGAAATTCGAATTGGAAGAGCTTGAAAAGGTAATGGCCGCATGCAATCCGGAATGGCGCTCCATGGTGAAAACGTGCCTCTATACGGGCGGTCAAAGATTGGGAGACGTGGCAACGCTCCGGTGGTCCCAGGTTGACGAGAAACGAGGCGTTATCCGGATGACCACGCAGAAAAAGGGAAAGCCTCTGATGATTCCGATTTTTCCGGCGCTGAAAAAACACCTGCAGCAACGGAAGAAAGAAGCTCCTGGGGACTTCCTGCATCCTGAATGCGCGAATATTTTTGAAAGCAAGGGATCCGGACGCCTGTCAAATATCTTTAGCCACATCCTGTACCAGTGTGGCCTTATTGCCAAAGACCCTCTGGCTGCAGGCAAAAAATACAAAAAGCAGGAAGGAAACGGCACAGAGACGCGGCGCCACGTCAATGAATTGTCCTTCCACAGCCTCCGCTATACGGCAACAACCATGTTACATGACGCCGGTGTTCCCCCTGCTCTTGTGCAAGCCATTGTGGGGCACGATTCCCGGGAAGTCCATGAAGGATACATCGACTTTGGAGCCAAGGAGTTTACACAAGCCCTTGAAAAGCTTCCCAAATTGTAGCACTACCTTAAATAGTGATATCATGTTTTAAACCTCCCTGTAAGTCGTGGCGGCAGCGTCCCATTTCAGGTCAATGTAACCAATCTCCCCGAAGCGGTTCTTGCCGACGATGATTTTCGCCTCTGCCGGATCTGCGTTTTTGTCCATGACGTAAGGCCTGTAGAGCAACAATATCTGATCAGCGTCCTGTTCGATAGACCCTGAATCCCTCAAATCGGACACACGGGGAACCCCGGCTTCCTTCCCGGCGCGTTTCTCCGCTTCCCGGTTCAACTGGGCCAACACGATCACCGGAATATTCAGTTCCTTGGCCAGGGCTTTGAGGCCGGCGGAAATCTCCGACACCTCCCGTTCCCGGGACGCCTGGCGTCCGGTAGGATTGGCAAGCTGCAGGTAATCCACGCCGATGCACCTCACGCCGTGGTCCGCCACCATGCGCCGGGCGGTCGCCTGGATCTGGTCAATCCTCAAGGCGCCCCGGTCGTCCACGAAGAAAGGCAGGCTCCTTACCTTGCGAACCGCGTTGGTGAAAGCATCCTGCTGCCACTTGGTCAGCTTGATGCCTCGGCGCAGATTGGCCGCATTGATTTTGGACATGCCAAAAAGCGTGCGTTCAAGCAACTGCTCCTTGGACATTTCCAGGGAGAACATGCCTACTGGCACCCCTTCGGCGGCCAGATTGTACAGAATGTTGGTCATGAAGGAAGTCTTCCCCACGGCCGGCCGGGCTCCGATGACCACCATAGCCGTGTTCTGTAAGCCGTCCAGCATCCTGTCCAGGGAGGGGTAGCCGGTAGGAAGCCCCTTGGTCTGTCCTGGATTCTTGATGCGAAACTCCAACCCTTCCACCACCTTCTGTGTGCCATCAGCCATACGCGCCACTTGGGCCACTCCGTAACTTTCCCGTAAGGAGGACATCACCTTTTCGGCTTCCGCCAGCACTTCGTCTTTGCTCAGGGTTGGGTTTTGAAGATTTTCCAGCCCGGAAATGAACAGGGATTCCACATCCCGCTTCTTCTTGGCTTCCACCAGAATCTTCACGGAGGGCTCGAACTGGAAATGGTAGGCAAAGCTGGTTGAAAGCTCGACAAGCCCGGCGTGACCTCCTACGGATTCAAGCTCGCCGGCGGCTTCCAGGTGCTGGATCAGGTCGGTGATATTGACCTTTTCTGGAGTCTTGGCCAGAGTCTCAAAGGCGCTCCAGACCTTCTGATGGGCCAGAAGGACAAAATGAGCCTTCGTGAAACCTTGCTCGATCAGGGCGGCTACCTTGTCGGCGCCGTCAATGCAGTTGCCAAGAACGGTCTTTTCGGCGTTGAGTTGTGTTTCTGTAAAATGCATGATGGTTTCTCTTTTTGAGGGTTAAATATTTTTTCTAAATTTTGGATCGAAGGGGTCGCTTTCCTCTCCGGGTAGTTGCCCTTTGGCATCAAGATTTCTTGCCCAGCGCAGGGCGTAGCCCAGGGCATTGGCTTTCCAATCGGCAATGGGGCAGGAGAACTTGTCCACCCAGCCGGAGCCGCCCCGGTCCGCCCAGTATTGCAGGGCGCATTCCGAAACGTCCCTGGGGAGCAGCTTCAAGCGGCATCTGGCTACCTCGTTTTTCAGGTAGGCTTCCACCTCTTCCGGTGAGGAAGGAAGAGGAAGTGAAGAACGAGAAGGAGCCGCAAGCGAGCCGTCAGGCGCAGCTTCCTTCGTCTCCGTCTCCGTCTCCGTCTCCGTTTCCGATTTCGTATACGTATTCGTATTCGACTCCGTCTCCGTATAGGCGAGCGGATGACGGTCACGTGACTGACATATGTCTGACACATGTCCGTCATTTGACTGACAAGCGTCAGTTTTTTCTTCATCAGGGGCAGGAAACTTACTCTTCTTCGCCCTGGTCCTTTGGTCGAACTGCAAGACCTCCAGATAACGCTTCCCTTCGACACCGTACACCCTTACAAGACCCGCGGTCACACAAGCGGTGAGCCACTTTTCTATGTCCTGGTTACTGACATTGCCTATTTTGCGAGGCATTATCTTTCCGATCAGTAGAGGAGGGTCGGCGTGATACCGTCCATAGTCATCTACAGCAAGTAAAAGACGATGATAGAAGCACTCTTCCACCCAACTCAGCTTATCGACCTTGTCGGATGTCAGAAACCCTTCCCTGATGATTCTATTAGGCATGTTCTATGGTTCAATCAAACGTAGTTCATCACACCTCTTGCGGACGTAATCCAGCACCGTGCCGGCGTCCTGGTGTTTGATGCAGATCAGAAAGCCCGGCTTGCCGAACTCTTCTACCCAAAACTCTATTTCCGGGCCTGTAAGGTCAAAATACACGCCGTAGCGGCCTGTACGCCCCAATTCCCCCTTAATGCGGCAAAGCTCCTGAATGCAGCGGCGTTCTTCCTGTTCTGGTGTTTCCATAGGAAAGCAAACTGCCTCATTTTCAACTCCAGCACGGACGCCGCGGCCTGATTGGTCAATATAAAGGTGCTTCATCGCCCCCCTCCTTTCCATGAAGTTTTGCATTAAGCCACCTTTGCGTAACCAAACCGTAAGTATCAGCACGTAAACGTTTCAGTCTCCGCATGATGGACATTATCCGGTCTCGTTCAATAAGGCCTCCCGAATGATTTTCCAGAAGCTTAACCAGATTGCTTTCTTGTAAGAAAAGACTTTCGTAAACCTTCAGAAGAACGTCTGTTCCCTCTTCAGAAGTCATACAGTCCTCCTTTCTTCCCCGGCAAGTTCCTCGGGATAGACGTTGTTAACCATCTCGTCCAAATAGTCGTCCAAGTGCGGTTGCACGTCTTCAAAAAGATCAGAGAAAATTCCTTTGAGCGCAATGCGGGCCAGGAACTCTTCTTCGCTTCTCGCCACCCCTTCTTCCACCGCAAATTTGGCGGTATCATAAATAGATTGTGAGATGGGAATCTTCAGGGTAACAACCTTCATCACCTGTGCCCTCCTTTCATGGAAGCAAGCGTTGCGGCAAGGGCGGGGTTTGATGTTGAGTCTTCGGCAAGGTAGAAGGACTTCTTGGCGCTTTCCAATGCGCGGTTAAGCAGAAGAGTTGCCATTTCGCAACGTGTCGCCTTCACGTAAACACTTCCTTCATCCCACTGGATAAAACCGGAATTGATAGCAGTAATCGCGGCAAGAACATCGCTGTCTTTTTCATCTATTTCCGTCAGGGCAAAAAAAGTCTTCCGCCTCTTGTCCAAAACCTTGAAAGGAATCTTCTCTTCAAACGCATTCGCTGCATTTTGCAGAAGAATGGCGGCCTCATCGAAGGCTCCCTTCACGCCATTGACAACCTCTTCCTGGTTGTCATCGGCATAGAACAAGGCATGGAACATGTCCAAAATGGCTTCTGCAGCGCCCCGGAGCATGAAAGCATTCTCTCCGAAGGCTATCAAATCCTCTTCATCGTACCGCTTCTTCCTGGGGGCGGCAGGCTTCTTGGCCGTTCTGGCAGCCTTTGCCGGTTGACAGGGCTTCCCGTCTGTCGTACTTACTGGCTTGTGAGCAATGATAGGATTAGCCGTCTTGCCATTATTCACAACATCCGCCCCTTTCCCGTTGCCGCGGGAGAGGGGTTCTGCGTTTACCAGTAGTGCTGTAGTCGTATTCATAGCGATCATAATCTTATTTATTATCAATTAACTATTATTATTTAATCAGGTTCAATCGACGCGCCCCGGACAGAGGCGTGAAGAAATCGTTAGTCTTCGTCGCACAAGGAGAAGCCTTCGTCATTCAACTCAAAGACGCCCAGCCAGGGAGCCTTGATAAAGGCGACGTAGAAATTGCTCTCGTCCTTGCGCCGCACCACGACAAATTCATCTTCCGGAGAAAAACGATAAGTCCTTCCACGGTTAGGCATGGTGATAATTAACTGGGAATTTAACATTACCCTGTCGCCTGTATCAAAAGGCTTTGCCTGAACAGGTTTAGATGCAGTATCAATATTGCTTGTAATCATTGTATTATGTATTTTCTAATGGTTATTGTTTCCTCATGCCGTGAGGGCGGGACGGTTTTGATAAACCGTCAAAAGAAAGGATTTTTGCGGTATTCTCTTTCATGGCCTTGGAAATACGTTCCACGCACCAGAGGGTGGCGCCCCGCTTTTGATGCGGCAGACAGTCCTTTTTCATGATATCCGGTGACGTCTTCGCCAGTTCATAGAGCCATACGCGGCCCTTGCGATGCCGGAACTGGGGCAGTTTGAGAAGCTCTTCCGCACGCAGCCAGGTTTCACCGCTTGTTTCAGGGCAGTATTTCCCTTCCATGATCGCAACCAGGCGGTCAATGCGGGCAAACAACCCTTCTATCAAACGTTGATCATTGGCGTCCATTATCCTAAGACGATTTTTGTTATTGTGTAAGAGGCGCAGACGATGAAGGCCGCCACAGCCACACAGGCAAAAGCGATTACCAGCCAAAAGAGCAGATGCGTCACGGCCTGGTGCCGGCGTGCCCTGTCTCTATTCTTGCGGGCTTGCAGGAGGCGAAGTTCCTTCCGGGGATCAAGGGACTGATAGGGGCTCTTCCCTGCCCTGTCCGGAATACCATTGATGTGTTCACGGGCACAGGAAGCGCACAGGAAATCAAGGCTATGCAATGCTCCATGACTGTCCGTAACAACGGAGTAGTAAGTGTTACCCCTTTCGGAGGGGTAACTGCACCAACAGCACCGGACCGCGAATTTACAATTTTTATTTGTAATTGTTTCCACCATCCCGGCATATGGGCCGTGACTGATTGTCCGGTGGAACATTTCATGTGAATTCATTGTCACAGTGCAGATTAAAGTTCGTGCCAGCCGAGCCGGATAAATTCGTCAATCAGGGCTTCTTCCATTAGGCTGCGGGCTTTTTGGGTTCAACGTTCTTCTTCGAGGTGAGCACTCTTTGAGCTTTCGCTATTGCCAAGGCTCTCATGCGTTCTCCTATCGTTATTCCCAATCCCCGGGCGATTCCCTCCTCTAAGAGGAGGACCGATGCGGGAAGGGAAATCCGTTCTTCGTGTTTTTCTGTCGCGTTCATATTTCCATATTGAGGATTTTTCATCACTAGTCAATCTATTTTTGCGGAAAGACATCAAATATTTTACTTGCATAATGAGGATTTTTCCTCATACTCTCCTCATGGAGAATGAAAAGGAACTCATCAAATCTTGGCTAAAGAAAAATAAAAAAAGCCGTGAATGGTTGGCTCAGAAATGCTTTGTTAAAAAGGCGTCCGTGGATGATTGGTTTCGATCTAAAGGCATAATTCCTCCGGCCAAGCTTGAGCTAATCCGGAAAGAAATAAATAGGCAAGGAGAAGAAGCGGCCAAGACAGCATCCTCTGTCCCTATATTGAATGGTGTTGCAGCGGTAGCGGTTCCTCTTTCGGAAGATGATTTAAAACTCATTTCCAAGGCCGCACAAATCAGCGGGCAAACTATTGAGGAGTTCATCCGTAGTGCTGCGCTGGAAGACGCGGGAGAATAATCCTCATTGAGGATTCTGTGGTGATGTAGGGTTGTTGTCTTCATAACTTGGATTTAGATTGAGGCAGCAGAACTCAGGTCAAGTCCCCGTTTCCAAAAGGAAACGGGGAAATTTTTGCTGGTTGAGCCAAATTCGAATACACGCACCAGATGTAAAATCTTAGGCAGCAGGTATATTCTCAATGGTTAATCCCAAACGCTTCATCAACCATATTTGACCGCGGGGTGTCAAATACGGTGTCGGTTTGGACTGCTGTGAACCGTCGGAACGCTGAATAACCCGGTAAGTGAGACGGAAATACCCAGCTTCAATATACTCTTGGGCTGGAACATTGTGACGATTGCCGTGCCTCCCCATAATGCCTTCATTGCGTAGATACTCAAACAAACGGTTTTGTCCTGTCTCCATTCCATTCTGAGCGAGAATCTTGGCAAATTCTCCAATCAGGATGCAGCCCTCGGAAACTTCCACGCATCGTCCGAAATATGCATAGGGAGCATCTTCCGCAGCTTTTGCTTCAAGAGCTTTTCTCTTCTCCCGTTCAGCTTTCAATGCCTGAAGCGTCAGAATCATGGTATCCGGGTCGGCAAGCATTTCTTCCAGCTTCTCTCCGGTGGCGTACACACCATGCTTCCGGATGGAGGGAAGGACCTCAGCGGTCACCCACTTCTTGAACTTCTTCGCCTCCGGCTTGCGGGAGCGGAGAATTAGAGAGTAAAGTCCGGATTCATTGATGATGAGAGGTGCGCGACCTCCGTTTTGAGCAATATCATTAGTAATGATGTTGCTCTTTTCATCTTCATCCAAGTAGCTGACGGCTTGGGATACATTACCAATTTCCAGCGCATCGCAAACATCCTTTGCGACAAACCAGGGTTCCCCGTCCTTCACCACGGCGCGGACCGTGCAGTTCAGGGTTTCGTTCTGGAACGGTACAACACCGTTCTGCGGCATCAAGGCATTTTCGCCTTGCGTTTTGTGGTTGATGATATTATTAATCATTTACTTACGTTAGTTGGGCTCACGCCCGTTATTAAAGGTCACCTGTTGGCGCAGGTGGCCTTCGTTGTTTTCGACATGGGCCGCATGTCGGACGAGAGGCTTACTCAAGCCACGGAAGTTCTTTTCTTGCTCCGTTCTTCCAGCCAGGCTTTCACCTTTTCCAGATCGTAACGAGGGCGAGCTCCGCGGCGAGGTTCCGTGACTCTGCCAATGTAGATGCAGGGCATCCCCATGCGAGCCCACATAGAAACGGTGTTTTTATGTACTCGGAGTGACTGTGCTAGTTCCGTAGCAGTAAGATTGCTGATGTTGCTCATATGTGTGATGTGATATCATATAATCTCACATAAAGTCCACCAAAATATTTTAGCATGTGAAAAAATTACTCGCACATGGCTTGACATATCACATATAATCACACTATATAAATCTATGGATGAAGAAAAAGATCCTCAAGCCATCTATAAGCAGAATGTCAGAGCTTGGCTTCGAGACCGAGGTCTTTCTATGAAGTGGCTAGCTAGCTGGTTGGGGAAGTCAGAAGGAACAGTTAAAAATTGGTTTTACGGAGGGAATCCTATTATTGAAGAGAATGTTGATAGTATTGATGCACTTCAGGTAAATTATCATAAAGACAATCGCTATCATTTTATAAATCCGGATTTCGATCCATCTCCAAAGGCGTATAATATTCCCAAGAAACAATTTTATATTGCGGTGGTTGATGAAGCTGATGCCTCATTGATGGCATATGCATTAAATGCTGAAATAGAGAATGTTTTTTATAATCCACAATCAGAGATTACTATTAATAGAAGTCACATATCAATAATTACTAATATACTTACAAGCAAAACTCGTGAACTACTGCTTCAAGAGAAGGAAAAATGTAAAAAGAAAAATATCAAATTTAACATTCTTACAATGGAGCAAGCTGAAGCCTCAATGGTTGCCTTATCTGACATTCCAACAGATGAATATTGGGGAGTTGTAGTAAGTGATAATTTCCCACTTCTGTATGCGAGGGTAGCTGCCAAAATAGATGGTTTTTCAAATTTCAGCGAATGGGTTGCAAGCGTGTTGAGAAAATGGGCAGAAGAACGTATTAATAAAGACTTAGATAATTTTTTAAAAAAAGAAGAAGGCTCTCTCTTCCCATGGGACAATATGGATGACGAAATCCCATTCTAAAATTCCCCTGTCAACCAAGCTTAACAACTGCTGGACTTTTTGATCCATTTCCAGAAGCCTTCTCTCTTGTTTTCTCTTTTTTGGTATGATATTTTTAACGAATACACTCGAAGAGTTACATCAAGAAGTGGCTTCAAAGAGACGGGAAAACCTGAACAGGTGGAAGAAGGCTTGACCTCCTTGAACCCTGTGTCCAAGAACTGTCTCCATCTGATCCCTCCTTGGCCTCCAGGTCATGAGGCTTTTTTGTTGTATCTTGATCAAAAGATAATAAAATGCCAACTATGCCGAATTATTTTATATCTCTGAATGGAGAAGTGTCAGGGCCTTATCCTGTTGAATATCTGAAGGCGTTAAAATCCCAAGAAACAATTGATAACCAGACTCCTGTTTGCCCGGAAGGGGCTCCCGCATGGGTCACTTATGGCGCTCTTTTTTCCACTCCGGTAGAAGTAGCGCCTCAACTGTATCAGAGAAAAAAGAATGTTGATACTTCAATCTCAGCGACTATATGGACAGGAGTTGGCACTATCTTTATGATTATCTCACTTCCTCTTATAGCCACACCTTGTTTTAGGAAATACGGAGAACCATCTACTGTTATCTTGTCTCTTTTCCCTGCCATTCTGGGATACCTATTTATTGCTTATTGGGCTCATGTAGTAGGAGACCGCACTATTTGTCGTTACATAGGAGGTATTTTTTGTCTGGTAGTTAGCGGACTATGCTTCTTCAGCACATCAAGACTTTCGGGGTTTGGACATTTGGGCATCGTATTTCTAATTTTTTCGATACTTTTTGCGATGCCTATTATCCGTTTATTCATCAAAAAACGCAAAAAATAATCTTTATTAAATAAAAATGAATGTGAAAATATAGTAAGAGAAAGCAAATAGAAAAAGTTCTTAATTTTATATTTATTCATTGAACTAGCAAATATTTATTATGAATTTCCATCTATCCTTTACAACGGGAAATAACCCCGAACAAGCCCCAAAGCAACAAATAGATGAAACTGAAAAAATTCGCTGTGATTTTGAAAATACTCTTACTATAGAAAACTATAAAATACAACAACAAGAAAGGCTTCGTGCGTTGGAAGTTTCATCACGAGCGCAAGCCAATTGGGACAAAACAACTATAACAATTTCATCCTCCGCCATTGGTCTAATATATCTGCTAAAAGGAGAAAATATAATACTTTCTACCATACATTTTCGTATATCACTGATTTTGTGGGCAGCAGTTGTTTCTTGTGTAATGATTTCATTCCTTGCTGGCGCAACGCTTCATCGTGAGTACGCTAACAAAATAGCTCATCAACAAAATGGAGATGAAAAACAAGCTGCCAAAAGTGATGAAGAAGCAAATAAAATGGATAAAATAGTAAAATATTGCAACAACGCAGCATTTCTTTTATTCTTGTTCGCATTAGCAAGTACTGTATATCTTTCCTTTGAAGCCATATCAAACAGCCATGCCAGAACAGCCAATCAACAACAGACAAACGAGAAAGTCGAACAAGGAATTAATCACACATAGTGACAGAAAACCAGTATATCTCCGTCCTATTTCCATGGATAAAATGAAACTCCCATCTTCCCTTTGTCCCAAGGAATTGTCTAAAGACAAGCCAAGACAAGAGAAATAAGAATATTTTTCTTGGGTATCCTAAGAAAGACAATAGTTCTGCCTCAGCAAAAAATGACACAATGTGAAAACAATCCTTGCTATTTTCACATTGTGCAACTATATTGTAGGCATGCCTCCTAAGATACGACAACTAGTTGCCGATCTTCGCAAGGCGGGCTTTGACAATACGGGCCGCGGCAAAGGTTCCCACCGTCAGTATGAGCATCGGGCCTCCGGTACGGTAGCGACCATCTGCGGGCATGATGGAGACGATGCCAAGCCCTATCTGGTCAAGCACGTCAGGGAGAAGATAGAAGAGGCAAAAAGCAAGGGAGCGTAAGCTCCCTTGCAACCCCAAGAAAAACAACTATGAAAATGACTGAACAGGACATGAAGGCGCTTGCCGGGAAATACAGCCGTTTCATCCGGTGGAGCGATGAAGATAATTGCTACATCGGTTCCCTGCCTGATTTTGAAAAGGACTGCACCCACGGGGAAACCCTGGAAGAAGTCAACCGCAACCTTCAGGAAGTGGCGGAAATGTATATTGAACGTTATCTGGAAAAGGGAATGGAACTCCCCCAGCCCCGGTCCATAGCTATTTCTCCGTCACCTTTCCGCGAAACAGGCAATGAAAAAAGCATTGCGCGGTTAAGGAAAAGCCAGGGAATGAGTCAGAAAGATTTTGCCGCCGTGCTGGGAGTCAGTCCTTCCACGCTGGTCAAATGGGAACACGGCTTGCGGCGCCCCTGCGGCCCTTCCGCAAAATTGCTTGACCTTATTGAAAAGCATCCTGAATTGATCAATTCCTGACGTTATTTTGCCCAGGCAACAAAAAAAGCCCCCTCAAATAGGGGGCGTGGATAGAAACAAATAACCCTAAACAAGCTCCTGGGCCACGCTGAACGCATCGTCGCAGCGGTTCAACCAGCCACGCCCGAAGGTCGGGAACTGCTTGCACGAACGGTAAAACGCCTGACGCTTCTCCTGCAGAGCGATAAGGAACACCGCTTCACCCGTGGCGGCCAGCTGGTCCTGTAGTTCCTGCCGGGTCTTGGGGCCGACAATCCCGTCCACCGTGAGCCCGGCACCGTGAATATTCAGCGCACGTTGCAGGATCTTCCCGGTATTCCTGCTCCCGGAATTGAAAAAATGGTCCCGCAGGATGAATTCAACGCCAGGAAAAGCGTCAGAACCCAGCCAGGAACGCACGGCGGCGGTATTATCCAGGACGTACTGAAGACAACCTTCCCAGGCGTCTTCACGTCTTCCGGCATCCAGCAGGGCCTTCAACCTGTTAAACACGTCCGGTTCAATACCGTTGCAAATGCCGCAAATCTCCCACTTGCCGCCCTTGTCGGCGGCGGGAAGGCGGGAAACGCGCAGGGAATCAGGCCCGGTGACGCGGCTGTCTTCAAACCGGAGGATGGCCGCAGCCATCTTTCTTTCTGTAGGATTCATAGTTATCAATTATTTCTGTTAGAACTGGTTAGAACTTGTAAGAAAAACTTTACAGTTGAAACTAGTCCCTGTTGTCCAGGAATTCTTCATGCGCCTTGCGCGTGAACTCGCAGCCGGAACATTTATTTTCCGCATCAATGCGTTTTTTGCGTTCCTCGTCATAGAGCCGCTCATAACGTTCCGCCCGTTTCATTTCCCGCCACAGAAAAATTCCCATGACCGCGGCCACGCTGGCCCCGTTTTGAATGTACTCCAAAAAGGGGTTGCCTGACGTGACGGACGCAATCACGGACAGGGCATTAGCCCCCAGCAGGCCCGCGTTGACAACAGATCCGGTCATGGCTTCACTTTTTCAGAGGTTGAACAACGGGCGGAACGTCCGTTTCCGGCTGGGCCTGGGAATAGGAGATATGTCCCTGCTCAATGACGAGGCAGGAGCCGTCTTTGCATACCTCGGCGCGGCCCGGCGTTACGTCCACGGAATGACCGCAGCCGGAGAGGGACATTCCCAAGCCGCCAAGGATGGCGCCAGCGATAACCGCTCCGGCTGCATATAGGGCCTTTTTCCACCAAGTGGACGCGCCGGAAGCCTTGAGGCCGAGATAGGCCCGAACATCTTCCAGCGCATGCTTACCGATGATCGGGAGGGCAGTATTTGCTACGGCAATCCATCCTTGTTGATCGTTTTCCGTCAGGTCTGCCCAGTGAGGGATTGGAGTGTTGGACTCATTGTGTGCCTGGGCTGCATAGTACATGTGCATTTCTCTGGCGATAGCCTCGGCATGATTGCATTGATTATTAGTAGTCATATGATTATGTTGTTATTGGTAGAGGTAGTGAAGTGCTTGAAAAAACTCCACGGCGGCGGGGTCGGTCAGGATAAAAGCCGGGTAGTCCGAGACTGTAAAAATCCTGCGGCCTTTGGTCTCCGCATGGACGGCCTCAACGGTCAAAGATACCGCATCAATCATTGTATAGGCACCATCCTCCGCAAGGGTCAGGACATCTTTTCCCAGCCGTGCCCACACCTGCACCGCCTGCCAGTCCTCACCCATGCCCACCAGAGAGGCAACGACGGCCTGCATGGCCGGGGTCTGTTCCGCTGGTATCTCGTCCTGCGTATAGCGCGCCGGAGGTCTATAACCGCCCTTGTCCTGATAAATGGCCGTCAGGGTGAATTCTCCCCACTCGCCGGGCCGGGGAAACTGTATCTGTATCTCTGAATTATTCATGCTCAATCTTCGGTAGTCGTTTCTTCCGTCGTTTCTTATTCGGCTTCCGGGTCAACAAAATCCTCCACCGCCTCGGAGACAATGATATTGCTCTCCATGGAGGAAAACCCGTAATACGCCGGATTGACATTATTGCAATGCAAGTGCATCGTCGCCGGAAGGAACGCTCCGGCCAACGCCCAGCTGTTGGCATTCTCCATATCAAGATAATATCCGGAAAAGGGATAAATATTCTCAAAGCAATGGACTCCCCTCACCGTGGCGATCTTGACGCAGCCGCGGGTGGAATTCCCGCCATGCAGCAGCCACAACGCTCCCCTGTCTTCGGTATCATATCCTCCGTCCTGGTATTGCTCGTAAACCACCGCGTACACGCAGACGGGATAACCGGAATTGGAAGACGTCTCCGGCGCGAGGGCCTGCGTCGTCTTCATCTTCCATTTCTGCTCGGCATTGGAATAATAAATCTCCCGGACACGAATGTGATACCCCCCTGCGGCCGCGTCCCGGACATGATCAAACGTAATATCGATAATCTCCCCAATCCTGTAGCCGCCCGCCGCCTGATCCGGCACCAGCGTAAATGCGTCCCTGTCCCTTCCCATGCGCACGACCGTTGTCATCTGTCCGAACCTGGCCGTGAATTTAGCGCTGACAGCCGGAAGGCGCACCGGAGCCACCCACCCCCGGATGCTGGAATAATTGTGCATGGGCCTCGCGTTGGTCACGAGGCCGCATTTCACGGTAAAGGCGGAATTAGCCGGGACGTTGAAATAAAGGGAATTGGGTTCCTTGTCTGTTTTGAAAACCGTCCCGTTGGAAGACGAGCAATTCGCCGGGAGCGGATAACACCTGACGGAAAAAGCATCAGTTACGGCAGCCAGCCCGGCGGCGTAAAGGCGGTTGACCGCTGACATATCGGTCAGCGCCCCCGCGGCAAGCGGGATGTTGATACCTCCATTGGCGTTGACGGCCCCGTCAAACGTGCCTCCCGCCGCGGTGATATTGCCGTCCAGCGTCATGTTGCCGGATGCGTCCACCTGCGGAATGGCCTCAAGGGCCTGTTGGGCCGCCGTGGCGGATGTCGCGGCACTTTCTGCTGATTTTTCCGCTTCTTTTTTGGCATTCTGAGCATCGTTCCTGGCATTTGAGGCTTCTTGAGCAGCGGATTCAGCCCGTTCAGCAGCATCCACGGAAGGATCGATAATTTTCACCTCTCCTTCCGCGGCGTCAGGGATCATGATTTTCACGTCTCCAATTGTAACCACATCTTCACTGCCCGGCGGCGTAACACGGGAAGCGGCCTGGATTTCCCCTTTAATCAAGGGGCGCTCCGCCCCATCAGGAGAGGTCATGAAAAGGTCATAAGCATGCGTTCCGGCCTTGAGAGGGCTCCACGACAAAAGAGCCGTATTGGCGTCTACAGGCTCGCATTTGATGGCGGCGGCGCCAGGGCCGCGGACAGCACAACGGAACTCATGGCCGGAAATATCTTTTGCGGCGCCGGCACCGTCCACAAAACGAAGCGTCACCGATTGGGCAATGCCGCTGGTAGTGGCCATGTCAAACGGGGCTGCCTGACTCAGAATCATCATATACTAGTGCGCGCCCGTTGCGCTTAAATCATCCGGTGAATCATGGCAAAAATCACCGCCATGCAGGAACAGTCCCACATGTGGGAATTATTACCGGACGCAAGCCATTTGAGAGAAACCCTCCCCGTGCGCTTGTCTATGGACTCCTGTTTGCTTTCAGCCTGCATCTGCTTGATGTACTCGGCAGAAACATCATGGGGAACCTTGAAATGCCCCGATTTAATCCGCGCGGCAAGAACGTCCTTCGCCCGCTGGGAAGAAAAGTTGAAATGAAGGCATTGAATCCCCTCCACCATGTGCCGCTCAAGAGGCGCATAAATCAATTTAATCCCCCGCCCCCTGATTTTATGCACGTATTCTTCCTTGACCGTCCCATTCATGGAAAACCAGTGATGAAGCCCGCATATCTTCCGCACGGCATCCGTATCAAAAGCGCAGTCCAAAGCAACGCAATGATCAGGCACGTTAAACTCCGCCTGTTTACGTTCAATATCCTCCAACGTTTCAAGACGCCCCTCTGAAAGTAAATGGAAAGCCCCTCCGGCATCCACGCCGTAAACAGTATGCCAAAAGTGCCCTTTCTGGACATCTACCGTTAAGAAGCGCGCCCGTTCGTTTTCCACGGCGTACCCCTCCATGCTTTCCGCCGTGAGCGGGATTTTCAACACGTCGTCTTTCTCGCCCAAATCCACAATGTTTTGAGCAAGCCGCTTCTGGATAAACTTTTTCAGCGGTTCTATATCCCCGTTCCTCTTCTTTTTATTGGCCAGGATCCATTCCACGGCCAAATCCGCCCATGATACCCAGTAACAGGCCAAAGCATTAAAATTGTAGCTTACGATCTCCGGCAAGGCGCTCGTATTGCCGGAAAACACGTACTTGCCGCCGCCGGCCAGATGGCGCCGGTTGTGAACAGTATCCTCTATTTCGTGCAAACACCGGGGACAAACCATTTTGACGGATTCCTTAAAACGTTCCCAATCAATATTTTCTTCTTTGCTGTAAATGACATCCCGCCAGTCATAGGCATTCCATCCCTGGCAGCCGGGGCATTGCCAATGGTAATGGTGGATGCGGCCCTTTCCGTACTCGTCAACCCAGTCCGTCCCCTTGTCCCCTCCCTGGGAAACCATCAGGATTTTACGGTTGAACCGATCATGGTGGCGGGCCAGGAACTCCCGGACCATTCCCTTTTCCCACGCCCACATTTCATCACCAATCAAATACCGGCAGGACTTCGACTGCAACTGCCCCTTGGTAGCGGAGACCATCCACAAGTTCATGTGCGGAAAAAGAATCTCCGTTTTCCTGGCCGCATGCCTTTTCTTCGGCAGCAAGTTTTTTAAAGCCTTATTATCCCGGAATGTGGGAAAAAGCCTCGTTTCCGCGAAATCAGAGGTTTCCTGTTCATTCTGGAAAGCGACCAAGGTATTCCCCGCATCATTGGCAATGAGGTAATTAAGCAAGCCGACGAACAATGTCGACTTTCCGGAACCGGTGGGAGCCATCAGGTTAATGTGCCTGACCGTGCCGTCATTCAGGAATTTGTCAATGGGTTCCAGCAGAAACGGGCTCAACGTAAAATCAATATGGGTAGACCGCGCCGATTGCTGGTCTACCACGTTTTCACGTATCCATTCTATCGGCTCCACGTCCATTCCAGCGGATACGTTATCCGCGAAAAGATTCAGAAATCCGGCAGCCTTTTCAACGTCTCTCATTGTTCCGCCCGGCTGATTATCTTGATCTGGGCCCTGGATTCTTCCGCAATGGAATACAGAGCGGCCTTGATTTCCTCCCGCAGCATGGGAACCATTTCCGCAGCCGTCAATCCTTCCATCTTCCCCGGCAGTTTATTTTCAAATGCCTGGAGAACGCCTTTGGTAATACTGGCCAGATGTACGACAAGCTCATTCACATCTTCCATGTCCACCAGCCGGGCCTTATCCTTTTCAAGCTTCACGCGGGCCTGTTCAGCCTGCAAATTCTTGTAGGTAATTTCCGCAGCAAGTTTCCTTTTTCTCAGTTCCGCTACCCCTTCCTCCGGAGCGTTTTTCCCAATTTCTGGAGAAGCAGGTTCAGCAATTGGATTTTCCTTCCTCCTGGCTTCAATCAGCTCCCGGATTTGCGCATGCGTCAGACCACGCTTCACGTGGTACGTGATCGTGCTTTTATTGACGCCCAATTGCCGGGCAAGTTCCGCCTGTGAAATCCCTGCCATTATTCCCTTCTTTACATATTATTATATCATGATATATTGATATGTAAATACACCAAGCATGGAACCGCAACAGTCATACTACACAGCACATACGGATTTTGAGTATCCGGAAGAAGGGCAGGAGCAGGAAAACGAATTTCGGGAACGCGCCCTTGAAATGATCCGGATCATGTCCCTGGCCCTGTATCACGTCATTAACAGCCGCACTCCCAATGTCACCGCATTCGGCGTGGCATACGCTCTGGGGTTGACGTCTGTGCTCGGAAATGAACGCATGGCCCAGAGGGCGCGGAAACTGGGCGTGCATAAAGCGGCCATTTCCCGCGCTGCTTCCAAATTCCTTGCTGAGAGCGGACTCCCGCCCTCCCTGATGATGCAGCAGACGGAACATGCGGCCATGAAGCGCCGCCCTGTCAAAAAGCTGGAGGCACCGCGGAAAAAGACGCCGGAACAAATCATGAAAGCATACGGCACGGGAAAGAAACGTTTTGAGGAAAACCAGATGATTCTGGATCTGTTCAAAGCCTGAATCCTTCCGGTTCACCCGGGTGAAGGATTTCCCACATGATACGGGCGCAAGCTTCCCGGATGGTACAGCCTGATTGCTGGATGATCGGCTCATAAAAATCCTGCTGTCCGCAGTGAACGGCAGACACGCGGCGGGCCAGTTTCGCCAGCTTTGATAACTGGCCAGAATCACATGTTCTGATGCCGATCAGGTACTTGCCTCCCTGGAACTCAATGACATCAACCCCCTTGCGGCCGTACAGGTACAGAGCCAGCCTGGAAACGGTCACGTCCTCCGGATAATCCTGATTGCGTGTCGGGAATTCACGCGTTACCAGGATATCAAGAGCATCACTGATGAATTTCCGCGTTACCCAATAACATACTCCGGACCAGGCGAATGGAAAGGCGCACTGATATCCCCCTGCCAGTTTCCTGCGCTCAAACAGTGATTTCCGTATTTCTTCAAGGGACATCAGCAGTGTATCAGCGTCTATTTTGATGATGGGCTCCCGGCCCGGGATATCACGCATGCAGGACAACATGCCGCGGATACATTCGAGGCCATTCAAGTTCCTGTTGCGTTCAAAATAGGTCTTTTTGTAAATGATGTCCCTTCCCCTTGGGATGTCTTTTCTTGCGAGAGGGGCTTTTCCGTCGTCAAACAGGTAAATCGTACAATCAGGATCAACCCGGCGGATTTGACCAACGCACAATTCAAGGCATTTATAATCTTCTCTATAACAGAATATTGCGTAATTCATTTTTATTAATTTATTGGTGAATAAATTTTGGAAGTCACAATCCATTCCCCCTGCTGGATATAGATTTTCCCGTTTTCGTCCCGGTGCAGGCGTAAGGCGTGGTCAGTGTCGCAGGCCAACGCTGTCCAGGAATCGCTGATCAGGGCTCCGTCCCCGCCGCCGGTCGTGTTGGACGTATCGACCTCAAGATCAAGCTGTCCATTCCGGTCATACAAGGCAATAGTCGTGCCGTCCGGCAGGGTGTGAGGATCCTTGACATAATCAAGCACAACATACTTCCCATTTTTCCGCAAAGGGGCGCGAAAACTCAATTCTTCCGCGTCGCCTCCAGGAGTGACCGCAAGAGACAATACTCCCCTGGTGGCCCTGGACAGCTTGATTTTCCACCCTCCCCATAAATCATGCTCCGTATCATCAATTGTCAAATCCACCTCGCCTTTCAATCCCTCCTGCGACACACTCAGGTCAACGGGGATTCTTCCCTCTTGCCCCGTTGAAGAAGAAACCGTGGAATCAATCCTGACCTGCAGGATTTCCGTCTGGATGTTATGGCCATCCGCCCCTTTTTCCGTTTTCCATTCAAGGCCGTCTCCCGGCTGCACCTGCTGAAAACTCCGTGAATCTTTGATTCTCACGCCAAGCCTGACCGGCCCATCTTCTGCCCCGCCCTCCCCTTTCCCCTTTTTCTGCACCAGCCATACCTTCAAATTGCTGTCGGCACCCAAATCTTCTTCTTCTTCACTGGAAGATTCAATATTCAGAGTCAGTTCCTTTTCGGTCTCTTCTTCCTTTTCGTTCTTTTCTTCCTTGAGTTCCAGCGCGCACAAAGGATCCGTCTTGAGCTTGAATTTCTCAAATTCCCATTTGATTGCATCCCAGTTGATACAGGTAATTCCTTTGTGCCTGTAGATAATGGATTGGTCGCGTTCCTCAAACTCGCCAACAATAATGTAGGCCTCACCCTCTTCTGCCCCCGGCGGTTCTTTCCCTTTTTCCAGGATTGCAACATAAGCCTCCCATGTGTCCGGATCATAGGTCACATGAACCCACACCTTATCGCCTGATTGGAAGGTTGCTTCATATTCGCTGATTTCCATGCATTCCGTTTTCAGCGATATTTTTTCTTCCTGTTCCTCTTTGTATGCGGACAACAGCACACCCCCGGAGATCTTGCCGGAAAGGCTACCTTCCTCATCATCCGTGATTTCCACCAAATCAAAGGCCAGGGGGCGGGAACCGCGCTGATAAGGGGAAATGAAAACGTTCTGCCCGCCGCCACCGCGCAAGGCTGTTTTGCCATGCGCGGCCGCATTGACGGCATTTGTAAGAGCATTGGCCCAATCCGCCTTAATTGGGTCACCCTTGGTGATATTATCCATTTTTGTACAGGTCCGCAGACCAGCCTCCGGGGTTGGATTGGGTGTATTCTTCCGTAATTTCGTATTCCCGATTGCCTACTTTGTGGACGGAATACCGGGTAAAGAGGTAATCAAGCTTATACTCTTGCACGTTCGTTGCGCCTCCAAACTCGCCGCCCTGGACAATCTTACCCACGCGTTCCACCTTGGACGGTTCCACACGGCGCGCCGTGTAGGTTTTCGTGATGACCGTATTGTTCTGTGATATTTTTTTATACCCGAGCGTGATATACGGCGTGATGGGCGTAACGGGCAATTGAATATGTCCCGGCGTTTCGTCTTTTTCGCATTTCAGCCGGTACTGTCCATTGCTGCACATGACAAGGCCGCCGGACAAATAAACGGCCAGAATCAGCATATCCCCCTCCGGATATTTGCTGCTTCCGTCCGGATTCCGCAGCTTGTAATAGCTCAGCAAGGGTTCAAGAGTCATATTTGAACGGTCGCTGATCTTGACTTTGTATTTCTCGCTCGCCTCACCTCCGCCTTCCGGATCATCCGGGGATGGGTTGCCCTCCTCATCCTCTTTGACACCTTCGGATGGATAGGAGTACGTTACGGTGACCTTGTAAGCTGTCGGAGAATGCAGGGAGATTTTATAACCCGTCGCCACCATGCCGGGAGCATTGGGATTGGTTGACGCGGCCGCCCATTTGGGACGCCGGAACCCGGCAATGGGAACAATTTCCGATTGCGAGACGGTACGGTTCACTCTGTATGTCCCGTAGGCCTGGTGACTACCGGCATCCGGCGTAATGTCCGTGTTAATCCGTAAATCGTTTGTCCAGATCATGAGCCAATAATCAAAATTCCTTCTTCTAAAATCTGGGAGAAGGATTGCGTGGTTTCCATGTTCCGCCCATAGGTATTCTTGTCTTCCCCCATCTTTACGAAATTGCCGCCTCCCGCAGAAATCAATGATTGAAGGGCGGCATCAGGCCCCTTTCCTTCCGTGGTCGTGATGGAATAGGAGCAGGATCTTGTGTAATAGTCAGTGATTCCCTTATTAATGATCTTGTTGAACAAGTCAGAAAGTTCCTGGGAGTATTTAACACCCCCCAGGCCGAAATCATACGGATCTTTCCTCTTCAGCCTGGAATCAATCTTCAATGATTCAATATCCACGCGGCCCGACATAATTGCTTCATAAGCTTTCTTCAGATCCGGATTATCCTGAAACATGGATTTGAAATCCGGATGGTCAAAGATGCTCTTGCTCGCCACGCCGGCCGTAAATTCCCAGGTGGTTTTCGTGTCTTTGGGGTCAAAGTCCCATGTGTCCGGATCTCCGGGTTCCGGATCGTCAGGCTCTTCATCCTCCTGCGGAGCGTCTTTTTTAAAGGTACAGGACGTTTTCCACAAATCCGCCATCCGTGAATGCTGGTAACCGGACAGGGTCAAATCCGTGAAGCCCGGAACATGGCAATGCAGAGAGTAAGAAGGAGTGAATTTCTCCCCGGGGGGCGCCACGTAAGAAACGCTTGCCGACCAGGAGCCATCATCAGACATGGATGCTTCAAAGTCTCCCTGCCATCCGTACCCGCCTGTGTGTTTAATATCCTTGTTCATGTCAGCTAAAGAGGGCAACACCGCCTTTCTCGGCCTTTTCCGCAATCGTCCTGAGGTATCCGTTGGAAGTCTGCACTTCCTTTGTGAGGGAGTCCACGGCAGCGGAAAGGCCGGCATCCCCCTTTCCCACCAGGCTAAAGAGGGAACCGAAACCAGACCCCACACGGGATACGCTTGAAAGCGTCTGCTGTACTGCGTCAAACCGCGTTTTAAACGCATCGGATATTTCCTGCGCCCGCGCCCTGGAATCCTCTTTTTCCTTTTTCTCCCTTTCCCTTTTGTCCTCAATCTTGTATGTCAGGGAAACCTTCTGTTCCGCCAGCCCCAGGGCGTCATGCTCATTCATGCCGCTTTTCACGAGGGATTGCATTTCCTTCCGCACATCCCGCTGCTTTTCCAGTTCGCGCCGCTTTTCCTTTTCGCCGTCAAGTTCGGCCTGCATGATGGCAATTTCTTCCTGCGCATCCTGTCTCACATCATTAACGGCTCTGTTCTTTTTATTTAATTGAGCGTTAATTTCCCGGATGGAGTCAGCCACGGATAACAGCTTTTCATATCTCGTGGCTGCATTAAAATCTAAAGCTCCTGCTTGGAATTCTTTTTCAAGTAATTTCAATTCCTCTTCCAAATCATCCAAGGAAATATGTTGAACAGCGGCTAATTCGTCTTCAAGCTGTTTCTTTAGACCATCGACTGATAAATCATCCTGTTTCTTTTTAGGCTTTTGCTTATTTGCTTTATCTCTTGTTTCATTAAGCTTCTCCATTGCATCGTTCAAATCAGCGGCAGCCCTCGCTTCCTTCTGATTGTTTTCTACGATCTCTTTAATTGATTGCTTCTCATTCTCCCTCCACAAAACTCCTTCTTCTATTTCCTCAAGAAGTTCTTGACGGGCGGCAATCATCCTGTCAATAGCCTCAATTTCCGCCTTTGCTTCTGCACTGTTTACGCCATCGTTTGCAATATAATTCTGACGGATGCCGCGTTGTTTAATAAGATCATCCCATTCTTTACCTAGCCGCTCTTGAACAAGCTCAATTTCATCATTGCTTTTGGCCTTGGATATTTCTTCCCTGATTTTATCAGATGAACCGTAATCAATCAGATTTTTCCTTTGGTCATACGTCCCCTCTTGATATGGATTTTCCCACTTTCCATTCACAAAAATCCCTGTAAGACCAGCAAAACCAGCCTGAACTCTAGATAACATGATCTCAAAAAGAGATAAATTCTCTTGATTCATGGCGTAAAAATGAAAACCAACCTCGGAGGCCTCTTCTATTCGAGATGTCAGGTACTGAAAAAGCCCGGCCGTTTTTGAGACATTATCACTCACCAGATCCCCCATAGTATTTTCAAAAGTAGCCTTGAGCGTTTCCCATGAACCGATGGTCGTATTAGACAATGCGGAATTCTTCCCGGAAAATTCCGCGTCACGCATTTTCTTCATGGCGTTCACGTACTGGTCAGCGGAAATTTCCCGCTTCTTGGCGAGCTCAACAACCTGTCTTTCCGCCACGCCCATTTCTTCCGCCAAAGCCTTGATAATGGGAATGCCCTGATTCTGCAGCTGGTTAATGGCCCGTGAATCGGCAAATCCGTTTGCCATCACCTTCGCCCATGAATTGGAAAGCTGCTCTGCGGAAATCTTTCCGGACGCGGCAATATCTGCAAAAACTTTCGACCAGCTCATGATAGCCGTATTATTTGTCCGAAAATGCATGGCCAGGTTTTGAGCGGCTTTCCCTAAATCGTCCAGGCTAACAACGCCATTTGCCGCCAGATGATCAAGCTGGGACTGCAAATCCCTGGCCGACTCAATATTTTTTGTATAGGAAGATAACTGTACCGCCATGTATTCATCATCCATCGCGTCATTGATTCCTGTTTTGACAGCGCTCCATGCCGCCCCAAATCCTGCCGCGGCAGCGCCGGCAGCCGTAATTGCAGGCAATAACTTCTTGAAAGACGCCCCCAATCCCTCTACGTCAGCCTTACCGCCCTTAGCAACACGCATATTTGCCGCCTGCCCCGAGGTCTCGCGGATCTTTTCCTTAATGTTCTCCAGTTCTTTGAGCAATTCCGAAGAATCTCCGGAGAATTTAAATTTTACGGCACTCATTCTTCAACATCAACAGGCTTGTTAAACAGAGCGTCCAAACGCTCCAAATCAGCATGATCCACCTTCCGGGCATGGGTGTAATAACAGCTTACGCCATTTGCAACACACTCGCTCATCAGGAACTGCAGGATCATGCTGTAGGGAATATCATATTTAATGTAATTTAAGGGATAGCCCGTTTTCGACGCAATCGCCCAAACCACCTGGATAAAATAATCCGGCCTGTCCCCTCCCGTTTTTTTTTGGAGTCCTCAACAGTAAAAGCGGCTTCATCCACCTGCTGCGCCTGCAGGCCTACCAGGGAGGAAATACGCTGCATTTCATCAGGGCTTAATTCATATTTGAATCTTCGGACGGCTTCCTTAAACGCTTCAAGGCTCATGGACTCAAGCGTTTCAATATCCTCCGTATGAATATAAATATATTCCACAATGCAGCCCAGATTCATGCTCCCGTCCATGAATCCACAGTTAAACCGCTGCATCAGCTCCATGCTCCCAATAGACAGGGGACGGAGCTTCAAGGCTTTTTCCTCATCTTTCATCATATTCCAACACTCAAGAGTTCAAACGCCCCATGATTTCCATTTTATCCTCTTCCGGACAATTCTCCGGAATTAAGGCGACCTTCTCCCCATCCCTGGAACGGATGCAGGCTATTTTCCGGAATCGGGAAAGGCCAGACAGAATGCCGCGGCGGCAATCAAAGGCCGCCTTGACCAGGGCAAACGGATCTTCCGGATTGTTCTTCACAAAATCAGGATCCTTCCACTTCCTGATCATTTCCCGCGTCTCCAGGGTATCCGTAAAATAAAAAACCTTCCGTTCTCCCCGGTCTGTAATGATTATCTCCGCCCGCTTGGCGATAGGGGCTGTAGCAGCGAGCAAAGCGCTGGCGAGATTAATATCTTCAATATTGATTATATTATTCATGTTCTGTCTATTATATTATTTTTTGTTTGAGGGGAGGGGAGGCGTGAAGCTCACCCCCCTTAAATTTGTCATTCGGAAGCAATATCCGGATTCAGAGCAACGATATTAGGACCATAAGTAGCTTTAACCGTGAAACTCCTATAATTCTGCGTCTCCATCTTCACATCCACGCTCTTGCAAATGGCCTTAGTCACCTTTGCCGGAATTTCTTCACCGGAATTCTTGATGCAGAGATTCAAGACATCAGCATGCACATCAACAATATCGCCAATGTGGGGCACTTCCGTGCCAGTCTTTCTCATATAGGCTTCCCAGGTAATTTCACAGCGGGAATCATAAAGCGTGTTCCCCTCCATCAATCCCTTGTCCCCAGTAAGTTCTACATCACCTTTGGCCGACCATGAATAACTAACGGAAGAAATGATTGCTCCGAATTCCTGTTCACCGGAATAATTGAGCCCGAAAATACCTTCTCCGTGCTGGATAAAATCAGATGCTTTTGCCATACAAATGGCCGTGCGTTGCGCTTCCGCCCCCCCCCCAAAAAACAGGAGAATGAACCTCCTCCACAAAAAAGCCCCGCTCATATTTCATGAACGGGGATGATTCAAATAAAATCGAAGCGTAGAGAGAAAACCGGATTACTCGCCGGATTCCGGCTGGAAGCGGGCCGCCTCCGATTCTTCAGTAATTTTGGCCGGTTCGATACGGAGGAGCTTTTTCATGGCGCGGCCTGAGTTACTCTCCGTCATCGGGAAAAAACTGACGTCATTTCCCAAATTGTAGGAAGCCAGTCCATAAATGCTGTCAGCCGGAATAAAATCTTCCGGCGTACCCAGCAGTTTTTCTACCTCCTTTGAAGTCGCAAGGACATAACTCAGATTACAACTCGAATACAGTTCTGTTTTAGGAGAGCCGCCCACAGGGAGATTATTCGCCGCCCCTCTCCACTGAACCAGGGCTTCTACAGGAATGTCTCCCCGGAGGGACTGAATGACGCGGGCGTAGAATATCGTCTCCTGGGTAGTTTCCACCGTCTTATAAATGACAACCGCTAAGACAATATCGCTTTTCTGCAGGAGTCTGGCTATACCACGGAGAGAAATATCCCCGGACACTTCAGCCTGCGTGGCAACAGGAGACGTAGCACTAACCGATAACGCCATCAGACCGGAAAGCAAACAGCAAAAGAGAGATGTTTTATCCATAAAAGTATATATTATTTTTTCCCCATTATGTTCAAAAAACGGGGCGAACGCTCTAACAGCATTCGCCCCGTGAAAGAGAAGTTTATGAATTATTCAGCGTCTTTCAATGTGGACCGATTGATTAACCAAATAGGGCCAGTCAGAAAACTGCCAATGAATATGTTGTCTCCCGGACACATTCCTACATGGCCATTTCCTGCAAACACAATGATGTCGCCCGGCTGCGGGCTGCAATAACCTTTATCCTGGGCGTCGGGATAATCAGGGTCGCCCAAGAGTTTTTGCACATAAGCAGCCATATCCCGTGCACGGGTGATGACATGGGTTTTACCTCCTATTGTATCAGCGTTCGCCTTGTCTCCTATGAGCTCCGCTCCTGCTTCACCCTTCAAATCCTTTCCGAAGGAACTTAGAGCAATACTCATTCGCAAGGCACAACTGTTATAATAATTGCGCGATTGTTCCGGAACATTGTCCTTAATTTCCTTTAAGTGAGCCTGGTAGAGCCACCCCCCAATATAAGCCCAAACCTGTCCAGGATCAGGCATAGTGACATAATCCACCACATTGTAACATTTCAGCAGTTTTTGGGCATCCTCCATCTTCCAGAGATTCGTGGGAGCATCAATTTCCCAAAGTTCCAGGTCAACACCATCCATTTGAGGAACGAATTCTTCCGCATTGGGATAGGGAGCAATTGCATCCGGAACCTTCAAATTTTCATGATGGAGCTTGACATAATGGTAACCTTGCTTGAGCTCCTTCTTACCCTCCGCTTTCTTGGATGAGTTGCTACCGTTGAGTTCCACCACTTTCTGGTTGTCGATTTCCAAGTAACCGTTGTCGTCCATCTGAATGGTAAAGGCACATTCCTTATCGAAGGGAATACGAATGTATCCTTCCCAATCATGCGCCCCGGTTTCTTCCGTCTCATGCCAGACGATCTTGGGTGCGTCCTTTTTCTTCACTTTATAACGAGGATTATTCTCGGCGTCGAGCGGGTGGAATGGTATTGTTGATATAGCCATAATGTTATGCTTTCTAATCGTTTATTGTTGAATGAACTGAATATTCAGTTCATGAAAACTTTGAAAAATTTCTCGCTCCCCATCAACACGTTTAACGCGTAGTTCAACCCACATTCAGAACGTGAGTAAAAAGACTAAAACGGCACGATAACCAAGCCGGAAATAAAGGATATGAAGGGGTACAAGAAGTACAACCATTGATTATCAAAATAGTATAAAACTATCTTTCAATATAACGCAATGTCCAGGTAGTTACCCAGTCATCATCATCCAGCGTAGCCGAATAATCCGTAATATTGAAAAAATCACACTGTTCACCACAATCCAGCCGGAATAACGTCTCCACAAGGGTTCTTTCCATTTCCGAATCAGACCGGTTATTGATCAGAATCATGGAAAGCGTATATTCCCTGGCGGGCAAAGGCGTCCAAGGCTGAGTATACCCGACCATGCCTATGACGACGCAGGGCTTCCGTTCTATGTCGCTGTTATTCCCGGCTTTGTAGACAGTAAACCCGGAATTCCTCAAATGACTGATGACACGATCCATAATCATACCCTGTTTCTCCTTTGCCACTCATGGTGCAATTTCAAGTTCGTGGCCTGCAATGCCTTGGTTTGGACAAACGGTACAAGCGCCTTAAGCATAGCCTCCGAGGCATAAGACAGATTATTTTCTATTTCGACACTTCCATCAGGCAACTTCTTGATTGTCCCGTTTTTCCCATGCCGCGCAATCCATTGAGGCGCACGAGCAGCCCATCCATAAGAAGTATTAATCAGCCACCCTGATTTTGCCTTCCCGATATGCTTGAATACCTTATTCTTATAGTTCTCCGTACTCTTTCTATTGAGCACGACATTCCCAGTAAAGGAGGACACACGACCATTCTTCCGGGCAGAAGTATGAAATTCCGGGCTGTAACTCTGATAAAAGCGCACAACCTGCCCAAAAACATCCGTCGCCACTTCGGCAGCCTTTTGAGGATCTGCCTTTAAAGAAAGCATGCCGGCAACCTGTCTTGCCCTTTTTATGTCTCTTTCCTTTAGTTGGTTGATAAACGATCCAACACCGCGCCCGGCGCGGGAAACGTCCCGGCTGACAGACCCTTCCCCGGATTTTCTTCCGGAAACCTTTGATTTGCGATTTTTTCCCAGCGGAAGAGTGGCGTTAAAGCACATCCCGCTAGCGGTATTGTAGGCAAGCAACGTAGTATATAAATTTCCGAAACGCTCAATATTCGTTTTCACCTTTTTCAAGGCGCTATCCATTCCTTTCACATCTATCCGGACTTCCATGCTACTCATATAAATCGGCTGATAAAGTTAATACCTTGTAAACACAATTACTTGTGACGGCGGTAATCTTGAATTTCATCCCTTCGCACCCCACACGCCCCCCAATCTGAAAAGCGTCCCCTGTCTGGATGTGAATGATGCGGTCACGCTGGTTGCAATACCCTCCTTCCTGGCGTTCAATGGTTATGTCCCGGGAATTCATGTACCCCCGGTACGTCTGGCCATTGTAGACAATTTTTGTCTGTGGTAATACCCGGTTAATACTCCGGTGAGCAACGTTGGCAGCCTCTGTGAATCTCATACAAATGGCGGTGCGTTGCACAAAAAACCGCCCCGGACAAATCCGGGACGGTAAACACCAGCATGAATACAAAGAAAATCAGCCTTCATCTGACGCAACAGCAGCGGCAACGTATCCTTTCACCTTGTCAGCCTCGAGAATCTTTGCCCCGAACATCAGGCCCAGAGAAGCCCATTCCGCGCGAGTTTTCAAATCAAGCCAAGTGCAAAACAGGATAGAAAGACCAGCAAGACCTTCCACCTGAATGACCTCGGAATGGATATCATCCTTGAAAGCCTCGTCGATCTCCGGAAGGGCGGAACCAACAGCAACCGCACCTCCATCATAGGAAATACCGACTACGTTATCAGCAAAGACGGAGGTCTTGACCTTATGGATGGAATCAAATCCGTAAGCGCCTCCATCAAGCCGGAATTCCGTCGTATTTTCCGGAAGAATAGCTCGGTAATAATCAGGCGCCAGCAAAAGGCGAGGTTCGTCGGATTCTACGTCTCCGCTGAGGTTGATGCACTTACGCTTTGTGAAAGCGTCAGCCGTACCGATAACCTTGGCTCCATCCGCTGTAACAAGGGAAAGTATGCGCTTGTTCAAGTTATTGGCAAACGCCGTAGCGTTCGTTTTTGCCAAATCCGCCAATTTCCACCCATTCCGCTTTTCGGCGGGCGTAATGCGCCAGGGTTGATGGAGTTCAGTAAGTGACAGGGGGATTAAATCCCCTTCATTTTCTTTATCCGTCTGGTAATCAGAAGGGTTTTCAGTAATATTTCCGGCGGCTTTTACATTCTTGAATTTAATCTCAGAAGCATACTCCATTCGGAAATCCTTCTTAAAGTATTCCAGCGGAGCCAGAGCTTTACGCAAAGAAGAAATGACTTCACTGTGAATAACTATCTTGTGAGCATCTGAAAGAGCCATAATTCTAAAAAATGGTTTTAATCGTTAATATTGTTATTGATTACTTGCAAAGTTTTGCCAACTCATCCTTATGAGCAGCATAAAACTTCCTCTGTTCCTCTCCGGAAAGAGCTGAGTACTGCTCCAGGATAGAGGAGTTTTCTTCGCCGTCTTCCGGCTTATCCACTACGGCTTTATGTCCCATACCAGCCACCATTTCAGCGGCCTTCTGGCTCGCCTTCGTATCGGCTTCTTCCTCAAGCTGGTTTTTCTTGAGGGCAACGGATGCGTGGAGCTTGACATTCTCCTTTTCCAGGGCTTCGACACGCTCACAAAGATCTTTAATAGAGGATTGGATTTCTTTAATCCCATTCTTCATTTCTGCCCCAAAAGGGGCAAGCTCTTGTTTGAGCGCATCAACGATATTTTGATCAGACTTGAATAGTGCCATACTTATGACAAAACCGTTGCGTTTTCATACCACTCCAGGAAAATCGACCCAGGGTATTACATCATCAATCAGGCCCAGGGAAACAGCATCTTCCGCCACAAAAACCTTGCCGGAAAACGCATCCGCAGATAAACCGGGACGTCCTGAAGCCACAAATTCCTGAAACCGCCCGGCGATCTTGTTGCACAAATCCCTGTAATAGGCGATTGCCTCCGTATTCATCGGGGTTTCCGGATGCTTGAAAACAGCATCATCATTCGTGATGGTCAATATTTCCTCACTCTTGGCATTCCACAGGCTGATGACCGTCCCGATACTGCCAACCAGCGCCGTTTCCGTCACGACCACTTGATCACAAGCGGAAGCCAAATAATAGGCGGCAGAGCAGCACATGCCTTTGACATAAGCCACTGTTTCCACTGGCAGAGATTTAATCAATTCTGCTGTTTCATGACAGCCTTGCACGTCACCTCCCGGAGAGTCAAAAATGAAAACAACTTCATCAATGTTCCCGGCAGCACCCTTTATTTCCTTCACGATGGACTGATAATTCGTGCCGCCCAGGACTTCATTCAACGGCACGCCGTCACCGTATAGAGGCCCAATCACGTCAATCACCAAGGATGACCCAATTACCCGCGCTTTTTGGCGTGTCTGGATGAAAAATGAGAAGTCAAAATCCGGATTCCCTGCGGCTTTCAGTTCCAGGCTCTTCCGCTGGCGAATCTTCGCCAGCCATGCAGTTTCTTCACAATATAACGGTTTCATCACATTAAAACTTCCTGATATAATCCGGAGAGATTTCTACTCCAAATTCTGCTTCAGCTTCACGGCGCAACTTCTCCGCAATGGCGGCTTCCCTGGCACGTATTCTCAAATGGTCCTCAACCTGCGTTCCGTTTTCCTCACAGATTTCTGTGAGGTTTTTAATACCGGCATTGTACTCTTTCAACTGGCTGTTGGAGTCGCGGCCCATGTCTACGCTTGGACGCTTGGCGCGGCTGAACATCATGTTCCACCAGCCTTCCGCGTGCGGGATGTCCTCCCGCTGGATACCTACGGCCAAGATATACTGTACAAGCAGTCTGGCAGCATCTTCAAGCAGCGTGGCCCGATCTCGCGTGGTATTGTCAAATTTGGACAGAGACATTCTGTTCCCAACGCCGCTTGAGTCCGGATTGACCACGATATCATAGGGCACGCCCACCCCGGATAAAACGCCCTTCAGAAGCCGTTCTGAAAAACTCATGTAGTTCGGAGAGGGGCGCTCAATCTTCAGGGAGTCAAGGGAATCTTCAGACTTCAAAAATACAATTTGCTTATCACCAGTATTCCGGATGAGCACCTCCCCATTATTGGACGGTTTGTCATAAGCCTGCGTTATGTCAACTTCTCCCGTTTCGTTCTTTTTTACCAGGGCAATTTGTGACGCAATCTTCATGGCCCCAAGTTCGGCTGTATTGATATCATCAATGTATCGGAATTCCTTGAGGCCATGAGAGAAGAGAGGCTCGCCCCGGCAGGTGGAAAGAAAGTCGTCATCCACGATATGAAGTATTGAGGATGCCGGGATGATTTCACCTCCCCCTGGTTCGTCGCCGTCCAGCCAATAAGCGATTTCACGTCCCATGCGATTGGTTATGACGCCGTGCAGCACGTTCAATCCCTTATATTTTCCGGAGTCAATAAGGCCATTTTTAGGAGAGCAAACACGGTTTGCCCGGATAAATTGCAGTTGAGGAAACCCCGTCTTGCTTTCCGTCAACATTACAAAGCAATCCCCATCAATGTCGATGGCGGTGGAGATCAGATACAGGAGCGAGTGAAAATTCTTTCCGTTCACGCATGCAACTTTGTAAAACGCCTTGATGTACTCGTCATACTTCGCCGCAACTTCCGGATTCTTGCACAGAGATTTGAACAGAAACGCTTTCCCGATAGAGTATTCAGCCTTCATGTTCACGGCGCCTTTTACAACGCCATTATTTTTGTACAACAGACGGGATGCGGAAATAAGGTTCTTCCGGGTAAGGTTCCCGGAAAGCTGTTCCGGTTCTTTGAGATAATTCGGAAGCCGCTGCAGCCCGTCATCATAACTGCCGCTCTTGTAAATGGGGCGGCTTGAAAACGGCCGGCCGAACTGATCCAAAATCTGGACATTTCCTGCTTTCATCGAAACACTATCCTTGCAACGTTATTCCCTCCTTCAAACCGGCCATGCTCAAGAGAACGAATAGCAATCCCCAAAGCTTCCACCCATAAATCAATAGTCATGGAACCTGGCGCGAACTGGAATGAACTGTCCCCCACGTTCCCTTGAGTGATTTCCTTTCCCTGGTTTTCAATGATATCTTCAACAGCCTTATCCAAAGCTTCTTTCAAACGGGGTATGCGTTCATCAGCGTCCACCGCCCCCCAAGCATAAAGAGCTTTTGCAATCCGTAACATACAAATGCGGCCCCGTTGCGTTTCCTCTACGGCAGACACGCAGGCTTTTACTTGAACCTATACTTTTCCCGTTGCATTGTTGGAATAGTTGCATGAAATTTTTCAACTCCATGCATGCAAAAACACAGATGACCCATGACCCAGTTCGAGCCTCTACGCTCAAGGAGACTCCCTTTTTCGGCCTATTTCAGACTATTTTTCATCCTTCCGTGTGCTCAACATTATCACAATAATGAACACATTTTATAATATATTATTCTAAATAAACATATTAATTCCTACCGGGCCTACCACTTTTTTTGAAAGAAAGTGGTTACTCCCGGCAATAACAGGCCCCTTTCCTCTCTTGCAGCGTTGCAGAACAATAGCCGGGGCTAATCCGGTTACGGCATCCTCCGGGGAAGAATAGGCCCATGCATGCGCACTCTCCCGGCTTCTCTCTCCCGTTCCGCCCGGATATCTTCCGGAAATACGCCGCCTTTCCGGGAAATAATAAAAAACTCCCTTCCGTTAACCGCGGAAGGGAGCTGAATGGAAACAGGAATCCAAGTTTGCCGTTACTTGCGGCGGCGGCGCATCGCCAGACCAGCCAGGCCCAGCAGGCTCAGGGAAGCCGCTGCGGGTTCGGGAACCACATAGGAAACGCTGTACCCGTTCTCATTCTTGGTAACCATATAAGAACCTACTTCGGCATTAGTCAAATCGTCCACAGCAGTAAGGGTATCAATGCCTGCAATGCCGCTGAGCATTTCCAGGGAAGTGTTCGTGCCGTCAAAAGACATATTGCTTCCCAGGGTAACCAGGTTCCTGGTCAGGATTTGATGACCGCTGGCAGTTACTCCGCTGGCGGTGCCTCCGTCAAGAGTCAGCGTAGCAGTCAGACTTGCTATCTTGGCATTGTATGAATTACCGTTGGAGGAAGTAAGGTTCATGATGCCCGTGGCTCCCAAATTGGCGTAAAATCCTTCCCCGCCCTGGCTCTTGGTATAAGCCAGGTTAAACGTGCCGTAGTTGTTCAACGTCGTGCGCCCACCATCGTTGCCGCCGTTATAACTGTTGAAGGTCAGCGTAGATGATTGATCAATATCAATAGAACAGCCGCCCTGGAATTTTTTTACGTTCCCTACAGTCAAATCCGCACCGTTTTGCAGGGCAAGCTTCAATGTCCAGCCTTCCAGCTGGGAAATGCTGCCGCTCGCACCGGAAACGGAAATAAGAGACCATGCGTTGGAATTGGGCGTGCCGGGACCGGTTCCTGCCGACGGCCAGGAATCTGAACCGGTGATGGACCAGCTGGATTCTGTCTGCCAAAGCTCCTGGGTAATGCTCTCACCGCCGTTCCATACAAAATCGGCATGAGCCATTCCCGCCAGAGCAATGAGCGTAATGAGTGTCTTCTTCATTATCAGAGGAATATATAACAATAGTAATGACGGAATCATCTAACGGAAAGATGACCAGCATACTTGCCTCACAGAGGCTTGGGCTTCAATAACGGATTTTCAACCCGGAATCAATACTAAATATTGTGGAAAAATAATTTAAGTATCATTGCAACCCTGTTTTCAGGATGATTTTTCCTCCAAAAAAACTCCCTGCCGTGGCGGGCATTTCCTGTTGTTTTTTTGGAAACAATTTTGACACTAATATCACATTTTAACAAAATGTAATATTTTTAATATAAAAAAGTTACTTTAAAAATAAAGATTAATTTCTCCATGCCGCAAGACATCTGCCACATGCAACCCTCCATCCACTCCGGCACATGAAACGGATTGAAAATCCGCATGTTGCCGCCGCAGAGGGAAACCGCCGTCAAATAAAGAACATTCCAGAAATTATTCATCGCCGGAGAAAAACATCTGTCTTGCCTCCCGCCGCTTCCGCCATCAAGGGCATCACGCAATCCCTTGCCTGCAACTATCCCTCAACGGAAGGCCTGGCACTTATTCCTCCACAGAACACGGCTTTGCCACGCTTTTTCAAAACGCGCCAGATTCCCCAGCATCCCAGCAGTTCACCTCTGACGGCGGCAGCCGCCTGAAAAGAGGCATCACCAGGAATTGCCGCATCTGGCGGGCCGTATCCGGACAAAACGGAAAATTCCCCGCCATAAGGATCATTTCTTTCCCTGTACTCCGGCCATTTTCCGGAACCTGTCCGCAAGCAGGAATCCGGTGGCCGCCCAAAGAAAGGAAATGGCGGCTCCGGCCAGCATGGCCCACGGGGAATGGGCACCCAACACGTTAAAGGAGCTTTTCAGCCATGCGCTGACGGCGTCGCCGCCACGGTAAAGGACCGTATCAATAAAGCTCTTGGCTTTATATTTTTCTTCCGGGGACAATACGGAATTCAACATTTCACGGCCGGGACGCACCATTCCGTATTCCCCGATGCGGCGTACCGCCATCACCACGGCCACGACGGCAAATACCGGAGCGAAAGCCATCCATACAAAACCCAGGGAAATAAGAACGGGGACAGCCGCCAGCAGCGCCGCCAATCCGAATTTCCGAACAATGCGTCCCGCCAGAAATACCTGAAGCAGCATGGTACACCCCTGAACAACAACGTCCAGCACTCCGAATACCTGCGTCTGGCGCACCGGATCAGGAAAGGAAGACGCTACAACGCTCATCAGCTCAAAATACAGGAACGTATTGGTCCCGGCCAGCAGGATGATGAACAGCCCGATGCTCATCAGGAAGGGAGACCGGAATACGGCAGACGCCCCGGCAAACGGGTTCCCTCCCAGAGGGCGTTCCCGGCAATCGGCCGGAAGAAGAACTCCCGTTTCCTCATCTTCCGGGGAATTCCCGTCACGCCAGCGGTGCAGGTACATTCCCGCCAGCATCGCCAGCGCCAGAAGAACAGCGGCGGCAAGGAACAACCACAAAAGGCCGGCCACTCCGGCAAGGGCGGCCGTCACCGCCGGCCCCGCCATGGCCCCAAGGCTGCTTCCGCTGGCAACCAGGGCAAACAGGCGTTTCATCTGCCCCGGCTTCATGACGTCCGACAGCACGCTCCACGCCACGGAAACGGTAAGCAGGTTAAATACGGACAGCCACACATAAAACAAACGGGCCGTCCAGACATTTCCCGGGCATGCCAGCACAAGCGCCGCAAAAACCGCCAGGTTAAGAATGAAAAAACCGTACGTCCACGGAAGAATGGCCTTTCTCCGCACCTTTGAGGAAATCCATCCGAATAAAAACTGGCCCCCTATGGAAGCGGCGAAAGTAGCCGTAAAAAGCCACTGCAGATTCTGAACGCCTCCGGCAATGCCCATCGTCTCCCGGACCGGCCGCAACATGGAATAGGCCAGGAACAACAGGAAAAACAGGAGGATTCCCCCCGCTGCGGCAGGCAATTCGCGGGTTTCCGCATGCAGCACCTTTTCCAGGCTCCGGCACAGGCGTTCCTTCATTCCGCTGGACATGCCCGGAATTTACCATACCCGGAAGATTTTTTCACTTAAATCGTCCCGTTCCCCAAAAATCCGCCTTTCTTTCATCTCCCTGCCGGAGCTTTTCCTTCCAACTGGACTTGCAGGATAAGTCGGATTATGATGGGGCATCCCATTCCCTCATGTTTCCCGCCCCATCAGGAATCATGAAGCGCTCCCATGAACCAGAGAAAAATCATCCATGTGGATATGGATGCCTTTTACGCATCCATAGAACAGCGGGACCATCCCGAATACCGCGGCAAGCCCATCGCCGTAGGCAGGCCGGAAATGCGCGGCGTGGTGGCGGCGGCCAGTTATGAGGCGCGCCGTTTCGGAGTGCGTTCCGCCATGCCTTCCATGAAGGCTCTCAAGCTTTGCCCCCATCTGATTTTCACCCGCAACCGCATGGATGTGTACAAGGCCGTCTCCGCGCAGATACACGCCATTTTCCACCGTTACACAGATCTGGTGGAACCCCTTTCCCTGGATGAAGCCTTTCTGGACGTCACGGAAAACAAGCCGGGCATTCCGCTGGCCGTCGACATTGCGAGGAGGATTAAGAAGGAAATCCGCCGGGAACTTCACCTGACGGCCTCCGCCGGCGTTTCCTACAATAAATTCCTGGCAAAAATCGCTTCCGATTACCGTAAGCCGGACGGGCTGTTCACGATCCATCCATCCCGGGCGGAAAAATTCATCGCGGCACTTCCCATTGAAGCTTTCTGGGGAGTCGGGCACGCCACCGCCGAACGCATGCGCGCCCTTTCCATCACCAACGGGGCGCAGCTCCGGGCACGGGACAAAGACTTCCTGGTAAGGCATTTCGGCAAAACAGGAGCCATCTTCTACAACTTCGCCCGCGGTGTGGACGACCGCCCTGTGGAACCTTCCCGCATGCGCAAATCCGTGGGTTGTGAAGAAACCTACCGGGAAAACGTCACCAGGGCGGAAGCGCTGGAACAACGCCTCCCCCTGCTGGCGGAAGAACTCGCGGGGCGGCTGGCCCGTTCCGGCTTCCGGGGAAACACCCTTACCCTGAAGGTTAAGTTCCCGGACTTTGTCCAGAAGACCCGCTGCGCGACCGTTCCGGAAATCCTGACGGAGAAAGAAGGAATTCTCCCCCTGGCCCGCACCCTGATGGAAGAACTGGATTCCGGGGACCGTACATTCCGCCTTCTGGGGCTGTCCGTCTCCCATCCCCAGGAAGAACAGCGGCAGGGCATCTGGGAACAGCTCTGGCTGGAGCTGGAGTATTAACTCTTCCATAGACTGCCATATTTTCAGGACTCTCCCCTTAAAAACGGCAATACCCACAAGATATCGTTTCAGGAATGAGCAAAACCCGCTCCAACCTGGTCATAAGCCATATGAATCAGGAAGAACGGAGACACTGGGCGTCATGGATAGGCATGATTGCGGAAGGCGTGGCTGGAGTCATGGCCGTGAATGGAGGGATTCCCGCCTCCCGGGACGTACCCGATCCCGGCCCTGCCCGCACGCGCCGCCCCCTCACGGAAACGGAAAAACGCATTATCGAACACCAGGGAACGGAACCGCCCTTTTCCGGGGAATTCGTCAGCTTCTTTGAGCCGGGCATCTATTCCTGCCGCAAATGCGGTGCGCCTCTGTTCCGGTCGGAAGACAAATTCGATGCCGGATGCGGCTGGCCCTGTTTTGATGATTCCCTGCCGGACGCCGTCACAAGCGTCCATGCGGGCGGCGGGCGGCGCACGGAAATCACCTGCGCCCGCTGCGGAGGCCATCTGGGACACATTTTCAATGGAGAACGCCTGACTCCGAAGAATCTGCGCTACTGCGTCAATTCCCTTTCCCTGGAATTCCGGGCAGCCCCTCTTCCGATAGCGGCGGATGCCCCCCGTTAAAGGCGTGCGGCAGGAAAAAAATATCCGGCCGCCCTTCCATGCGCTGCCGGATGCGGCCGCCGCGGCGGAATTTACCCTGAAATCCGTTCACGGCCCCGGAGCCTCAGCAGGCAACAGGGAATATCCTTGACCCGCAAAATCCTTGCCGTAAGCAGGATACGCCTTTCCGCCCAACCTGTTTCCCCCGTGCCGGGAAACAGGGGGGATTAGCTTGACTTTCCCGTAATGTCGCCTATTCTGGTTCAAGCATTATTTGCAACCACTCACACTTATTATGACCGACCGCAGAATTGTTATCACCGGCATCGGAGTGATCAGCCCCCTGGGCAATGATCTCGCATCCACCTGGGAAGCCATGAAGGCTGGCCGCAGCGGCATTGACACCATCAAATCCATGGATGTTACCGGCTACTCCACGAAAATCGCCGGTGAAGTCAAGGATTTCGATCCCGCCCCGTACTTCAAGACGCCCAAGGACGCCCGCCGCGTGGACCGCTTCACGCACTTTGCCATGGGCGCTGCCGGAATGGCTCTCAAGGATTCCGGGCTGGATCTGGAAGCGGAGGACAAAACCCGCATCGGCGTCATGGTGGGCAGCGGCATCGGCGGCCTCGGCACGCTGGAAAGCCAGCATGCCACGCTTCTTTCCAAGGGGCCTGCCCGCGTGTCCCCCTTCATGATCCCGTACATGATCAGCAACATTGCCTCCGGCCTCATCTCCATGGAATACGGCCTCGGCGGTCCGAACATGTCCATCGTCACGGCCTGCGCCACCTCCAACCACAACATCGGGGAAGCCTGGCGCATCATGAAATTCGGGGATGCCGACGTCATGGTCTGCGGCGGAGCGGAAGCTACCATCCTGCCCACGGGCGTGGCCGGGTTCAGCAACATGAAAGCCCTCAGCTCCCGCAATGACGAGCCCCAGCGGGCCTCCCGCCCGTACGACGTGGACCGCGACGGCTTCGTCATGGGCGAAGGCGCCGGCGTTGTCATTCTGGAAACGCTGGAACACGCCCAGAAGCGCGGCGCAAAAATTTACGGGGAACTCGTCGGCTACGGCATCTCCGCGGACGCCTACCACCTCACCGCCCCGGACCCGGAAGGCCGCGGCGCCGCCCGCTGCATGAAGATGGCTCTGGAACACGCGGGAATGAAGCCGGAAGACATTGACTACGTCAACACGCACGGCACCTCCACCCCGCTGGGCGACATCTGCGAAATCAAGGCCATCAAGGCCGTTTTCGGCGACCACGCTAAAAACGGGCTGCTTATCAGCTCCACCAAATCCATGACCGGCCACCTCCTGGGCGCCGCGGGAGGCGTGGAACTGGCCGCCTGCCTGATGGCCATGCAGGACAACATCATCCCGCCCACCATCAACGTGGACAACCAGGATCCGGAATGCGACCTGGACTGCGTGCCCAATAAGGCCCGTGAAACCAGGGTGGACGCCGTCTTGAGCAATTCCTTCGGCTTCGGGGGGCATAACTCCTCCGTCATCGTGAAACGATTCGCCTGACCCTTTCAGGCCTCTCCTTTCCGGCGGAAGCGCTGATGTTTGCGGCCACCGCAGCCATCGCGCTTCCGCTTTTTTCATTTAAAAGCCATGCCCGCCAAAACGCACCAGGACATTCTGCTCATGCGCTGGGCCCTGTTCTCCGTAGCCGGGCTTATCCTGCTCGTGGCGCTCTATTACCTGGGCCTTACTCCCGTCTGGGGCCGGGAGCTGAAGGAAGCCATGGCCTCCGCCCCGTTTCTGCTTCCCCCGGACGCCCCCGCCCTTTCTCCCGGCACGGGATTCCTGCTGTGCATGGCGTTGACGCTGGCCCTCGTTTACGATTTGCTGCTCATCCGCGGCACGCTCCGCAAAACGGCCGTTCTGGCCGCTTTCCTCCTTCTTCTGGCCAGCTTTACCCCGGTGCTGGGGCTGTGGGGCCTTTTCTTCAATGCCGTCCCATGCCTGCTTTCCGCAGGGAGCGCGGGCGCGCTCGCCATCCTCTGGCCCCAAACGCCCCCTGTCCGGCGTCATTCCGAACCTCCTTCCGCTCATGAATAATCTGGACTATCCCATCCCCGTGCTTGAACTGGTAACCGCCCTGAAACAGCTTCCGGGCATCGGCACCCGCGGCGCGGAACGCATGGCCCTGTGGATGCTCCAGGGGCACATGGGAGAAGCGGAGGCGATTGCCCGCACCATCGGCCAGGCGGCGGAACACGTTACGCCCTGCCCCGTCTGCGGCTTCTTCAGCACGGAAGGGGAGCCCTGCGCCGCCTGCCGGGATGAAGAACGGGACAGCCGCCTCATCTGCGTGGTGGAACAGGCCACGGACGTCATCCCCATTGAACGCAGCAGCGCCTACCGCGGATTGTACCACTGCCTGGGCGGCAAGCTTTCCCCTCTGGATGATGTGGAGCCGGAAGACCTCAACATTCAATCCCTGGTGGAACGCGTCTCCCGGCAGCCTGATTGCGAAGTCATTCTGGCAACAGGCTCTGACGTGGAAGGGGAGGCAACGGCCACCTACCTCCACCATCTGCTCAAAGAAATGGATTGCAGGATATCCCGCCCTGCCCAGGGGCTGCCTGCCGGCTCCGGCCTCAGCCACGCGGACACGCTGACGCTGATGAAGGCTCTGGAAGGACGCACCCGGCTGTAAAGGAAAGCCCTTTCCGCATCCATCCCGGCATGGGGACGGTTCCGTCTTTACAGCGGTTTTCCTGCACCGGGCAAAACGCCTCTTTCCCCCCATAATGAAGGAAAAAACGTCCGCCTCATTCCGCCAGTCCGTCCACACGGGCGCGGTCAAAATCCGCCGGGCAAATCGTCACCTTCACCCGGTCGCCCGGTTTGAGCAGATCCCTCAGGGAAGCGTTCTTTTTTTCTACAAAAGCCACGGCGGTTTTGCCATTCGGAAGGGTGGCGCGGAAAGCCGTATCCGCGATACGCTCCACAATAACGGCGACCGCCTGCACCATCTGGCAGGGATAAGGTTTCATCTGAAAAAAACGGGTTACCAATTCATTAGTTCGTTCATCAGGTCATTCCCGGTTTTAAGCCCCTTTTCCGCAGCGTCCTGAAGCCGCGGCACAACCGGGACGGGTACTTCGTCCGCGGCGGGAATCCTGAACTTGCGGCCATTACGTTCCGCACCATCCCCCGCCCCGTTTTCCCCGGCCCCTCTGTTCAGCAGCCGCGCCGCGACATCCGCCACCTCAGCCGCCTTGCCCATTCCTATTTCCGTCAGGCGGTTTCCCGCCGCCTTGATGAGCCGCGCGGACAAGTCCTCCGACGGGTTGTCCAGCGTCCCGCCGATATTCACATTGGCCCACGCCAGATTGCCTCCCGCTCCCTGGCGGGAAACGGAAAACACATCGGAAAACCCCGGAAGAGCTTTCCACAGGCCGTCGGCCCGCAGCCCCACCTGCAGCCTTCCGGTCAGCGCCCCCCCTTTCCCGATTTCCAGCCAGCCTTCCACCCTCACCAGGTTTTCGCTTTCCACCAGAATATTGGAAATATGCCAGGCGGATTCCTGATAGGAGAACTGGGCGGACGCCTCGTGCAGGGGAAGATTCCGGAATCTGGAAGAACCGCAGAACAGGGCCAGCCTGTCCAGAACGGGAAGGCCGGTCAGCATGCCGCCCTGCAACCTGGCGAGCCCGGCCACATGGGTTACGCCGTCCCGTCCGCCGCGCAGGTCTATCCCGCCGCTTACGCTGCCCTGGACATGCTTTTTCCAATGGCCTTCCAGGACGGAAGAGGCGGGGACGCCGTTCACCACCATATTCGCCGTCCAAGAGGAGGAAGAGCCGTCCCAGTCCCCCTTGATGTCCAGATAACCGCCGGCAGCCGTAGTCAGGCGGCAGGACGGAACGTTCACCCTCCTGCTGGCATGGTTAAACTGCGCCGTGCCGGACATCAGGGAAAACTCCGGGCATCCCTTGAAAGGAAGGAGCAGCCTCCCCCCCTGCATTTCAAACCTGTACTGGCTGGAACCGGCGTCATAGGTGCTCTCCACGCGGGTTCCGTCCAAAACATACGGCCGGCCGGCCTCCCCATAGGAAACGAACAGGGAATCAATGCTCCCCTTTTCCAAGCGGAACGTATCCGGCAGAATATTCTCTTCCGCCCAGCTCCTGGCCCCTTTCGGTTTTTCCCGGAAACGGAAAGGCACGGGAGCGAGCTGAAGCTTCAGCTCCGCAATATTGACGGAGGTAATGACAAACGCGCGCTTCAGCAACTCCCAGCGGCTGAATTTCGTCTCAATGTTCCTGGCCTGAAGGGAAGTCAAAAACTCATGCCCCTCCATCGTTACGCCGCCGCACCGGATGCCGGAACCGTCCCAGTCAAGAGGGTCTATCCTGGCGGTCTCCACATTCATATCATCAACGGCGGACTGTTCCAGCATGGCTAAAAAACCATCGCTCTTCAAATAGGCCCTGACGTACAGATAGGATCCCGCCACCGCAGCCGCCGCCAGAACAAGCATCCCCAGCACGCCCCACAGCAGCAGCTTTTTCCAGACGCTGCCGGCACGGGGCTTTTTCCTGCGTATCCTCCTTATTCTGGGCATGACGCCAGCCTATATCAAATCCGGCTTCGGTCAAGCCTCCGGATTGCCTCCCGGCCTGCCGCAAACTGCGGGGAACGGGCATCCGCGCAGCAGGCCTTCCCCGCCTATCGCGGACCGTGGTACACCTTATGCCTTCCGGAAGCCATGGTGATGAAAATCAGGAACAGGGCATAAGCCGCCAGAAACCCCATGGGAATGACCGCTCCATGTTCCCCACGCCCCAGAGCTTCAATGGGCGCGGCCTGCTTCACCCAGATATTCTGCGCCAGCCAGGCCAGGAAAATCGCCAGCAGCAGCGTAGGCGTCACAAACTTCATGATGAAACGGTAAATTCTGGGAATGCGGATGACGGAACCGTCCTCCAGATCCTTCAACCCCCGGTCCACCCCCAGTTTCCAGGAAAACAGAATCATCATCACCATGGCGCTCACAAAGAAGCACAGCGTGCCCAGAAAGAAATCATAAGTATCCATCGCCAGCAGGTTGCCGCTGTACCAGGCAACGATGAACGTGCCCGTAGCCGTAAAAAAGCCCTGCACCACCACAGCCATTTTGCGTTTCAGCCCCATGAATTCCTCAATAAAGGACAGGCCCACCTGCATCATGGAAATGGAGCTGGTCACCGCCGCCACCGTCAGAAGCAGGAAAAACAGGCTGCCGAATACCACGCTGGACCCCATTTTGGCAAAAGCCTGCGGAAGCACCATGAAGCCCAGCGCGAAGGTCCCCTGCCCGGCGGCTCCGGCCACTCCCAGGAACGCCACGGCGGCGGGAACCGTCATCATGCCGGCAATGCCCACCTCGCACACTTCATTGGAGGCGGCGGCCGAAAAGCCGCTCAGCGCGATATCCTCCTTCTTTTTTACATAGCTGGCATACGTCAGAATCAGCCCCGTTCCTACGGAAAGGCTCAGGAAAACCTGTCCGGCAGCCGCAATCCAAAGCTCAATGTTTTTCAGGCCGTCCCACAGGGTCACCTCAGTCAGCCTCCGGGTTCCTCCGGACATTTCCACCTGCCGCACGGCTTCATCCATGGCTCCCGCCTGGGAGGCCGAAACCATGGAAACCGTCTTCCAGTCCCCGCTGTTCCGGTCCAGCTCCTCCACCAGCACCTTGCCGGGATTCCACATATACCCCAGCCCCTGTTCGATGCTGCGGTCCGGATAAGAAGGGTCCGGCGTGCCGATGCACAAAATGCGCACCAGCAGCACCAGGGAAATCAGAAGCAGCAACGGCATGAACCAGCGCGAAAACATTTCGATGCCCTTGCTGATGCCCCGGTAAATAATCCCCAGGTTCAAAAGGATGACCCCGCTGACAATCCAGAGCAGCCCGTTGTCCGACAACAGGGCGCTCCCGTCGCCGTACATGCCCGTGAAACTGAAAAAAGTCTGCGCCGTCCCCTCCGCCGTGGCAAAAACCTCCGGGCAGGTGAGCATCTTCCAGAAATAGCCGCAGCACCACGCTTCCACCACCATGTAATAAAAGGCCACGGAAGAAGGCCCCAGAACCGCCAGCACTCCCAGGAACTTCCACAGCCTGGACCCTTTGGTCAGGTACCAGAACACGCCGGGGGCGCAATGGGCGCCCATCTGGCCGCCGCGCCGCCCGATGGACCACTCCGCCCACGCCACGGGCACGCCCACCAGAACCAGCATGAGGCCGTAAGCCACCATGAAGGCGCCCCCTCCATATTGGGCAGCCAGCCCCGGAAAGCGCAGAAAATTTCCCAGCCCGACGGCACTGCCGGCCACAGCGAGAATCACGCCAATTTTTCCGGACCACTCGTCTTGTTGCGCCTTTGAGGATGACATGGAGGGAATACTGACAAAAAAAGCTTCATTTTCAAGAGAAAACAGGCTCTTTTGGAACGAACGGGATATCATTGCCGCTTGACTTTCGTCCGTTTTTTGGAATCATTCTTTTAGAACCAAACCAAAAAACAACCATGCTTCTCATAGGAAAACCGGCACCTCATTTCAGCGCTAACGCAGTAGTAAACGGTACCATCGTACCGGATTTCAGCCTTGACCAGTTTAAGGGCAAAAAGTACGTGATCCTGTTCTTCTACCCGAAGGATTTCACCTTCGTGTGCCCTACCGAGCTGATCGGCTTCCAGGAAGCCCTGGGCGAATTCGAAAAGCGTGACGTGGCCGTCGTCGGCTGCTCCACAGACAGCGAATTCTCCCACTGGGCCTGGATCAACACCCCCCGCAGCCAGGGCGGCATTCAGGGCGTGACCTACCCCATCGTTTCCGACATCAACAAGACCATTTCCGCCGATTACGGCGTGCTGGCCGGAGACGAGGAAATTGACGAAGACGGCAATGTGGAAGTCAACGGGGAACTGATCGCCTACCGCGGCCTCTTCCTGATTGACAAAGACGGCATCGTCCGCCACCAGCTCATCAACGACTTCCCGCTGGGCCGCTCCATTGATGAAGCCATCCGCGTGGTTGACGCCCTCCAGCACTTCGAACTGTACGGGGAAGTCTGCCCTCTTGGCTGGCACAAGGGAGACGCGGCCATGACCCCGTCCCACGAAGGCGTGGCCTCCTACCTCAGCAAGTAAGCAGCCCCCCCGGCAATATTTCAAGGCCGCTCCCCTTCCGGGGGAACGGCCTTTTTTCATCCCCGCCTTCCCCTCTTTCCCAACCAGGCGCCATATCCGGCCATGCATCCGCCGCCTTTCCTGCGCCGGAAACCGCCCCCCCTTCTGCGGGATGAACCTATACGTCCTCCTCGCCCGAACACCCTGCCCTTTCCGCTGCCGGAGGAACTGTCATAAACCGGGGGGAATACGCGCGCGCCCCTTGAGCCGGGGAGAAGCGTCTGCTACATCCTTCATATGAATCTCATGGCAGACGCATCCTCCAGGGAAGATATCTGGACAAAAACCATGGACTTCCTGAACATGCCGGACTGGCTCAAGCTGGAAATGGTGCAGTCCGTGGGAATCAAAATCCTGCATGTGGCGGTATGGCTGGTGATCAGCTGGATACTCCTGAAACTGTTCTGCCAGGTGCTCCGGAAAATCACTGCGTTGAAAATGTCGCCCCAGGCCTCCCGCCTGACGGTAAAAATCGTCAAAAACGTCGGCTACATTATTATAGGCGTGGAGGCCTTCGCCCTGATGGGGTTCGATATCCTGACCCTGCTGGGCGCGGCCAGCATCATCGGCGTCGCCGTAGGCTTCGCCTCCCAGACCTCCCTGTCCAACATCATCAGCGGCCTCTTCCTGGTAGGGGAAAAGCAGATCAACCTGGGGGATATGATTGAAGTGAATGGAATCACCGGGAACGTGGACTCCATCAACCTGATGTCCGTCCAGCTCCGGCTGCCGAACAACACCATGGTGCGCATCCCCAATGAAATAATCATCAAGAATCCGGTCAGCAATATCACCCGTTTTTCCACGCGCCGGTGCGACCTGAGCCTGGGCGTGGACTATAACTGCGACATTGAGCATGTCGTGAACGTCCTCCGGGAAGTAGTCAAACAAAACAAATTCTGCCTGGATGACCCCGCGCCCCTCATCTCGTTTTCAGGGTTCCAGGACTCTTCCCTGGGCTTTACCGTAGGGGCCTGGTGCCGGAAAGACAATTTCCTGGACTGCCAGAAAACGCTCGCCCATGACATCAAGCGCCGCTTTGAGGAAGAAGGCATTTCCTTCCCCTTCCCCACCCGCAGCCTGGAGAGCAGAAGCCCCATCAAGGTGGAAATCTCCGGACCTCCGGAGAAAAATCAATAAGGAATCTCTTTTTGCTTTCTTTTTGCCCCGTGAAATTTCAATCTTGTCTGCGTAAAATCCGCATCTATGTCTGACACATCCGCACCAGCCTATCGAAGAATCCTTCTGAAACTCAGTGGGGAAGCCTTGCGCAGCCCCGGCAGCATGGACAACATTTCCCCGGAAATCGTCGCCCGCATTGCTGAAGAAATCGCCCAGGCGCACCGCGCCGGCGTCCAAATAGGCCTGGTCGTGGGCGGCGGCAATTTCTGGCGCGGGGCGAAAGCCAGCGTGCGCGGCATGGACCGCGCCACGGCGGATTACGTGGGCATGCTCGCCACCGTGATGAACGCCCTGGCCCTTCAAAGCGCGCTGGAACGCGCGGGGGTCCCCTGCGTGGTGCAATCCGCCATTGAAATGAAAAATGTCGCGGAATCCTTCATCCGCCTGAAGGCCCGCTCGTATCTGGACAACAATAAAATCGTCATCTTCGCCGCCGGCACCGGCAACCCGTTCTTTTCCACGGACACCACGGCTGCCCTGCGCGCCAGCGAAATCAATGCGGAAGTGGTCATGAAGGCCACCTCCGTGGACGGGGTGTATGATGCGGACCCCAAAAAAGTCTCCGGCGCCAAGCGATTCGACACCATCTCCTATCAGGAATGCCTGGAACGCCAGCTCAAAGTAATGGACTCCACGGCCTTCACCCTGTGCATGGACAACAAAAAGCCCATCATCGTATTCGACATGCATACGCCGGGCAACATCACGCGCGCGCTTCTCGGGGAACCGATCGGCACCACCATCAGCTGAACCCCGCATTCCTTTTCAACCCACCAAAAACACTTAGCACCCACCATCATCATGGACGCAGAAACATTATTATTGGAAACGGAGGAATCCATGCTCAAGGCCGTGGACTTCGCCAAACAGGAATTCTCCGGCGTACGCACGGGCAAGGCTTCCCCCGGCCTCGTGGAAAACCTGGACGTGCATGTCTCCAGCTACGGCTCCGTCATGAAACTGAAGGGCCTGGCCGTCATCAGCACGCCGGAACCCCGTCTCATCCTCATCCAGCCCTTTGATCCGAGCACCGTCCACGACATCGGCCGCGCCATCAATGAAAGCAAGCTGAACCTTAATCCCCTGGTGGAAGGCCGTTCCATCCGCCTGCCCATTCCCGCCCTCACGGAAGAACGCCGCAAAGACCTTGTGAAGCTTGTCAAATCCCAGGCGGAAGAAGCCCGTGTGCGCGTGCGCGGCGCCCGGAAGGCCGCCATGGATTCCGCCAAAAAGCTCAAGGCGGAAAACATCGTTACGGAAGACGGCCAGCGCGATCTGGAAACGCAGATCCAGAAGCTGACGGACAAATACGTGAAGGAGATTGACGAACTGGTGGCCGTCAAGGAAAAGGATATCATGACCATTTAACCCATCCCCAACCATTTTACGACAATGACAGACAACGTAACCAACTTCCTCGCCTCCGGCATCGAAATCAAGGGAACCATCCGTTTCCAGAATGACATGCACATCGACGGCAAAATCGAAGGCGAAATCATCTCCGACAAGGGAAAAGTCACCATCGGTGAAACCGCTCAAATCAAGGGAGACATCACTGCCGGAGACGTCCGCATCTACGGCAACGTGGAAGGCAAGGTCACCTCTGACCGCTGCGAACTCAAGCAGCAGGCCCGTGTCGTCGGGGACATGAAGACACGCAGCCTCGCCATGGAGGAAGGCGCCCACCTGCTGGGCCGCACGGAAATCGGCTAAAAAACAGCCGCCCCTGTTCTTCCCTGGCGTGCCTGCCTTGTACGGGCCGCTTCTCCAAAAGCGTAAAAGCGCGCCGGGGTTTCTCAGGGGGCGGCGAAAATGAGGAACGGAAAAAAGGTACCGCACTTTTTTCCAAATACCGTTCCCGCTCCGGAAGCGGAATTGCTGGGAACCCCTGGGTCATCTCCCGTTCTTCAGGAAGCGGACGGATGCCGTTTTACACAAATACCATCCGGCAGAAAAACCGCTTCTTTCTTCTGTCCGAACCATCGCCGGATATCACGCAGGCGCATCGCCGCCTGCGTTTTTTATTGAGTCTCCACGCTCTCTCCCCGCCTCCGGCGAAACATCCGTCACCGGAGCAGGCGGAACTTGCCCTGGTGCGGAAAAGCCCCGCCGGGCAAGCTCTCCAACTCCCGTGAACACGGAAAAACGTTTCCCCGGCAGCCACAGGCACCTGTCTTCCGAAGCCATGCGGCAAAAAAAACTCTTCTGCCGCGAAACAGAAGATACGGGAATAAAAACGGAAAACGTCCCGGATTCTTGAAAGGCCGGCAGCCATTGCCGCGCCGGCACCGTTTCCGGAAATTTGCCTGGCCACGCAAAAAGCCGTCCCTATCCCCCGCCTCTTTATCTGGAGCTTTATATTTGGGGCTTTATATTTGGGGCTTTACAAAAAACGCGTAAAGAGCTACATTCTTTTTGTCAAATATCAGACCATCAAATATCATACTTTATTCATCTCCGCCTATGAGCAAAGAGAGCGTCAATATCCACGTAAACAACTACTGCCGGCTGCGGGACAAACAATATGCCGTCTATACGGAATACGCCAGAAAACACGGGTTAACCACCAAAGAGCTGTTTATTCTGGATATCATCTATTTCGCTCAGGACGGCTGCACGCAGGCCGGGATTTGCGAACGCCTCTCCGCCACGAAGCAAACCGTCAGCGCCGCCATCAAAAAATTCTGGAAGCTGGGGTACCTTTCTTTTGAAGAATCCAAAACCGACCGGAGAATCAGGTTGATACGCTTCACCGCAGCCGGAAAGGAATACGTGGAACGCATCATCCCCCCTGCCGCGCAGGCGGAAAACGACGCCATGGCGGAATTGAGTGGAGAACAGCAAGCGGAACTGATTCGTTTAACCGACCTTTTTTCGGAACAAATGCGTCTGAAATTTCAATCCATCAACAAAAACACGCTATGATTATCAATACAGGAGGACGGACGGACACCGTCCAGTATTACACCCGCTGGCTGCTGAAGAGATTTGAAGAAGGCTATGTCCTTTCCCGCAATCCCCTGTTCCAACATAAGGTGACCCGCTATGAACTGACGCCGGACCAAGTGGACTGTGTTGTCTTCTGCTCTAAAAATTATGCCCCCATTCTTCCGCATATCAACAGCATCACCGAGCGCTTCCATACCTACTTCCACTATACGATTACGGCCTACGGAAAGGAAATTGAACCGGGTGTTCCCGGCATTGATGAAAGCATGGCCACGCTGGCAAAACTTTCGGAAGTTGTCGGAGCAAACCGCATCGCATGGCGGTATGACCCGGTATTGCTGACAAGTGAATATACCATCAGAAGGCATCTGGAGACCTTTGAACGCATGGCGTCCTTCTTATCCGGCCACATCGACCGCTGCATTTTCAGCTTTGTGGAAATGTACAGGAAGCTGCAAACCAACATGCCGGAGCTAATCCCCCTCACGGAAAAAGACAAGGAGGAGCTGGCGGCCGGGCTGGGAGCGATCGCGGCCGAATATAAAATCCCCATTCAAACCTGCGGAACCAATGGCGATTACACGCGTTACGGCATTTCATCCTCCGGCTGCATGACCCTGAACATTCTGGGACAGGCCAACGGCGTTCAATTCCGCAACCTGAAACATCAAGGAATGCGGCAGGGCTGCCATTGCATTGAGAGCCGGGACATAGGAGCGTATGACACCTGCCTTAACGGCTGCAAATACTGCTATGCAAATACGAACCGGCAAAAGGCCCGTGAAAATTACAAACTCCATGACCCGGACTCTCCGTTGCTGCTGGGGCATCTGCTCCCTTCCGATACCGTGCAGCAGGGAATGCAAAGGAGCTTTTTAAAACCATGAACGCTGATGCAATCAAAGTAAGGGAAATTCAGGTAAAGAGCATCCTGTCAACGTCAAATCTGCCTGTGGCCGATTACTCGGTCAATCCTTACGTGGGCTGCCCCCACGCCTGTAAATACTGCTACGCCTCGTTCATGAAACGGTTCACCGGGCATCCGGAACCATGGGGAACCTTTCTGGACGTCAAATACTGGCCGGAAATACGCAACCCCGGGAAATACGCGGGAAAACAGCTGTTTATCGGTTCCGTGACCGACCCTTACGGACCTCAGGAAGAAGTCTACAAGAGGACAAGGGCGCTTCTGGAACAGCTTCAAGGCAGCGGCGCGGAAATCAGCATAGCTACAAAATCCGATTTGGTGCTGAGGGACCTGGATTTGATAAAAACATTTCCCCATGCCCGCGTTTCCTGGTCCGTCAACACGCTTGACGAGCGCTTTCAGGCAGATATGGACATGGCGGTGAGCATCTCGCGGAGGCTGGCCGCCATGAAGGCCTTCCATGAGGCAGGAATCCGCACCACCTGCTTCATCTCCCCCATTTTTCCGGGCATTACGGATATTCCGGCGATTGTGGAGCAGGCTGAAGACAAATGCAACCTGATCTGGCTGGAAAACCTGAATCTGCGGGGCAGCTACAAATCCGTAATTCTGGAGTACATCAACAAACGCTATCCGCACCTGGTGCCCCTCTATCGGGAAATTTACCAGAAAGGCAGCCGCGGCTACTGGGAAGGACTGGACGCAGCAATACGGCAGCTGGCGGAAAAACGGGGGTTGCCGTACCTGCGCAATGACGATTCCATGCACCGGCCGTTCAACGAACCGCCGGTTATCGTGAATTACTTTTACCATGAGCAGATCAAACGTTCCGCCATGAAAAAAGGGGCGCTTCCGAATCCTCCGCCTCCCGCGGCGGCCTCCAGCTATTGATGTCAAAAACGCCTGATAACCCTGCATGGACTCCCAACAGCAACGCAGCTGGCCGGCACAGAAATTCCCCCTCCCGGGCGATTTGCCTTAGCGCATTGGGATGTGCCGTTTCCAAAAAAATCTTCCGCTTCATCACGCATGGCTTTCCTCCTGGCGAAAACTGTTTTCAACGACGCCCGGCAGAAGCTCATAAATGGAACAGCCCGCTTTTTTCTCAAAGAACGCCTTGAGCTGCAGAATTTTTTTCCACCGGTCCACCGTAAACGGATGCACTCCATACCGGATTGTCACATCTACAAACCGTTTTTCCAAAAGGCAGAAACCTGTCGGCATGGCCAAAGCGTCACATAACTGGACCAGGCGGTCGTAGTCGTCATAGACCGCGTTCTCTACAAAATCTTTCATGAACAGGTAATCCTCCCCACTCACGTCAAACGTGCCGATGGAAGTATTGATATCCTGTATCATAAACGCATGGGAAATACAAATCTGCGCCGCCTTTTTCCAGCCTCTTGCCGCACAATAGCGGTACCCGTCTATCAAATGCTTTTCGGAACTTACTCCGGCATACCGTCCAATATCATGCAACAGCCCCAGGACATAAGCTTTTTCACCGGATAACCCTTTACAGCGCGAGGCTATATTTTTACAGGCTTCCGCCACATAGCGGGAATGTTCCGCCCAGCCCCCCGGGTTGGATTCATACGCTTCCCTGATTGCCCGTTCCGCAGTTTTCCTGTCCGGCTCCATCTCAGTCATGGCTGCCACTATAGCGCATCACCACTGAAATAAAAATCACGATTCCGCTACACCCCTCCCCCAGCCTTCAGATGATGTAACGCAAAAATATTCCTTTTTATTTAATCCTGCCTTTTTCCCGGACAGGGAAAAAGGAAATGATTTTCCGGGGAATTACTCCCCGGCAGGCGGACGCACGATGGACCAGGAACGCGGCTGGGCGGGATCCAGCACCTTCCTGATAAAGGCGTTCATCCGGGCCAGATCCATATTCCTGATAGCGTCCGTCTGCTGTTCAAACGCTTCCAGAGGCAGACCGAACAGGATATCCAGCGCCAGCATCTGGCACAAAGTTCCATTGGACTGCATGGCCAGCAGACGGGAAGACAGGGCGGCCGCCCTGGTGCGTTCCAGCTCCTCCTCCGTCATGCCCTGTTCATCAATCATCTCCAGTGTTTTTTCCAGCCTCCGCCCGGCTTCCTCCAATTGTTCCGGGGAAGTGCCCAGATAGAAGCAGATGCCTCCGGCATCCATGCCGATGAACAGGGAAGAACTGGCATAATAGGCCAGTCCGGCCTCCTCCCGGATATTGGTGAAAACGGGACCGGCCATATCACTGCACCAGGACTGGAACAGCAGAGCCTGGGCCATCTCCGGGGAAGCCACGTCCACGCCCGGCACCCCCACTACCAGCACGGCCTGCTGTTTATCCAGCACGGCCACTTCCCGGCCGGCCCGCAGCGCGGGCGTGGGAATCAGGGCCGGAGGCGTTCCCGCCCTCATGCCTCCCAGATGTTTTTCCAGAAGAGGCAGGACCTCATCCTTCCTGACATCTCCGGAAATGCAAATCACGGCGTTGGAAGCGCAGATAATGCGTTCATACTGTTTTTTGATGTCCTGAACCGTCAGTGAAGACAGGCTTTCCGGCGTGCCGGAAGGGGAATTTCCATAGGAAACATGCCCGTAAGCCACCTTCCGCTCCTGCCGGAACGCCACGGAAAGAGGGTCTTCCATATCCTCCTCCGCATCCGCCACAAAAGATTCCTTTTCCCTCAGAAAGGCGTCTTCCGGGAAAGACGGATTCATGACCACATCCGCCATCAGCTCCAATCCGGCGTCCAGGTCTTCCGCCAGAACCTGACATCCCACGCTCAGGGAATTGTTACCGGTGGACGTGTTGATGGCTCCCCCGATGTCCTCCAGAAAACGGGCTATATCCGCCGCGGAACGGGTGGAGGTTCCTTTCAGCAGGCACTCGGACATCAAGTCCGTCACCCCGGCGTCATGCTCATTCTCCGCACGGCATCCGGCCTTGAACGCCATGCAGGCATAGGCCAGCGGCAGGCGATGGTCTTCACGGATCACCACCTTCATGCCGTTGCCAAGAACATGCTCGCTCAGGGCCGTTCCCGCAGAGGCGGAGGCCCTTTCTTCATCCCCGGCGTTGCTGCCCGGGGGGTCCAGGCTGACTTCCGTCACATTCGGGGAAGACAGCCAGGTGGAACAAACGCGGTGCAAATCTTCCGTAGTCACCCGTTCAATAGCTTCCTGCCATTCGGAAGACAGGTTCAAATTGCGCGAGCCGAACCAATCCGCCCCCATTTCCGAGGCCACCCCGGAAGCGGAACTCCTGCGGCGCAGGCGACTGACCCGGGTCTGTTTGCAGACTCTCTTCAGGTCCTCCGTAAAATCCTCTTCCGCCAGATTGCGAAGCTCCTGAAGTACCAGGTCCCGCACCTTGTCGCGCTGGGCGCGGTCCACGTCCATGCTGATGGTAAACGCCCCTTCATCCGTCTCAGACTGGTTGGAATGCACCTCAATGCTGTACACCAGGCCCAGGCGGTCATGGAATTTTTCATAAAAACGGGCGGAACGTCCGCCTCCCAGAATGCTGGACAGAGCGGAAAGGGCTGGCGTATCCGGATGGGCGGAACAGGGCAGGCGCCAGGCAAGGTGCAGCTTGGAGTAAGGCACGGCAAACTCCTTCCGCACCCTGCGGGAACCGAACTGGTGAGGTTCATGGGGAATGGGTTCCCGGTTCAGGGGACGGGATTTCAGGTCTTCCACCAGCAATTCCAGATGGGAAAGAATCTCCGCGGCATCCACGTCCCCCGCGATGGAAAGAACCACGTTGTTCGGAACATAACGGCTGGCATGGTAATCCAGCACGTCCTGCCGCGTCAGGCAGTCAAAGGCGGCGCGCTCACCCAGAACGGGCCAGCGGCGGGGATGCTTGAGATACAGCGTCTGCATCAGAAGCTGGTAGGCCACGGAATCGGGATCATCCGCATACATGGCCATCTCCCGGCGCACGACCTCCTTCTCCCGCTCCATCTCGTCTTCCGGGAACGTGGGGAAAAATACAAGCTCCGTCAGAAGATTCAGGAAAATCTGCCAGGACTCCGCAGGGCCGTCTATATAGTACACGGTGCGGTTCACGCTGGTGTACGCATTCCAGTGGCCGCCGCGTTCCTGCACCTTGCGGGCCAGTTCCTGCCCGGAGAAATGCGCCGTTCCCTTAAACACCAGATGCTCCAGCAAATGGGAAAGTCCGCTCCCCTGCCAGTGCCCCTCATTCATGGACCCCGTGCCTACCCAGTACTGGAGGGACACTACGGGATGAGACTTGTCCTCCTTAATCAAAACCGTCAAACCATTTCCAAAACGGCGCGTCACAGGTTCCTTGGCTGAACTCATGTTCCCTACCGTGCCTCAAGAAGGCGCCCCATGCAAGCCGGCGCTCCGTACGTGCCCCCGGACTGTCAAACTTACCCCGGAGGCTAAAAGCGCGTCCTCATCAAAAAAAACCGCCCTAAAAAGAATCCTCTCCGCGCATTTTTTTGAACAAATATCACTCCCTGCCGCTCTATCTGTCGTAGAACGGCAGCTCTTCTGCCGCTGCATTACCAACACCACACAACCTCACATATCATTATATGAAAAAAATCCTCGCTGTAGCAGCCTTTGCTTTCGCCTTCAGTGTCAACGGTTACGCTCAGGAAGCCGCCGCTCCGGCGGAGTCCCCCGCCCCCGCTGCCCAGAAGTGCTGCAAGAAAGACAAAAAGTGCCCCAGGAAATGCGCCAAGGAAGGCAAATGCCCAGAAAAATGCGGCCAGCCTTGCAGCAAAGGGGAAAAGCCCTGCGACTGCCCCAAAAAGGGAGAAGCCCCCAAGGCCTGACCCAACGGACCGTTAAAATAAATAAGAACCCTTGCCGGAACCTTCCGGCAAGGGTTTTCTCCGCCGGAAGAGGGCAGCCGCGCCCCTTCCGTTGACTGCGAAATTACTTGATCTTAACCTTCAACCCATTTTATAAATCGTCATCATGAAAACAGCTTCCATTCTTACCATCGGCTGTGCAGCCATGGCGCTGTCCATTACTTCCTGCACCAACTTCGGTTCCCCGAACACCTATAACCTGAACGAAATCGGCGGAGCCCAGGAAACCTATACCGGCACGGTCACCAGCGTGGAAAACGTCAAGATCCAGGCCAATAACGCCAACACCGGCACCGGAATCGGCGCCGTGGCGGGCGGGTTGACCGGCGCCATGTTCGGGGGCGGCAACGCCAAATTCGCGACGGCGGCGGGCGGCGCCATTCTGGGCGGCATTGCCGGCAACCAGATTGACAAGGCCGTCAACAACACGACCGGGGAACGCATCACCGTGCGTCTGGACCAGAAGAGGAACGGCACCCGCAACTACACGGTCGTCCAGGTCGCCAGCAGGAACAACCCGATTCAGGTCGGGCAGCGCGTGCGCGTGATCATCGGCAACAACGGTTCCCGCGTGCTGGCCTATTAATTGGACATCCACTACTGACCAAGCTATATACCGGCATGATCTTCGGCACCTTACCCGGCGGCGCACCTGTAGAATTGTTTGAACTGTCTTCCGACAAGCTGACGGTACGCATCAGCAACTACGGGGGGCGCATCATCTCCGTCGTCAAGGACGGCATGGACATGATCGTAGGGCCCAAGCACTTTGAAGACATGCTGAAAGACACCTGTTATTGCGGTGCGATTTGCGGCCGTGTCGCGAATCGCATCGCAAAAGGCAGGTTCTCCATTGACGGGGATTCCCGCACCGTGGCCGTCAACAACGGCCCCAACCACCTGCACGGCGGCATCCAGGGGTTCGACAGCAAAGTCTGGCAGGTGCAGGAAGCCGGGCGCAATACGCTGGTGCTGACCCTGCACTCCGCAGACGGTGAGGAAAATTACCCCGGCAACCTGGAAGTGGTAGCCACCTACACCGTGGTGGAAGAAACCCTTCATCTCCGCCTGGAAGCGTATGCGGACGCAGCCACAATCGTCAACCTCACCAACCACGCTTACTGGAACCTGTCCGGCAAACCCACCATTGATTCCATGACCCTGGAGATACGGGCCTCCGCCTATACTCCGGTGGATGCGACCAATATCCCCGACGGCCGTATTCTTCCCGTGGAAGGAACGGACTTTGACCTGCGGAAAGCAGCCCTGCTGGGGGAACGCAACTCCGCCGCCCACCCGGACACCGCCGCCGGACTGGACCACAACTACGTGCTGGATTCCGAACCGGGCGACAAAATCGCCGCCATCCTTCTTGATCCGGAATCCCGGCACCGCCTGATTGTGGCGACGGATGCTCCCGGCCTCCAGGTATATACCGGGGAATACCTGCCCCAGGCGCGCCAGGGAATAGCGCTGGAAGCCCAGGGCTTCCCCAATGCCGTCAATACCCCCCACTTCCCCAGCGTCATTCTGCGTCCCGGCCAATCCTCCACGCGCAGCATTACCTGGACTGTCAGATAGGCGGCATGCCTGAATCCCGTTTCCGAACAAAAAACGGCGCTTCGACAACGCCCGCAACGGGCTTTCCTGTGCAGGCACGCGGCATCAGGAGGCCGCGTAAAGCCCTTCCGCAGCTACCTTTTGGAGCCCTTCCGCGATGCGTTCCAGGGAACGGCTTACAAAAACCAGATCCGCAACGGAAACCAGATTGTCCTGATATTGCTCAGGCAAGCAGGCAAATGCCTCCGTCAGGGACGCCGCATGCTCCGCCAAATCCTCCAGCGCAGGGACAAGCTCCGCCAGAGCCTCCCCGTCCCAGGAGGAAACAGCCTTATTCACAGCCCTGAACCGCTCCGCCATTTCCCGATAGACAGGATCCGCCAAGGCAGCCTCCCGGATGCGCGGGCGCTTATTCAGCCTGTTGGCCCTTTTGGCGATGGTCACGGCCTCATCACCAATCCGTTCATACATGGAGGACATGCGCAGGGAAGCCAGCACCACTTTGAGGTCGGAAGCCACCGGACTGAAAAAAGCCAGCAGATGCAGCCCTTCCCTGTCCACCGTCATTTCCAGCTCGTCCAATTCTTCGTCATCAGCAATAACCCGGTTGGCGGAAGACTCATTCTGCTGCAAAAGGCCGGCGGCGGCCAAATCAAGGGCGCTCTGCGCCTTATAGGCCATCTGGAGCAAATGCGTATTCAGGGAGGAAAGGGCGGCGTCAAACTCCCTCAGGGTGTGCGCGTCGTGATTCATGATTCGGAATATTGGCTTGATGATTGGATAAGGTTTTGCCGGCATGATAAAAAAGATGCTGCCTGCGCAGGCTGTTCTTTCTGGCGGCGCTGGCAGCCAGCCTTCGTCCAGAGCCGGGAACATGGGGAACACGCCCGGTTCCATTTTTGGAAATATTCTTTGGAAAAAGCATAATCGTCTCTCTGTTAACTGAATCTTCCCGTAATATAATCCTCCGTTTCTTTCAGGGAGGGATTGGAAAAAATCTTTTCCGTAGCATCAAATTCCACCAGCCTTCCCAACATGAAAAAACCGGTCAGGTCCGAAACGCGCGTAGCCTGTTGCATATTATGGGTGACCACAATGATGGTAAACTTGTCCTTGAGACGGTGCATCAGCTCTTCCACCCTCACTGTCGCAATGGGGTCCAGGGCGGAACAGGGTTCGTCCATCAGCAGGATGCGCGGCTTCACGGCAATGGAACGGGCAATACACAGCCGCTGCTGCTGGCCGCCGGAAAGACCATTGGCGGAAGCATGGAGACGGTCCTTTACCTCATCCCAAAGAGCGGCATGCCGCAGGCTTTCCTCCACAGCCTCGTCCAGAATGCCGCGGTTTCTTACCCCCGCCAGCTTCAATCCGTAGGCTACATTCTCATAAATGCTCATCGGGAAAGGGTTGGACTTCTGGAAAACCATGCCCACCTCCCGGCGCAGACGAATGGTATCCAGGGAAGGAGAAGTCACGTCCACCCCATCAATGCGGATGGAGCCTCCCGTAACGCGCGCCTCCGGAATACGGTCATTCATCCGGTTGATACAGCGCAGCAGCGTGGACTTCCCGCACCCGGAAGGGCCGATGAACGCCGTCACCCTGTTCCTGGGGACTTTCATGGTGACGTTGAACAGGGATTGCTTGCTCCCATAACAAAAATCCAGGGAATCCACCTCTACGGCGGTCTGGTCGGCTGCTGCTGGATGCGGAGTCATGTTCTTCTAATGGCGCGTCCTGCGCCTCTGGACGCATGGTATCCCAAAAACAGGGCTCCCTGGCTACTCCGGGTTTGTGACGATTTCTTAACCAGGATTCTCTTCCTCACCATGGGGGCGGAAGGGTATCACTACCCCGTCTTCCGCCATGAACGGCCCCGCCGGACGGAAACGGAAGACGCAACACACCAAAAAAGACGCCATGAAATTTGTCGCCAAAATCCTGACCATCGCCGCCGCCCTCAGCTCCCTGAGCATGGGCGCCAACCAAGTGACCGTTGACAGCAGCATCAAGCCGTATGCGCCCACCAGCGGCGTTTCCGGCAACCTGAACGCCGTCGGCTCCGATACGCTGAACAACCTGATGACCCTCTGGGCGGAAGGATTCAACAAAAAATACCCCAGCGTCAAAGTCGGCGTTGAAGGCAAAGGCTCTTCCACAGCGCCGCCCGCCCTCACGGCAGGCACGGCCCAGCTCGCCCCCATGAGCCGCCAGATGAAGCGGGAGGAAATCGCCGCCTTTGAAGCCAAATACGGCTACAAGCCGACGGAAATCAAAGTGGCCCTGGACGCCGTGGCCTTCTTTGTCAACAAGAATAATCCCATCCAGGCCCTTACCCTGACGCAGATCGACTCCATTTTCTCCTCCACTTTCAAACGCGGCGGCTCCAACATCACCGACTGGGGCGATGCGGGGGTGCCCTCCATGAAAGGAAAAGCCATCTCCATTTACGGCAGAAACAGCGCCTCCGGCACGAACGGGTTCGTGAAGGAAATAGCCCTGAAAAAAGGGGACTATAAAAACTCCGTGAAGGAACAGCCCGGTTCCTCCGCCGTCGTGCAGGGCATCAGTTCCGACGAACAGGGAATCGGCTATTCCGGCATCGGATACGTCACCTCCGGCGTAAAAACCCTCTCCCTGGCGGAAAAAAGCGGAAAGGCGGCGGTACAGCCTTCCTACGATAACTGCATCAACGGAACGTACCCGCTCTCCCGTTACCTGCTGATTTACGTCAACAAGAAACCGGGAGAACCCCTGGACACCCTGACCAGGGAATTCATCAAATTCATCGTATCCAAAGACGGCCAGGAAATCGTGACCAAGGACGGTTATTACCCGATTCCCGCCAAAGTCAGCGCAGAAGTGCTCAAGAGCATTGAATAAACACTCCCTTCCCGTGCCGTAAACACATGCCGGGGCAGGACTCCGGCCCGCCCGCCGGAGTCCTGCCCTCCAACTTCTCCTCTCTGCCGTCATGAGTTCCAATGCTCCCTCCCCCGCACCTTCCAGAAAGCCCAAACCCGTTCCGGAACGCTTTCAGGTGGCAAAAACCACGCTGTGGTTTGACCGCATCATGACCAAAACCATCATCGGCGGAGGATTCACCGTCATTGTAGCCGTTTTCGGCATTCTTTTCTTCCTGCTGGCCGTTACGATTCCTCTCTTCCAGAGCGCGGACGTGGAAGAACGGCAGCACCCCGCGCCCTCCTCTCCGGTTCCGGGAACCTGGGGCCTGGACCCTTCCGGCACGCTTCCCTTTGTCTACGGCAACGGGAAAAACATCTTCTTCCTGGACAAAACTACCGGGAACCTGTCCTCCGTTCCCGTTTCCCTGCCGGACGGCGAAACCGTCTGCGCCCATTCCTATGATGCATCCCTCACCGCCTACCCCATCGCCACGGAATCCGGCAAGGTGGGCCTCATCCATGTTCATTCCGGACTCAACGTCCACGGCCGGACGAATGCCCACGGCCCGGACAAAGCCGGAGCGGAGGCCGGCCCTCTCTACCCCCTGACGGAAAGCGGCTCCGTCCCCGGCAAAATATCCGGCATAGCCTATGCGGACGCGGGAGAACGGAAAATATTTACCGCAACCGTGGAGACAGAACAGGGCACGCGCCTCCTGCTGATGACGCTGGAAGAATCCCGCTCCCTGCTTCATGAGGGAGAACTGGCGCCTTCCGGATTCCATGACCTGACGGACCAGCTGGAAGGCCGCCCCACGGCCATGCTACCCGGAGCCTCCGGAGACAGCCTCGTCATCGCTACGGATGCGGACAAACTTCTTTACTTCTCCTATGATGAAGACGGGGAAACATGGGTCAGACGCCAGATGATTCCGACCCCGCTGGGGAAAGGGGAAAAAATGACTTCCGTCAACTGGCTTTTCGGAGACATGTCCCTGGTCATAGGAGGCGACAGGGGAAGCCTTAAGATTTTCAGCCTTTATCCCCATTCCCGCCCGGACGGCACTTCCCTGCGCCTCTTCGGCCAGACCAGGCAATTCTCTCCCATGGACGGTCCGGTGCAGCATTACGCGGCATCCGGCATCAACCGTTCCTTCCTGGTCTCCACTCCGCGGGAACTCAGGCTCTGCTACGGAACCACGGCCGACATCCGCTGGAACAGCGGACCTCTGGAATTCGTTCCGGTCCAACTGGCCGCCAATGCGGAATTCAACGCCGCCATTGCCGTGGACCCATCAGGAAACATCCATTTCTTCTCTCTGGAAGACAAGCACCCGGAAGCCGGCGCCAAAGCCCTGGTCGGGAAAATATGGTATGAGGGGTACGATTCTCCCAAATGGCTCTGGCAATCCGTGGGCGGCACGGATGATTATGAATCCAAGCTGTCCCTGATGCCCCTGGTCTTCGGCACGCTGAAAGGCACCCTGTACGCCCTTGTCTTCGCCGTCCCGGTAGCGGTCACAGCCGCCATTTACACGGCCCACTTCATGGCCCCTGCCGTCAAACGGGTGGTAAAACCCGTCATGGAAATCATGGCCTCCCTTCCTTCCGTAGTGCTGGGCTTCTTCGGCGCCCTTTACCTGGCCCCCAGAATGGAAGACAAAGTCCCCGCACTGCTCTGCATGGCCGTCCTCATTCCCGGCCTGGCGGCCCTCATCGCATGGTTCTGGACCACCCGGCCCGCAGCCTGGCGCAACAAATTCAGCCGCGGTGTGGAATACATCGTCATGACCCCCGTCATCCTGCTCTGCGCCTGGTTCTGCTGGGAATACCTGGGCTACTGGCTGGAACAGCCCCTCATCAGCCTCTGCCGCAGCGTCATGGGCCTGTGGGGAGACGGGGACTTCCAGGCCGCCAGTTTCGCAGACCTGTGGCGCAACGGCTCCGGCATGCCCTATGAACAGCGCAACTCCCTAGTGGTTGGATTCATCATGGGCTTTGCCGTCATCCCTGTCATCTTCACCATTTCCGAGGACGCCCTGAGCAACGTCCCCCCTTCCCTCATCGCCGCCTCGGAGGCTCTGGGGGCCAGCCGCTGGCAGATGGTCCGCACCGTTGTTCTTCCGGTGGCTTCCGCAGGCATTTTCTCCGCCCTGATGATAGGTCTGGGCCGAGCCGTGGGGGAAACCATGATCGTACTGATGGCCACGGGAAACACCCCCATCATGGACTGGAATATCTTCAACGGCATGCGCACCCTCTCCGCCAACATCGCCACGGAACTGCCGGAGGCGGCGCAGGACTCCACCCACTACCGGGTCCTCTTCCTGGGCGGCCTTATCCTCTTCTCCATGACATTCATTCTGAACACTCTGGCGGAAATAGTGCGCCAGCGTCTCCGCAAACGCTTCAACGTCGTGTGAACCATCCAACCCTTTCCCTCCCATCCATCCACCTTCCATGAAACAGGACTTCAGCCTTCCGCCCGCCCCCAAACGCCCCCTGGGGGAAGTCAATATCTGGCTCGCCTCCATCGGGCTCTCCCTGGGCCTCATCATGATTTTCGGCCTGCTGGGCATCATCGTCTTCAACGGTCTGGAGGCCTTCTGGCCCAAAACTATCCATGAACTGACGCTCGCCCCTTCTTCAAAAGAAGAACAACCGCTTGTCCTGTACGCCGGCATCACAAAGGACCAGACGCGCCACGTCCCCGCAGACCCCGCCCATCCCGGCTCCACAGCCAGAGACGTGCGGGAATACCAGCTTTTCACCGGCAGCAAGGAATCCTATGGACAATCCTACCGCTATGTGGACGCGCACAATGTCACTGCCTCCGCCACCCCCAAAGGCCTTCTGTGCCTGGAACGCATGGAGGGAGGGAACACCCTGGTCAAACCTCTGGAACTCAAGCTGGCCTCCGGAGAAACCATCCCCGCCGCCTCACCGGAATTCATGGAGGCTTTCCGCCGCGTGCTGGACCGGGAAACAGACCTGAGGGACAGGGTCAAAACCATTGACACCAGGGACATCGGCTCCGTCAATACCCGTCTGGCGGACGTCAGACTGGATATCAAGGCCATAGAACGTTCCTACGACATCCGGGAAGAAAACGGACGGCGTACGGCCGTCCCCAGGAAAAACCCCATTCTCACGGATATGGACGACCCGGCCGGTGAACTGGACCGGCTCCGCGCCAAAGAGGAACAGCTCAATGCCGAATACGCCCGGTACACCGCGGAAGCAGCCAAACTGAGGGCTCAACAGGGCCGAGACTCTCTTGTGTATGCCCTGGGAGACGGGGAAAGAAAGGAAATCCGCATGGATAAAATCGTTTACGGCTACCAGCCGAATGACCTGGGGTTCTTCGGCAAATGCGGCGTCTTCCTCCACAACCTGTACCATTTCATCACGGATGATCCGCGGGAAGCCAACACGGAGGGCGGCATCTTCCCCGCCATTTTCGGCACCTTCATCATGACTTTGCTCATGAGTGTGCTGGTCACGCCCGTGGGGGTCATCGGAGCCATCTACCTGAGGGAATACGCCAGACAGGGGGCTCTGGTTCAGGCCGTGCGCATCTGCGTGAACAACCTGGCGGGCGTGCCTTCCATCGTCTTCGGCGTTTTCGGCCTCGGCTTCTTCGTTTACTATCTGGGAGGGAGCATCGACGAACTTTTCTACTGGAAAAAGCTGGCTGTGGACAACACCCCCACCTTCGGGACCTCCGGCATCCTGTGGGCATCCCTCACGCTGGCCCTGATGACGCTGCCCGTAGTCATCGTCTCCACGGAGGAGGCACTCTCCGCCGTCCCCCGCGGGCTGCGGGAGGCTGCCCTGGCCTGCGGGGCCTCCAAATGGCAGATGATTAAACGCATCATCCTCCCCAGCGCCCTGCCGGGCGTCATGACCGGCCTCATTCTGGCCATGGCCCGTGGCGCCGGAGAGGTAGCCCCACTCATGGTCACGGGAGTGGTCAAGCTGGCCCCCTCCCTGCCCATTGACGGGGAAGGCCCCTTCATCCACCTGGAACGCAAATTCATGCATCTGGGCTTTCATATCTACGACGTGGGCTTCCAGTCTCCGGACTCGGACGCCGCCCAGCCCATGGTTTTCGCCACCACGCTGCTCCTCATCCTGCTGGTGGTGGTCATGAACCTCACGGCCATCCTCATCCGCAACCGCCTGCGCAAAAAATACGCGGCCTCCAGCTTCTAACCCCATTCTCCTTCACCATCCCATGACTGAACCAGCCGCCGCAAACGACGAACCCATCATTGAAGTGGAAGACTTCTCCTTCTTTTACGGGAGCAAACAGGTTCTCTTCAACATCGGCATGACCTTTGAAACCAACCGGGTAACCGCCCTCATCGGGCCCTCCGGCTGCGGAAAATCCACGCTGCTCCGCAACATCAACCGCATGAACGACCTGGTCCCGGACGTGCGCCACCAGGGGGATATCCGCATTGACGGCACCAGCCTGTATGACCCGCGCGTGGAAGTCATCTCCCTGCGCAAGCGCGTAGGCATGGTCTTCCAGAAATACAACCCTTTCCCTAAAAGCATTTACGAAAACATCGTCTTTCCCCTCCGTGTGGCCGGCCGCAACAGGCGCGCGGAACTGGACGAAACCGTGGAACGAAGCCTGAAGGGAGCCGCCCTGTGGGATGAAGTGAAAGACAAGCTGCATGAAAGCGCCTACGGCCTTTCCGGCGGCCAGCAGCAGCGGCTGTGCATCGCGCGCGCCATTGCCAACCGCCCCCAAATTCTGCTGATGGATGAACCCTGCGCCGCCCTGGACCCTATCGCCACCTTAAAAATAGAGGACCTGATGGAAGACCTGAAAAAAGAACTCACCATTGTCATCGTCACCCATAACATGCAGCAGGCCACACGCATCGCGGATCGGACCGCCTTCATGTACATGGGCCGCCTGGTGGAATACGGGGAAACGTCCCAAATCTTCACCAATCCTACGGAAAAAGAAACGGAAGCCTACATTACGGGCCGTTTCAGCTAAAAGCCCATTCCAAACCATTCTCCTCATGACATCCCCCGGCAATCACATCCTCCCCCACTACGACGCGGCCCTGAACGCTATCCGCCTCCGCGTCAATGCCATCTGCGGCAGCCTGCTGAAATACATGGACATTCTGGAACGGGTCATTTCCGGCCCGGACAGCGACGGGGCCAACAGCATCATTGCGGACAGCGACCCGCTGCAGGAAGAAACCCGGCAGGTTCTCTCCCTCTGCTCCTCCGTACTCACCCAGTTCCATCCACTGGGACGCGACCTGAGGCTCGTCATCACTTTCTCCCGATGCGGGGACAAGCTCCAGGAATGCATGGAGGAAGTAACGGGTATCGCCAAGCATGCCAAGTCCTCCATCAGGCATCAGGAATCCTTCTCCCCGGATATTGTGCTCCCTCTGCTGGAAATGGCCGTATCCGAATTCAGAGACGCCGCCAGGTGTCTGGAAACGCAGGATGTGGACGCCGCCAGGGAAATACGCCTGCGCGACAAAAAACTGGACAAAGCCCATCGCAAAGCGCTGGCCCTTCTGGTCTCCCCCGAACGGGAGGACTCCCCTTCCCTCAACGTCAACCTTCTCTTCATTATCCGTTCTCTGGAACGGATAGGAGACATTGCCAAAACCATCGCCGCCACCGTCGTCTTCCTGAAGGAAGCCACGGATATCCGCCACGGAAAAGAAAGATAAAACCATTCCTGCCCGCACGGCGATTCCCTGTTTCCCGTACCGAAAAAATATCCGGAGTAATCATCATAGCCGAGGGAGAAGATGAAACCGTCATGCAGGACAAAGAGAGGTCATGATAAACAACATGATCCGATTTTCGTGTGTCAGAGGCTTCCCCATAAGGCTTATGCGGATCAGCATCTCAGCAGTTGTGTTTTTTGCACACCATCCTCCAAATAATCACAACTAACAGATTATCAGCATATAGAAAACAAACATTCTAAGGATATGCGATAAAGGATGGAATTGGACAAAACAGACAGTTTTCCAAACGCCACAATCCCTCTCCGGGAAAAGGAAAATTCATAACGTCAACCGGAGAGTACCAATACAACTGCATGCTCTAGGAAGGCAAGGGAACAAGACATCTGTCCCTCACACGCATCCTTCCTTCTTCCCTATCAATAGCTTGAAAACAGAGGGAAGCGGTTTTTACTCTCAACCTCTGACATTTTGCGACTGTTCATTCAATGCTCTTCTATCATTTTTATTTACATAAAAAAACAAATAAAAAAATAATATCTCATATTCATTAATTCACATTGACACTTCCAGAATATAAGAGTAACTAATTCCTATTATTCCTATCGGAATACAAAAGAAATCTAAATCCATCCCTGTAAAGTACGACACGATGAACATTTACACCTCCATATCGGAACTGGTCGGGAAAACACCTCTTCTGGAGCCAAGGAATTATGCTCAGGCACATCGTCTGAATGCCCGGCTCCTGCTCAAGCTGGACCACTTGAACCCGGCAGGCAGCATGAAAGACCGTATCGCACTCGCCATGATCAACGAGGCAGAAGCATCGGGCCAACTCAAATCGGGATCTGTCATCATTGAACCAACCAGCGGCAACACGGGCATTGGCCTGGCGGCTATTGCTGCTTCCCGGGGATACCGCATCATTCTTACCATGCCGGAAAGCATGAGCGTTGAACGACGAAATATTCTAAAAGCCTACGGAGCCGATATTGTCCTTACAGAAGACAGCCAAGGAATGAAAGGAGCCATCGCCAAAGCCCAGGATCTGGCGGCCACAACTCCGGGCTCCTTCATTCCCAGTCAATTCACCAACCCAACCAATCCCAGAGCCCACTATGAAACAACAGGGGTTGAAATATGGGAAGATACGGACGGAGAAGTAGATATCGTCGTAGCCGGAGTAGGCACCGGGGGAACAATAACCGGCATAGGCAGACTGCTCAAGGAACGCAAACCCGGAGGAATCACCGTCATTGCCGTGGAACCGGCAGATTCCCCCGTATTATCCGCCGGCCAGGCCGGAAGCCATCAAATTCAAGGAATAGGAGCTGGCTTTATCCCAGAAACCCTGGATACGGATATCTATGATGAAGTCATCACAGTTTCCAACGAAGATGCCTTTTCCACAGCTAAAGAATTGGGCGTCAAAGAAGGCATTCTAACTGGGATTTCCAGCGGAGCTGCCCTATGGGCTGCCGTCCAGGTTGCTAAAAGAAAAGAGAACACAGGGAAAAATGTAGTAGTGATCCTCCCCGATTCAGCGGATCGGTACTACTCAACTCCTCTGTTCATCTGACATCCCGTTCTTTTCTACCGGATACGGCTATCCACCTTCAACCAGCGCCAACATTCATGAACGCTCATTCCCCAACCGCTACAGACACGTTGCGACAAGCCGCAGCGCAATACGAAGGAAACCTTGTTTTTGCCACATCATTCGGGGCAGAAGACCAAGTGCTTACCCATATGATCTCCCATCTTGGCCTGAATATTCCTCTGGCGACTCTGGACACGGGGCGATTATTTCCGGAAACCTATGAACTCTGGACAAGAACGGAGGAAATATACGGCATTCGCATTATTCCTTATTTTCCGGCAGCGGAAGAAGTGGAAAGCATGATTCTGGACAAAGGTGTCAATCTGTTCCGCAACAGTGTGGAATACCGTCACGAATGCTGCAATATCCGTAAACTGCGCCCTCTGGAAAGACTCCTTGCCGGGAAAAAAGCGTGGATCTGCGGATTACGCTCCACTCAGTCCATCACCCGGAAAGGGCTTCATATCACAGAAAACGATGAGGCGAACGGCATCATCAAAATCAGCCCACTGGCCAACTGGTCAGAAGAGGATGTCTGGAACTATATCCGCGCCTACGGCGTTCCCTACAATCCCCTTCACGATGCAGGATTCCCCAGTATCGGGTGCGCCTGCTGCACAAGAGCTGTCAAGAGGACAGAAGATGTACGCGACGGACGATGGTGGTGGGAAGAGAAAGAACACAAGGAGTGCGGTCTACACCGCAAACCAAGACATTGATAACCAAAAATATACAAAATGAACAGCATTTACAGACTCAGCCAGCTAAAACAGTTGGAGGCAGAAAGCATTCACATTTTCCGGGATGCCATCAGCCAGTTTGAAAATCCCGTACTTCTTTATTCCATCGGGAAAGATTCCTCTGTACTGGTCCACTTAGCCAAAAAGGCATTCTATCCAGGCAGACTCCCATTCAAGCTTCTTCATATAGACTCCACATTCAAATTTCGCGAGATGATAGAATTCCGGGACAGATTCGTTCAGGAAAATGATCTGGATCTGATTGTCCACAGTAACCAGGAAGGCATTTCCGCCGGCGTCAATCCTTTTACTTACGGCAGCCGCAAATACACGGATATTATGAAAACACAGGCATTGATTCAGGCGTTGACCGCAGGAAAATATGATGCCGTATTCGGAGGCGCCCGCCGCGACGAAGAAAAATCACGGGCCAAAGAACGAATTTTCTCTTTCCGGGATAAATTCAACCAATGGGATCCCAAAAATCAACGGCCGGAATTATGGAACATTTATAACGGCCGTATCAATCCGGGAGAAAGCGTCCGTATTTTTCCTCTGTCCAATTGGACGGAACTGGATATCTGGCAATACATCCGCCTGGAAAAAATACAGGTTGTAGACCTGTATTTTGCTAGACCCCGTCCCATTGTGGAACGTGACGGCTCCCTTATTATGGCGGACGACGACCGCCTGCCTTTGAAACCGGGGGAAACACCGCAGATGAGAACCGTCCGTTTCCGTACACTGGGCTGTTACCCTCTAACTGGAGCCATAGAATCTACAGCTCGCACTGTAGAAGAGATTGTAGCGGAAATGCTGGAAACCAGGCTGAGCGAGCGTTCTTCTCGTATAATTGACCACGACGGTGATGCCTCCATGGAACAGAAAAAACGAGAAGGATATTTTTAACCCCTATTATGAACCATTCTGACGATACCTCTTATTTTTACCATTATGGACATCGACTCATACCTGAACGAACACGAAAATAAAAGCCTGCTACGCGTACTTACCTGCGGTTCCGTGGACGACGGGAAATCTACACTCATCGGACGCCTCCTTTATGACAGCAAACTGATTTTTGACGACCAGCTGGCAGAGCTGCGCAAAGCCAGTGAAAAAAATGGAACTGCTGGAGCAGGTAAAATTGATTACGCCCTGTTGCTGGACGGCCTTAGAGCGGAACGGGAACAGGGAATAACCATTGATGTAGCCTACCGGTACTTCACCACCCCACGCCGCAAATTCATCATTGCCGACTGCCCCGGACATGAACAATACACCCGGAACATGGCCACCGGAGCTTCCACGGCAGATGCCGCCATCATCCTGATTGATGCTCGCCATGGAGTACTCACACAAACGAAACGGCATGCGTTCATCGTCTCTCTTCTGAAAATACGGCACCTCATCGTAGCCGTCAACAAGATGGATCTTTTGAAATACTCTGAAGAAAAATTCCGGAAAATTGAAGAAGAATTCGGAAGCTTCACGCAACAGTTGAATATCCCGGATGTTCGTTTCGTTCCCATTTCCGCCATTGAAGGGGAAAATGTGACGCAAACAACAGGAAAAACGCCTTGGTACCAGGGCGATCATCTGCTTTCCATTCTGGAAACGCTGGATGCCAGCGACAGCAGGAATCTCCGGGATTTCCGCTTTCCGGTACAGACAGTCATACGGCCCAATCTCGATTTCCGGGGGTTCGCCGGCTCCATTACCTCCGGCTCCATCCGCAGGGGTGATCCTATCGTGACGTTGCCTTCGTTTCAAAACAGCCGGATCAAAAGAATCGTTACTCCGGACGGAGAACTGGAAGAAGCATTCTCTCCCCAAGCCGTCGTATTGGAACTTGAGGATGAAATAGATATCAGCAGCGGTGACATGATTGTCAAAAAAGGGAATCTCCCCCATATAGAGGATCGGCTGGAAGCCCGTGTCATCTGGATGTCTGAAAAACCCCTTCTTCCCAGAAGCAAATACATTATGCGCCATGCGGGCAGAAATATCCAGGGGAGGATAGTAGAACTCCAATACGACATAGACGTCAATACACTGGAAAGCCGCCATGCAACGCAGCTTCCTCTGAATCATGTCGGCCGTATCGTCCTGGAAACCAGTTCCCCCTTGTTCTATGATTATTACCGGGATAACCGTTCCGGAGGAGCTTTCATCCTGATTGACCCGCTGAATAACGTCACAGCGGGAGCTGGTATGCTCCGCCCCCCTCACAGAGATAAGGTTCCCGAAAAAGAAAAGGAACAACTCCAAACATTCGTTTCAAGCGATGAACGCGCTGAAACCTTCGGGCATGGTGGAAAACAAATTTACGTAGCGGGAGAAGACAGCGAACTGGCACGCAGCTTCGCCAAACAGCTGGAACGGGAACTCCATCGGCTCAAGGCTCATACCTACGGTCTGGATTTCAAGGCAGAAGGCGTATGGGGCAGATCCGCTAGAGAAATCGTCAATGCCTCAGGCCTGCTGGCCGAAGCGGGGCTCATGAGCATTGCAGTGCTGCCGGGCCTTCCCGTCCTGCCCAGAAAAGCAAAGGGAACCTACTGCATCTGGCTTGGGAATGTCGTCTCCGCGCCAGAAACGGCAGACCGCATCCTCCCCCCTGCGAAAGCAAACGAAAATACTGCGTTTCTTCTGGCGCGCACTCTCTATGTGGAATTTTAATTTTATCCCATTTAAATACCTGTTCTACCATTTTATGAAAACTCTGCCTCTTGCATTAGATGCTCTTCTTTGTATTGGCGCTCTCCTGGTTCCAGCATTTCTGGCATCCTGTCGGGAAGCATCCGAACGGCAGGATCAAATACGCTTTGGCCTTTTCCCCAACGTAACCCATGTCCAGGGGTTGGTTGCCAGGCATTTCAGCCGCACGGGGGAGGGATGGTTTGAAAAACGCATCTTTGAACGGACGGGGAAAAACATCTCCATCCTATGGTATGCTTACAACGCCGGCCCCAGTGCCATGGAAGCCATGTTCGCCAATTCCCTGGATTTTACCTACGTTGGTTCGAGCCCTGCCATTAATGCGTATTCCAAATCCAATGGAACTCTCCTGCAAATAGTAGCAGGAGCCGTACAGGGAGGGTCCGGACTGGTCGTCCCCACCCATTCCGAAGCACGAACACAAAAAGACTTTCAAGGGAAAATCATCGCTACCCCCCAATTGGGCAATACTCAGGATATAGCCTGCCGGACATGGTTGGCCCTGGGAGGCGTAGCAGTCACTCAATCCAGAGGAGACGCAAGCATACTTCCTACCCCCAATCCAGAACAGATATCTCTCTTTCGTCAAGGAAAACTAGACGGATCCTGGACTGTAGAACCATGGATTAGCCGCCTGGAAAAGGAAGCCGGAGGCAAGCTCCTGTTTCTTGAAACGGATGCCGTAACTACTGTTCTGACAGCCCAAAAGAGAATTCTGGAAAAACAGCCGGACGTGGCACAGGCCATTATTGAAGCTCACAGAGAACTCACTTTCTGGATTATCGAACATCCCCAGGAAGCTCAAAAAATCGTCGTAGAAGAACTGAGGGAACTCACCCGTTCCAGCATTGATCCCTCTTTAATTCTCCATGCATGGCCCAGGTTAGTTCCCACTAATAAAATATCCGAAGAAAAGCTCCAAGCATTTGCCAAGGATATGGTACGGACTGGATTTTACAAGGAACTTCCCCGTGTCGAAGGCATCATCCGGAATGATAAAAATAATCCCAGCCATGAGTAGATTATCCATACGAAACGTTTCCAAAAGTTATTTTTCCAGAAAAAAATCGCTTCTGGCGCTTTCTTCTGCCAATCTGGACATAGGGGAAGGAGAATTCATCTGCCTGGTAGGTCCAAGCGGTTGTGGCAAAACAACTCTGCTGAATATGATCGCCGGTCTGATCAAATCGGATACGGGAAGCATTTCCTATGATGGAGAAATAATCTCAGGTCCTGGACCGGACAGGACAGTCGTTTTTCAGGATTTCGCCCTGTTCCCGTGGTTAAACGTGCTGCACAATGTAGAATTCGGTCTCCGATTTACCGGAATTCCCCGCAGAAAACGTTGCCAAATAGCTTTGAAAAACCTGAAATCAGTAGGCTTGGACAACTTCACGCAAGCTCGTATCCATGAACTCTCCGGAGGAATGAAACAACGCGTAGCCATAGCCCGGGCTCTTGCATTGCGCCCCAGGGTTCTTCTGATGGATGAGCCCTTCGCGGCATTGGATGCCATGACCAGGGAACAACTTTATGCGGATATCCAGGCCATTTGTGCCGGACATGGGATTACCGTCGTCTTTGTTACTCATAATGTACGGGAAGCCGTATGCCTGGGAGACAGAGTCATTTTATTTTCCTCCCACCCTGGACGTATTTGCGGAGAATTCTGCATTCGTTTGCCGCGACCGCGCCAAATCAATGATCCGGGAGTAGCCCGGCTATCCTCAAACATCACACGTGCATTAAAATTGGTTTCCAGAACCGCAGAAGAAAAACAAGACACACAGACATCATGCATTCTTCCATAAAAAGCATCATCCAATCCTCAGTATTCATCTTTCTAGCTATAGCTATATGGGAATACGGGTCTCTGTCCGGCTGGTGGAGGCCTTTCCTATTCCCGGCACCTTCCACCATAAGCGGCTATCTTGAAGAAGCAATCAGGGACAACTCTCTCTGGTCCGCTACGTTCGTTACCATTAGGAGACTGTTCCTGGGGTACCTGGCAGGAATCTCCATCGGGATTCCAGCAGGACTTTTATCTGCCCGTTTCCAAATAATAAGAAACACCATCGGAGTTCTGGCACTGGGATTTCAAGGGCTTCCCAGCGTTTGCTGGGTCCCTCTGGCCATCCTATGGTTCGGTCAGGAAGAAGCGGCCATCTTGTTCGTTGTCATCATGGGTACTGTCTGGTCAGTCATACTGGCCACAGAAAATGGACTTGCCAACATCCCTCCAATTTATGCTCGCGCAGCTCGGACAATGGGAGCCGGTTCTGCCTACACGCTGCTCTTCGTCACGCTTCCGGCCTCTGCACCATTCATCGTCAGCGGCATGAAGCAAGGTTGGGCCTTCTCCTGGCGCTCCCTGATGTCCGCAGAAATTTTTGTTCCCATCCTGACAGGATTGGGATTGGGACAGCTCCTGCACTTCGGAAGAGAACTCAATTCCATGGAGCAGGTCATGGGAATCATGTTCGTTATTATTCTCTTAGGCCTGCTCTCAGATAAACTCATCTTCTCCCCCCTGGAACAATCTATCTACAAACGCTGGGGGACAAATCTAGCTTAACCCACAGAAAATATTATGATTAAAGAAGGATACACATCCAACGAACGAATCAAGGAGGAAAGCGATTTCCTCAGAGGGAATATCTCTAACCTCCTCCATGACGATAGCATTACCCATTTCCCGTCCGAAGAAGAATTTCTGCTGAAATTCCATGGAATCACCCAGCAGGATAACCGAGATGAACGGCTTATCCGAAAGAAAAACGGACAGGGACGAAATTGGTTATTCATGTTGAGGTTACGCCTCCCCGGAGGCCGTATCACACCCAGTCAATGGCTGGCTGCGGAAACGCTAAGCGACCAATTCGGTAACGGCACTCTTAAACTTACGACACGCCAAGCCATTCAAATCCACGGAGTCGTCAAGCAGGATTTGAAACAGACCATGAAAGATATCCATCACGCGGCCATCACCACGATTGCCGCCAGTGGAGACGCCACACGCAATGTCATGGTTTCTCTGCACCCGGAAGATTCCGGCATCCATGAGACAGTCTTCAATCAAGCCCAGGAACTCTCCCGAAAACTGGAACCGCAGACACATGCCTATCATGAAATATGGCTGGATGCCAAACGAATCTACTCGGGCGAGGAGGAGGAGCCTCTGTACGGTCCCGGATATTTGCCGCGCAAATTTAAAATCGCTTTTACGCTTCCCCCGGAAAATGATGTGGATGTATACGCCCAGGACTTGAGCTTCGTGGCTATTGAAAAAGAGGGAAAACTCCTGGGATATGATATCCTGGCCGGCGGAGGAATGGGCTATGCTTACGGCAATCCCGGATCTTTCCCCCGCCTTGCGGATATTATCGGATTCTGTTTCCCGGAACAGGTGGAGGAAGTAGCCCGGCAGGTGCTTTTGATCCATAAAGAATTCAGCACCCGCAGCAACAGAAAAACATCCCGGCTCAGGTACACCATTGCCGGTAAAGGACTGGGCTGGTTCACTAACGAACTTGCAACACGCCTTCCATTTCCTCTTCAAGAGGCCAAACCTTTTTCATTATCTACGAACGGAGATGCCGCAGATGTTCCTGGCCGACAAACCATTGAAATTGAAGGCGGCCGCATCCAAAATTCAAACAGGCAACAGCTTAAAACCGCTTTTCACGAAATAGCTTCCATTCATCAAGGAGATTTTTTCATCACAGGTAATCAAAATCTGGTCATTGACGGCATCACACCAGATACTGCCGTGCGAATCAAATCCATCATTAGGAAGTACAATCTTCTCCCCAACGATTCGGGACTCAGGCGCAATTCCTCCGCTTGTACCAGCCTGCCATTTTGTCCGCAGGCTCTTACAGACTCCGAAAGACTACTTCCAAAACTGGTGGATGAACTGGAATCACAGTTAAAAGAACTGGGGCTATGGGACGAAGAAATTTCTATACGCATGACCGGGTGTCCCAACGGATGCTCCAGGCCGTATCTGGCAGAACTGGCTTTCGTCGGCAGAGGTCCGGGCAAGTACAATATCTGGATGGGCGGTTCCAGAAGAGGAGACAGACTAGGCTTCGTCTATCAGGAATCTGTATCCGTAAAAGAAATCGTAGACGTGCTCCGACCAGTATTTGCACGTTTTGCGGCAGAACGCAACCAAGGGGAAGGATTCGGTGACTGGAGCATCCGCTCATTACATCCGCAATCTTTATAAAAGCATAAACATCCGGAGCCGTTTTTGCCGTAGACGGCTCCGGGACAAATCCTGCTATATTTGAAAATCAAAGAGATATTCCAGAAAACAAAATCATGAAACCTTTTTCTCCCCCCTCTAGGAAAAGTATTCCTTCGTCGCCGCCAGGAACTCTCATTCAGCCCATCTCTGCCGCAACGGCATAATATTTTTATTAAAGACCTTTAGAATCTTCCTTCAAATCTCCCTCCGCTCATTCCGCCCGGCCGACGCTGAAACAATACACGGCGGGGTTAATCAGGGCCAGGGGAAGATAAAACACGGCAAAGGAAAGGGAGCCGCCATACAAAACCAGGCACAGGATGGACATGACAAACAGCACGCTGATTTTCAAGCTCCGCGCCCAGTCCAGACGATGCACCAGCCAGACCAGGGCGGCGCACACAAAACCAATAACCGCGCACAACACGCCGCCCAGGGTCAGAAACTGCATGTAGCTGGAACAGAACTGCTCCAGCCACCGCACATTATCCGGACCCGGAGGATTCCCTTCCCAGGCAAAAACACCCGGCGGCAACAGCACCCACAACAGCACGGAAAAAAAAACCAGACGGTCCGTATTAAGGCGATAAGTCATGCGCTTTCATGATACCATTTCCGTGCACGGGATAACAAGGGAAATCGCCCGTGCGCCGCGGTTCCGGGAACGGCAGGGTTTACAAGGGGGCAAAGGCGGACTCTCCGGCTCCATTAACGGCTATTCCGTCTATTTCCACCAGCCAGCCGGGGCGGCAGACAGGGGCTTTCAGCATCACATGCGGCACAGCGGCCAGCGGAGAGTCCATCAGCCGGTTCCGGACCGTTTCCCGGTCCGCCCAGTCGCGCAGGTACACTACGGCCTGCTTCAGGTCGGACAGGCTTCCCCCGCTCCTTTCCATCAGGGCGCTCATATTTTCCAGGGTGCGGGCCGTCTGGCCCACCACGTCCCCCGGATGGACAATGTTTCCCTCCGCGTCAATACTGGCGGTGCCGGAAAGGAAATAATGGGAGCGGTCCCCGTACACAATACGGACGCCGCGCTCAAAGGCCACCCGGTACACATGCGTGGGGGACAGGTAGTCCGGCGCTTCCATGTACCGGACCTGCCCGGGCTCCAGCCCCGCGATGCCCAGACTGTCCATATGCAGCAGGCGGCCCGGCAGCTCCGTACAGCCTTCAATGCCGGTACTGGCGATGAAATGGCTCTCCGGAGTCAGCCCGTAACGGTCAAAGCATCCGTTGCGGCCTTCCACCAATCCCCGGTAGTTGTTGTCAATGTCCCGGCAATAAATCCAGGTGCGGTGAATCAAATCCGGCACGGCTCCCCCCTGTAAGGCGGCAATCCGGTCCAGCCAGCGGAATTCCTCCCGCATCTGGCCGCAGCTGTCCGGGGAGGAGAATTCCCTCTTGCCCGCCAGGAACAGCCGGTAATGAACGCGGAGGGCTTCCACGACCGTTCCGCCCTGTTCCGCCATATGCCTTTTTCCCAACATTCCGCCGATGTGCCAGGCTTCCAGAGCTACGCGGGCCCCGTTCGCAGGGGGCTGGCCAACCATGGAAACATAGGAGTTCCTCTCCCCTATCATCCGCCGCAGCGCAGCCGACTGGCGCACCGGGTCGCTGACATGGAAACGCAACAGGAATTCATCTTCCTCCCCTCCCCCCAGATTGCGGTACCTGGTCATCAGGGAATGCAGTTCTTCCTCAAAACTTGCGCCCGGCTCCGCCGTCATGCAGAAGAAGCGTTCTTCCGCCCCGTTTTTTCCGGACCATTCCAGTTGTTCAGGTGCATTCGCCGTCATCATGCCCTCCCGCCCCTTTACAGGGACTGCACGTAATTGATCAAATCCTCCAGTTCACGGTTATTCAGGGAACTCGTCTTCCCTCGGATATCCCCCGGATTGCATGTCGTGATGGCTTCCCGGATCGTCTTCGCACGGCCGTCGTGCAGGTAAGGGGCGGTCCGCCACACTTCCGCCAGGGAGGGCACCAGAACGCTTTTACCTTCATCCAGCCCCGTGGCCGTCCCCGTGGCCACCAGTTCCTTGGTAGTGAAGTAAGGATGGGGGTGGCACCGCACGCACCCGGCTGTTTTAAACACTTCCCTGCCCCTCCGGGCAGATTCGGACAAAGCCCCCCTTTCCACGCCGGGAGCATGGCACTGGGCGCACCCCTCCCCCCCTGTCTGCTGTTTGGAAGGGTTATGCGCCACCAGGAACGGGCTGGGAACTTCCTTCATGTTTTTCAGGTATGCATTCACGCATTCCGCCAATTCACCGGAAGGTTCCAGAAACTGGATGTGCACAAAGCCTGCCGTCACGGCCACTTCCGCAGAGGCGCGGACGCCCAGCGTCATCACCGGGCTTGTCCGGTGAGAAAGGAACATGGTGCGCGTATTTTTCGGGTTGCCCATGCCGTCATTCAGCAGATCCCAGTTCAGGCCGTCCACCCGGCCGTCCGGGTGGCAGGTGGCGCAGCTCTGCCACCCCTGGAAGCAATGGGAGGCATCATTAAAATACCGTTCCCCCAGTTTTTCCCGGGAAGGCCGGAATTGGCCGTTCAGGGGAATTGCCCTGGATTTGCAGGCATCCTTCAGGGAGACTTCCGCCAGAGAATCAGAAAAGTAGCCGGCCACATAAACGTTTTCCCCATCGGAAGCCACGGCGCGCGGGCCATTCAAGGGCAGAGCGATCCGGGTGCGGAGACCGTGCAGGAAACCAAGCCTTTCGGAAACCGGCTCATTGCTCCGGCCTTCCCGCTTCATGCGCTCCAGCAGGGCCGGGAAATCAATTACGGAGAGTTCATGCGTCCCCGCATGCGTCACGAACAGTTTTCCGCCATCTCCGGAAAAAGAAACGCCCCACGGGTTGGCCGCCCCCGCATCCGGGTCATCCAGCAGAACGGGATGGGGCTTGTCCGGATCGTCCGTATCGATAACCGTCACGGCATTCGTGTTCATCCAGCCGCGGTCCAGCTGCGTGGTGGGCACCTGGTACCGGCTCAATACATGCGCCACGGCCAGATAGCGGCCATCCGGGCTTATCGCCATGCCGCGCACGCCCTGCGTCCCGTTGGAAAGCGGGAAATGGACAGCTTTTCCATCTTCCACCAGAGTCAGCGCGGCAGCCGTGAAATCCCCGTCCGCAGCCCCGGCCGGCAAATGGCCGGCAGCCCAGATTTTCCTGCCGTCCGGAGAAACGGCCAGCGCTACGGGTTCACGGGGGACATTCCAGGAATCCAGCACGGTTCCGGTAGCGGCGTCCATTTCCAGCACGCGGGAATCAAACCGGCAGGCCACATACAGCTTTCCCCCCCGCACCACGGGAGACATGGGCGTATGCCCGGCAGGAAAAGAACGCTTCAACGCCCCGCTTTCCAGGTCCACTACTTCTACTGCTCCGCGCGGGCCACCTTCCGCCACATAGGCCGTTGCTCCATCCACGGCCATTCCGTTGGGAGGCTGGGCCAGCCGGATGCTTTTCACCTTTTCCCCGGAAGCAGGGTCCACCAGTTCCAGCACGCAGCTCTCATGCCCCAGCACGGCAACCAGGTGATCGACGACCTTCACATCCACCGGAGCCAGCGGGCCGGAAGCAGCATCCGGTCCCTGCCTGCATGAAATGAGGGCCAGCAGGCAGCAAAGGGCAGTCGCAGAAGCGCGGAACATTTTTGTCAGTTTCATGGCAATTTCAACAATCAGTCTTCTATGATCACCCGGAACCCCACGTTGTACACCGGACGCCAGCCGGGATAGCCCCAGCGCCAGGAGGACGTGGCCCTCCTGGGACGGTCATACCAGGAACCGCCGCGCACCGCACGGGGAACATGGGAGTCCAGGCCTTCATTGCGCCCGTCCCCTTCCTTCCAGGGGTAAGGCCTGTATTCGGAACGGGTCCATTCCGCGGCATTGCCGATCATGTCGTATAATCCGTAGGCATTCGGCCTGTAACTCTTGACGGGGGCCAGGTGGAGCTTCCCGTCATTGTATTTCTCATCCCTCGGCACGAAGTCCCAGAAACGGTTGGGATTTTTAATCGGCCTGGGATCTACGCCGGAAACGGCCAGCTCCTTCAGGGTCACATCCCCCAGGTTGGCATACGCGGAAAAATCCGCATCCCGCTCCCCGAAAAAGAAATCCGTATCAGCTCCCCCCCTGGCCGCGTATTCCCACTGCGCTTCCGTAGGCAAGGTCACTTTTTTCCCGGTTTTCCCGGAAAGCCAGCGGCAAAATTCCATGGCCCTGGCCCAAGGAACCCGGATGACGGGAAAACGCGGATCGGCATCCATGTCGTAGCCGGGCCTCACCTGGTCCTTGTAATGCATGTCATACCATCCGTTAACATACTCCGGGTCGAAGCGGCGGTATTGCTCCAACGTCACTTCCGCCTCTCCCATCCAGAACGGCCTTTCAATCCCCACCGTGGAAACAGGACGTTCCGCCGGTGTTTCCCGTTCATTCCCCATCCTGAACTTCCCTGCGGGAATGCGGCGGAATGTCATGTTCACGCCGTCGCCCAAATCCACAGTCAGCGTTTCATTACGCGGTTCCGGAACGGGAACGCTCTTTCCTCCGGTGCGAGCAATGGGCTTCCCGGCGTCAGGTTTGGAAACGCCGGCGCTTCTCCGGAATAGGGAATCCTTCATCGTCACGTAATTACGTTCCGCTCCTGAAAATCTGCCGTGCAGGTCATAACGGCGTTTCAGCAGCCCTTCATTGCGCTCTCCCGGCCATTCACCCAGATAGGGGGCGTTCATGTCCATCCACGTGACCAGGCGGTTCCAGTCCTCCTGCGGCATTTCCACGCCATGGTGGCCTTTTTTAAGGAGCTGGTAAAGCTCCGACGTATCCGCGAAAAACTCCGTGGGGGCCAGCCCCAGATAGTTCCCCTCCGGGCCGTTGCGGCGCACATAGGGGTGCAGGTTCCAATAAGAGACGGAACCGGGGGCGGGAGCCCCCTTGACGGCCTCCAATGTCATGAAATCCGGCACTCCTCCACGGGCCTTGCCTTCCGCTGTGTGGCAGCGTATGCAATGGCGGTCCAGCACGGGCTGCACTTCATTCATGAAGGAGAAAGTGCGCGCCGGACCGTACCACGGAACAATAGGAGCGGGTTTCTGGCGGGAAGCCATGACGGCCCTGGCGGGGGGAGCGCAGTTCTGCCGTTCATGGCAGCCGATGCAGCTGAGCGTTTCCCCCGGCATGGCGGTAAACCAGCTCCGCATCAGCGCCAGGGCGCGCCCCTCCCCGTCCAGCACCTGAAGCGTCAGAGGCTGGCAGGCGGGAGCCGTGAAGATGGCGGAACCGTCAGGATTCACGGGCACGGTGCCGTACAGAACTTTCAAGTCCCAGTTGCTTTCCATGCCCATGGCATAGTGGCTTCCCGTATTGCGGGGGCTGTACTCGGACATAAACACGCGCAGGGCCTTGGCTTCCCCTCTGGGCACTCCGGCCATGGCGCGGCCCCGGTATACGTCGGAAATATAAACCGTAGCCGTCTTGCTTTCCGTCTTCACCCGGTCATGCAACACGGACGGTTTTTTGCGTGGCCCCAGGGGCGCGGGGTCTGCATAGACGAAGTAGGAGGAGGCCGTGAGAGGAACGATGTTATCGTATATGTCGCACCAGACCACATTGGTCACGCCCTGGTTGCCGGAGGGGGAGGAAACGGCCAGGAAACACTCGTCATTCAAAGGATAAGGTTCTGCGAAATAAGGAGTCTTCAATCCCTGCACCAGCTGATCTTTGGTCACGTTTTCCACGGGCTTTCCATACCCCGGAATCTTCTGAACGGCACCCTCCGTGGCGGTGCGCCCCCTGTTCACGTCAAAAAGGACCAGTTCCCCCAGCCTCTTGACTCCATGGTGCCCGCTGACAATGCCCGCAAACATGCCCGGCCTGCCGGGGAGGGGCCGTGCGTTGAACAAGCTGTTGGGCCAGTAGGAGTTGGAACCATAGTATTCCTTCTGGTCGCTGCCGTCCGGATTCATGTGCATCAGCACGCGGCTGAAATAGTGGGCACTTTCCGTGTACTCCCAGCGCAGGAACATCACCCTGCCGTCCGGCAACATGGTGGGGAACCAGTTATTGTCCTGGTCAAAGGTAAGCCGGCGGGTCGTTTTCTTTTCCCGGTCGTAAAGGTGGAGGTTGCCCACGTAATCCACCCCGGCCACGCAGGGCACCCCCTGCATGCCGGAAGTATTGACGAAAATAATCCGGCCGTCCGGCAGGTAGCAGGAATTATAGCTGTCCGTATCCGCCGGCATATGCGCGGTAAGGGATTCCTTTTTCCCGGTTTTCAAATCCAGCTCAAAAACGTCCCAGGGCCTGCTTTCCTTCTTGCCGAATCCGTTCCCGGTGAACATGAGCTTCTCCCCGGAAAAATCAACATCCAGATGCCCGACCCAGCGGTCGTCCGCCAGCAGCTGCTCCACAGGGGAAGAAGAGGAAACCCCGTTAAATTTCACAATGCCGCTGCGGTATCTGCGCCCGGGCCCCGGCATGCTGGAAATACCCTGCCAGTTCGCCGGACGGTCATGATTGAAAGAACTTTTCCCGGACGGATTGAAACGCCGCACGCTCACCCATTCCTTCAGGCCGTTCTGTTCCGGCAGGGCTTCAATCAGGGCTTTTCTCCGCAGATCCACCATCTCCCGCAGCAGGGCCGCCTGTCCCGGCCCGGCCTGCTCCACCCACCGGTCCAGCGGCCCCAGCTCCTTCTCCCACTCATCCAGCCGTGCCAGGAAACCTTCCGCACCGGCGTACCGTTCCCCGTACTTGTCCCGGTTTCGCTTCACCGCGCGGCGGATGGCCGCAGAGTCATAATAGGCCGCCAGCTTCTTCAGCCTGAGGAAACGGACTCGTTCCTGAATGGCTTCCTGATGCTTAACCAGGTCATCCCAGGAAGAAACAGCTCCAATACTCTCCGCGGGAACGGAAAGAATTTCCGCCAGCGCGGCACCTGCTGCCTTCCCGTCCGGCCACGCCTGAAATACGGGAACCAGCAAAACCATCGCATCCCCGCAATCGTCAGCGGCAGCAGGCTCGGAAAGGGAAGCCGCATATTCCGCCGTCCGCGTCCATACCTGCCTCATCCATGCATCCTTTTCTTTCGCGGAAGGCGCAGGCGGGATTACGTCCAGCTCCCGCAACCAGGGCTGCAAACCGGAAGCGTGGAGCATTCCGGCACACAGCAAGGCGCAGGAACATGAAAAAAGACGCAGAAAGGAAATATAATCAGGCATGGCATACGGTTTTAAAATAATACGCCAGGGAAATTCTTTTTCATTCAATAGGAAGACTACTTTACGGCATTTTCTCTCAAACGTCAGACAATGAATGAATAACTTAATTGATTCGGATTTCTAGACCGGAAGCCAAACGTGAATTTCAAAAGACCCCGGCTGAAATCATCGCGGGAGTGGAAGAGGAACCGGGAGGAATGAAACTCCATGAGGTGGTCCGTCTGATCAACGACATCGCCGCCCGTTATGAAGTGGCAGCCCTCACGATAGCCGAGCCGATGCCGCGCCTGACGATCAAGATCAGAAACATGCTTAGCCAGCTCCCCCCTGCTGAAGCCGGACGCCCCGCCGGCCCAGCCGGGCAGGAAACGGAAAAATTAAAATCATCCTGCCGTCGATTCCCGGTCTTTGGAAAAGGCAGGCAGAGGAAGAAAGGGACAACCGGACATTCAGGCATCCTCCAGCATCCGGGGGCGCAGCAGGTACACCTTGTCCCGGCGGCGCACCTGTTCGGGAACCGCCAGATAGACGGTTTCTCCCTTTTGAGCGGCTTCTACGGGCTCCATGCCCTCTGCCGTCTCCCTCCGCATGGCTGCCACTTCCATGCGGACGGCTCCCGTAGTGGGGCCTGTTATGAGGATGGTCTGCCCCGCGGACAGGCCGCCGGCTTCCAGGAACAGGGCCGCCACCCCGTTCTTCTTATAAAAGTTCTCTACCCTGGCAATGTGGATCTTCAACAGGGCAGCGCGGCTGTTGGCGGAACCGCTCCATTCCCCCCACTTCACGCCCAGGTAATAGCCGCCTTGCCAGAATCCCCGGTTGAAAACGGATTCCAGCCGTTTCATCCACGCTTCCGCCCTGTCCGCGGAAAAGGTTCCGTCCTGGCATGCCCGCGCGGCTTCCCGGTACACGGAGGTAACCGTCCTGACGTAATCCGAGGAACGGCCGCGCCCTTCCAGCTTCAGCACGGAAACGCCCGCGTCCAGAAGCTGGTCCAGCACCGGAATGGTACACAGGTCCTTGGGAGACATCACGTATTTGTTGTCTATCACCAGTTCATTGCCCGTTTCCTCATCCGTCACGCGGTAGGCGCGGCGGCAGTTCTGGAAGCAGGCCCCCCGGTTGGCGGAGGAGTTGTAGGCCGCCAGGCTCATGTGGCATTTGCCGGACACGGCCACACATAACGCCCCATGGGCGAAAATTTCCACCCGCAGCAGCTCCCCGGAGGGGCCTTTCACGCCCTCCTTCCGGATGGATTCAATGATATGCCTGATTTGCGCCAGGGTGAGTTCCCGGGCCAGCACCACCACATCCGCGTACTGCGCGTAAAATTTGACGGAGGCCATGTTGCAGACGTTGGCCTGCACGGACATATGGACTTCCAGCCCAATGGAACGCGCATAAGAAATCACCGCCAGGTCGGAAGCGATGACGGCATCCACACCGGCTTTCCGGGCGGCGTCGCACAGGGCATGCACCGCCTCCAGCTCTTCATCGTACACAATGATATTCAGTGTCAGATAAGCTTTGGCGCCCGCCTCATGGCAACGCTCGACGATTTCCGGCAAATCTTCTTCCGAAAAATTGACCGTGGCGCGGGAACGCATGTTCAGCTTTCCTACTCCGAAGTACACGGAGTCCGCTCCGCCCTGCAAGGCGGCCGCCAGAGATTCAAACGACCCCGCCGGGGCCATGATTTCTATCCGGTTTTGAAAAGGCATGGGTCAAAGTCCTCCGGGTTCTTCCATCAGAATGACGGAAATTCTTCCCTCGGGAAAGCATTTAACAATGGACATGTGAATATTGCACAGGCGGTCCGGGGAATTACAATCCGCGCAGATTCCGGTGTGCATGCAGGGAGTCCTGAACCCTTCATGCCGCCTGGCGTTCAGGGGCGCAATGCGGCGGATGCGTTCCCGGGCCTCTGCCGGCGTTGCCACCAGCTTGTTGGAACCGGCCAGCAAAATGACGCGCCGGGGTCCGAATGCCACCGGAGCCACACGGTTGCCCACCATGTCCACCCAGTGCAGGGTCCCTTCCATGCTGACGGCATTGACGCCGGTTAAAAACAGGTCCGCCGTCATGCCCTGGCGGCGGATTTCCCATTTCTCCTCCCGCACCATGCCCGGAACAAAGCCGTCATAGAACTGAATGTCCGGATTGGAGCGCAGGTCATCAAGAATGCCCGCATCCTTCAGGGTCATGGAATCCCCATAGGAAGCGGACGACGGCCTGAACTCCCGCACCAGGCCGCGCATAACCTCCGCAGCCGCCCTCAGGTCCGGCACTACAAAACTCCGGAATCCACGCCGTTCCAGACGTCCGGCACATTGCTCCAATGAAAGGGGGTCTTCCATAAAAACGGCCCATGAAGCCCCCTGCTCCGGCATGACGCCGGAGCAGGGAAACCTGGATTTTATTCTTCCGCCGGAGCTTCCATTTCACCGGACACTTCCCCGGCTCCCGCGTCTTCCGTTTCCGCCGGGGCTTCTTCATCTTCATCATCAGGAATGACGATGGAAATGTCCTGGATGGATTCGCCCTCATTCAGCGTCATGAGCTTCACGCCCTGGGTGGCGCGGCCCGTTTCACGCACGGTCGCCACCTTGATGCGGACGGATTGTCCGGCCGTGGTCATCAGCATCAGCTCGTCCTCATCAGACACGACCGTGGCGGAAACCACCTTGCCGGTCTTATCCGTGCAATTCATGGTCTTGATGCCGGTTCCGCCGCGGCCCTGCGTGCGGTATTCATCAAAGGAAGTGCGCTTGCCGAGGCCGTTTTCAGAAGCCACCAGCAGGGTTTTCTGCGGGTCCACAATGGCCAGGGCCACAACGTAGTCCCCCGCCCGCGGGCGGATGCCGCGAACACCGATGGTGTTGCGGCCCTGCGTACGCAGATCTTCTTCCGGGAAGCGGATGCTCATGCCGTCATGCGTGACGAGCACGATTTCATCGGCCCCGCTGGTAAGTTCCGCGTTCACCAGACTGTTGCCTTCCTCCAGATTAATGGCAATGATGCCGGCCTTGCGGTAGTTGGCGAAATCGTTCAGGCTGGTTTTCTTCACCGTGCCGTCCTTCGTGGCGAAAACAACATTGCCGCTGCCTTCCGCAAAGGTAATGTCATTGCCTTTTTCATCCACCCGGCGTTCCAGGCGCAGGATGGCAGCGATGGCTTCTTCCGGCTGGAGATCCAGCAGATTCTTGATATTGCGACCCTGCGCGCTGCGCGCCGCTTCGTCAATCTCATACACGCGGTCCACGTACACGCGCCCGGTGTTCGTAAAGAACATCAGGTAGTCGTGGTTCTGGGCGGCGAACAGGTGTTCGATAAAGTCCGCTTCCGCATCCTTTTTGGCTCCCCTGGTAGTGGCAGCCTTCACGCCCTTGCCCCCGCGCGCCTGCACGCGGTATTCCGCGGAGTTGGTGCGCTTGATGTAGCCGCTGTGCGTGATGGTGACGATCATCGTGTCATTCGGGATGAGATCCTCAATGGCCATATCCCCGGAGAAGGGAATGATGCGCGTGACGCGCGGCGTGGCGTACTTGTCCTTAATCGCCTTCAGTTCGTCCTTTACAATGCCCAGCACGCGGGATTCGTTCGCCAGAATATCCAGGTAGTCCTTGATGCGGACCAGCAGTTCCGCGTATTCCCCGGAAATCTTGTCGTTTTCCAAGGCGGTCAACTGGTACAGGCGCAGGTCCAGGATGGAGTTCACCTGGCGTTCCGTGAAGACGTAGCGGTCCCCCTGGATGGAGGCCTGGGAACGGATCAGGATGCCCAGGCTTTCCGCTGTCTGCGTGGAGAATGTGTAATTCTGCAGGCGTTCACGGGCTTCATCCCGGTTTTTGGAATCCCGGATAATGGAAATGAAGTCATCCATGTGGTGCAGAGCCAGCAGGAAGGCTTCCAGGCGCTCGGCATCCTTCTCCGCATCCCCCAGCAGATAGCGCGTGCGGCGCACGACCACCTCGCGGCGGTGCTCGATGTAGAAGTTGATGGCGTCCATCATGGCGAGCGTCTTGGGGCGGTTGTCATGAATCGCCAGCATATTCACCGCAAAGGAAGTTTCCATGGAGGTGAGCTTGTAAAGCTGGTTCATGACCACCTGCGGGCGGGCATCCCGCTTCAGCTCGATTTCAATGCAGGTTTTCTCATCGGAAAGGTCACGGATGCCGGAAATATCCGTCAGGATTTTATCCTTGTACAGTTCCGCAATGCGTTCCTGAAGGGCGGCGCGGTTCACGCCATACGGCACTTCCCGGATGATGAGAAGATCCTTGCCGGAATCCGTTACTTCCATGTCTATCTTGCCGCGGATGCGCACGGAGCCGCGCCCGGTGCGGAAGTAGTTGTCAATGCCTGAAAAGCCCAGCACGTCGCCCCCGGTGGGAAAATCCGGCCCCTTGATGTACTGGCGCAGCTCTTCCACAGTCATGTGGGGATTGTCAATCACGGCGCAGATACCGTCCACCACTTCCCCCAGGTTGTGCGGAGGCATGTTGGTGGCCATCCCCACGGCAATCCCCGTGCCGCCGTTCACCAGAAGGTTTGGGAAAGCGGAGGGAAACACGGTGGGTTCCGTGTGTTCATTGTCGTATGTGGGAACAAAATCCACGGTGTCCTTGTCCAAATCCGCCATCAGGGCCACGCCCATGCCGGAGAGCTTGGCTTCCGTGTATCGGGCAGCGGCGGGGGGGTCTCCATCCGGCGTGCCGAAGTTGCCCTGGCCGATCACGAGAATATCCCGCATGGACCAGTCCTGCGCCATGTTCACCAGGGTGCCGTAAATGGCGGCATCCCCGTGAGGGTGGTAGTTACCCATCGTGTCGCCCACGATTTTGGAGCATTTGCGGGTCTTGCCCCCAGGGGACAGATTGAGTTCCTTCATGGCGTACAGGATGCGCCGCTGGGAAGGTTTGAGGCCGTCTCTCACGTCCGGCAGGGCGCGGGAGATGATGACGGACATGGAGTAGTCCAGGAAAGAAGTGGAGAGCTCACTGGCTACATCCACCGGTTTGATTCTATTATTTTCCATGGTGCTGAAAGAGAGTGCGGGGGTTAAATGTCAAGGTTGCGGACATTGAGGGCATGATCCACGATGTAATTCTTGCGGGGTTCCACCACATCCCCCATCAGGATGGTGAACATTTCATCGGCCCTGACGGCGTTGTCATCGTTCAGGATGACGCGGAGCAGCTCGCGCCGTTCCGGGTCCATCGTCGTCTTGAACAAGTCCTTGGCATCCATTTCACCCAACCCTTTGAATCGCGTGATTTCCACCCCGCGCTTGCCGATGGAGATGACGGATTCCAGAATGTCCATGACGGAGAACAGGGGCGTTACTTTTTCCTTATCCCCTTCACCCTCCACCAGTTCAAACAGGGGCGTATCCATGGAGACAATCATATTCCCCGGAATGCCCAGTTCCGCCAGCCGGGCCAGGGCCCGCGTGATGGCTTTGGCTTCATGCAGTTCATGAGTGATGGAGCGGCGGCTGGGCCCCTCCCGTTCCGGAAGCGGATTTTCCAGCAACTCCTCTTCCGAGGGCGTGCCAAAGATGAAAAGGTCCCTGTTTTCCTCAGAAAAGGCGGTCAGGGCCTCCATGTCATGGAAGAAGAGTATTTCCTCTTCATTGCCGCAGCGCACCTTCACCAGGAATTCCGGGAATTCCCCGTTGGTCTCCCGATGGCTGAGCAGGTCTTCCAGGGAACCGCCCTGCGCCTGCATGGATTCCGTATAGCGCTGGAGGTTGACCAGCGTTTCCAGAATGGCGGAGAGTTCTTCGGGAGAGAAGGAACGGGAGCCGTCTGCGAAACGCAGAGTCACGTCATTAACGGCCAGTTCAATCAGTTTGCGGTTCAGGGCCACGTCATCCTGCACGTACTCTTCCTTTTTCCTGCGGATGATGCGGTACAGGGGCGCCTGAGCGATGTACAGATACCCGGCGCGCACCAGCTGCGGCATGTGGCGGCAGAAGAAAGTGAGAAGGAGGGTGCGGATGTGGGCGCCGTCCACGTCGGCATCAGTCATGATGATGATTTTGTGGTAGCGCACGCGGTCCAGCTTGAAGGAGGCTTCATCGTCCCCTTCCCCGATTCCGGCGCCGATGGCCGTAATCATGTTCTGGATTTCCTTGCTCCCCAGGGCTTTGTCCAGGCGGGCCTTTTCCACGTTCAGCACTTTCCCGCGCAGGGGCAGGATAGCCTGCGTGCGGCGGTCGCGCCCCATCTTGGCGGAACCGCCTGCGGAGTCACCTTCCACAATGAACAGCTCGCACTTCGCGGGATCCCGGTCGGAACAATCCGCCAGTTTGCCGGGGAGGCCGCCGATGGAGAGAGCGCTCTTGCGGACTGTTTCACGCGCCTTGCGGGCGGCTTCCCGGGCACGAGCGGCCGTGATGCTCTTCTCGATGATCTTCTTGGCCATCGCCGGGTTTTCTTCAAAGTACGTCTTGATTTCCTCGTACACGACATTGCCCACCACGCCTTCAATCTCCGTATTCACCAGCTTGTCCTTCGTCTGGGATGAGAAACGCGGGTTGGGCATCTTGACGGAAATAACCGCCACCAGGCCTTCACGAACATCTTCGCCGCTCAGGGAGGGATCTTTTTCCTTCAACAGGCCGTTGGCCTTTGCGTAACCGTTGATGACGCGCGTCAGGGCGCCGCGGAACCCGGAAAGGTGCGTTCCCCCGTCCCCGTTGTAAATGGAGTTGGCAAAGCAAAGGATGTTCGTTTCATACGTGTTGTTGTACTGGAACACAACGTCCACCAGAACATCGTCCTCCATCTTCTTGCCGTCGTACTCCACTTCCACCTTCCGGACGCCGGAAATGGAAATGGGGTCCTCGTTGATCACTTCCTTGTTCGTGCCCAGCTGACGTACGAACTCCACAATGCCGTCCTTATAGAAGAACGTTTCCCGGCGCGCCGGAGCTTCACGCTCGTCAATCAGTTCAATGACCAGGCCGGGATTCAGGAAAGCCAGTTCCCGCAGGCGCGTCGTCAGGCGGTCAAACTTGAACTCCGTGGTATCCGTGAAAATGGTGGCATCCGGGAAAAACGTGATCGTGGTTCCCGTGACTTCACAGGCACAGGAACCTACAGTGCGGAGGGGTTCCACCGTCTTGCCTCGCTCAAATTTGATCTGATAGCGCTTGCCGTCCCGGCGCACTTCCGCCTTGAACCAGTCGGACAGGGCATTCACGCATTTGGCGCCCACACCGTGCAGGCCGCCGGAGTACTTGTACGCACCCTGACCGAATTTGCCGCCCGCGTGCAGGTTGGTCAGAACCAGCTCCACAGCGGGAATGCCGAACTTCGGGTGGATATCCACCGGAATGCCGCGCCCGTTATCTACGATGGAAATGGAACCGTCCACATGAATGACAATGTCAATCTTGCTGCAATAGCCGGCCAGATGCTCGTCAATGGAGTTGTCGAGCACTTCAAATACGCAATGGTGCAAGCCTCGTTCGTCAGGGTCCCCGATGTACATGCCGGGCCGCTTCCGCACGGCCTCCAGGCCTTCCAGTTTGTCAATCTGCGCGGCGCCGTATTCATGCTGCGCCGTCGTGGAAACGGTGGTTTCAACAACCTCGTTGGTATCTTCGGACATAACCGAAATATATTACGCTTATCTTAATTTTTTGCAAGACTAATGTTATAAATCGCGTGCGCGCGCGTAGGGCCTAGCCTTGCAAAATTCCGCTGAAATCGCATAAAAAAGGCCCTATTGCTCGCGTTCCGTTCTTTTCCGGCTCCGGACAGCGGAGAGGGCTTCCGGAAACATTTGGCGCGTTTTTACAGATTTGAGGAGAGGATGAGGCGTTTCACGGGAGGGGACGAGGGGAAAAAGGGCCATGGCTTCCGTGGGGACGGCGCATTCTTTTTTCTTGCCGCTGTTTTGTTTTTGGCCCATCCGGGCCGCCCCAAGGGGCTTTCCTCAGGCAACAGAGCCGCTCCGAAGTTGTTCCGGAGCGGCTCTGGAGGGTCAGGAGGAAGGCCTTTCGGGGGTGGGGCCCCCTCCTTGTGTTTTCTTTCTTGTTAGAAGTCGTAGCGGTAGCCGACGCTTCCGTTCAGTGCGCTGGACCCGTCACGGATGTCCGCGTTCCCGTTCACGTAGATGGTTCCCTTCGTTCCTACAGGCACGCTCAGTCCGGCTCCCAGCTGCAGCGCCGTCGTTCCCTCTTTCGCCCCCCTCACGCTTTGCGCAAAGCCGGGGTTGCCCAGCAGAGAGACGTTCGTTTCCCCTCTCCGGTCTCCCAGGTCCTGCGCCGCGTTTACTCGGATTTCCGCCAGCGCTTCTCGTCCGAAGATGTTGCTGCCCACCAGGCCCATCCACCGGCCGCCCAGCGCCAGCGTCCCCGTCGTCCAGTCCTGCCTGCCGACGTTCAGGCCCGCGTTGCCCGCACCCGTTTCCTCATAGCCGTCCATCCGCGTCGTCACCACCGAGGCGTTGAACAGCGGCTGCAGCACGCTGCTGCGGTTTTCGTTGAGGTATACGTCGTAGGTGAGTTCATACATCGCTCCAAAGCCCCACCCGCTGGTGCTTCCCTGCGTCCCGTAGCTTCCTTCCCCATAGTTGACCGTACGGTTGAGTTTCGCGTCGTTCCACCCTCCCGTCAGGATGAGCGTGTGCGCCCAGCGCCTGTCCTGGTAGCGGCCGAAGAGGCTGGCGTAGTAGCTGTCCAGGTGCCCGTCGGCGCTGTCCGCCGCGCCGGCCGTCAGGTCGCCGTAGCCGGCCGTGAAGGCCGCTCCCACCGTGAGGCGGTCGCTGAGGTCCGCGTCCATGCCTACCGTGCCTCCCCAGGTGGTGAGCTGGTAGCCGCTTTCATCCCCGCGGGTGTCGAGCTTGGCGTAGGAGCCCGTGCCTTCCATCCACATGTGGAAGCGGGGGAGGTCGTCGTTGACGTAGGCCGGGTTGACGCCCATGAGGGTGGTCCGGTTCCTGATCCAGCCCATCTGGTCGCGCAGGGCGTCCCTCTGTGCCGTCCCCAGCGCGTTGACCGTGCTCCCAGCCACTGCTGCCATGGTGCGTTTCGCTTCCGAGGGGTTGGAAGACGTCAGGGCTCCTACGGCGTCATCCACCTTCTTGAGGATGGAATCCGCAGCAAGATCGCCGGGCAGGTTCCAGAGAAGTTCTGCTCCGGCCCTGGAATTAAACGTATCCGCAAGGCGGGCATATTTATTGTCCTTGGAAGCCGTGGCCATCAGAACAAGGTTGCCGTTTTCCATCACCAGGTACGCATCATTTTCAAATTTCTTGAAAGCGGAGGAGGAGGGATCCAGCAGGATAGCCAGCCTGTCGCTTCCTCCCAGATCAATGGTGCCATCCGCGTGCATGAGCGTATAACTTCCGTCTGCGTCCAGAGTCAGTTCATTCCCGCCAGTAGAACTGAGAGTTATTTCCGCGCCCTGGCTGATGCTGATATTTCCGGTCACGCTGATAATGGGGCCAGCGTAGTCCGTGTTGAAGGTAAGGTTCGTACTGGAACCGTCTCCCAGCGTCAAGCTGCTGAGGGTCAGCGCCGTATTGGCTCTCGGGTTGTCTACCGTCCCACCCATCCGGATATTGAGAAGGCCCGTGCTGTTAACTGCCCAGCTGCTGCCGGCAGCGGTCATGACGTTTTCAAACGTCTGCCCGGCATTGCCGGAAATATTAAGCTGCCCGCGTCCCTCCAGCGTACCGCTGAAAACGGAACCGCCGCCCGAATTACCGGTATTGACGGTCAAAACGCCTCCTGCGCTCTTCAGTGTTCCCTCTCCGCCGATTCCGGAAACGGTGCTGCCGGATGTCGAACCGAGGTCGAGCGTTCCCGTGGAATCGTCATCTTTTGCCAGATCAAGAAGAACACCGCCCTGAAGGGAGGCTGTTCCGGAAATTTCCAGCGTATCACGGAGGGTCAGCGTTCCGCTGCCCTGGATGGTGCTGGAGGAAAGATTGCTGGCGCCGTTGACGGAAAGGGAGGCTCCGCTGCCGATGTTCAGGGCTGCGCCTTCGCCGCTGTCCGTCAAATCACCCATGACGGTATTCCGGTTGATGTCCAGAACACTCCCTTCCTCTGCGCCGGCAAGTTCCACATGATTAAAGCTGTTCCCTTCACCGTTAAGAGCGAGGGAACCGCCTTCCACACGCAGGGTGTCCGTCACAAAAGAACCGTTGACTGTCAGATTGCCCGTGTTTTGCTTGACGAAGGTGACTCCGTTTTCCCCGACAATGCTTCCGCCCATGATGGAATCCGCACCGGCGTAATCATCAGGAGCAGGCAATCCCGTTTCCAGACGTTCGTTGTTGAGGATGACAACAGCGTTGCCTCCGTCCGCACTGGTGTTTTCCACTTTCAGCGTGCTTCCCGTAGCGCCCAGCAGGTTGTTGATGACCGCGCCGTCCCCGTCGGAATCGCCGGGTGCGCCGGCCAACTGAACGGTAAGCGTCTTGTCCTGGGAAATCACCACGCCGGAGTACATCCCCAGCGTGCCGTAGTTGGTGACGGTATCAGGATCGGAAGTAGAGGAATCATCCACCATATAAAGCCCGCTGACCTGCCCGCTGAGCACCAGGCTTCCTCCATCGGTGCCCGTCACGCGGATACCGTAATTGGAAAGAATCTTGCTGAACTGGATATCGCCAAGGTTTTCGCATTCCAGCGTTCCGGTCGTCAGGGTGAGCCAGCTTTCCGCACCGGCTTCCTTATGGGCGACGAGCGTGTTCACAATGGCGTCAATGTCCAGATTGACTGTGGCGGGATTGTTGATGACAAGCCTGCCGTCTCCCTGGTCAATGATGGCCGCCCCGGCCGCATCCTGGTTGATGTTATCCGCTCTCAAGGTAAGATTCAATGTTTCCGTGGCTCCCGCCCCCACCGTAATATCTCCGGAAACGTTGGTAAGCCAGCCTCCGGCAGCCAGCGTAATGCCCTTGAGCATGCTGCCGTCAGTCCCCCCCAAATTGACAGAAGCTGCTGAGTCCACGACAATGGCTGCCGTGGCGCCTTCCGCCCGCGTCATGGCGGAGGTCAGCGCGCCATTGACGATTTTCAGCGTTCCCGCTCCATTCAGCACGGTTCCGGCCCACTGGCCGGCCTTGTCTTCCGTACCAAGCTGGACTACGGCTCCGGCATTTGTAATGCCGAGCGCTCCCGTAGCGGTATTGGCCTGATCCAGAATCAGAGTGCCCGTGCCTGCGTGCGTCAGGCTGGAGTTGCCCTGCACCAGAGCGTTCAACACCAGTTCCGTATTGTTGTAGTTGACGTTGTATTGTGCGGCCAGCCCGGTATCCGAGGAACCCGTGTTACCTCCCAGAATAGCGCCGTCTCCAAAAACGGAATTCCCTTCACCCGTGGCGCAAACCCCGCCGGAACCGAAGTTCCAGGCCTGGCGATTGTTGTTGGCGGAAGTCTCATTGGTGGACAGGGTCCCCGAGAAGTCCTTGAGGGATCCCGTGAGGACATTGTTCATCCGAACGTTCGCAGCCATGGCCCACGTACCCGAACCGGAAAGGTTTCCGGAGAAAGTGTATGTGGCGCCGGAGGAGCCGTTCTGCATCGCACCGTGGGTTGCGCCGATTTCAAAATTGGCCGCCGTCGTACCCGCGGAAAAATGGAAGCCCTTGCCGTCGATGAAAACGGTACCGCCTCCCAGCGTATTTCCTGCCCCAAAGGCTACCCAGTTGGCATTGGTATTCATATTCACCCCGTTGCCGACCAGTTCCAGGCGGCCAGTAAAGTTGGTATTGCCCGTATTGGAGATATTGACCAGTCCCGCAGTATCCGCAGTCCCGATAGTGACGGTGCCCGCCCCATTGAGCTGGGCATGCAGGTTGACGGTTCCGCCGGAAAGAGCAAGGGAAGCGCCTTCACTGACGCGAACAATAGTAGCATTGTTCGGATTTACGCCGATAGTCGCACCGCCCGTGAAAGCGAGCGTGCCCTCTTCCACAGTAAGGTGGGCCAGGGTATTCCCTGCGTATCCAAGGGCCAGCGTGCCCGCTCCCGTTTTGGTCAGGGTAGTGCCGGCCCCCATGACATCGGCTGACAAGCCGGCCCAGGAAACGGTATCCCCGGCGCCAAGCACGGAAACGTTCAGGAAACCTCCGTCTCCGACGTTGACACGGCTGGAAATGTCATACCCTGTCGCATCCTCACCGGCAACGGAATCCGCATAGGCCAGCGTCCCCCCGTTGAATATAATATCCCCTTCCGTTCCCAGCGCTCCGTCAGCGCCAATGGTAAGGGTACCGCCATTGAGTATCGTCCCTCCGGTATAGGTATTGGCCAGGTTTAAGGCAACTTCAGCCGTACCGTTCACGGTAAGCGTGGTGGGAGCTGTGGAATCCGCAATAGCCCCCTCGCTGTCAGGATCGCTGACCAACGTGTAAGCGCCGCTGTTGAAAACAACGCTCTTGGGAGTTACAATGCCGGAAACCTTGACTTCACCCGCTTCCGCGGAGGAGAAGTAAATTTCCTGATTATCCAGCGTATCCGCCCCCGTCAGCCTCGTCGTCCAGCCGTCAACACTGGTGTTGATCCACTTCCGGTCCGTTCCTCCGTTCCAGACAAAACCATTGTCCCCGCTGACGTCAGCAACCTTCAGCACAAGCTGGTTATTTTCCACCACCACGGAATATTCGAACCCTTCCCTGGTGATGTCGGGCGTCCATGTGAAGGAATCCGTCGTCAGGCTTCCATCCGCAGCCCACTGGGCCAGGACATAGTTAGATGCCTCCAATTCACCATAATTATTGATAGTCAGCACACAGAACGAATCCGTAAGAGCCAGGGACCCGGCCGTGATATTGATGACAGGCTCATTCGCCACCACGCCCGTCATGTCAAAAGTGAGGGTAGCGCCGCTATTCAGCGTCAGAGCAGAAGCCGTCGTCATTCTGGCGCCCGCACCCATGGAAATGCTGCCCAGGGCCATGGCATTCGTATTCGTAAACGCCAGCGTTCCGGCCTGGACATTAGTCAGGCCCGTATAGGTATTCTGCCCGGAAAGGGTCAAGGTGCCTAAGCCGGTTTTCGTCAGGCCGCCCGCTCCGGAAAAGACGCCTCCGAGGGTGATGCCGGTGGAAGCCTGGTCATGGTAGGACTTGGTTTCCGCATCATACTGGCGGGTATCAACCGTCACATTTCCAGTAAGGGACATATTGTAGGCGGAAGACCAGCCTTCCGCCGCCGTCGTCCCCAGCGTCCCGGAGTTCATGTTCAGGGCAATCGTATTGGTATTTCCGGATGCCGTCATGCCGCCTGAACCGAGAAGCAGGGAACCGCCATTCAGATTAATGGTGGCGCCCTTGGCGCTTACTCCATCCCAGTTCTGCCCCAAATCCAGCGTCTGGGCCAGCACCATGCCGCCCGAACCAATATTCATGACGCCTTTTCCGTCACGGGCAATCCGCAGCGTGCCGGTAATGTTCATCACGGCGTCCCGGCTGATGTTGAGCGTGGTTGTTCCATTGTACTCGTAGCGGCCGATGAAGCTTCCCGCCGTCACGGAAGCGCCGGCCCCCAGCGTCCAGGTACATGCCGTGCCGTTGGTTGCCAGCACCCTGTACTCTCCTGTAATATCAACATTTCCATTAAGGACATTCGTTCCTACCGCGGATATCAGCGTACCGGCCCCGGTAATCGTATTTCCATAGGTTCCGGCGGAAAGGGTCAGCGTGGTATTGGCTCCCAGCTCATACCTGACTCCAGTCAGGGCGGCCGTTGTCGTTCCGGAGGCGTTCCCGCTCAATTTCAGCGTGCCTGAGGAATTGACGTTCAAACGTGTTCCCAACCCGTTCCACGTCCCCGTGGTCAGTTCCAGAACGGAATCTCCCTGCAACAGGACCGTGCTGGTGCCCAGCGCTCCGGCATTGCCGACAACGAGTTTGCTGCCATCGCCAAGAACGGTATCCCCGGCATAGGAGTTGGCGTTGTTCATGGTCAGGGAAGCTCCATCCAGCAGGTTCAGCGTCGTATCCCCGGTAATGGAACCGTCACCCGTAAAAATGAAATCCGTACCGGAAACATTGATTCTGCCTGGAGCGACATTCCCCGCAATCGTCACATTTTTATCCACGCCATCGCCATTGGAGAAATATACGGTCTCCCCGTCGGCATAAGCTGACGGTGTCCCGTCAAGGCTCCAGGAAGTATTCGAGCTTTCCGTATTCCAAGTGCCGCTCTTCCACCTCAACAAACCTTCCTTGTCACTCAAATTGACGTAAAGAGTGCCGTTGCTGACGGAAAACGTTCCATTGTACAACTCCGCAGCAGCTCCGCCCAAAGTAAAGAAAGAACTTTCCGTCAACCCTGCTCCGGAAAGCAAGGCATAACTAATCCCCGTTTCCAGGGAAGACAGCCCCAGCCGTACTTCCGTAGCCTCACTGCCGCTGATGGAGTTGACGGTCAGGGCCGCCGTCTCCGAATCAAGAGAACTGAAGCTCAGGGTGCCGCCGTTTAACGTCAACCCGGCGGATAAAGTAGCCGTTCCTCCGGAAATTCCCGTGGAGCCCAGCGTGGAACCGGCATTCAGCACATACCCGTCCGCGGACGTAACGTTCACAGTAAGACCGCCTCCGATCAGCAAAGCCCCCTGCCCGATAACGCTGGAATCCTTCACCGTCAAACCGCCTTCCCTCAATTCCACTGTTCCGGTAAAGCCGGGGACGGCTGCCGTTTCTCCTTCGGCAGGAACCGGGGCCTGGGCTGTTCCGTTAAGAACCAGAACCCCGTCGCCAACCTTCACGAGCTTACCGTCTCCCTTCAGCCCGTTGGAGAAAGTCACAGTACGCCCCGTGGCATGGTCATTGGCATCCAGCGTGTCAAGGATAGTCCCATTCACCGTGCCCAGAAGTTCTATATAAGATGCCGTGAAATCCGGATTATAGCTTATACCCCAGTTGGACAAAGCCCCCAGAGTGCCTTCTCCCAGTTTGATAACGGCCGCTCCCGCCACATTGGCAATGCCCGAAGAACCTATGTTCACCCTGGCATCCCCGGACGTTGCGCCGCCCAACAGGAAACTGCCCCGGAATGAACCGCTTCCGGAAGCCCAAAAGTCCATTCCCTGCAAATTGGCCGTTCCGGACGCGGCATTGAAAATGCCAGTGCCATCCCAGGACAGATGCATCGAGGACTGCAATGCAGTCAAAGAACCGCCCCTCAAATTAAGTTCCCCTGAATAAGCCCAGTGAGCCAGCAGGAAACTGGCGCTTGTGCTATGGGTATTATTGCTGCCGGTGACAGTCAGAGAGGAACCCTGGTTCACATTAAGCACCCCATGCCCCAGCTCGGCAAGCCGGACCTGGCCTGCCGTAGTCACATTGCCGGAATCAAGATCAAGAGCACCATATAAGGAATTGTCATACCCACCGCCGGCCCCGACCCACAGTTTATTAACTTCCAATTCATTATCGGCCATATGAACCCTGCCGTAATAATGGGCTACCTTGAACGATTCCGCCTGGATATTTCCCGTAAACGTCACCGTGGAACCGGTCTGGGCGCCAGATACGATATTCCCGGCGTATGTGATATTCCCTGCTACGGTCGGATTGCTGGTCCCGTTAAAGGTCAGCGTATCTCCAGTCGAGACGCTCTCGCCGCCCACCAGGTTCCAGAGATACGTGTTGCTGTCGGAAACATTCTGCGCATAGACATTCAAGCTGCCCTCCGCGATTACCGTTTGCCCCGCTCCGATGGATGTCCCCGCATCGGAACCGAACACCATGGTAGAACCCGCCATCATATGCAGGCTGGCTCCGCCAAGCATCCATGATCCCGACTGGGAAGAAGCCCCCAGTCTCAAGGCTCCATAAACGTAAAGATTCTGAAGGGCCGAACCCTCCAGCAAATTGACGCTTCCTGCAGAAGAAGCCTCCGTTTTCATGTAAACCATGAGGGAAGAATTTTCCCCTCCCGTCACCAGGCTTTCAAAACCGGAAAAACGGTGATCCCCGTCACCCAACGTCAGGGACGAGCCGTTGCTTAAAACCGTTTCCTGGGCAAAAAGAGTGGCGCCTTCCCCGGGAAGGAGCGTATAATCCGTCTCAAATGTCATGGAGGAGACATTGAGCCCTCCGGAGAAATTGACTGTTTTGGAGCCTTCTGCCGCTGTGAAGATAACGGCATCCCCATTCAGGAAGGAAGTATCCGTCTTGGTTCCGTCACCCTGCTTGTACCAGCCCGTTCCCGTATTGCTCCATGTCCCGTTGGAATTCCACACCAGAGTTTCTGCATCATACCCTTCCCCCTTGTACTGCACGGACATGCCGGAACCGTTGGAAACAAGCAGGAAATTACCCGCCCCCAGCTGGCCGGCGGAATCAACCCTCGTCAATGCCTCATAAGCATCATCCCCGGTTTGCTTCCAAATACGCAGGGAATCCAGGGATGCCCCCAAATCAGCCCCTGTAGACATGAAATAGCGTGTGATCAGGGCGTCGTCAACCATCTCGCGATTGGTGACCGCAAGCCCTTCCATGGCGCTGGCAACCACTACCTCCACATTCCATGTTTTGGCGTTCTTGGTAATTGTGGTGGTGTTTGACAGGTTGATCATTCCGTCAAGCCCAATGTGCCAGTAATGATTATCGGCACCGGTACCATTGTCAAAATTGAGATTCCCTCCCGGAGTAGTCATGTTCAGAGTGCCGTCCACATAGATATTGGCATGCCCCTCTGGCTCCATATTTTTGAGCTGGGTACCGAAAGAAGTGGTAAGGGAGGAACCCTTTTCCACGTAAACATTGCCGCCCCATTGTCCAAGCCCCACAGACACACTTCCGTTCCCCGTAACGGAAATACCGCCTCCGTCCGAGGTATTGGGAGGCGTTCCCGTAACCGTCACATCCACGCCATTAAAAATCAAATGCGGACCCTTATTGTCCACGCGGGACGGCGCCGAGCCTCCCTCCCAGTTGCCTGCCGTCCCCACAGCGTCGCCTTCCCCAGCCCCCGTCCATGTAAAATCAGGACCGCCAAAATCGGGGATCTGCCAGAAATCCGCCGAGGTTGCAGCATGGGAATAAGAGTAAATGCCGGAGAAGGAAACCAGGGAAGCGAGAAGGGCGGAACGCAAGGACGGAGGGAGATGAAGTCTCATATTGATCAAAGATATTGTGACCAGTAATACCCGGATTTATAATCCGTTGGCAAGTCTATTTTCAGAAATGACTCACATTAAATAAATAATGGAAAATAATAAACTCCACCTGTCCAGCATATCCGCCTACATATCCAGAGAAGCAAAACCATCACTCTTTCATTACAAGTAAAATACATAGATTAAGAAAAGAAGCAGGATTATAAATTCCCAGTCTGCCCATTCGCTTTCCTGATGAAAGCGGTACGGATAGAAACAAAAAGGCCGCTCCCTCCCGGGAACGGCCCTGACTTGAATTATTTTTTCCTTACTGCTGCTGGGCGCCGCTCTGCTTAAGCATCTCCTGAAGTTGTTCCGGAGAAATGCTCATGGGGCCTCCCTGGGGAGCAGGGGCTTCCGAAATGCCGTCCAGTTCCAGATCAAAGATGAGCGGGGAATTGGGTTCAATCGGAGCGCCGGGAGTGTTTTCCCCGTAAGCCAGCTCGGAAGGAATGTAGACAATCCATTTGGAGCCGACGGGCATCGTGGTCAGCGCTTCGGCAAAACCGGGGATGACCTGGAGAGGAAGTTCCACGGACTTGCCCTTGGTGTCGTCAAACACGGTGCCGTCCAGCAGCGTGCCCTTGTACTTCACCTTGAACATGGGGTTCTTGAACTTCTTTTCATCAAATTTTTCTTCGCCGCCCTTGTTCACAACCTTGTACTGGAGGCCGGACTTCGTTGTGGTGACGCCTTCTTTTTTGCCGTTTTCCTCCATGAATTTCCTGCTGGCCTCCAAATTGGCCTTGGCCTTGGCGGAAATGCGTTCGTCAATTTGCTTCTGGAACGCATCCAGGGCGGGTTTCAGCTGTTCCTGGTCCTTGGCGGGCTTGCGGACCATGCCGTCCTTGATGCCCTGCAGGAAGGATTCCTGGTCCAGGTCGTCAAAGGTCAGGGTAGGAATGGAACCAAGTTGCTGACCGCTCTGGAAACCCAGAAAATAGCCCAGGTCCTTTTTCATCTGTTCGGGAGACACAGTAATTTCTTTCTCTTGTTTGGGTTGGTCGGCTGCCGGAGCTTCGGCGGCCTTTTCTTGCGCGCCTGCCACACCCGCCAGAAGAGCGGAAGCGGCAAACAGGGCGATGGAAGGTTTCATCTTCATGGTATTTTTATCCTTTCTTTGAAAAGAGGACTCCTTTTTAACGGATTCCGTTCATATCACAAGACAAGAGAATCGGTCATCCTGTCATCCTCTCCCGGCAGGAGGCCGGATTGCTTTCCGGTCAGAAGGAGAATCAGGTCATGCCAGCGTTTCCAGAACGCGGGCGATCATGGCGGGATAAAGGGTATGCTCCTGCTCCTGAATGCGGGCGTGAAGGCTTTCCGGCGTATCCCCCGGCAGCACGGGCACGCGAGCCTGGCCCAGGATGGGGCCGGTATCCATTCCGTCATCCACATAATGGACGGTGCAGCCGCTCTCCGCAGCTCCGGCGTTCACAGCCTGCTCCCAGGCATGAAGCCCCGGGAAGGCTGGAAGAAGGGAAGGGTGGATATTCAGGATGCGGGAAGGAAATTCCTTCAGCAGCGGAAGTTTCACCAAGCGCATGAATCCCGCCAGGCACACGCAGTCCACGCCGTATTGCTTCAGGCGCGCGGCAACGGATGCCTGGGATTCCTCCGGAAATCTGGTTTTAAATCCCCCGCAGTCAATAACCTCCGCCGGAATGCCCCAGGAACGGGCGCGTTCCAGAATATAGGCGTCCGGATTGTCAGACATCACCACGGCGATTTCCGCCCGGAGAGAACCGGACTGGATGGCATCATAAATGGACTGGCAATTGGAACCGGAACCGGAACCGAGTATTCCTAACTTGGGCAATCTGGACATCCGGGGGATAAAACCACAGTTTTTTGCCCGTGGCAAGTCTCCGGCTTGACAAAAAGGCTGCCGTATTTGCCTAATAAAGGCATGAGAGACCCCCGTTTTCAGGCCCTTGCAGCCCAGCTTGCAGGGTATTCCACAGCCCTGCGCCCCGGAGACAGGGTTCTGCTGGAACTGACGGATATTCCGGAGGAAATGGGAATAGCCCTCATCCGGGAGGCGAGGAATGCGGGAGCAATACCCTTTCTGCGCCTGAACCAGTCCCGCCTGAACCGGGAAATGCTCTCAGGAGCAACGGAAGAACAATACGGCATCATCGGCCGCCACCGCCTGGCGGAAATGGAGGACATGGACGCCTACATTGAAATACGCGGCGGGGGGAACGCCTTTGAACTGTCCTCCGTTCCACAGGAAAATATGGCCGCCGCCATGAAAGCCCTGAACCCCGTCTCCCAGCGGCGCATCCGCCATACGCGCTGGTGCGGGCTTCGCTGGCCGTCCGGGGGAATGGCCCAGCAGGCGGCCATGAGCACGGAAGAGTTTGAGGATTTCTATTTCCGCACCTGCCTGATGGATTACGCCGCCCTGCGTCCCGCCATGCGAAAGCTGGCCGCCATGATGGAAAAGGCTGAATATGTGAAAATTACCGGGCCGGGAACGGACATTTCCTTTTCCATCAAAGGGCTGCCTGCCATCCCGTGCGCAGGGGAATGCAATCTGCCCGACGGAGAAGTATTCACCGCCCCCGTCATCGACAGCGCCAACGGCCACATTTCCTTCAATACGCCCAGCCTGTTCCAGGGAATCCCCTTTGACAACATCCGCCTGACGCTGAAAAACGGACTGGTCGTGCATGCGGAAGCGGGAGATAAAACAGGGGAGCTCAACGCCATTCTTGACACAGACCCCGGCGCGCGGAGGCTGGGAGAATTCGCCTTCGGCGTCAATCCGGCCATCACACGCCCCATGCGCAACATCCTGTTTGACGAAAAAATTTCCGGCTCCTTCCACTTGACGCCGGGGCAGGCCTACCACGTGGCGGACAACGGCAACCAGTCCCGCATCCACTGGGACATGGTATGCATCCAGACGGAAGCGGCCGGGGGCGGAGATATTTACCTGGACGGGAAGCTGGTGCGCCGCAACGGATTATTCACCCTGCCGGAACTGGCCATTCTCAACCCCTCCCTATCATGACCACCCACCCTTTCTCCAAAAAGCGTTCCCAGCTTCGCAAGCTCCTGTATGCGGCCGCGGCTGTCATTCTGCTGGGGTCCCTACTGGCCTCCTACATGCATTGGGAAGCCAATCATCTGGAATTTAATGAAAACACGGCCCCTGCCGGATGTGTACCCGACCTTTCCGGCCTTCGTATCCTGGTATTGTCGGATATCCACACCAATCTGCCTCTGCTGGAAAAAGCGGCAACAATAGCGGAACAGGCCAGACCGGACATGATCGTATTTCTGGGAGATCTGTACACGGATTTTCTGCGGGTCACTCATGCAGGCGACTACATCACCCAGATGAAACGCCTCTCCTCCGTCGCCCCGGCCTACGCATGTCTGGGCAACCATGACATGGCCCTTGCGGACAATGTGGAACGCGTCCTGAAGGAAGGGGGCTTCACACTGCTCAGGAATTCCGCCGCCTTCGTCTCCATCCCCAGGCTGGGAAATGTGGAATTCAAACTGGTGGGGCTGGGAGACCTGCGGGAGGGTGACTTTTTCCCGGACCGGTGCATGAGCCCGCGCGAATTGGAGGAAAACTCGCCCATGCCAACCATCGTCCTGAGCCACAACCCCAAAGGAAGGGAATTGCTGGGAAATTACCGCTGGGACCTGATGCTCTCCGGCCATACGCATGGAGGCCAAATCAAACTGCCTTTCTTTTCCACCCCGCTATTGGCGTCGGAAGGGGAAACCATGTACTCCGGGTTCCATCCTTATGAGGACAAGCAGGTATTCGTCACCCGCGGCATAGGCTATATAGGGCCGGGCCGCTTCAACTGCCCGCCGGAAATCAACCTCATAACCATTCCCTAACTTCCCGACCTGACCGCCATGGTTCTCTCTCTGCTGGCCTCCGGAGGTCCTAATGACGCGCCTCCATTCTTCATTCTGCTTACTGTCGTCTTCATGGGAATCATCGCGATTGCCCTCATTCTGGCCCACTTCCGGCAGTCCCTGCTGGCGGGCTACTTCATCTGCGGGGTAATTTTGGCCAACTGCGGCATTCTGGACCACATCCCCAATTCCGACGTCAGCATCCAGGCTCTTTCCGAGGTAGGAATTATCCTGCTCATGTTCACGCTGGGGCTTGAATTTTCCGTCGATGAACTCAAGCACCTGCGGAAAACCGCTCTGGTCGGCGGAGGTATTCAGATGTTCATCTGCACTGCGGCTTTCGGCCTGGGGCTTCATTACGCCACAGGCATGGACATGAGCCACTCCCTGACGGTCGGGGCCATTATGGGACTATCCTCCACGGCGGTGGCGCTGAAATCCTTCCAGGAATTCGGCCTGAGCGGAACCTCCGGGGCAAAAATGGCGGTGGGAATTGCCCTGTTCCAGGACATCGCCGCCATCATGCTGGTGGCAATCATGCCGCAGATCTTCACCGCCGCGCCCGACTCATGGGAAACAGCGCTCAACATCGGCATGGCCGTGCTGCGGGGGCTTGTCTTTCTGGGAGCCGCCTGGCTGATCGGCCGCTACCTGCTTCCGCGCATCATGCTGGCCGTCGCCCGGACCAAAAGCCGGGAACTCTTCACCCTGATGGTGTTCGCCATCTGTTCGGGAATTGCCATGCTCGCCAGTCTGCTGGGCCTGAGCATCGCCCTGGGCGCTTTCACCGCCGGCCTCTTCGTCAGCAGCTCTTATTACAGCCACCGGGTTCTTAGCGAAGTGCTCCCCTTCAAGGACCTTTTCCTGACCATCTTCTTCGTTTCCGCCGGGCTGTTGATTGACATTGATGGACTGTGGGAACACATCGGCCAGGTGGCAACCTTCGCCTCCTTTGTCCTCGCGATCAAATTCGTAGCCTGCCTTACAGCCGCAAGCTTCCTGAAAATTCCCGGGCGCATGGGCATCATGGCCTCCACCGCACTCACCAATGTGGGGGAATTTTCCCTGGTGCTCATCCCTTTCATGCAGGAAATATCCCCCATCCCGGCGCTGGTGACCACCAACGTTTACGCCATTGCCGCCGTCTCCATGGGCATGACTCCGCTGCTGATGAAGGCGGCACGGAAACTTACCCCGCTGCTGGTGCGCATTCCCGGGTTGAAAACAAAACGGGAACGCCTCAACGTGGAAACCCTGATCACACGCATGGAAGGCATCAGGAACCATGCCATCATTTGCGGCTACGGCCCCGTAGGCAGGAGGCTTCATGAAAGCCTGTCCCAGTACGGCATCCCCTGCATCATTATCGACCTGAATGCGGACACCGTCAAATCCCTGCTCAACGGCGGCCATCTGGCCTTTCTGGGAGACATCCAGCACCAAATCACCATGGACCTGGCGGGCGTCCGTACCGCGCGGCTGATTGCCTTCACATTCCCGGACCCTGCCCCGGCCCTGTCCACCTACATGCAGATCAAGGGAGCCAATGCGGACATCACGGTGATTGCCCGCGCCAAATTCCGTTCGGAAGTGGCTTCCCTGCATCACGCGGGCATCGCCAACGTCATCCATGATGAAATGGAAACGGGCGCCGCCGCCGTGCGCCTGGCGAAACAGAGTTTTGATATCATTGAACCGTCGGACGCGCCATCTCTGTCCCATTAAGCAACGATGAATCTGCCGGACGCCCACACCCATTCCTCTACAGCCGCTTCCGGCACGGCGCCGCAGTTCATCTGCGGCACCTCCCCGGCGGACTGGAAACAGGTGGCCCTTCTGGCGGAACGGGATGAACACGTTACGCCCTTTTTCGGCATTCATCCCTGGTTCCTGAACCCGGCTGAATGGAAAGAGGAAATGCCCAGGCTGGAATCCCTTCTGCAAAAAATCCCCCATGCGGGCGTTGGGGAAACGGGGCTGGACAAATGTCGGCGCGGCATCCCGGGGCTGCCTCTCCAGAAGGAAGCGCTGGAACGGCATCTGGAACTGGCCGCGCGTCTGGACCGCCCCGCTTCCCTGCACTGCTGCCGCGCATGGGGCACGCTGGCGGAAATGCTGACAAAATATCCCCGTTTGAACATTGTCCTGCACGGCTGGACGGGGGCACTGCATCCCGGCACGGAACTTCCTTCGGGAAACTGGCTTCTTTCCGTAGGGCTGCGGGAAATGGAACGTCCGGGACTCCTTGCCTCCATACCGCTCCATCGGCTGGCGTTGGAATCGGACGGGCATCCGGAAACCCTTCCGGAACTTTACCGACGCGCGGCGCAGGAACTGGGCATGACCGTCAACAACCTGGTTGACCTGGTCCAAAGCAATATGGAAAACCTGATCCGCCCTTGACGCCTCCATTCAACGGGCGGACATGGTTTCGCGGCGCCTCTTCATTCACTGGGTTTCTATTTCCATTGATTCTTCGTTCAATCATTTTCCCAGAAAACAAAAATATTTCCGTTGACAGTTCATCATCTTTTTGCCATATGATGGATTATATTAGGTATGGATACAATTCCGCCCACCTCCCATGAATAATATCTTCCGTATTCTCCTTTTAGGAGCGCTCCCCCTGGCAGCCTTTCCCGTTATCCAGGCGTCAGCGCAGGAACCGGATATCCAGACACTACTTTCAGCCGAACGTTCCTCGTTCATCTCCGGAAAAGCCCGGGATATTCTGTGCAGGAAACTGGGAACCGCAAACCTCGACACGGATAAAATCCGGGCCATGGCACACGCCCCGCAAGTCGCCCTGTTATGCCACCTGTACCAATTTTTCAGCACCGCGGAAAACGGAGAACCGTTCACGCAGCATGAACTCAAGGACGGGGCATTCAGGAAATGGCTCTCCACCCACCCGGAAGTCTTCAGAATGCTTGCCCTATCCGGGGCAGCCGGCAAACAAACCCTATCCATATTTTACCGCATCTGGAACGCGAACAATAAAACGCTCCGCCCCGTTGAAACCAGCATGGCTCTGGGGGCAGGGCTTGCCTCAAATGTCATCCCTCCTGAAGAATGCCTGTCCAAATTCAATTTTTACCGGGAATCCTACTTCCAATCCGCATGTCATCCCCAGGCGGACACGATGCAGCCGTGGGAATGGGCCATCGTTTTCCGTGGCAGAGAGAGCCTGGAAGACCTGTCCTGGGCCCAGCAGTTCATAGAGAAAAAACAGATCCCTCCCGAACAGGCTGGAAATAAATTCATGGGTTTCATCCCCTATCGCAGGAAAAACCTTCAGGGAGTCAGCGTTCATGCCGGAGCCGCTTTTTACGACCACAAACCGGTCACATTAAAGCTTTATACGGAATACGGAGGCGTGTGCGGCGCCGTCTCCAAAGGAGCGGCAGGCTTTCTGAGAGCCAAAGGCGTCCCCGCGTGGGCCATCGGGCAGCCGGGACACTGCGCCTTTATCTGGAAACACCCCGGCGGACACTGGAAAATCGGCAACAATATCAGCGGATGGAACTGGTCAACGGGAAAAAGCCAGATACCCTGGAACGGCCCCGTCCAGCTCATCCCGGCTTACAATGCCTTCATTCATCACGGTCTGGCGGAAGAATCCTTCCTGATGACGGTTTTATCTGACTGCTCTCCGCGTCCCGTCCAACGGGAATTGTTGCTGAAAGAAGCCTGCAAGATGAACCCATTTAATTATCCGGCATGGCGTCGTTACCTGAGCATGAAGGCCAAAGGAATCAATGACCGGCAAAAACTCACCCTGCTTAAAGAACTGGCGCAGGCCATGCCCCATGAACACAACCTCCTCCATCATGCAGCGGTAAACATACTCAAAATCCGGGAAAGCAAAGTCAATCCCTATGAACTGTACGCCTGTTTCCTGGACTCCGACTGCTCTCCCGCGGCAGAGGAACTCTTCACGAGGCTGTGCTGGAACAAACTCGTGGCGGATTGCCCTGAAATCGGCAAGATAATCAAATACAGGGAGGGATTCATCGGGAAGCATCTTTCCGTCTGGGCCAGGAAAGGGAACAATGCCTCATGGACGCCTAAAATGAAAAGATACTCCGCCGGCATGATGGAAGGCGCCATCACGGCATTGGAAAAAAGAGAACAGACCCGCACATACTATGTGGCAACCTACCGCCGTCTGCTGGAAATATGGAATGACAAAAAATTAAAGCATCAAGGGGAAATATTGATCAACAAAATCAGCGGCAATAAAGTCTCGCCCCTGCGGCAGAACCGGTAACCAGCACAGAGAATTTTAACATGAACGCGAACGCCATCATCCGGGCATCCGCCCCATTCTTCCAAAAATACGTCTTATCCCCGGGAATGCCGGCAAAATGCCCTCTCGCCATGATGCTGCTGGGCCTCTGCTTCACAGCGCCTTTACTGGCAAATGAGGTATTGCGCATCGAATCGCAGGCGGCAGAGTACTCTGCCCAAATTTATATTCAAGAAGAAGAAAAAGGCTCCGTACCTGAAAAAGAGAAAGAGAACGATCAAAAAAGAAAGAAATTGGGCATAGGTGAAACAGTAATATTAACCCTGGTTTCAGACAAGCCCCAGCTCATTGGGGATCCATCCCAGATCGAATGGACAATCGAAGAAGGAGAAAATCTGGCTTCTTTTCAAGAGGAAGACAACTCTGTCATTCAAACATTGGTTATTAGAAATGACCTCTCCCAAGGAGGCGACATTACTGTTAAAGCAGTCACGGAAGAAGGAAGAGAAGCGAAAATCACGTTATCAGCCATTGTTCCCGAAGGGATCAGCGCAAAACATTTACGGAAATCATATGACAGAAATCATCCGGATTTTAATAAAAGAGGAGTCATTTATTTTGATCTGCCAAAGGATGGTGATCAAGAAATGGCAGGGGCATCAGCTGTCCTGGAATTAACGTTCCTCCCTACAAGCGTGAATTTTCGAAATGTCCATATTATTGAACGGGATAAGGGCTGCGTTCCCTCCCCGGCTGAAGGCAGCCTGGCAGCCCCTCATGATCCCAATCCTGCACCAGTACCCCTTGACAACAAAAACAGGCTATCTGACAATATTGGAAGCAAAAAACTCATTTCGGAATTAAGATTTTACGACTTGCCGCAAACTTATAAATGGCTTTGCGACTGGAACATCAATGTCGACGGGAAAGATGTAAAAACCATTCAGACTGTTGAACAGCATTTTTTTTACGACTGGATTGACGTCGTCAACGAAATAGCTACGACGACGGTTTCCAAATTCAATTGTTCCGTCAGCAGATCCACAGAAAAAAATAACAAGCACGTATTTATCAACCAGTCAAAATAAATGAACCTAAAAAAATGATGAAATATTTTATTTATGCGATTGCCGCCATACATCTTGGCTGTTCAACTTCCCTTGGGGAAGAGACCGGATTTGATCGCCAACTCCCGGCTCCTGATTCCATCCATATTCGCGGACAAATGGGAGAAAAATCAAAAAAATTAAAAGAATTTTTTAAATCAGGAAATTTTAAACAATTCTATGGATATTCAAACACAGTTCTGTCAGAACTGAACGCCATGCGGCGCCATGGAACGATGACGCGGGAAGAGGCCTGCGACATGCTCTGGAGCCTTTATCTGATCAGCGGAGCCCCCATGTATGAAGCTCCGGATTACGACAGCGTTCAGCCATGGCCTTATAAAGACGAGCGGAACAACGACATTGCCGCCAAATCAAGAGTCATTTCCGCGCTCTCCATCATGGATACGAAACAGATGTCGCACAACCTGGGCATCCACGAACAACGGCTGAAACATCTCCATGCCGCTTACGCCGCCGCCATCATTAAAAGGCTGAAATCTCTGCACCTCCCTGATTTCGGGAAAAAAGAGACAGCGCTGAAAGATGAAATAATACGTTCCCATCCTGCCAATCCGGACGGGAATGTCATCGGAACGCACCCGAGTGACTATAGCAACCTTCTTCGCATAGGCAATTTAAATTATTTTTCCATGAGAAACAGCATGTACCATAGCTATGTCTCTAAAATCATGGAGAAAAGATTTATCCCCATGCTGGTGAAGTACTTCCCCGACCAGGCCGGAGAAGTCGTCAAATACATCAGGAAGGCGGGATACGGAGACGGCGAGGTTCTCGACCTCATCGACCGAACGGCAGGATACAACTCCAAAACCGCCTACCTCTACCAGGGGAAAAGCGGAGAGGAACACAGGAAAAAGCTTCAGCGGAAACAGAGCGGAGAGTGACGCCGAACGTTCATTCATTGCGCCATCTGCCTCCTCCCAACCAGGAAAAACAACCCGGACAAGACGGTGAACCACGTTCTCCATATAATCATCTTCATCTGCCTCGGATGGAGCCTTTCCTCCGCAGAGGGACATTCATTCGATCATGAACTCATGCCGCCCGATTCCATCCATATCCGGAGAAGTACAGAAGGGCATGCTCCGCTCCTGAAAAGCCTGCTGGAACAAAATAATCTGAAAGCATTTTATCACCACGCCAAAACGGCTCTGTCAGAACTGAACGCCATGCGGCGCCATGGAACGATGACGCGGGAAGGGGCCTGCGACATGCTCTGGAGCCTTTATCTGATCAGCGGAGCCCCCATGTATGAAGCTCCGGATTACGACAGCGTTCAGCCATGGCCTTATAAAGATGAGCGGGACAACGACATTGCCGCCAAATCAGGAGTCATTTCCGCGCTCTCCATCGTGGATACGAAACAGATGTCGCGCAACCTGGGCATCCACGAACAACGGCTGAAACATCTCCATGCCGCTTACGCCGCCGCCATCATTAAAAGGCTGAAATCTCTGCACCTCCCTGATTTCGGAAAAAAAGAGACAGCGCTGAAAGATGCAATAATACGTTTCCATCCTGCCAATCCGGACGGGAATGTCATCGGCTCTGACGTTAAAGATTACGAATGGACTCACCGATGGAACAATCTGGTCACATTTTCGTCAAGAAACAGCATGTATCATAGCTATGTCTCTAAAATCATGGAGAAAAGATTCATCCCAATGCTGGTGAAGTACTTCCCCGACCAGGCCGGGGAAGTCGTCAAATACATCAGGAAGGCGGGATACGGAGACGGCGAGGTTCTCGACCTCATCGACCGAACGGCAGGATACAACTCCAAAACCGCCTACCTCTACCAGGGGAAAAGCGGGGAAGAACACAGGAAAAAATTTCATCAAAAAATACGGAACTCCTGTCCGGACGTGAGCCGGAATGCCAATAAATAAAGGATAAAACGCCGGTCACACTCAACAACATGCCTCAACAGCGTTCACCGGAAAACTCCGGGTTCCTGTAAGCAGTCCACGGTTTTTCCTTGGCAGGTTTCCGCCTCCGGCTATCATGCGGGCATGGGCCTTTTTCAGGATCAAACCAGCTCTTTGTCGGAAATCAAGCGGCTTGCCGCCCTCGTCACGGATCCCTCCCGCAGGGAGGAAATCGGTTCGGATCAATGGCCTCTGGCCATGATTGCCTACGGGCTGGTCACCTGCAATGAAACGGGAAGAGAAGAAGAAGGCGTCACCATTTACAATATGTTCCAATCCCGCTGCGCTCCGGACGCCCGCCGCAAATGCGCTCTGCAACTGGCAGCTTTTATCCGGCAGCGCAAAGGGGACGGATGGAGGGCCCTGCTGCCTTTTGCCATGGCGGATGAGGCGCCGGATATTCGCAGGCAATCCGCTTTCCTTATTTATACGCTGGCCGCGCCCCAGCCGGAGGAGCGGTTTCCCGGAATTGCCGGATTGGCGAATGTCATCTGCGCCTCTCCCTGTCCCGGACAGGCGTCCATGACTCCGGCGCTGGACGCCCTGATGAGCCTGGGAGACATGCGGTTTGCCCCTTATTTGTCTTTCATTTCCAAAAATCTCCCTCCCGGGCGCCTCGCGGACCTGCTGGCCGAAACGGAGGCCATTCCCACGGACCTGGGCTGCGGATGGCTGCTGGATATTCTGGATGAACATCCGGAGCTTACCTCCACCATTGCGGCGGTACTGGCCGGGATGCCCTCCAGAGCCGGAGAAGTGCTGGACGTGGTCGTTCCCGTCCCCTCCTGGCAATTCACCAATTCCGCCGTCCAGCCGCTCCATTCCTGGAGTATTCCCGAATACAGGCTGCGCATGGGAGAACGGCTCTCCAGATATCTTGCCCCGGAAGAGAGGGAAGCCGTGGACCGGGCATGGAGCTGAGTCTTCCGGTGTATCCCAACCCGCTGCATTTTTCAAAAAGCCGTCTCCCCAAAATGCGGAACGGCTCTTCTGATTCGGAAAATACAGACTCAGGGGCGTTCCACAAACAGGCAAAACCGCAACATGAGCCTGATGTCCTACAGGCTCATATCGGCCCCCCCAAGGATAAATTGCTTCAAGAGGGGCAAATCCCCCCATGGCGCGGATTTTCCCCGGCCATTCATTCACCTCGCCACTACGTGGCGATGGTGGAAATCCACAAAGCTCCGGTATGTCTCCTCATCCAGCAAATCTCCATGCGTCATCAGCAGGAGCGGGAAAGGTTCACCCTCATCCGTATAAGGAGGATGGATATAATCAAACTGCGGATTGGGGACAAAGCCGTGCCTCTGATAAAACCCCAGCCGCCGACGTGAGATCCCGTCCTCCGGAGGATCAATTTCCAAAATAACCTTGTGCGGAAACGCATCCCTCAATTCTTCCAGAATCCTTTGCCCGGCACCCTGGCCGCGCAGGGAGGCATCCACGGCAAAATACTCCAGATACACGAATTTTTCCCGACGCCACGTCACCAGCATCGCAACCACCCGGCCTTCCCCATTTAAAAATACTTCATAACAAAAACCGGGGTCTTGAAACGCCAACGGGAAATCCTGTATCCGCCGCTGTTCATGCACCGGAAAGCTTGTCCGGTAAATATCCAGAGAATCCAGGAACAGCGGATCATCCACACCCGCCACACGGCGCTTGGTCAGCGGCTCAGACTTCATGAACCATATCCAACCACACCCGTCTCCTTTCGGCAAGTCCCCCGGAAAGTCTTCCCCAGTCATACAACCAGTCGTTCAGGCTTAAATTGATGCAGTGCTTCCCAATCAAGGAGAAGGAAGAAAAATACCTTCGCGCGGCGATACGGAGACAAGGAAATCCCCGTCTGCCTGCCGGGACTGACGGCAGCCCCGGCACCCGTACAAGGGATGCCGAAACAAAGGCATTCCATGTTCTCTTTTATCTCTATGAATTTACTTTTACCTGATGTATAGAAAGAGCCTGCTCACGTCATGAATTCCATTTGAAATTTTATTCCGGAAACATGGGAACCCGTCTAAAGCCATGATGCCGCCCGCCAAGATATTCCTGCTGCTGATTTTTTCCTGGGCAGTTTTCCCCCGCCCTCTCCAGGCCCGGGAAGAGCCGCCCGCATCCCCCTCCTGGCCGCGCTGTGTTCCTGCACGCCCCGGCAGCCGTATTCTCTTTCTGGGAAACAGCTATACGTTTTTCAACCGCATGCCCGCCATGGTTAAAGCCATGGCAGACACCAAAGGATTGCGGCCGGACGTGCACATGCACGCGGCTCCGGCAGCATCCCTCCAGTCCCATTGGAATGACAGGCGTGCCCGCAGCAACATGGAGGGAACGGCATGGGACTTCGTTATTCTCCAGGACCAAAGCGCCACACCTATCCGGGCTCCGGAACGAACCATGGAGTTCGGAGAAAAATGGTGCTCTCTGATACGAGCCGCCAAAGGAACGCCCATCCTGATGCTGACGTGGGGGAAAAGAGGAGCTTCCGGAACTCCGGACCCGCAGGAGCAAAAGGATCTTCTTGAAACGTATTTGAAACTTGCCCGGAGGGAAAAAGCAGCGCTCGCCCCCGTGGGCATTGCCTGGGAGAATTGCCTCAAACGCCATACTGACATCCAGCTGTACCAGACTGACGGCCGGCACCCGACGGAGGAAGGGAGCTACCTGACGGCATGCGTAATCTACTTCACGTTATTCGGAAAGTCTCCGCTGGGCCTGCCGGGCCGCTTGTCCTTGAAAGGGACGCGGCTGAGCAATCTTCCCGCAGACAGGGCCAGAATATTGCAGACCGTCGCCAGGGATACATGCAGGCAGCTCTTTTCCGCCACTGCCGGAACCCGTCCCGCAACCGCCGGATTGCAGGCCGCTGCATTGTCTCCGCATAGCGCAAAATCTACTCGCAAAACGGGCACGGGCCCTTTACCATGGCAACGGACATATATACTATTATGAGCGAACAAGTCATTATCATCGGTGCCGGCTGCGCTGGTTACACGGCGGCCATTTACACCGCCCGCGCCAATCTCTCTCCGCTTCTGATCACGGGTTCCCAAATCGGCGGACAACTGACCACCACGACGGAAGTGGAAAACTTCCCCGGCTTTCCGGACGGCGTGATGGGGCCGGACCTGATGTTCCTGATGCAGCAGCAGGCGGAAAAGTTCGGCACCCGGTTTGCATATGAGGACGTCAAGAGCGTCGTCAGGGATGAAGCCACCGGGCTGTTCACCGTGAAGACCAGCGGCCAGAATTACGAAACCCGGAGTATCATTGTGGCTACGGGAGCATCCGCCCGCTATCTGGGAATACCGGGAGAGGAAGGGCTGGTTGGCCACGGACTCACCGCCTGCGCCACCTGTGACGGAGCTTTTTACCGGGACGTGCCTGTGTGCGTGGTAGGCGGAGGAGACAGCGCCTGTGAAGAAGCCATGTTCCTGACGCGCTTCGCTTCCCGGGTGTACCTGATCCACCGCCGCGACACGCTCCGCGCTTCCAAAATCATGGCGGAACGAACGCTGTCCAATGAAAAGATTTTCCCCATGTGGAATTCCACCATCGTAAGCTATAAGACGGACGACAAGGGAGAACTGGAAGCCGTCATGCTGAAGGACGTAGTAGAAGGGGATGAAACGGAACTTCCCGTCAAATGCGTCTTTATGGCGATCGGGCACACGCCGAACACTTCTTTCCTGGGGGATCTGGTGGACCGGGACGATGCCGGCTACATTATCCGGGAAACAGGGATGATGGCGACCAGGACGCCGGGATTGTTCGCCGCCGGAGATGTGGCGGATCCTCACTACCGCCAGGCCATTTCTTCCGCCGGAATGGGCTGCAGCGCCGCGATTGAAGCGGAACGCTACCTGCTGGGGCTGTAAACCCATCTTTCGGAACGGGCCGGAATTCCCAGCGGGATTTCCGGCCCTTCCCCGCTACAGGAAAACGGACATGCACCATTACAGCATTTTTGAGCTTTTCAGCATCGGCATAGGTCCTTCATCATCCCATACCGTAGGGCCCATGCGGGCGGCGCACCGCTTTCTTGAACAGATGCGCCACTCCCCGCGCTTGGCGGAAATCTCAGGCATCCGCTGCGAATGCTACGGCTCCCTGGCCGCCACCGGACATGGGCACGGCACAGACACAGCCATCATGCTGGGGCTTCTGGGGGAAGAACCCCATACGGTGGAGCCGCGCAGCATTCCCGGAAAAATCGCCCGCCTGCACCAGCAGGAAACGTTGTCCGTCACGGAAGAAAAAAACGTCCGCTTCTCTCCTTCCCGCGACCTGGATCTTTCCCACTACCAGCCCCTGCGCCTGCATCCGAACGGGATGCAGTTTACTGCCGTCAACCAGGACGGAGACCCGGTGGAAGACGCGGTATTTTATTCCACGGGGGGCGGGTTCGTCTCTTCCGAACAGGAACTTCTGCATCCGGAAGAAAGGGATCGGGAAACCTTCCCTTTTCCTTATGAATCCGCGGAGGAACTGCTGCACATGGCTGATGAGCGTGGATGCCCTCTTTCCTCCATTGTCATGGCAAACGAATGCGCCATGCTCCCGGAACGGGAAGTCCGTGAAAAACTGGACCTGATCTGGGCGACGATGAAGCAGTCCATCTCCAACGGCATGAGCGCGCGCGGCAACCTGCCGGGCGTTCTGCAGGTTCCGCGCCGGGCCAAAACTTTGCGCAAGAATCTTCTGGTGCACGGAGAATCGGCCTTGAAAGACCCTCTCTCCATTATGGACTGGATCAATCTGTACGCCATTGCCGTAAGTGAGGAAAACGCGGCCGGCGGCCGCATCGTCACCGCTCCGACCAATGGAGCGGCGGGAATCGTTCCGGCCGTTCTTAACTACGCCACCAAATTCTGCGTTTCCCCGTATCCGGATGCCGTGCATCGCTTCCTGCTCACCGCCGGGGGAATCGCCATCCTGTACAAGAAAAACGCCTCCATTTCCGGCGCGGACGTAGGCTGCCAGGGAGAAGTGGGAGTAGCCTGCTCCATGGCCGCCGCCGCTCTTGCGGAGTACCTGGGGGGAACACCCCACCAGGTGGAAAACGCCGCGGAAATAGGCATGGAGCACAATCTGGGCCTCACCTGCGATCCTATTGCGGGCCTCGTCCAGATACCCTGCATTGAGCGCAACGCCATCGCCGCCATCAAGGCCATCAACGCCGCCCGCATGGCCCTGGGCGGCACGGGCGCTCATTTTGTCCCGCTGGACAAGGTCATCCGCACCATGCTGGACACCGGAAGGGACATGCAATCCAAATACAAGGAGACCGCCCAGGGCGGCTTGGCCGTCAACGTGGTGAATTGCTGAGGGGACATGAAAACCCTCCCTTGTCTTTTCACGCGCGTCTGTTCCCGCAAAAAACGCTCCGCCGGATTGACAGATACGGGGAGCAAAGGTAGGGTGCGGGCATGCTTTCACGCCTTTTTCTCGCTCTGGCCCTGTTGCTGGGCGGCACGGGACTGTCCCGGGCCGTTCACGTCGTCATGTGCGGCGGCCCCGCACTCAGGCAATGGGAAGGGCTGAGAATACAGCCTGACAGGCATGACAACTGGTGGGCCAACTTTGTAAGGGCCTCCACCATCCGCATCGCCCAGATCCAGCAGCAAGATCCTGCCGCCAGAATCACCTGGATTGTTTACCGCCCCGGTTACGCAACCCGGGGGAAGGAAGACGGCAAACCTTACACCCGCTGGATTGCGGACCTGGCTTCCAAGTATAAAATCAGGCTCGTCTGGGTAAACAGCGCCGACCAGGCCATCCGGGCGCTGAATTCCTCCCCGCGCTTCCACGGCGACAAGGTGGAATCCTTTTACTACTTCGGTCATTCCAACTGCTATGCGTGGATGCTGGACTACGGCAACAATATCATGGCCGTTTCCACGGAATGGATCCATGAGACGGACCTGAACAGGATACGGCGGGATATTTTCACGCCGCAGTCCGACTGCTGGAGCTTCGGCTGCTATACGGGAGCCAGCATGTCCCGCTGGTGGAAACGCATCGTAGGCGTCCCCCTCTGGGGCAACACGGAATCCACCCGCTACGGCCCCGTCTCTGACGGCAGGCTGCCGGAAGGCGCGGGAAAATGGGTTAAATAGCAGGCTTGCACCGCTCTTTCCTTTAAAGACAGGCTCCCTAAAATCGGGAGCCTGTTTTGTTGCCTTTCATGGAAAGTGAGGATATGCCGGATTTTCAATCCGATATGCCCTGAAAACAGTGCATGAGTTTCTCTTTCTGCAGGGTGCGGGACTGTTTCCTGCGGCTGTTGAAACGGACATTCGCGGCAGATGTACCAGCTTTCAGGGAAAAGAGTTCTCCGGTTTTCAGACTTATCTTGAGCAGTCTCAAAAGCTGGCGGCGGTTTCTGCATGGGTGGATATTTCGGCAGGCTTTCCGTATGCATAAAAAGGTTTTCAATGATGCAATAAAGTTCGGCACAAATTCTTGGTTATCAGAATTTACGCTTGACTTCCGGATTGAAAATCCGCTTTATTCATCATGAGCGGGTTCAAGACAGCCCGGCAAATTACAGCAATAAAAAAGAGCAACGAACAACCATGAAGAACACATTATTTCTTTCCGGTCTTATGGCTTTGTGTTGCGGCGCAGGGATGGCCGCCACCGTAGCAATCGACCTAAATGGGGAGGCAGCCGAAGGGACATCTCTGCCTGCAAACCTTAAATTGTCTGGATTCGGAGACGTCAACAGCGGAAGTGTCATCACTGCACAAAAAGTCGTCACATGGTTGCAAGGCACCACCGGCTGGCAAGGCACCACTGCAAACGGCAATTCCGGCTCCGGTATTTACGGCAGCGTCACCGCATCCGGGGATACTGATGTATCCGTGTCTTTCATCAACAGAAATGCTTACGGCGGCTCTATCGTAGGAACAGCGGTAACGCTTACCAGTGATTACGCCAGTTATACCGGATTGACTCTTTCCGTGGACTGCGCCGGGCTGCAATCCGGAGCAAACTTCACGACGCTCAATATCGTTTATCAGACGGCAGAAGGCTGGCAGATCAGCCAGTTGACCGGTCAGGCCTCTTCCCTGATTCAAACAGGCATGACCCTGTCCGTGGACTTGAGCGGTACTCCCCTTACCAGCGACACGGCTTACATTGTGATGTCCACCCGCAATGGCGGCGGAAACACGAACTCCAACCTGCTTTTTTCCATGTCAGCCACTGCTGAGGATGTCGTTCCGGAACCGGCTACGGCGTCCCTGAGCCTTTTGGGCCTGTCCCTGCTGATGCTGCGCCGCAAGCGCTGAAATAAAAAACGCGATCTTTCCCGTTTTTCAACAACTGTCCGGGGTGTAAAATCTCGGACAGTTTTTCATTTTTAAGCCTGAAGGCTTGCAATCGTATTGCCATATGACCGGGCTGCCGTATAATGGGGGCGAACGGAAAATATCCGTCATTTTCTGACAACAATCATGAACCAAGCACCCCATGTTGCCATCGTCGGCGCCACCGGAGCGGTGGGCGTTGAAATCCTGTCCTGCCTGGAAACACGCAATTTTCCCGTAGGTTCCCTGAAGCTTCTGGCCTCCGCCCGGTCCGCCGGAAAACAGGTCGCTTTCCGTGGGAAAATGCTGACTGTAGAAGAATTGACGGAAAAATCCTTTGATGGGGTGGATATCGCCCTGTTCAGCGCAGGCGGAGGAATTTCCCTGAAATTCGCTCCTATCGCAGCGGCTGCGGGCTGTGTGGTCATTGACAATTCCTCTGCCTTCCGGCAGGAGCCGGACGTGCCCCTGGTGGTGCCGGAAATCAATCCGGAAGCGGCCTTCAACCACCCCCGCAATATTATCGCCAACCCGAACTGCACCACCATCATTACGCTGATGGCCCTCTTCCCTCTGCATCAGCGTTTCGGGTTGAAAACCGTCATCGCCTCCAGTTATCAGGCGGTTTCCGGCAGCGGCCAGCACGGCATTGCGGAACTGGAAACCCAGGTGCGCGCCGTAGTGGACGGCCACCCCGTAGTGAAAAATGTTTATCCCCACCAGATAGCCTTCAATCTTCTTCCCCAGATCGATTCCTTTACGGAAAACGGCTATACCAAGGAAGAGCTTAAGATGCTTAATGAAGGCCGTAAAATTCTTTCCCTGCCCGAACTCAAGGTAACATGCACCTGCGTGCGCGTGCCCGTTTACCGTTCCCATTCCATCTCCGTTACCGCCCAGTTTGAAAAACCTGTGGACTTGGAAACTGCCCGCAGCGCCTATGAAGGCAAACCCGGAGTCGCCCTGATGGACAACCCAGCGGAGGGCGTGTGGCCCACCCCGCTGGACAGCACCAACGGAGATACCTGCTACGTAGGGCGCATGCGCATGGACATGGCGATTGACAATGCCCTGACTCTCTGGGTCGTGGGCGATCAGGTCCGAAAAGGGGCCGCACTCAACGCCGTACAAATCGCGGAATTGCTGGTCAACCGCTGACCTGTTTCCTCCACACCCCGCACCTATTCCATAACGCCATGTGTGAACAATCACTGAACGACTACATCACAGAACAATGCGCCCTGATTGACGCAGCGCTGGACAGACTGCTGCCAGCAGAGGACGAAAGCCCCGAAACCATCCACAAAGCCATGCGCTACAGCATATTTGCGGGTGGGAAAAGAATGCGCCCCGTCCTTTGCCTGGCGGCGGCGGAGGCCTGCGGAGGACTGGCAGTGGACGCCCTGGTTCCCGCCTGCGCCGTGGAAATGATGCATACGTATTCCCTCATCCATGACGACCTGCCAGCCATGGACAACGACGATCTGCGCCGTGGGAAACCCACCAGCCACAAGGCTTTCGGAGAAGGCGTCGCCATCCTGGCGGGAGACGCGCTGCTGACGGAGGCTTTTGCCGTAATCGCCCAGGTGGACGATACGGAACGCTATACCGTCAGGGATTACGTGAGGGAGCTGGCAGCCACCGGCGGCAGCACCATGCTCATCGGAGGCCAGATTCTGGATTTGGAGGGAGAACACAAGCAGCTCTCCGAACCGGAAGTCCGCACCGTGTACGAAGGGAAGACGGCCGCCCTGCTAACCACGGCCCTTCGCTTCGGCGGCATGTCCGCAAACGCCACAGAGTCCCAGCTGGAAGCTCTGACGGACTTCGGTTACAACCTGGGGCTGGCTTTCCAGGTGATTGACGACATTCTGGACCTGACGGCTTCCACGGAAAAACTCGGCAAGACCGCCGGCAAGGACGTCAATTCCCAGAAATCCACCTGTCCGGCCCTGATTGGCCTGGACGGCGCCCGTTCCGAAGCCAAATGCCGCACTCAGGCGGCTCTGGATGCCCTGATGATCTTCCCGGAAGAACGCCGCGCCCGCCTGGTGGAACTGGCCAACTATCTTCTTAACCGCGAATATTAAGCCGCTTTTTCTTTCATGCCCGCAGAAACCGTATCCGACAACGTGGAAACCCTGATCAATCTGGCGCTGGCCGAAGACTTCGGCTCCGGCGACGTGACTTCCACATACTTCGTCCCGGAACATCTGACCGCCAGAGCTATTTTGACCCCCCGGAAAAAAGGCGTTCTTTCCGGCGTCAATGTCGCGGCGGAAGTTTTCCGCAAGGTGGATCCCACCCTGAAGGTGGAAGTTTACCTGCATGACGGGGAAGCCGTGGCGCCCGGCGCCGTGGTGATGCTTATTGAAGGGTCCGCCCGCTCCATTCTTGGGGCGGAACGCACCGCCCTCAACTTCATCCAGCGTCTTTCCGGAGTAGCTACGCTCACCAGACAATATGTGAAAGCCATTTCCCACACCAGCGCCCGCATTCTGGATACCCGCAAAACCACTCCCGGCTACCGTCTGCTGGAAAAAGCGGCCGTGCTCCATGGCGGAGGCACCAACCACCGCATGGGCCTTTATGACCGCGCCATGGTGAAAGACAACCACCTGATGACGGATGGAAATACGGAACACCTTCAGGAATGCATCAACAGGCTGCGTCAGGAAAAGCCCGGCGTGGAAATCCAGCTGGAAGCGGACACCCTGGAACAGGTGGGCAACTTCCTTAAACTGGAAGGCGTGGACCATATCCTTCTGGACAACATGACGCCGGAAATGCTGAAACAAGCCGTCGCCATGCGCGGAGGATGCACCACCCCCCTGCTGGAAGCCAGCGGAGGCGTTCACCTGGACACGGTAGCCGCCATTGCGGAATCCGGCGTGGACTTCGTCTCCGTAGGCTACGTGACCCACTCGGCCCCCTCCCTGGACCTGGGGCTGGATTTCAGCGTAGAATAACCACTCATCGTTCAACACGCCATGGACTTGTCCAATTTCAGAGAAGAATACCTCAAAGGCCAGCTGCACAGAAAGGACCTGGCGGAAAATCCCTTTGAACAATTCCAAACCTGGTTTGAACAGGCCCTGAAAGCGGATATTCCGGAACCCAACGCTTTTTCCCTGGCCACGGCGGACGCCCAGGGCAGGCCCTCCCTGCGCACCGTGCTGCTCAAATATTTTGACCGGACGGGCTTTGTTTTCTTCACCAACTACGGCAGCCACAAGGCCCGCGATATTGAAGAAAATCCGCAGGTCTGCATGATGCTTCCGTGGGTAATGCTGGAACGCCAGATCATCATTTACGGAAAAGCCGTCAAAGTCTCCCGCGCGGAATCCCTGAAATATTTCCTCACCCGCCCCAAGGAATCCCAGCTTGGAGCTTGGGTTTCACACCAAAGCTCCGTCATTTCCGGAAGAAAACTGTTGGAAATGAAGTTGATGGAACTGAAAAACAAATTCTCCAAAGGAGAAATACCCCTTCCCTCCTTCTGGGGCGGCTACCGAATTATCCCGGATACCTTTGAATTCTGGCAGGGCGGCCCCGGCCGCGTGCATGACCGTTTCATGTACAAACTTCAGGAAAACGGCTCCTGGACAATTGAACGCCTTCAGCCATGACCGTCCGGCGCACAACAAACCAGGGGCTTTCTTTCCTGGACGTAACAACACCGCTCTGCACGGCATCCCTGTGCCTTCAGGGAGCGCACCTCACCTCATGGAAGCCGGCAGGGCATGAGGAATGCCTTTTTCTTTCTCCTAACGCAGCCTTTGTCCCCGGCAAAGCCATCCGCGGAGGCATCCCCGTCTGCTGGCCCTGGTTCGGCCCCCGGGAAGGAGCACCGTCCCACGGCATAGCGCGCACCTCGGAATGGCGCCTCCACCACCAGGAAATGGACAAGTGCGGCAACGTCCTGCTCTCCCTGGCTTTCTATCCGGAAGATGAATCCTATCCCGCCGCCATCCTGCGCCTTACCCTGGGCCGCACGCTGGCCATGAGGCTGGAAACCACGGCGCGCACGCAGCCCTGCAAGCTCACGGAAGCATTCCATAACTACTTTGCCGTCGGCAACCTGACCAAATGCCGCGTTCATGGGCTGGAGGACATCCCGTTCCGGGAAGAAGCCGCCCAGCCCATGAAGCACGGAGAACGCCCGCTGACGCCGCTGGGGTGCTTGGACCGCGTTTACAACTTCCCCTCCTGTTCGGGAAAAACAATGCTGGAAGACCTCATGCTGAACCGCGCCATCACGGTGGAGCGGAACCATGCCTCTTCCGTCATCGTCTGGAATCCTGGACAACAGGGCGCCAAAAACATGGCGGACCTGGGTGCGGAGTCCTGGAATAAATTCCTGTGCATTGAAACGGGAAACGCGGAGCCCCGTTCCATTTCCCTCGCTCCCGGACAAACCCATACCCTTTACCAAAAAATTTCCGTAAGGCATATGGAGGAAGCCTGCTCTCCCCGTTAAAACGGCAGACAGCATTACCTCTCAAGTAATGTTCCGGAACATTGCCTTGCCGCCCTTCCGGAATTTCCTTTGTCACCCTTGCCTCTCAGGCCGCCTCCAAAAGAAAAAAAATTGGCGCAGGCACGGGAAAAACCCGCATCTTGCCCCGGCAAAAGGAAAAACCCCGCGGAAGAACATCAATGACGCCCTTCCGTGGATAAACAGAAGGTCCTTACAGCTTAATTTCAGTATCCCCCTTCCTTACTGAATAAGTATTGCCATTAATGATTAAAGAGTAAGAAGCATTCGACGTGACCGACACCGTGCCTTTACCATCAAAAACAATATCGGTTACAATATCGCCAAACCTCAAATTCCTGATTCCATGGCGGCCCTTGTTTTTTTTCAACCTCCACCGGACTTCCTTTCCGGCGGCAGACACTTTCTTAAATCCCAGCACATTTTCAATAAACAACGCAATCGGCCCCAGGGCTGACCAGCCGCAAAATTCCGGTCTTACACGGCGTCCGTGTTCTGTGGAGGGGGCATCTCCGCTTGGGCTATAGCACTCCCAGACAGTATGCGGTTCCATATTCCTGTAAGCGGCAAGCTGCTGGTTGATAACCTTCTCGGCAATAGCATCGGCCTCCTCATGGTAGCCATACTTTTCAATGGCCTTAATCGCCATATATGTCGTCGGCAGCCAAATTCCTCCCCGCCAGTAATCCCCGGTTTGATGATGATAATCCTTATCCGAGCGGGCCAGGGAAGGAGTAGGATAACTGCCTCCGAATTCCCCGGGATTCATCAGATGATTTACCATGCTCCGCGCCTGTTCCCTGGACGCAATCCGGGCCAGAAGGGGCCAATAGGAAGCAATGGTTTTAACGCGGCAGGGCTGTTTGTCCGCAATGGTGACATCGTAATAAAATCCATCCCGCTCATCCCAGTAAAGATGGTTGATCTTTTTCTTAAGCGCTTCATATTCAGCGTTCCATTTTCTTGCTTCATTCTCATTTCCCAAAGCCTGTTCCATGGTAGCAATGCAGTGGGCGCTAAGAGCCTGCTGGGAAATGGCATCCACCCATAGCACCTTATGGTATCCTCCGGCATCACGCCCGCGGGGAGTATTGTCCATACCGCTCGCTCTCCCCGTCCAGGTAAAGCCATCATCCCCAATGGAATTCAAGTAAATACGCTGGGGGGAACATTCAAACCGTTCACCAGCCTTAGCCCGGGCAAACCATTTGAAATGCTTCTGCAAATACCGCTTTTCATTAAGAAGATGATTAAGCCGCCTCTTATCTCCTGTGAAATCAAAATATTCCTTTTCCACCCAAGCAAACAGCGGGGGATTATCCACTAAATGGATTCTAAGGGGCGTAGCGGCTTTTTCATGGATAGGTTTGTAAAGATTATCCAGACTTTCTATTCCGGGAAACGCCCTGGGCGCATACTTGGCAAAAAGCACCATGAAACAGGTGTCCCATATCCAGATTTGATCTTCGTAGCAATTTTCATCCATATAGGGAGACGCGGGGAGCCCTTCCGGCCCTTTCCTGACGCGCCCAGCCGCAATTTCCCATGTTTGATGATAAAGTTCCGTCATTTCCCGGTTTGGATATACTGGCAGGGGAATCTCTTTTTTCCAATCCCGGTTCATGCAGGAATCCGGATGAGTTGTTGCGGAAAATCCCTGCAGCGGGGACGACAGCAGGAGAATCGAACCTGTGATTGCCGATAGTCTGGCGTTCATTTATTCCGTATTGATTAAATTAAAAAACTACTTCTTCAGAAGTTCCTTGAGCGCAGCATCAGCCATAATCACCTGCCCATCGGCATTGGGATGAACGCCATCGGGAAAAAGTTCCGGTTTATCTTGAAAAGGGGTGAAAAAGTCGATGGTTTTACAATTATTGTCCTTCGCAACCTGCTTCACAAGAGGGACAATTTTATTTTTCACCGTTTCCTTGTCAATTTGGCTGGAAGACTGCCACGAGGGAAGCGGAATTGCGCAATAGATTTGAATACCGGGCATGTTTTCCCGCAGTTCGGCGATGATGGCGGCATAATTCTGCTTAAACTCGGACAGGAATTTCCTGTTCTGCGGTTTGGCGTCATTGGTGCCTAACGCGATAATGGCAATCTGTGCATGGGAATTGAGCGCATTCCGGTACTCGCCCGTTTTAATATAGGGAAGGTCTCCCTTGGCCAGAAGGGTACGCCCGTTAACGCCGCAGTTCAGCACTTCTATTTCTTTCCGTTTGAATTTTTCCCTCAATTCCTGACCAAGAAGATGGCTCCAGCGCAAAACATCCTTATTGGCTCCGGCTACTCCTGCTCCAAAAGTATTACTGTCTCCCAGGCACGCAACGCGCAAGGGGACGGGCTGTCCGGTAACGGAAAGAACAAAATCTACGATATGGGCAGGATTGTCAAAACCGTGCGGATGATGCCCTCCGGACCGGCGGATGACTCTTACAGGCCCCCCCATCCCGGCGTAACGCTTAGCGAAAACATCCGTATTCTCTTCAATAGGGACTACGTCATCTTCCGTCCGGGAAATAAACAACAAAGGAATTCCGGCTTTAGCCATGCCGCGCATATTGTCCACGGGGTTACCCTTATAGGACAAAGCCTGCTGTTCATTAAAGCCGTAGGCGCGCAGGCATTTGTTCCAGTCATCCGGCGAACCTTTGCCCTTGCCCCTGCCCGCCGGCCAGCTTTTGAAATCACAGACGGGGGCATCCACATAAACGCCAGCCACGCACAAAGGATTCTTCTCCGCCCAGTTAAGCGCATAAAGGCCTCCACGGCTCAGTCCAAACAACACCGTTTTTCTGGAAAAACCGCGTTCATCCACCAGATACCTGTAAAATTGATCCATCACATCCATGGCCTTGGGAGAACCGTAAAGGTCTTCCATGCTGATAAATACCGCCGCATAACCGCGCTTTACCAGTTCGAGATCTGCTATAGGCTTATAATCAAAAAATTGCGGCCGCCATATCCACAACTGTTCTTTTCCAGAAACAACAGCCTTGTCGGGAAAGACGATGAATGCCCTGCGGCCGCCCACGGCAAACTCCTCCCGTAAAAAACCATTCCAGACAGAAACCGTCCTAGGGAACTGACGCTTGGCCATTTCCGGATCATACCCCGGAATTTCCGGCCGTGCATGTCCTGTTTTTACCAGCCATTCATTGCGGACTTTCTCATGTTTTTTCATCGTATCCGGCGTCGGCCGATGGTCTTTTTCCGCAACCTCAGGAGCAAGGCCTATTTCCGGGACCAGCCCGGCAAGAACTTCCCGGGCTATCATATGGTGCCCTTCCGGGCCGGGGTGCACGCCGTCACCGGAATACCTGAAACCGGGATTCCCTGCCTTCTCTCTGGCAATGAGTTTCCGAAGCCCGGGACGGATATCTATGACTTTCCAGCCGTCTTTTCTTTTAGAAACCAGCCATTCCGCGTACTTGTCCAATACAGCGTCGTACTCAGCCTGTTCAGCGGAATCCCCCCGGAACAATGGAGGAGTAATGAAGACAATCTCCGCTTTTACCGCATCGGCAGCCTTTTTAAGGCGGATATTCCCTTCCTGGTACGCTTGAAAACGCGCTTTGTCAAACGCCTGCATGAGGCCGTCATTCATCCCGTAGCAGGCCAGAATCAATTGAGGCTGGTACATCTTGAGAATCCGGCTGAGGCGCTCATGCAGGCATGGACGGGGGAATCTGCCGCCCGCATGGCCATATTCGCTCAACCCGGCTACCGTCTCGCTGGGAACGGCAAAGTTGACAATCTCGCAGGCTGCAAATTTTTTATCATCCCTCAAGGTGTTTTCCACTTCATTGGCCCAATGGCCCGCGTAAGCAATACTATCACCCAGAATGGCAATCCGGCCCTTATTCAAAGGCTGGGCATGAAGCCGCATCCCCGCTCCCGCACAACACAGCATCATCAACAATAAACATCTTGCTATTAACAGAAAACGCATTTCACAATAATATGGTTGTACTTATTACTACTGAAAACGAAATAAATTTCTTGCAAGATACGGGAAAATACCGATCGGCAGGCACCCGCGCTGTTTCATGAAACAAAAAACCCGGCGCTTCACCAACTCCCGTCCGGCCCTCTTCCCGACAATCACGGTCCATCCCTTCCTTTAAAGCGTTTCCCTCCTTCCCCAATTTCGCCATTGCCGCCGGAGAACCATAGAAACCGGAAAACCGTTTACGCTTCTTCCCGAAAACGGATGGGGGCGGAAGAAGTCCTTTTCCTGAAGAAATAGGGCAGGATTCGGCTTGCCAAAAAGTCTCTTTTAAGGTTTGGTATGTTCCGAGCCTTTTGGCGCGTTCCCTATCAAGATGCATACAAACCCACCTTCCGATGTTGGCAACGCCGCAACCTTTATTGCGGAAATTTACGGTCAGGATGTCTTCAACATGGAGACCATGCGCAATTACCTGCCCCGCCCCGTTTACAAAAAACTGCTGGCTACCATCCGCAAGGACGAAAAACTGGACCCCGACATCGCCAATGAAGTGGCTCAGGCCATGATGACGTGGGCTCTGGAAAAGGGAGCCAGCCACTACACGCACTGGTTCCAGCCTCTCAATGGGAGCACGGCGGAAAAGCACGACTCCTTTGTGGACGTGGATCCGGAGGGAAATCTGGAACTCAAATTTTCCGGCAAGAGCCTGGTGCAGGGCGAGCCGGACGCCTCCAGCTTCCCTTCCGGCGGTCTCCGCGCCACCTTTGAAGCACGCGGCTACACCGCATGGGACCCCACCAGCCCCGCCTTCATCAAACGGACGGAAAACGGCGCCACGCTTTGCATCCCAACCGCTTTCTGCTCTTACAAGGGACAGGCGCTGGACAAAAAGACGCCTCTCCTGAGATCCATGACTGCCGTCACCCGGCAGGCCAAGCGGCTGTTGTCCTGCTTTGGCGGTCCGGACAACATTCATGTCAGCGCCGATCTGGGGGCGGAACAGGAATACTTCCTGGTGGACAAGCAGCTTTATGCCCTGCGCCCGGACCTGATGATGTGCGGACGCACCCTTTTCGGCAATGTGCCCCCCAAACACCAGCAGATGGAAGACCACTACTTCGGCTCCATCAAGGACCGCGTGCTGGAATTCATGGTGGACGTGGACGAAGCCCTCTGGAAACTCGGCATCCCGGCCAAAACGCGCCACAATGAAGTCGCTCCCGGCCAGTTTGAGATCGCGCCCATTTTTGAAAGCCAGAACCTGGCCGTGGACCATAATATGCTGGTCATGGAGGTGCTCCGGAAAACCGCCAACAAGCATGACATGGTCTGCCTGCTGCATGAAAAGCCCTTCTCCGGCATGAACGGCTCCGGCAAGCACAACAACTGGTCCCTCTCCGCCCCCGGTTACGGCAGCCTGCTCAATCCCGGTTCCAGCCCGCAGGAAAACGCCATCTTCCTCACTCTGCTCTGCGCCACCATCAAGGCCGTGGACGAACATGCGGATCTGCTGCGCGCCTCCGTCGCCAAATCCGGCAATGAACACCGCCTGGGTGCCCATGAAGCCCCCCCGGCCATCATTTCCATCTTCCTGGGAGATCTGCTGGATGAAATCATTGAGCAAATCGAGAAAGGAGGCACTAAAAAAGCGCGCACCCAAAAGACCATCAACATCGGCGTGGACACCCTGCCCATGTTCCCTCTGGACGCCTCCGACCGGAACCGCACCAGCCCCTTTGCCTTCACAGGCAATAAATTCGAATTCCGCGCCGTAGGTTCCTCCCAAACCTGTGCATGGCCCATGACGGTGCTCAATACCATTGTGGCGGAAAGCCTGGATGAAATCTGCACCATCCTGGAACCTGTCAAGGACAAGCCCGAGGAGTTCCACGCCACCCTCAACAAGCTCCTTCAAAACATCATCAAGAAGCATAAGCGCATTCTATTCAGCGGGGACGGTTACGGAGAAGCCTGGGTAGAGGAAGCGGAACGCCGCAATCTCCCCAACATCCCCGGCACCATTGAAGCCCTGGCCGCTCTGGAAACGCCCAAGGCCAAGGCGCTTTTTGAAAAGTACAAAGTGGTCAGCCCCGTAGAACTCCACGCCCGCCATGAAATCCAGACGGAAATATTCCACAAGGAAATCAACATTGAAGCGGAAACGGCCCTCCTGATGGTGGAAACCCTTTACATCCCCGCCGTAACGGAACAGCTCACGCAGCTTACCACCGCCATTGCCCAGATGAAGGCATCCGGAATCAAGGCGGGAATGAAAGCTACTACGGATCGCGCCAACCAAATCGGCACGCTGCTGGATATTCTCCCCGGACAGGTGCGGGAACTGCGCCGCGCCGTGGATGAAGCCGATACCAGGGCCATCCAGACGGGCATGGACAATTTGAGAAGCACCATTGATATGCTGGAAAGCCTGACGGACGCAGACCTGTGGCCCGTCCCCACATACGCGGAACTGCTCTTTCTGTAAAGCAGGCGGGCTTTTCTGAAATAGAAAAACACTGTCTATCAATCATAAAGACTACTTATCCCAGTGCTTTCCGCAAGAAAAACGGCAAATTAATCGCCTGACGGATTGACAAAACAATCAAAATAGTTATCCTTTCCGTCCGGTTGTGCATAGGCCGCTTAGACGGACGGCACTGAATCTAGTAATTCACAAGAAGCATCTTTCAACATCATGAGCAAGAGGACTTATCAACCATCCAAGCGTTGCCGCAAGCGTCAGTTCGGATTCCGTGCACGCATGGCCACCAAGAACGGAGCGGACATCATCCGCCGCCGCCGCGCTAAAGGCCGCAAGCGCCTGCTTCCCAAGGGAGCCGAAATCCAGTACAAGCGCCACACCATCCAGCACGGCCGTTAATCCAGCCGCCAGGATCCGGTTAACGCCTCCTTGGAACTTCTTTTCACGGGCCGACCCGCGGGAGATGCGTCTTACTCGTCAACAAAGCATGACCAGGGCATTCCAATTTGCCCGGGTACGCAACGAGGGGCCATCCGTAGCAGGTCGGCTTATTGTTTTAAGCGCAGCCCCTTTGGAACATCCGGAGGAACCCTCCAAATTCGGTATCATCTGTACGAAAAAAATCGGCTGTGCCGTTGTCCGCAACAAACTGCGGAGACGCGTGAGGGAAATACTGAGGGCGCACGGGGCTCCTTTTGAAAACGGCGTACACCTGGTGTGCGTCCTCCGCTGGAGGGCCGTGGAAGCCAGCTACGCCGACCTGGAACGGGACTGGCGGAAAGCCGCCCGAAAACTTAAATTGCAACTTCTTTCCCGGGAACAAGACAAGACATGATGAAATGGCTGCTCATCACCCTTGTGAAGGGATACCAAACCTTCATCAGCGCTCCCCTGCATGCCCTGGGAGGGCCCGGGAGCGGCTGCCGCTATACACCCACTTGTTCCCAGTACTTCATCCAGGCCGTTCACATCCACGGAGCCTGGCGCGGCTTTCTTCTTGGCACATGGCGTATTTTAAGATGCAACCCGTGGGGCGGATCAGGTTATGATCCCGTGCCCCCGGCGCGCCACCCACGCTGAACAATTACCTTTCTTTCCCTTTCCTTTCACCAACTCCAATCAAGCTATATCACATTATGGATCGCACAGCATGGATCATCATAGGCATCTGCGCCGCCCTTCTGGGCCTGAATATTTACATGGGCAACAATAAAAAGGCTGAAACCGCCCCCATTCCCGCACCGCAGGCGGCTGCCGCCGCAGCCAATGCCCCGGTTGCCGGCGTCCGCCCCGGAGCCGGAACCTCCGCCCCGGAACAGGCCTCCGTCAACAAAGCCCTTGAAGAAGACAAAACCGCCCCGATCACTCTGGTAGCCACGCAGGAAGTGAACGGGAGGCAGGAACCCTTCATCACTTACACGTTCAACCGCATAGGGGGTTCCATCGGTACGGTTACCCTGCACAACGATATTGTGGACTCCCAAAAAGTCGCGGACCATAATATCACGATTAACGAAGCCCAGCAACGGGGCATCGGAGAACTCGTTTTCAACATGGACGCCACCCAGGATCCTTCCTATGACAACACCGTGTATAAGGAAGCGAAACGCACGGCGGACTCCGTAACCCTGGAAGGCTATGACCCCGCACGGCAGCTTTTCATCTCAAAAACGTACACCCTGCACCCCGTCAAAAATCTGGAAGGGGAAGTATTGCCCGGCAGCAAATATCTCATTCGCCTGACCGTCTCCCTGCTCAATAAATCTCCCAATGTCCAGGATCTGCGCTACATGGGCATCTTCGGCGGGAGCGCCTATCCTATCGCCAAAAGCGAACCAAAAGATACCTACACCCATTTCTTTTACCATGCAGACGGCTCCCTGGAACAGGAAGTGCCTTCCTATTTCACAGGCGGCTTTTTCAGCAGTGCCAAGGCCCGCGTCCTGGAAGGCCCTCTCCAGGACCTGACTTATGCCGGCGTCATGAGCCAGTATTACGCCACCATCCTTCTTCCCCAGGACCAGTCCAGGGGGTCCACCGTGTACGCCACCCGCCAGGAATTTCCTTTGACGCATGAAGGCAACACCCTGGTGCCCGGCGTCACCGTGGCCATGGGAATCCCCAATCTGACCATGGCCCCCAATGAAATCAAGACGCTCACCTACGATATTTACACCGGCCCCAAATTCAACGCCTACCTGCGTGACCTGAATCTTTCCTATCCCGCCATCAGCGATATCATGGCATACGGCTGGCTCGTATTTCTGAGCGTTCCGATGAACTGGCTGCTCAACCTCTTCCACGGATGGTTCGGCAACTGGGGCGTGGCCATCATCTGCATGACCATCGTTGTCCGTGCTCTCATCTGGCCGCTGCACAAAAAATCCTATATGGCCATGAAACGCATGTCCCTGGTTCAGCCGGAGATGGTCAAACTCAAGGAGAAATATCCGGACGACCCTCAGAAGGTGAACATGGAAATGATGAAGCTGTACCAGAAATACGGCATCAACCCGGCCAGCGGCTGCGTCCCCATGCTTATCCAGATTCCCATTTTCTTTGCCTTTTACCGTGTGCTCCAGTATTCCGCAGAACTGAGGGGGCAGCCCTTCTGCCTGTGGATGACGGACCTTTCCCTGCCTGATACCGTGGGCCACCTGTTCGGCGTTCCAATCAATATTCTGCCTCTCATCATGGCCGTAACCATGATTATCCAGATGAGGATGACGCCTCAGGCGGGGGAACGCTCCCAGCGCATTATTATGAACCTGATGCCTGTGATGTTCTTCCTGTTCTGTTACAATTTCGCTTCCGCCCTGGCCCTGTACTGGACCACGCAGAATTTGATCTCCATAGGACAAACGGCCCTTATCCGCCGCTTGCCCATGCCCGTGCTTTCCCCCGCCAAAAAGAAAAAGTCGGGCTTTTTCCAAAAGATGATGGAGCAGCAGCGTGCGGCCCTGGAAGAACAGCAGCGCAAAGCTAAAGGCCGCAACATGCGCAATATAACGCCTAAAAAGTAGGAATCCCTGCTCTGCCTTCCGTCTCCGCAAGTGCGTCCGCCCCCGCGGCCGCACTTTTTCATGGAAAGGCGCAGGAAAAAATATTCTGCCGGCGCAAGCCTCAAAAAGGGAAAGGAACTCCCTTACAGAATTTCCTCAAAAAACCGGCCCTCTCCACCTGGAGAGGGCCGGTTTTCCTCGTCATATATTCATTGCGTAGTTAATTGGAGCAGCTTGGCAGAAAATGCCAAACACCCACTGGAGCAAACCTAACGGATTATGAATTCGCGGCAATTCCCTGAATAACTAAACAACAAGAATACCAATCAGTTACCTTTCAATTCACTTTTTTATCAATTGCCATCCAGCCGAATTTCCAAAACCCAAACTCCACTAACACATTTCCATTCAAACTTTCCTGTTGACTTCGAATTCATAATCCGCTCAGAACCGGGCATTGCCGGAACATTTGACCTTCCTCCTGACATCAACCGCAACCACCATCCCCATCCATGCAGCCGCATTTCTTTATCAACTGACAGCACGGTCATAAAAACCTCCTTATCTGGAACATTCTTCTCCAAATGCCCGGCAGCCGGAACGGCCGTTACCCGACAAACGAACGGAACAGCCTCCGAAATGCCGCCGGACAGGCAAATTGCCAGCTTCAAATGCGGAATGGCTCAAGGAGGAAAAGCGGCGCCAAAATGCCCGGCCATGAAACAGCAGGCAGGCCTCTGAAAAAATGGGGGCCTCCGCACCCGCGGAGGCCCCTGCCTTACCCCAAACAACAGAAAACTGCTGCATGCTTCTTTCAGGAATGCATGGCCAGGGCATGCCGGTATTCCACCGGGAATACCTTGATGAATTTGCCGCGTTCTTCCGGCCAGTTGTTTAACAGGTCGTAAGCCCTGCGGCTCCTGGTAGCCATATAATGCTCGTAAATGAGCTGAAGCAATTCCGCTTCATCGGCGGAATGCGGCATGACCGTTTCCAGGTCCACGCTGCCCAGGTTGCATTTCTGATCGAAGTTGTTGTCCGCATCATACACGTAGGCCAGGCCGCCGGTCATCCCCGCGGCGAAATTGACGCCCACCTTGCCGAGAACCGCCACACGGCCCCCGGTCATGTATTCACAGCCGTGGTCGCCAATGCCTTCCACCACCATTTTGGCGCCGCTGTTGCGGATGGCGAAACGTTCCCCGGCCTGCCCGTGAAGGAAGATGCTGCCGGAAGTGGCCCCATAGCCGATGACGTTTCCGGCGATGACGTTGTCCGACGGTACGTAGGAGATATGATCCGGGGGACGCACGATGATTTTGCCGCCGGACAGGCCCTTCCCAACAAAGTCATTCGCATCCCCGACAAGTTCAAAGGTAACGCCGGGAGCCAGAAAAGCCCCGAAGCTTTGCCCCGCACATCCGGTGAAGTGCACCGTAAGCGTATCTTCCGCCAGGCCGCGCGGCCCGAATTTCATCACCAGCTCACCGGAAAGTTCCGTCCCTACCGTCCGGTCCACATTGCGGACGTCGCGGCAGAGTTCCGTCTTTTCCCCCTTTTCCAGCAGGGGCTTTAATGCCGGCAGCAGATGGCGGCGGTCGTAGTTGTCCAGCGGTTCCTTTTCAAAAGAGGGGTCAAACCTGCGTTCGTCCCCCTCTGCCGCATGCAGGATGGAGGAAAAGTCCAAATGCCGGGCCTTGTAAAAATCTATGGCGCGGTTTACGGAAAGCAGATCCGCCCTGCCTACGGCTTCATCCAGGGAACGAAGCCCCAGGGAAGCCAGGATTTCCCGCGTTTCCTGGGCCACGAAGCGGAGGTAGTTGATGACGTATTCCGGCTTGCCGCTGAATTTGGCCCTCAGGGCCGGATCCTGCGTGGCGACGCCTACCGGGCACGTATTTTCGTGGCACCTGCGGAGCATGGCGCAGCCGATGGAGACCAGGATGGCGGTTCCGAAACCGAATTCCTCCGCCCCCAGCAGGGCGGCCATCACGACGTCCCTCCCGGTGCGCAGCTGGCCGTCCACCTGGAGCCGGACGCGGGAACGGAGTTTGTTGAGCACCAGCGTCTGCTGCGTTTCCGCCAGCCCCAGCTCCCACGGCAGCCCGGCGTGCTTCACGCTGGTGAGCGGAGAGGCGCCCGTGCCGCCGTCGTGGCCGCTGACCACAACCACATCCGCATGGGCCTTCACCACTCCCGCGGCAACCGCGCCGATGCCCACCTCGGAAACAAGCTTGACGGAAACACGGGCATCCGGATTGGAGTTGCGCAGATCATAAATTAACTGGGCCAGGTCTTCAATGGAGTAAATGTCATGATGCGGAGGAGGAGAGATGAGGCTGACGTTCGGCATGGAATGGCGCAGCCGGGCGATGTATGGATCCACCTTGTGCGCCGGGAGCTGGCCCCCCTCCCCGGGCTTGGCTCCCTGGGCCATCTTAATCTGGAGCTCGGAAGCATGGCGCAGATAATTAATGGTCACGCCAAAACGCCCGCTCGCCACCTGCTTGATGGCGCTGTAGCGGACTTCGCCCCGGGCGTTGGGTTCATAGCGGGCTTCATCTTCCCCCCCTTCCCCGGAATTGCTTTTGGCTCCGATTTTATTCATCGCAATGGCGATGGTTTCATGGGCTTCCGGGCTGAGGGAACCCAAAGACATGGCTCCGGAAACGAAACGGCGCAAGATGGAATCCACGCTTTCCACTTCTTCCAGAGGGATAGCGTCCGCCGGAGCAAATTCAAACAGGCCGCGCAAAGTGCAGAGATGCTGCGCCTGACGGTTGCTGTAATCCGCGAATTCCCGGTATTTCCGTTCGTCATTGTCACGCACGGCAACGCGGAAAGCCTGAAGTGTCTGCGGATTCCAGAGATGGTTCTCCCCTCCTTTCTTATACTTGTACTGCCCTCCCGCATCCAGCTTGTCCCCGTGTTCCGCGTTTTGCGCGGCGCGCTGGTTGCATTCCGCGGCTATTTCATCCAAACCTATGCCTCCTACGCGGCTGACGGTGCCGGGAAAGAATTCGTCAATCAGTTCCCGGTTCAGACCCACCGCCTCGAACAGTTGGGAGGAGCGGTAGCTGCGCAACGTGGAAATGCCCATCTTGGACATGATTTTAAGCAGTCCCTTGTCTATGGCATTGATGTAGTTTCCGGAGGCTTTCACTACATCCAGAGGGCAGTCCTGCGGTGCGGCCAGGGAAGTAACCGTCGCCAGAGCCAGGTACGGATTGACCGCCGTGGCCCCGAAGCCCAGAAGCAGCGCAAAGTGCATTGTTTCCCTCGCCTCCCCGGTTTCCAGAATCAACCCTACGTCGGAACGCAGCCCGGCGGCCGCCAGCGCGCGGTTCACCACGGAACAGGCCAAAAGACTGGGAACGGGAAGATAGCCGTGCCCTATGTTGCGGTCCGTCAGCACCAGAATGCGCACGCCGGACCTGACCAGGCCCACGGCGGATTCCGCCAGGCTTTCCAGCGTCTCCCGCAGGGCTTTCCCGTCCCCGCCTTCCGGGAACTGGATGGAAAGCCTGGCGGAAGGGAAGCCGGCCTCCCGAATATTGCAGAGGCGGTTGAGTTCTTCATCCGTAATGACGGGGCGCGCCATCTTGATCAGCCGGGCGTGCTCCGGCGTTTCTTCCAGAATGTTGGGATGGTTGCCTATGTATGTAGTCAGGCTCATGACCAGTTCCTCCCGGATGGGGTCGATGGGCGGATTGGTCACCTGGGCAAACAGCTGCTTGAAATAATTGAACAGGAGAGGCGCCTTTCCGGAGAGGACGGCCAGCGGCGCGTCATTTCCCATGGAGCCGAGAGGCTCCGCGCCTTTCAGCATCATGGGGCGGATAATCAGCTCCACATCCTCCTGAGTGAATCCGAACTGGCGCTGGCGGCCCACAAGGTCCGGCATTTCCGCAGAGGCGGAAATGGAATCAAACAGGGAACGGACGGAAATTTTGTTTTTCTCCACCCAGCGGCGGTAGGGCATGCGCCTGGCCATTTCATTCTTGGTTTCAGCATCGGATACCAGCCGGTGGTTCACCAGGTCGCAGTAAATCATTTCCCCGGGACGGAGGCGGCCTTTGCGGGCTACTTTTTCCGCGGGAATATCAGCTACGCCCGTTTCCGAAGCCAGAATGAAAATATCATCCGTGGTCAGCGTATAGCGCGCAGGGCGCAGGCCGTTGCGGTCCAGCATGGCGCCCGCATTGATACCATCGGAAAAAACGACGGCGGTCGGGCCGTCCCAGGGCTCCATCATGGCGGAGTGGTATTCAAAGAAGCCGCGTACATCCGGCCCTAAATGGTAGTTGACGCCCCAGGCCTGCGGCATGAGCATGAGCATGACATGGCGCAAGTCCCGCCCGGCGGCGGCCAGCAGCTCAACCATGTTGTCCAGGCAGGCGGAATCGCTCTGCCCGGGGGGAATAAGAGGCAGCAGCTTTTGCAGGTCATCCCCCAACAGGGTGGAAGACAAATGCGGCTCACGCACGCTCAGGTGGTTCAGGTTCCCGCGCAGGGTGTTGATTTCCCCGTTGTGGGCCAGATACCTGAAGGGATGGGCCAAGCTCCAGGTTGGGAAAGTATTCGTGCTGTAGCGCTGGTGGACGAGGGCCAGGGGAGATTTGAAATGCTCGCTGGCCAGGTCTCCATAAAATCCTTCAATCTGCGTGCCGAGAAACAGCCCCTTGTACACAATGCTTCGGCTGGAACAGCTGCACACATAACAGCCTTCCACGCGCCGTTCCATTTCCCGGCGCATCACGAACAGTTTGCGTTCAAATTCCGCCTGGTCCGCAAAACCGCTGCCGTCAATGAACAGCTGACGGATCAGGGGGCACGTGCGCTGGGCATTTTTGCCGATGCTGTCCCGGTCCACGGGAACCTGCCTCCACGCAATCACGCTGCCGCCGTTTTCCGTAACGGCGGCTTCCAATTCCTCTTCATGGCCGCATCCGCCAAACATCATGGCCACTCCGTATTTGCCTCTGGCGGGAAGCTTGTTGGGAAGAACCAGGCGGAAGAATTCATCCGGAAGGGCCAGCAGAATGCCTGCGCCGTCCCCGGTATCCGGATCGCTACCCACGGCGCCGCGGTGCATGAGCCTCTTGAGGACAGTAATCCCCATTTCAATGATTTTGTGGCTTGGTTCATTCTTCAGGTCAGCCACCAGGCCCACGCCGCAGGCGTCCCTCTCCTGTTCAAAGTCATACAATCCCTGCGGCGCAGGAATGCCTGTCTCGAATTGATCGCTATTCATCAGTTTGCTGTTTTGTTTGGGTTAAGCTGACTTATTTGCAGCAAAAACCGTGCCAATATTGTCCACACTTCATATTTTCCCGCTTTCAAACTGCTTTGTCCCTGTTTTACAGAGCCTGACGCGGCGTCCGGCACAACAGGACATTTTGCAGGAATAAAAAATATTTTTCTTCCAAGAAGAATTTTTTACATTTTCGTAATCATCCTTTTGTTGCGGTTTTACATTTTTGTAATCCACTCTTGTTCGCCGTTTTGTTTTCCTTTTTTGCAACTCTTCCGTCAAAATATTCATATTTAACTAATAATCAATATATTAAAATGAACAACACATTCATGCGAAAGTTTACCTGAAAAGTTGGCACGCTTCTTGCTGGAGAAAAGGCACAACAGTTAACCATGATGAGTGACTCGACACGAACACAAGCCATCAGCGCCATCGCTTCCCTGCCCGTGGGCGGAGCAAGCGAGAGCGCTCCGGTCAGCATTGATTATTACGGAGCGGATGTCTTCAGCACGGAAGTGATGAAGAAGTACCTGCCAAAAGACACGGCAAAAACCCTCCTGGCCACTATCCAGGACGGGCTTCCGCTGAACGCGGATATTGCCGCGGATGTAGCCCACGCCATGAAGCAGTGGGCTCTGGAACGGGGAGCCACTCACTATACGCACTGGTTCCAGCCCATGACGGGCTCCACGGCGGAGAAGCACGATTCCTTCCTGGATCCCAAGGGAATGGAACCCATCATGAGCTTTTCCGGCAAAAACCTGATTGTGAGCGAACCGGACGCCTCCAGCTTCCCCTCCGGCGGCTTGCGCTGCACCTTTGAGGCCCGCGGCTACACCGCATGGGACCCCACCAGCCCCGCCTTTATCAAGAGGCACGGGAACGGAGCCACGCTCTGCATCCCTACCGCCTACTGTTCTTATACGGGAGACGCTCTGGATAAGAAGACTCCGCTGCTGCGCTCCCGCCAGGCATTGGGCAATGCCGTCAAGAAGCTGATGAAGAGTTTCGGCCTTCCGGATGAACACGTGACCATTACGCTGGGGCCTGAACAGGAATACTTCCTCATTGACAAGAACTTCTACCTGAACCGCCCGGACCTGGTCCAGACGGGTCGCACCCTTTTCGGCGCCCCTCCCGCCAAGCACCAGCAGCTGGAAGACCATTATTTCGGCTCCATCAAGCCCCGTATCCTTAATTTCATGAGCGACGTGGAACAGGAACTCTGGAGACTGGGAATCCCGGCCAAGACCCGCCACAACGAAGTGGCGCCCGCGCAGTTTGAACTGGCTCCTTTGTTTGAGGACGTGAACCTGGCGATTGACCACAACATGCTGGTGATGGAAGTTTTGCGCCAGCAGGCCAGCAAGCACGGCCTGGTATGCCTGCTTCATGAAAAGCCCTTCGCAGGCGTCAACGGTTCCGGCAAGCATAACAACTGGTCCATTTCCTACGGGAACAAAAACCTGCTGGACCCCGGTTCGGACCCGCAGCAGAACGCCATTTTCCTGACCGTCCTGACCGCCATCATCGAGGCCGTTGACAAGCACAGCGACCTGCTGCGCAATTCCGTGGCCAGCGCCGGGAACGACCACCGCCTGGGAGCAAACGAAGCGCCTCCCGCCATTATCTCCATCTTCCTGGGCGCCCAGCTCAATGAAGTGATTGAGAATATGATCAACGGCTCTTCCGGCTGCGGCAAGCGCAACGATACGCTCAAGATCGGCGTAGACACGCTTCCCGTTCTTCCCCGGGATGCGACGGACCGCAACCGCACCAGCCCGTTTGCCTTCACCGGCAACAAGTTTGAATTCCGTGCTCCGGGCTCCTCCCAATCCTGCGCGGGCCCCATGATGACCCTGAACACCATTGTGGCGGAATCCCTTGATTCCCTGGCGGAAGAACTTTCCTCCTTCGCTCCGGAAACATTCCTGCCGCAGCTCCAGGAAACGCTCAAGCGCAGGATTTCCGAACACAAGAGAATCATCTTCAACGGGGACAATTATTCGGAAGAATGGGTGAAAGAAGCGGAACGCCGCGGCCTCCCCAATCTGAAAAATACGATGACGGCTCTTCACACCCTGGTGAATGAAAAGAATGTGGCCCTGTTTGAAAAGTACGGCGTCTTTTCCAGGCGGGAGCTGGAATCCAGGTTTGAGATTTTCCTGGAAGAATACCACAGACGCATCCGCATTGAAGGGCGCCTGTCCTGGGAAATGGCGGCCACCATCATCCTCCCCGCCCTGCGCAACGAATACGGGCAAACCGTTGCCGCGCTCTCCAGGGCGCTGGAAGCCAGGCGGACCAACGGTACCGCCGCCCTGCAGAAGCTGGCGGACAAGCTGGGCGACGCCCTGGATTCCATCGTATCCGACCTGGATACCCTGGAGACGGCGCTTACGAGCTGCCATGAGGACATCCTTGCCGCGATGTCCCGATTGAGAACCAGCGTCGATGCCGCAGAAACCCTGGTGAACGACCGGTCCTGGCCTCTCCCCAAGTACCGGGAAATGCTGTTCATCTATTAGTGGGTGCACCGACGAGCTCCGGAGTTGTGCCGCCCCCTCGCGGGTCAAGCCTCTGCCCGCAGGGAAGGCACGGCTCCGGAGCCTTGGCGCGCCTTGTTCCGGCCTCCTTCCTCCTCCGTTCCCCACGCTCCAAAAATCCGCGTCATTGACCGTAAAAAAACTTTCCTCCGGAGCCCGGCGGGCACTTAATTCCCCCGGCGGAAATCCGCGGTCCAGGACTACAGGATTCTTCCATCGCCATTATGCCTAAAGACACCTCCATCAAAAAGATTCTCGTGATCGGGTCCGGCCCGATCGTCATCGGCCAGGGCTGCGAATTCGACTACTCCGGCACCCAGGCCTGCAAAGCCCTCCGGGAAGAGGGTTATGAAGTAGTGCTGGTCAATTCCAATCCCGCCACCATCATGACGGATCCGGAGACAGCTCCACGCACTTATATTGAACCGATTACTCCGGAGTTCGTGGAGAAAATCATCATCCGGGAAAAACCGGATGCCCTCCTCCCGACCCTGGGCGGGCAGACAGCCCTGAACTGCGCCATGGAACTGCACCGCAGCGGCGTGCTGGAAAGGGAAAAGGTGCGTATGATCGGCGCCAACGCAAACGCCATTGACCGCGGGGAGGACCGCAACCTGTTCAAGGAAGCCATGCTCCGCATTGGCCTGGACGTGCCGCGTTCCGGCATTGCGCATACCATGGAGGAAGCGCGCCGGGTGGCCGGGGATATTGGCACCTTTCCCCTGATTGTCCGCCCCGCCTTTACGCTGGGCGGCATGGGAGGCGGCGTGGCGTACAACAAAACGGAATTTGAAGAGATATGCGCCCGGGGGCTGGATCTTTCCCCCGTTTCCGAAATCCTGATTGAAGAGTCCCTGATCGGCTGGAAAGAGTTTGAAATGGAGGTAATGAGGGACCGCGCGGACAATTGCGTCGTCATTTGCTCCATTGAGAACATCGACCCCATGGGCGTGCATACCGGGGATTCCATCACCGTAGCCCCCATCCAGACACTCACGGACCGAGAATACCAGGCCATGAGGGACGCTTCTTTTGCCGTCATCCGGGAGATCGGGGTGGAAACGGGCGGTTCCAACATCCAGTTCGCCATTAATCCGGCCAACGGCCGCATGATTGTCATTGAAATGAACCCCCGCGTTTCCCGCTCTTCCGCGCTGGCTTCCAAGGCCACAGGGTTCCCCATTGCCAAACTGGCCGCCAAACTGGCCATAGGCTATACGCTGGACGAATTGCGGAATGACATCACGCGGGAAACGCCCGCCTGCTTTGAGCCCACCATCGACTATGTGGTTACCAAGGTTCCCCGCTTCACGTTTGAAAAGTTCAAGCAGGCGGACGAACACCTGACCACGTCCATGAAATCCGTAGGGGAGGCCATGGCCATCGGTCGTACTTTCAAGGAATCCCTGCAAAAGGCCTTGCGTTCCCTGGAAACGGGACGCTGGGGCTGGGGATTTGACGCGAAGGCCCCGCAGGCTCCTTCCGCAGAAGAAATCACGCGGAAACTGGCTGTTCCCACGGCAGAACGCATTTTCTGGATTCAAACGGCGTTCAGCAACGGATTTTCCCTGGATGAAGTGCAGCAGCTTACCCAGATTGATCCCTGGTTCCTGGCACAAATGCAGGACCTGGCCAAGGCGGGAGACAGCCTGGACAAGCTGGATCTGCGGGAAGCCAAGAAGCTGGGCTTTTCCGACAGGCAGATCGCCCTGGCCCGGGGAACCACGGAAGAAAACATCCGGAAGGAACGCCTGGAACAGGGCATTGTGCCCGGATACCGGCTGGTGGATACCTGCGCCGCGGAATTCGAAGCCTACACCCCCTACTTTTATTCCACCTATGGAGATGAAAATGAAGCCCGCGAAACAGGCAGAAAAAAAATCCTCATCCTGGGCGGCGGCCCAAACCGCATTGGCCAGGGGATTGAGTTCGACTACTGCTGCGTGCACGCCTCCATGGCTCTGCGGGAAATGGGCTACGAAACCATCATCGTGAACTCCAACCCGGAAACCGTCTCCACGGACTATGATTCCTCCGACAAGCTTTTCTTCGAACCCCTGACGCTGGAAGACGTGCTCCATATCTGTGAACAGGAGAAGCCGGACGGCGTCATCGTCCAGTTCGGAGGACAGACGCCGCTGAACCTGGCCAATGCGCTGGAAGCCCACGGCGTGCCTATTATCGGCACCAGCCCCAGGGCCATTGACCTGGCGGAAGACCGCGAACATTTTTCCGCCCTGTTGAAGGAACTGGGGCTGAAACAGGCGGAGGCAGGAACAGCCACCAATGTGGAGGACGCCGCCGCCATTGCCGCGCGCATCGGTTACCCGGTGCTGCTGCGCCCCTCCTTCGTGCTGGGCGGACGCGGCATGATCATCGTATATGAGGAAAAAGAACTGCGCCGGTACATGAATGAAGCCGTGGAAGCTTCCGAGGAACGCCCCGTTCTGATTGATCGCTTCCTGGAAAATGCCGTAGAGATTGACGTGGATGTCATCGCGGACAGGGAGCGCGCCGTCATCGGAGCCATCATGCAGCATGTGGAACCGGCAGGCATCCATTCAGGGGATTCCGCCAGCATGATTCCCGCCATGGGAATTTCCATGAAAATGCACAAGGAAATCACGCGGGCTTCCAAGGAACTGGCAAGCAAACTGAACGTCTGCGGGCTGATGAACATCCAGTTTGCCGTAAAAGACGAACAGCTTTACGTCATTGAGGTGAATCCCCGCGCCTCCCGCACCGTTCCGTTCGTCTCCAAATCCATCGGCAAGCCCCTCGCCAAGCTGGCCGCACAGGTCATGGCCGGCAAAACGCTGGCGGAACTGGGCTTTACCCGGGAAATCACTCCGGAATACTATTGCGTGAAGGAAGCCGTTTTCCCATGGGGCCGCTTCCCGGGCATCGACGTGGTGCTGGGGCCGGAAATGAAATCCACCGGAGAGGTGATGGGCATTGATCCGGACCCGGATATCGCTTTCGCAAAATCCCAGGTCAGTGCATTCAATCCCCTGCCGACGGAAGGCAAAGTCTTCATCTCCGTGAATGACCGGGACAAGGAACGGGTGCTTCACATGGCCCGGCAGCTGGCGGACATGGGATTCACGCTGTGCGCCACGCGCGGCACGATGATTCACCTGCTCCAGCACGACATTGAATGCGAACGCGCCTACAAAGTCAACGAGGCGCGCCGCCCCAACATCGTGGACCATATTAAAAACGGGGATATTGATTTCATCATCAACACCCCCGGCTCCCACGACGCGCGGGCGGACGACATCATCATCCGTTCCTCCGCCATTGCCGCCAAAACCTCCTATTGCACCAACCTGGCTTCCGCGCAGGCCTGCGTGAATGCCATTGAGGCGCTGAAGAACAAAAATCTTCAGGTGTGCACTATTCAGGAGTACCACGCCCAAAACCTTTAATCCCGCACCACCTAAGCATACTTACATCACCATGAGAGCCATTCTCGCACTGGAAGACGGAAGCGTCTTCATCGGTTCGCACTTCGGGGCCACGGGCACGGAAGTGGGGGAAGCCTGCTTCAACACGTCCATGACCGGCTATCAGGAAGTATTGACGGATCCGTCCTACAGCGGCCAGATCGTCACCATGACTTATCCTCTGATCGGCAATTACGGCGTCAACCCGGAAGACGGGGAATCAGGCAAAGCGCAGGTCAGCGGCTTTGTGGTGGCGGAACTGGCGAAAGTCCACTCCAACTGGCGTGCCACGGAATCCCTGGGCCCGTGGCTGGAAAAACAGGGCGTCATCGGCATTGAAGGGGTGGATACCCGCAAAATCGCCAAGCATCTGCGCTCCGCCGGAGCCATGCGCGCCTGCCTCACCACGGAGCTGACTCCGGAGGAAGCCGTGGAAGCAGCCAGAAACGCCCCCTCCATGGAAGGCTGCAATATCGTGGACAAAATCGGTTCCCACCCCATGACACCGGAGGAAGTGGACGCGCTGGTTACGGGAAAAACTCTGCCCCCTGCGGAATACGACATCGTCGCCTTTGACTTCGGCATTAAATACAACATCCTGCGCCAGTTGAGGGAAAACGGCTTCCGCGTAACCGTAGTTCCCGCCCACACGACGGCGGAGGAAGTGCTTGCCATGAACCCGGACGGCGTCTTTCTTTCCAATGGTCCGGGAGATCCCGCCACGCTGACGGACATTCACCGGGAAGTAGCTGCATTGATTGGGAAAGTGCCCATGTTCGGCATCTGCCTGGGCCACCAGATTATTTCCCACGCGCTGGGAGCGAAAACCTTCAAGCTGAAGTTCGGGCACCGTGGAGCGAACCATCCGGTCAAAGATTTGAAAACGGGTAAAATCAGCATTACGTCCCAGAACCACGGTTTTGCCGTGGATCCGGACACCGTGCCGGACGACGTGGAAATAACGCTGATCAATCTGAATGACAATACCGTGGAAGGCATCGCCCACAGGACGCTTCCCGTATTCAGCGTGCAATACCACCCGGAAGCGGCGCCCGGCCCCAGAGACCCCCAGTATCTGTTCCGAGATTTCAGGAAAATGATTGCGGCCAGCAAGCGGCAACATGCCCGCTGACGAATCCGCCCCCTTCCTACGGACCAGAGCATTTTCCTCGCCTCGCTGGGAAAAATGCGTTATTTATGCCCGGAGCCCATGAATTGCGGCTCCGGGAGAGGTTTCTTTTATTTCATCAACCTCTCCCGCCAGCAAACAACCTGACACACCATATGAGCAAAATCGCATTAATCTCCGGCATCACGGGACAGGACGGTTCCTTTCTCGCAGAGTTCCTGATTGACAAAGGGTATGAAGTACACGGCATCCTGCGCCGGTCCTCCTCCTTCAACACGGGCCGCATCGAACACCTTTACCTGGACGAATGGGTGCGGGACATGAAGAAAAACCGCCTGATTAACCTCCACTACGGGGACATGACGGATTCCAGTTCACTCATCCGCATCATCCAGACCGTGCAGCCGGATGAAATCTACAATCTGGCAGCCCAGAGCCATGTGAAAGTCAGCTTTGACGTACCGGAATACACGGCGGAAACGGATGCCGTGGGAACCCTCCGCATGCTGGAAGCCGTCCGCATTCTGGGCATGGAAAAGAAATGCCGCATCTACCAGGCTTCCACGTCCGAGCTTTTCGGGCTGGTGCAGGAAGTCCCCCAGAAGGAAACCACGCCGTTTTATCCCCGTTCACCCTACGGCGTAGCCAAGCAATACGGATTCTGGATTACCAAGAATTACCGGGAATCTTACAATATGTTTGCCGTTAACGGCATCCTGTTCAACCACGAAAGCGAACGCCGCGGAGAAAACTTCGTTACCCGCAAAATCACGCTGGCGGCGGCACGCATTGCCCAGGGCATGCAGGACAAGCTCTACCTGGGCAACCTGAACGCCCTGCGCGACTGGGGTTACGCCAAGGATTACGTGGAATGCATGTGGCTGATTCTCCAGCATGACACACCGGAGGATTTCGTCATCGCCACCGGGGAAATGCACACGGTCAGGGAATTCTGCACGCTGGCCTTCCGTGAGGCCGGAATAGAGCTGGAATGGGAGGGAGAAGGCGTGGAAGAACGCGGACGCGACAGGAAGACGGGCAATATTCTGGTGGAAGTGGACCCCAAATATTTCCGCCCTGCCGAAGTTGAACAACTGTTGGGAGACCCAACCAAGGCCAAAACCCTTCTTGGCTGGAACCCCACCTCCACTCCGTTTGAGGAACTCGTGCGCATCATGGTGCGCCACGACATGAAATACGTAAAAACTCCCGTTCATTTCTGAGATGAAAAAAAACAGCAGAATCTTTGTGGCCGGACACCACGGCCTCGTCGGTTCCGCCATCTGGAAATCCCTGGAAGACAAAGGCTATTCCCACCTGATTGGCCGGCCGCACAAAGAACTGGATCTGGAAGACCCTGCGGCCGTCCGGGAGTTTTTTGACCGGGAAAAGCCGGAATACGTCTTTCTGGCAGCGGCGTTTGTGGGCGGCATCATCGCCAACTCCCGCTACCGGGCGGACTTCATCTTCCGCAACCTTCAGATTCAGCAGAACGTCATCGGGGAAAGCTTCCGGCATGGCGTATCCAAGCTCCTCTTCCTGGGGAGCACCTGCATCTACCCGCGCGAAGCTCCCCAGCCCATGAAGGAAAACGCCCTGCTCACCTCCCCGCTGGAATACACCAACGAACCCTATGCCATTGCCAAAATAGCAGGGCTGAAAATGTGCGAAAGCTTCAACCTGCAATACGGCACCAACTACATCGCCGTCATGCCTACAAATCTGTACGGCCCCAATGACAATTTCCACCTGGAAAACAGCCACGTGCTGCCCGCCATGGTACGCAAGATACACCTGGCCAAGTGCCTGATGGAGGGAGACTGGAACGCCGTGCGGAAAGATCTGAACGCGCGCCCAGTGGAACAGGTGGACGGCACGGCTGAAGAAAAGGAAATCCTGGCCGTGCTGGCCAAATACGGCATTACCCCCGGTTCCGTGGAACTGTGGGGTACGGGAACTCCCCTGCGAGAGTTCCTGTGGAGCGAAGACATGGCGGACGCCTGCGTCCATGTGATGGAGCAAGTGGATTTCAGCCAGCTGCAAGAAGGAGGAAGGGAAGTGCGGAACTGCCACATCAATATCGGAACCGGGAAAGAAATCTCCATCGGCGGACTGGCCCGCCTGATTGCCGCTACGGCAGGGTACCGGGGAAATCTGGCGTTCAACGCAGACAAGCCGGACGGCACCATGCGCAAGCTGACGGACGTCTCCAAGCTGCACTCCCTGGGCTGGAAACACCGGGTGGAGCTGGAAGAGGGAGTGGAACGCATTTACCGGTGGTATCTGAGCCGGATGGAAGCCGACGGCAACTGACTTTTCGGCCAGCTCCCCTCACTCCAATGACCAGCCCCCCGGACAACCAGGATACGCCCCCCGCCAAAGCCAGCCTGTGGGCGCTGAGCCCCCTGCTGGTTTTCTTCCTGCTTTACCTGGTCATCTCCATAGCCGTACAGGATTTTTACGCCGTGCCGGTCACGGTAGCCTTTATGGCGGCAGCTGTCTGGGCCGTTTTCATCACCCGCGGAAAAAGCATGGCGGAACGGGTGGATCTGTTTTCCTCCGGAGTAGCCAACCGGAACATCCTGATGATGGTCTGGATTTTCGTGCTGGCAGGAGCCTTCGCCCAGTCTGCTAGGGATATGGGAGCCATTGACGCCACCGTGCAGCTTACGCTGCGGCTTCTTCCGGACAATCTGCTGCTTGCCAGCGTGTTCATCGCCTCCTGTTTCATCTCCCTCTCCGTAGGAACATCCGTAGGCACCATTGTCGCTCTGGCTCCCGTAGCCACAGGGCTGGCACAAGCCACGCAGGTCAGTGCCGGCATGATGACGGCCATTGTGGTGGGGGGAGCATTCTTCGGAGACAATCTTTCCTTCATTTCAGACACCACGATCGCCGCCACCCGTACGCAGGGCTGCGCCATGCGGGACAAATTCCGGGCCAACATAAAGGTGGCGCTCCCCGCCGCCCTGCTGGCCCTGGCCTGCTACATCCTGCTCGGATGGAACGTGCAGTCCCCCTCCACAGCGGATATCTCCATTGAATGGATGAAGGTATTCCCCTATCTGCTCGTACTGGTGACGGCCCTGGCCGGAATCCATGTCATGGCCGTTCTGACCATGGGGCTCCTTGCAACGGGACTGATTGGCATCGGCATGGGGTATTTCTCCTTCATGGCCTGGTTCCAAGCCATGGGCAGCGGCATGACCGGCATGGGAGAACTGATCATCGTCACTCTGCTGGCCGGCGGCGTGCTGTCCATCATCCGTTTCAACGGAGGCATCGCGTATATTATCGGAAAAATTACGGCCCATATCCACAGCAGGCGCGGCGCGGAATTCAGCATTGCCGGGCTGGTTTCCCTGGCCAACCTCTGCACGGCCAACAATACGATCGCCATCATCACGGCAGGCCCCATCGCCAAGGAAATAAGCGACAAATTCCATATCCCACCCAAACGCAGCGCCAGCATTCTGGACACCTTTTCCTGCCTGGTTCAGGGAGTCATCCCCTACGGCGCTCAAATGCTCATGGCCACCGGAATCTCCCAGGTTTCTCCCCTGCTGGTCATGAAATACCTGTATTATCCCCTGATTCTGGGCATCTGCTCCACCCTTGCCATTGCGCTGGCACCGGGAGGGACGGAAAGACGGAGGAAACGCTGAAAAGCCCATACGGAGAAAGGACGGCAAGGCCGCCTTTTTTGTTACCGACATGTTATCCCTGTTATCTTCATGTTACTCAACATATGGGATTCTTGTGCTATCATACATGCATGAGCCTTCATATAGAACCCACGGAAGACGCAGTGGAAACCCTGCGCAAGGAAAGGCGGAAAAATTATATTGCCGCATTAGCGACATCCATTCTCTCCGTCGTTTTGGCAGGAGCCATTCTCTACTCCCTGACCATCATCATCGCCCCTCCGGAAGAACCCAAAGTCGTCGGCTACATCACGCCGGACGATGCGCCGCCGTCGGATACGCCTCCGCCGCCGGAAGTACAGAGGGAAACTTCCTCTTCCTCCCATGCGGAGACGCCCGTCAAGGTCGTGGTGGCAGCGGCCGCCGCTCCGGTGAGCCTCCCCAAGATCGACATTGACCCGCCCGATGAACCTGTCATGCTGGAGGAGGGAACCGCCCTCGGCATGGGGGACGGCTTCGGCCCCGACCTGGGAGACGCTACCTCCGCCTTTGGTACGTCCAAACCCTCCGGAAGCACGCTGGTAGGTACCTTTTACGACACCAAGCAGACTCCTGGCGGACGTCCTACCAACATGAACATGAACCAGTACAGGGAGTTCCTTTCCCGCTTCGTGAACAAAGGCTGGAACGAATCGGAACTGAACCGTTTTTACAAGGCTCCGCAACAATTATACGCAGCCCAGTTCTACATACCTAGGACTCCCGCCAAAGACGCTCCCAAGGCCTACGGTTGCGATGACAAAGTAAAGCCTAGCCAGTGGCTCGCCATTTACCGGGGAAAAGTACGCGCCCCCAAGTCCGGCACGTTCCGATTCGTGGGGTTGGGAGACGACTACTTAGTAGTACGGTTCAATAAACAGAATGTCTTCGACTACGGCTGGGAATCCGCTTCTCTGGGGAAAATGACGGCAAACAACGCCAAATGGCTTGATGCCATGGAAGGCAAACCCGGCAATGACGACTTGAAAAAGGAACTCCGGGAAGTGGGCATCAATGTCCCCCCCGTTACGTTCTACAAATACAGTTCTTCCGGGCACTGGAACAACACTATGCGCGGTGTGGCAGCCGGCAAGCAGTTCACGGTGGAACAGGGCAAGGTTTACCCCATTGAAATCCTAGTTAGTGAAGGTCCTGGTGGCGAATTCGGCATGACTCTTCTGCTTGAAGAAGTTGGAATGGCCCCCATGAGCAAGGATCCTAAAACGGGAGCTCCCATCCTGCCCCTGTTCCGAACCAACTACGGCGTTCCGAAACCGGACAAGAACAAGGAACACGTGCCATTTGACGAAATCGGCATTGTCTGGGAATCCATCAAATAACAGGCAATTCTCCGTCTTCCTCTCTCCATGCCCACAGGAAACCCTGTGGGCATTTTGCTTGCCCGTCCATAAAAGATATCCTACGCTTCCGCTACAACCATGCAGCCTTTTCGATTCCATTCCATCTACCAGCCGCGCATCTGGGGCGGCCAGAGCATGAGAACCATGCTGGGACGGGAACTGCCCGACCGGGAAACAGCTTATGGGGAAGCGTGGGAAATCAGCGACCGTCCTGAAGCCATGAGTATCGTCAAGGACGGCGAATGGGAAGGAATGCCCCTGCACCGGCTGTGGGAAGAACATCGGCAGGAAATTTTCGGTCCCGGCTACGAGCGTTTCCCCCGCTTTCCCCTGCTCTGCAAAATTCTGGATGCCCGCGAAAATCTTTCCGTTCAGGTGCATCCCCCGGAACGCACGGCGGCAGCCCGGCAGGGAGAAGTAAAAAATGAAATCTGGTATGTGCTGCACGCATCCCCGGACGCCCTGATTTACGGGGGAATGGAGGAAAACGCCACACTCCCGGACATCCGTCATGCGGCGGAAACAGGACAGATGGAGCAGCTGATACGCTCCACCCATCTGGAACCGGGGGAACACCTTTACATTCCGGCGGGGCTGGTTCATGCCATTGGCGCCGGGCACCTCATTGCGGAAATCCAGCAGAATAGCGATACCACCTACCGCCTTTATGACTGGAACCGCACGGATGACTCCGGACGAGGACGGGAACTGCACCTGGAACAGGCATTGGATTCCATCGGGGAATTCCGGGAACTCAGCCAGCGCCCCGGATACCTGACGGAAATGCCGTATTTCACCACAAAGGAATACCGCCTGGATAAGGGAGAACGGTTTACCCAGCCGGACTCCTCCCGCTTTGCCGTCTTCACGGTCCTCTGCGGTTCCGTGCTCTGGGACGGGAAAACGGCCCGGAAGGGAGAATTCATTCTGTCCCCGGCAGGCGCGGATGCCGTCACCGCCGCAGAAGCAGAGACTGTTCTGCTCTCAACAACGGTTTAAGCAAACCAATATGACAAAAAGAGCGAAGAATTCGGCACAATGCTGAAGCTTTCACACTTTTTCGTTGCAAAGAAGAAGAGCGAATCTTAGCGTGAACTTAACTTTTCCCGCATCCGTGCTGAAAATTCCCCATCTCCCGGCCTCCGTATGAGCAATATTTCCACCATCGCCACTTATCTTGCCCGCTTTTCCGGTCAGCTCCAGCCCATGCTGGAGAAAGTCCAGGGCATGGACCGCAGAACTTTTCTGCTGGAAACCGCCGCCCTGCTTGCCCTGACCAGTTGTTCGGAACCTTCCGGAAAAGCAGGAATGGCTCCCATGATCTCCTTTAAGCCCTCCGGGGTCCCCGTGGTGAAACGTTCTCCGCGCCAATTGCTGGCGGAATGTAACGTCCGGCCGATGTTCATGCCTAAATCTTCTCCGCTCCGCCGCCGTTCTTCCCGAATGAAGCCGCGCTTCATCACCATGCACAACACGGAAAACCCGTCCGCAGACGCCATGCAGCATGCGCGCGCCCTGAATAACGGAGCTTTGCGCTGCAACTGGCATTATACGGTAGACCCATACGTGACCATGCAGCATATCCCCCTGAATGAAACGGGACGCCATGCAGACCGGGGCGGCCCCGGAGACATGTACTCCATCGGAATTGAAATGTGTGAGAAGCGAGGACAGAGCATCGTCAAAACCTTTGACCGCGCTGCCAAGCTGGCGGCCTACAACATGTATGCCCACGATATTCCCCTGAGGAATGTCGTGCCCCATTACTACTGGACCGGCAAGCGTTGCCCCCACCTTCTGCTGGACAATGGCAAACCCGGCTTCAAATGGTCTTGGTTCATCTCCCGCGTGGATTATTATTACCGCTGCATCAGCTGAGATATCAGGCAACACCTCTTCCCTGTGCAGGGAAACGGGTAATATTATTATGCAGCCAAAAACGGCTTTGCCGCCAGGGAACGGTTAACAATTTCCTGCCATTTCATTAAAACTGCCTGGGAAAGGGCCTCCCCCAAAAAACGCCATTTCCACCTGCCCGTTATTCCTGAAGCATATTCCTTGTTTAAAGCCCCATATCGGCTTCTTTTTTGAAAAAAGGCTTCCAGAAACGGAACCGGAGCGTTCTTCTTACGGCATGGTCAAATCCTCCGGCATCAGAATAGCCGCTACGGCAAAAGCGGCAATGCCTTCCCTGCGGCCCAGCGCGCCAAGCTGTTCATTAGTAGTGGCCTTGATGCCCACACGGACCGGAGAGATTCCCAGAGCGGCGCCCAAAGCTCCCTTCATCTGCTCCAAATAAGGGGAAATACGGGGAGATTCTGCAATAAGGGACGAGTCCACATTCACGATGCGGCCGCCGCGCTCCCGAATCAGAGAAACGGCTTTCGCCACAATATCCAGGGAAGGGATGTCCTTGCAGGAAGGATCGCCCGGCGGAAACCAGTAGCCGATGTCCGGCAACCCGGCAGCGCCCAGCAGGGCATCCGCAATGGCGTGGCATAAAACATCCGCGTCGGAATGGCCGTCCAGGCCGCGGGAGGAAGGAATATGAACACCGCCCAGCATCAAGGGGCGCGGAACTTCCGCAAAACGGTGGATATCATACCCGATCCCGGTCAAAGCGATCATGTTTTTCATACGGTACTGCGGCAATAATGTTCGGGTTACTCCCCCAGCGCCTCCATGATAGGGATGCGGCCGTTCCACGCGACAATGGCGAATTGTTCCGGATTATCTTCCTTCGGTTCCAAAACAACCTTGCCGCCGGCTGCTTCCACCAGCAAAACCCCAGCGGCGACATCCCAGATGGATATGACGCTTTCCACATAGGCGTCAAATCTGCCGCAGGCAATATAAGCCAGGGCCAGAGCCGCAGAACCGTTATTGCGCACCTTGCGTACCTGCCAGGCGATCCTGGCGAAACGTTCAATCCCCTTTTCCTTGGACCCGTCCGTCTTGCCGTGCCCCACGAATACCACGGCTTCCGCCATGCGTTCCCGCCGGCTGCAATGCATGGGATGATCATTCATGTACGGAATCCCGCCCTTTTCCACATGCCAGCATTCATCCATCATGGGATCGTAAATCACGCCCAGCACCACTTCCCCGCGGCGACGCAAAGCTATGGAGACGCAGAACCAGGGAATCGTGTAAAAATAATTCACCGTCCCGTCAATGGGGTCTACAATCCATTCATACTCGCTGTTCCTGTCCCCGGTGTATCCTTCTTCTCCCAAAACAGCGTGGTTGGGAAACACGGAAAGAATTTCCTCCGTAATCAGTTTCTGGGAAAGCTTGTCCAGCTCCAGCTTGATATCATTCTGGCTGGCTTCATCCACCTTCTTTTGCTCATAAAAATGCTTCTTCAGGAAAGCTCCGGCGGATTTGGCGGCCTGGATGGCCGTGGTCATTTCAAGTGAGTGTCTCATGATGCTTCTACTAATGGAAAATTGAACTTCATTGGGAGCCCTGTTCTGCAGCATTTTCCCGCTCCCGGCGTTCCCGGACAGCTTTTCTGCGACCTTCCTCCGCACGGTCATACACCTCCCCGGCCAGAGAGGAACAGGTTTTTGCCAACGCCGCGGAAACCCCTTTTTTTTCATAGACGGCGGCCTCCGGAGAATCAAAGCCCACCCAGGCAAAAACCGTGAAATAACGCCCCATGACGGCGGAAAAATGCCCCGTATTTCCAGGAAGCCTGACATTGACGAAGGTTTTCCTGGTCCGTTCGTCGTAGCGGAAGGGAGGAAGGGAAGCCACCAGGTGGGCGGATTCCCTAGGCAGGATTTCCCGGCGGCTTTCTTCCGGAGAGGGGGCATTCACCATCACCAGGTTCTTTTTGGTGGTACCCACCTGCCTGACGGAGGAAATACTCACATTGAGCCCGTCATTGCCGATGAGATACAGGGCATTGACGGCATGCGAAAGAGGCACGGAAAACCTGCCGGTATACAAGTCCGAAGAACGGGGAAGTTCCCCTTTGTAACCGGCCTTTTGTGCCGTTTCTATTACTGTATTGAAACCTACCCCGCGGCCAGTGACTTCCGGATTGCTGCGAATAACGGTTCTACGCTGGTCGACAGCGCATAAATTGACAATGGGAGTGAACAGATCGCCGGGCATTACCTTGGACTGCCATCGGTCCAGACCGTCCTGGGCGGAACGCCCCCCTGTTACGGCCAGCAGATCCCCTTTACGGGAATCCACACACAATATGGCCGCTTGCACACAACGATTCAACTGGTTGTCCACCCTTTTGGGCAACCCTGCCCACACGGAAGAAGATTCCAGAGCGACCAGCATAGGCTCGCTTACATCTTCAACCATCCGCTGAAATTCCAAATCCAGCGTGGTCATTACAAAAATGCTGGAGGTTCCCTCCTGCTCGTCACAGCAATCCAGGTCTCCCAACTCACGGGAAACGACCAGAACGGGATAAGAACCGGGCCGAGCTTCCCGTTTACCAGCCACCGCCATCGGTTCGCGGAGCGCCTGCCATAATTGTTCCTGGGTAATGAATTCACACTCAAACATCCTTTCCAGCGTCGCATTGCGGACCTTGGCAGCAGCCTCCGGGCTGTAAACGGGATTGTAGATGGAAGGTCCGCGCACCAGCCCGGCCAGGGTAGCGCACTCCGCCAGTGTCAGATCCGCCACTTTTTTGCCGAAATACAAATCCGCCGCCTGCGCAATCCCATAGCATTGCTGGCCAAAGTAAATGCGGTTCAGGTAAGCCGTCAGAATTTCATCCTTGGAATACTTGCCCTCAATGCGGCGGGCCACGGCCATTTCCAAAACCTTGCGATCCAGGGTCTTCCCTCCCAGCTCATAACAATTCCGCGCCAGCTGCATCGTAATCGTGGAAGCACCCTGGGCATAGGACAATGTAGTCAAATTCCGGCAAATGGAGCGGATAATGGAAGAGTACACAATGCCGCCATGTTCGAAAAAGTCTTCATCTTCCCGCGCAACGAAAGCATTCACCAGATTATCGGGCAGTTCATTGCGCGCTACATACACCCGGTCATGATCTGTCAAGGTGCCTATCCACTGGCCGTTGCGATCATATGCGGCGCAATTTTCCAACGGCGCCAAAACCTCGTCCAGCTCATACTGGTCCGCCCTCCATGCATAAACGAGAAGAACGATGATGAAAGCGATAGGAATGAGGCTGAACCACAGCAACAGACGGCCCAGATTGCGAGGCAGCAATCCAAACAGATCATACCATCTTTTACGCCTGTTCTCCATTTCCGGTTTCAATCTTTAAAACGCTTATCGTGCGTCCGGAGGCAAAGACTCTCCATCCTGTTTCCAATCCGGGAATTCCTTTTGCAGGCGGGCCCGGTATTGGGAAGCCTCCGATTTGCGCCCGGCCTTGTCCAAAGCTTCCGCCGCCTTGAAGAGAGCCTTGGGTTTCAGTTCGGCGTCATTGACAAACAGCTCGGCCGTAACACCGTAATGCTTGGCCGCTTCATCAAACTTTTTCTCCGCATAGGAAATATCCCCCAGAACAATTTTCAAGGAAGCCATCAGAGGACCTTCCACGCCCAGAGCCAGCGCATCTTCCGCCGTCTTCCTGGCATCCGCATACTTGCCCAGCCCCAGCAAAATGGAAGCCTTGTCCAGCATGCCGTCCGCACGGCGGTAAGGCTGGTCCTCATCCTTCAGAAAATTGTTGGAAGCCACCAAGGCGCGGTCATACTTTCTGAGCGCCAGGCGCACCTTCGCCAAATTACGCCAAATCACCTTCTTCACATTCTGAAGCTGGTCGTTCTGCGTAGCCCAGGTCATATACTTGTCCGCCGTTTCCAGATCCTTCATCCCATAGGCCTGAAGGCCCAGCCATGCGGGGATGACATCCGGCACACGAGCCACGGCGGAAGGATTTTCCTTTTGCAGGGTTTCCAGGGCCTCCTTCAGTTTATTCACGTCCTGGAGCTTGTGATAGGACAGAACGGAAAGCACATTAACCTGTTCTCCGTATTTCTGGGGATCCAGAGTCTTGGCCTCAGCCATATGGCTGATAGAAGACTTGAAATCTCCCTGGTCAAACGCCGCACGCCCCAGCAGGAAATGGGCTTCAGCCAAAGCGGCAGGAGACGCCTTCGGAAAATTCTGAATCAGGCCTTCATAATACTTCGCCATGTTCGCCATATCCTGGCGTCCCGCATAAATCTGAGCGGCTCTCTGCCATGCGGCGGCAGCTGATTCAGCTTTCGGCCAGCGGGCAATCACACGGTCAAAATCCATCAGCGCCTCAGCTTCCTTCTTGGTCTTGGCATACATGTCCCCACGCAACGTCAATGCCTCGCAAATGCGGGGATCTTTCGGAAAATCATTGATAAAATCAGTCAGCAGCTTGGCGGCCACACCTCTGTTCCCGGCCTGGGCAATCGCCCATGCGCTCTTATATAAAATATCCGCACGCATCTTCGGGGGCACTTTGTCAAAATCAATGCTGGCATAAAACCGGGCGGCATCCGCCGGATTGGAGCTGAACAGGTTCTCTGCAGCCATCAGGCGCACCATATCATGCAGCTCACTGGTAGGAAAAGCCTTGGCATAATGGTTCAGGAAGCTCTGGGCCCGCTGGGGGAGATCTTTCTGCTTAAGTTCATTATAACACAATAACCGGTAAAAGGAGGCTTGCATGGCCTCCTGCGTATAAGGAACGGACTTTTCCGCTTCCAGAAAGAAATCTGCCGCTTTCCGGTACTCCTTCAATTTATAGGCGGACTGCCCCAGCAGCATCAACAGACGCACCTGGCCGTCCTTTGTCGGCATCTTTATTCCCTTCTGCTGCTCATACTGGGAAAGTATCTCCCTGTACTTGCCCATATTGTACAGCCCCAGAAGAAGCCCCATTCGGGCCTCCGGCGCCATCTCCTTCAGGGACTCGTCCTTCAAAAGCCGTTCATAAAGGCCCTGGGCTTCCGCAGTCTTTTTCAGTTTGGTGGCCAGCATGGCGGCCTGAAGAGTGGCGATTCCCCTGTTCCTGTTATCCACACCGGGCGTTTCCAGCACCTTGCGATATTCGGAATAAGCTTCTCCCAAGCGTCCCGTATCCGCACACAGGGCGGCATATCCCATCCGGGACACCAGAACAAACTTGGCATCCGCTTCCGGATTGCCCATCACCGCACAAAACATGGTGGCGGCTGCCTCCGGATTACCGCTGGAAAGAAACAGGCGTCCCAGACGGTACTGGGCGTCCACCTTCAAATCATTCTGTTCCGCATTGCGAATCACGAGCTGGTAATACTGGATGGCCTTATCTATCTCCCCGGCAGAAGAAGCATCCGTCGCCAGACGGTAGGCGGAGGCGGCAACCAGGGCGGGGCTGCCCGTCTGAATCAATCTGAGGAACAGGCCATGTGCCTCATCTTTCCTGCCCAGCTCCTCCAAACACATGGCAGCACGATACTCCGCCAGAGGAGCCTGGGCGGACTGGGGAAAACGTTGGGTAAATTCCAGATATTTACGCAAGCTTAAATCAAGAAGGCGTCCATATTCCTGCCGGTTCTCCTTCGTAGCCGGAGCCTGGGCCTGCTTGTACAGCATGTCCGCCATATCCAGCGTATCCTGCTCCGGATTAGCGACCAGCGGACCATCCGCGATGGGAGCGGCATCCGGAATATTTTCCTGGGCGGCGGAAAACATCGCCAAAGTTATTAAACCTGCATTAATGGAAAAAAACGCTTTCATGAAGCCTGGGAATTGGAAACATTGATTGAAGATGGAACCGGAGGACGCGTGGAAAAAGAAACGTTATTCAGCCCGGCCTTCAGACATGCGTCCATCACATGCACCACCACGCCGGATTCCGCCTTCTCATCCACGCGGATACGGACGAGCATGGTTTTGTCCAACCGGGCGACGGAAAAAAGTTTGTCTTCCAGCTGCGGCATTGTGTACTGCTGGCGGTTGATTACCACGGTACCATCTTTACGGATATTCACGATAATTTCATTGGACACGTTTTCACCGGGCTTGGGAGTCTCTGCTGAAGGAAGATTGATGGAAAGATCCGGTTCATCATCCTCAAATGTCTGGGTTACGATGAAAAACACCAGCAGCAGAAATACGATGTCCAGCATGGGGGCCAATTGAAACCCGATGGGACTGGGCATTTTATAATGAAATTTCATACATTCTTCCGGTGAGGTGGAGAAGTGGATGCGTTCCGGCTAGAGCCCACGCACATCGCGCAGGGAAGTGGGATCTACGGGGACTTTGGGAAGTTCCTCTTCATGAAAAGCCCCAGCTGCACCGACTCGTGGCTTCTGAAGCTGGGTGGCAACTACGGAAACACTGTGCGTGACGGCTGCCTCCAGGTCTCCCACCCGTTTGTGTACACGGCTGCGGAAATATACATAGGCCAGGATGGCGGGAATGCCAAGCATCAGGCCGCCCGCCGTCGTAATCAAGGCTTCCGCCACGCCGCCCGCCATGTCGATGCGCTGCTTGCCCCCGGAAAAATCACCGTTGGCAATCTCAAAAAAGGTTTTCATCATCCCGACCACGGTTCCCAACAGACCCAGCATGGGGGCTACGGCGCCAATATCCGACAGCCAGGAAATCTGGCGGCTTAGGAACCCCGCCTGCCGTCCTCCTTCCGCAGAGGCTATCTCCCTTACCTCCTCAAACTGGGCGGAGGGATTGCGCAACATGAAGTTGGCTACAGTCAACATCACGCGAGCGTAGCAGGAATCTCCATTCTTGCAGAGGATGGAAAGTCCCGTGTAATCCCGTTTGCGAATGAAAGATTCCGCCTGTTCCACCAGTTTGGTAGGCAGGACGGCGGAAGCTCGGGTAGAAAAACAGCACATGACCAGCACCACTACTCCGGCGATGGATAACAAAAGCAGCGGCCACATGATGAAACCGCCTTTCATGAACAGTTCGGAAAGGGGATAATTTCTATCTCCCACTACAAAATCCATGGCGGCAGCCAGCGTGGTAAACGGTACAGGATTCATACAAAAGACATAGGGGATTATACAGAAGAAGTTTTCCTAGGCAAGCCAAGTAGCCGTAATACAGTACGTTTCCACAGTTCCATTTCTTGCCTCATATGGCATAATGCCTGCGTGGCAGACCGCGAGAAACCAACCCTGAAAGAACTCTGGAGGGAAACTCCGCACAAACCAGGCGTTTATATCATGAAAGACGCCCGGGGAAATACCATCTACGTGGGCAAAGCCAAGGACCTTCACCGCCGCCTGGGCAACTATTTTTCTCCCACGGGAGCCACACTCTCCAATCATAAGACAAGAGCGCTCATTAACGCTATTGCGTCATTTGATTATTTTGAAACCAGAAATGACCAGGAGGCTTTTCTGCTGGAAAGCAAACTGATTAAACAATATCGTCCGCATTACAATATCCAGATGAAGGACGACAAGCGCTACCCCCTGCTGAAAATTCCGAAGGGGGAAAAACTGCCTCGTTTCCAGCTGGCGCGAGTGCGCAAAGATGACGGAGCGCGCTACTTCGGCCCCTTTGTCCACTCCCAGGCTCTTTACGCCACGCAGGAATGGCTTAACCGGCATTTCCGGCTGCGAACCTGCAAGACAAAAAATCCGGGAATTCATGACTTCAGGCACTGCCATGCGGATGTGATTCGCAACTGCTCCGCTCCGTGCATTGGCCGCATTTCCATCAATGATTACAACCGGAACTTTGACCAGGCGGTGCGTCTGCTGGAAGGAACGGGAAGAAAAAGCACTCTGGACGAACTTACCGGGGAAATGATGGAAGCCGCCGATAAACTGGACTTTGAACGTGCGGCATACCTGCGGGACATCCGGGACAATCTGGTCAAGGTACTGGAACCCGCCCGGCGGTTCCGAAAAAGAACTCCCGATCTTCCCGGCACCGTTCATCCGGAAGAAGACATGAAGGAACTGGGGGTGGCCCTGGGATTAGAATCTCCCCCAACCATCATGGAATGCTTTGACATTTCCAATGTCTCTTCCAACCATATCGTAGCCTCCATGGTGCGCTTTACCAACGGCAGGCCGGATAACAAAGCCTACCGTCGGTACCGTATACGTACTGTGGACGGACAAAATGACTTCGCCTCCATGTCGGAAGTCATCCGGAGGCGTTACTCCCGCATTCTGGCGGAGAGCGACGCCGTAGCCTCACGGCAGGCGGACATGACCCTGTACCAGTGGCTTAAGAAACTCAGCGCGGAAGGAAAAGCCCCCATCAAAGTTCCAGATCTGGTAGTCGTGGACGGAGGTAAAGGACAGCTTTCCTCCGCTCTGGCCGATTTGGAAGCCATCGGCCTGGGAGACATGCCCATCGTAGGCCTGGCCAAGCAGAGGGAAGAAATATTTTTTCCCCACCAGTCCCAGCCCCTTTGCCTGCCTCACAGCACGGGAGCCCTCAAACTCATGCAGCGCATCCGCGACGAAGCCCACCGTTTCGCCAACGGCTATAACGAACTGCTCTACCGCAAACGCATGCGGGAAAGCGCCTTGGACGACGCCCCGGGCATGAGCGCCTCAAAAAAAAGACTGTTGCTGGAAAAATTCAAATCCGTAACTGCCATTAAAAAGGCGGACCCGGCTTCTATCGCCGCCATCCGCGGCATTTCGGAAACTTGGGCCCGCACCCTGCTGAACTACCTTAACTCATCTTCCAACTCCTGACTTCTCATGCAATTCCTGATTCTGGCCGCCGGAAAGCCTTCCCTAGGCTACGCCAAGGAAGGCGTGGAACTCTATCTCAACCGCCTCAGGCCCTTCGGCAAGACGGAACTCAAGCTTGTCAGGGACGGAAGCTCCCAAGACGTTTCTAAACGTCTGCTGGCCGCCAGCGAGGGTTGCCTGCGCATCGCCATGGACGAACGCGGAGAACTTTGGACCACAAGAAAGCTAGTCGACCTGGCAAAGGACTGGCAAATGCATTCCGTACGCCGCATCGCGTTTCTCATCGGAGCCTCAGACGGTCATACGGAAGAACTGCGGTCCCGGTGCAACCATATCCTGTCCTTGAGCAAATTCACCCTTCAACATGAACTGGCGCTTGTTGTCCTGCTGGAACAGCTTTACCGCTGCCACACTATCCTGGCAGGAACACCATACCATCGGTAACCCCCGTCAACCAACCATTCCTGCACTGGGAAACCTCCCCCCCTTCACAGCAAATGCAGGAAAATCATTGAAAGCTGCCGTAAGCAACCTAACCAGAAAAAGCTTTTTAAAGACGCGTGAAGCAGTAAAAAACAAAGTTCTTCCTGCAACAAAAAAGGAGTACTCCACAGGGAGTACTCCTTTTCCGAGAAAGAAATGGTAAAGCCAGTTCCTTCGCAACCAGCCAAGCTTAACGCTTGGAGAACTGATAACGCTTGCGGGCTCCAGGACGACCGGGCTTTTTACGTTCCTTCATGCGGGAATCACGGGTCAGAAGACCGAATTCACGAAGCTGGGAACGGGAAGCTTCATCAACCTGAACGAGAGCACGGGCGATCGCCATGCGAATGGCTCCCACCTGTCCGTGAATACCGCCGCCCTTGGTAACGACGTTCACATCAAACTTGTTCATGGTATTGGTAACCTGAAAGGGCTGAAGAACAGCATTCTGCAACTGAACGGTAGGAAGATATTCCTCAAAACCGCGGCGGTTGATCGTGATGCGGCCGGAACCTTCAGTAAGCCAAGCGTGTGCAATGGCGGTCTTACGACGGCCGGTGGCGTTGTATGGGGTTGTCTGACTCATGTCTGAAAAATCAATTAGAGAGTAATGGCAGTGGGCTGCTGGGCTTCATGCGGATGGCTGGCACCGGCATAAACCTTCAGCTTGGTCATTTGCTGACGGCCCAGGCGGGTGTGAGGAACCATGCCTTTAACAGCCAGTTCCAGAAGAAGTTCAGGGCGGCGAGCACGAATCTTACGGGGGGTGTCCACCTGCTTACCGCCAACGTAACCAGAGAAACGGGTATAAATTTTGGCATTTTCCTTGTTACCGGTCAACACCACCTTGTCCGCGTTCACGATAATGACAAAATCGCCACAATCAACGTGGGGGGTGAAAATTGTCTTGTTCTTGCCACGCAAAATGTTAGCCGCTTCAACGGCAACACGGCCGAGCACCTTGTCGGCAGCGTCTATAACATACCATTTGCGCTCTACTTCTTGCGGTTTGGCTGAGAAGGTCTTCATGGTTCAATTCTTCGTTCTCGTTTTTCGGCATCCTGCCGTTATCTTCCAATTCGGGGGCGCATTCCTAATGATTATTCACGTAAATGTCAAATACTTTTTCTCTTTTACAGCCTTTTTCCCGTCCCTCTCCATAGAATTGTGTTTTATTTGCACAACTTCCGCATTCAGGACTTGCCCTTGCAAAAATATGGTCTATCATTCGCCTGCGCGGGATTTGCACACGCGTTCATTTTAACTTTACAAGGAGAGTCCTATCAGCCCGAATCCAAGATCCAGCAGCCGCCCCAGCGGCGGACAAAATTCCCGCCCCGGTTCCAGACCGACCGGCACCAGTAACCGTCCCGGACAATCCAGGCCTTCCGGCAATGGCACAGGAGCGGCACGGTCGGCCGGACAGTCTGCAGGACCGGGAAATTCCAGAACAGGGGGAGGAAGCCGCCCCGGAGGTAACGCCAACAGGCAACGCCCGCAAGGAGGCGGAGGACGCCACACCAAGGGCAGAAAGAATTTCAATAAATCAGAGTCCAAGGAAGAAAACTCCGAAAGTGAAATTGAAGTGGAAGGCACCATCTGCGCCGTACTGGCAGGAACCATGTTCAAGGTGCGCCTTCCCAACGGGCACGAAGTGCTGGCCCATATTTCCGGCAAAATGCGCAAACGCTTTATCAAAATCGTGGTAGGGGACAAAGTGCGTATGGAAATGTCTCCTTATGACATGACCAAAGCGCGCATCACGTTCCGCATCGGTTAGCTGCTCCCTGATCCGCTTCTTTTTAAAAACCTTCTCCGGCTTGCAGGAGAAGGTTTTTTAGCTTACAGTAAAGGCTGCCTCTATCAGTATGCCATGAAAGTTTGCTCCACGGAAAATATGCAGATCGCGGAACGCGAGCTCATCGTTAGCGGAACACCAGCCAGAACCCTGATGAAACTGGCCTCTTCCGGTATTGCGGAATCTCTCATGCAGTTCTTCCCCGACCCGGGATTGTGCGTAGCCTATGTGGGCAAAGGGAATAACGGGGGAGATGCTCTCACCGTCCTTAACATACTGAAACAACATGGCTGGGAAATAGGCTTCCGAACCGCTTACCCGCGCAACGAATGGAGCGAACTTTCCGTGCGGCAGTTGGCGGAAATATCTCCTCCCCCTCAGGAATACCAGGCCCCTCCCCTTCCCCGTACGGGAAAACCTATGATCCTGCTGGACGGCCTGCTAGGAATAGGGGCAAAGGGAATGCTCCGCAGGGAAATCTCCGCTCTCTGTGCGGAAATGAACTATATAAGAAACCGTTGCGGGGCTATACGTACCGTGGCTATTGATATCCCCACCGGAGTGGATCCAGATACGGGAATGCCTCAGCAAAATGCAGTGGAAGCAGATTTCACCATGTGCATAGGAGCCGTTAAGCAGGGCCTGCTGGACGATGACGCCACCCTGTTTGCCGGACGCTTAGTCTGCATTGACCTTCCCGGTCTTCACGTACAGGCGCTCCCCGCCACGGAACTTATTACCTCCTCACGGCTTACCAAATTCCTCTCTGCAAGACCCTATACGGATTATAAGAACAAACGCGGGCACATTGGCGTCATAGCTGGCTCTGAAGGAATGCTGGGTGCGGCCCGGCTCTGCTGTGAAGCAGCTCTCCGGGCAGGAGCCGGTCTGGTTACACTGCACGTTCACAAAAACGTCTATCCCTTAATCGCTCCATCCATGCCTCCGGAAATCATGGTCAGACCCGTGGACAGTTACGCAGATATCTCCATTCGCACATTCAGTGCTTTCCTCATTGGCCCAGGTATCGGTTCCGTATCGGAGGAAGATGCGGAAGCCATCCGCCTCATTCTGGAAACAGGTACCCCCACTGTTCTGGATGCGGACGGGCTGAATCTGGCCGCGGCCATGCAGTGGAACTTGGGAGAACACGTTCTGGCTACTCCCCACCATGGAGAAATTCGCAGACTTCTGCCAGATGCAGACAACTATGCCATCCGGGCAGACATTGCCGACTGCTTTCTGGCAGAACATGAAGCCGCCCTGGTTTACAAGGGAGCACGCACCATCGTCACCCAACGGGGAAAACCTCTTTTTTATAACATCACTGGGGATCCCGGCATGGCAACTGCCGGTCAGGGAGACGTGCTGGCAGGTATTTGCGGAGGCTTTATAAGCCAGGGGGAATCCCTGCTGGTTTCCGCCGTTCTGGGCGTCTACCTGTGTGGCCGAGCTTCCGAAATGGCAATCTCCGCCGGAGAAGCCACCCAGCAAACATTGACGGCAGGGGATACGCTGCGACATCTGCCTTCCGCCATTCTTTCTACCGCACGCCTCTGTTATTGAAATGACCTACCGCAAACTTCAGGAACTGCCCTCTCAGTCTCTGCCCAGAGAAAAATTGCTCCGCCAAGGAAGGCACAGCCTCAGCAACGCGGAACTGCTTGCTATCTTTCTCCGAATGGGGATCAAGGGGAAAAATGTGTTGGACATGTCCTCGGATCTGATTCAGTCTGCTGGCTCTCTAGATGCCCTAGCTCATATGGAAGCTGCTGAAATAGCGAACATTTGCAAGGGAATAGGCATGGCTAAAGCCGCTACGCTGAGCGCTGCCTTTGAACTGGGAGCGAGGGCTCTCCGTGAAACTCTGTCACGTCAACCCATTCAAACACCGGAAGATGTCTATGATTATCTGACTACAGCCATGCGCTGGAAGGAAAAGGAGACGGTGCTCGTTCTGCTGCTGGATACCAAGTGCCGCCTCATCAAACCCGTGGAAATATCCAGCGGGACCTTGAACGAATCCATTGCTCATCCACGTGACATATTACGCCCCACTGTCATTCATAACGCCTATGGCTTCATCCTTGCCCACAATCATCCCAGTGGAAATCCAGCCCCCAGCCGTACGGACGACCTCCTGACCGAACGCGTGCGGGAATGCTCCAAATTATTAGGCGTTCGTTTTCTGGATCATGTAATCATTGGTAAACCGACCGAAACAACCAACAAAAATTATTATAGTTACAACCATCCTGGCGGAGACCGCCTTAAAGACCCCGGTCAAGAACGCACCCTCTATCACTGAACAGCCGCCTATCTGAATTCCCGCCTGTTCCCTTCCTATCGAAAATAAGAGCCTCGTCTTCCGACGGGGCTCTTACTGAAAAACTGGCGGAGAGAGTGGGATTCGAACCCACGGTGGGTTTTAAAGCCCACGTTCGATTTCGAGTCGAGTGCCTTAGACCAGCTCAGCCATCTCTCCACTTGGAAACCGGAGGCGGTTGTATCCGGTTTGTCGGATACTGTAAAGAACAGAATCACCGTCCAGCGTCATTCGGATGCCGTTAACGTCTCGGCGAGGCCAACGGGCCGAGCGTTGCTTCCGCCTCAAATCTTTGGGTCTTATTATGAGGAAGCGCACTCTTTTCCGGACCGGGAGGCGGCTGCGGTACACGCTCCCTCTCCTGCGGTTCCATCAACCAAGAACAGGAAGAGACCAGAAGAATAGAAAAAGACACAAACAAAAAGGAGATTGCAAATCGTTTCATCATTTCCTTTTAAAAAGTTGAACCCCATTATGCCGGACGACACAACGGGGTTCAAGGAAAATACGTGGCAAACCTTTATTTGGCGGACTGACGGGGACGCAGGAGTTGTACTCTATCGCCGGGTTGAATACTCATACCAGACGGTACGCTGTCTTTAATAATGTCAGCTACCGTCTGATTTTTCTCCAGGGAAGTTACCTTTAATTTACCAATGCTGCGACCTTCACGGGTAACAAGAAGAACCGTATTTGGATCAATACTACTGCCCTGTCCGGCCCCAATCACAACAAAACCCCACTGCGGATCCACGGATAGAACGGGATACTCTTCCCCATTTTTGGCAAGAGCAGCTCGGTATTCAGCTTGCTCCTTCTGGCGGCTAGCCAGCTCAGAAGCTTGTTCTGCCCGTCTCTTGGAAGCCACTTCCGTAGCACTTTTAATCTGGTCAATATCTTCCTGGAGCTTCTTATTGGAAGCTTCCAAAGATTCCATCTTCTCCTGGATTTCCTGTACGCTGGAAACACCGAAATCTTGCAACTTGCTCTTTAATTCCTCAATCTGTTTATTGATTTTGGACAAGTCCGCATTCAACTGCACTTCTTCTTCCTTCAACTCCGCTTCCTTGGAAAGCTGTTCATCACGCTGCTGCGTCACGGAAGCCTTGTTGGAAATCAGACTAAGATTTTCTTCCGCTGCCAAGCCACGATTCTTAATCATGTCGTTGCGCAAGCTTGTCCAAGTACGTATTTCCTTGTCCAAAGTCTTACGATACGAAATCATTTCTTTAAAATCCTGATACTGGCCATTAATACCGAAAAGGCCGCTAAGACCGGAGAACCAGGCGCCCGCCCCTGCTGCAAGAATCAATAAAACTACTAAGACAGTTTTCATTGTGTATGTATGTGAGAGTGTATGGAGTGTATTGAACCGGAAAAATGCTAGGGACGAACAGATACAACGACGTCTCCGGCTTCAACACGTTCGCCGGCGGTTACCGTACTTGGTAGAATAGTGGCCGTGGAAACACGGGATTCAACAGCGTTTACGTCAAGCTCGGCAATTTTGTTGCCGTCCCTCATGACGGCCAACTTGGAACCGGGCACCACGCCCAGATCGGCGGCTCCTCCGTCAATCACAACTACATTAAAATCATGAATCACCTGGGAAACCCTCGTTTTCAGGTTGGGCGGAGAAAGGCGGGCATCCTGGTCGGCCTTGAGCTGACGAAGAGCGGCATTATTCACAACAAGCTGTTCAGTTTCAGCGACGATGGCATCATGTTTTCCCTGTTCCGCCTGCTTAACCACTTCCAACTGCTTGGACTCTTCTTCCAGCCCCTTGATTCTGTCAGCAATGGCTTGGATACTTTCCATATCCTTACTCTTGGATTGCAATTCCGCCAAAGCGGTTTGCTGCGTTTGAAGGTCAGATTTCTTGGCCTCATTGGCTGAGGCCAATTCCTGATTCTTTACTTCCAGTTCATCCTTCTCCTTGGTTAAAGCATTGATGTCATTCGTCAGAGCCTCATTCTTCACCAGGAAATCGACATATTTCGTCTTTTCTTCCGTAAATTCGCCACGAAGGCCGTTCAGGTTCTTGTAGCGGGAAGCACATTCCCTACGCTCCTTGGTTAGAGCTTCCTCGTTATCAAGATAATACATGGCTCCTCCGAGAAGAGCAATGACCAAGGCTGCTATTGATACTTTGACCCACATAGGAAATTATAGAGATGAGAAGGTTCCTGTTACTTTTGTGAGATTGGCATGAACATTTTCAGATTTCAATATCAAAATGACATCCTCATTGTTTTCTTGATATTTTTTTCAGGCAAGCTCCGTAACGGGAGTGCGCAAGAACCGTTTTATCAACATTTTAAAACAATTACTCTCTATTTTCTTTTCAAACGGGAACTCATCTTCTAGTCTTTCTGAACCGTGAGTTACCAGGTCTTTGCCAGAAAATACCGTCCTCTGACATTCGATGACGTCCTTGGACAGGATCATGTTGTCCGGACGTTGAAAAACGCCATTGAGCACAACCGTCTCGCCCATGCCTATCTCTTTGTAGGTCCCCGTGGAACGGGAAAGACATCAACCGCAAGAATTTTTGCGAAAGCTCTAAACTGCAGCGGTGGGCCCAAAGTGGATTTTGACCCGCATGAAGATATATGTGAAGAAATTGCAGAAGGGCGGAGCCTGGATGTTCTTGAAATAGACGGAGCATCCAACCGCGGCATTGATCACATCCGGGATCTCAGGGACAACGTACGGTTCGCTCCGAGCAGAGGAAATTTCCGTATCGTCTATATAGATGAAGTGCACATGCTCACTAAGGAATCCTTCAACGCCCTGCTCAAAACGCTGGAAGAACCGCCACCTCATGTCAAATTTATTTTCGCAACCACGGAACCCCATAAAATACTGCCAACCATTCTATCGCGATGCCAGCGCTTCGACCTGCGCCCCATCCCTTCTGAAATCATTGCAGAACACCTGCTCCATATCGCTTCTGCAGAGGGAGTAAGTTTGAGCAGGGAAGCAGCCTTTGCTGTCGCCAAAGTGGCGGATGGAGGTATGCGGGATGCACAATCCATGCTGGACCAGCTTGTTTCCTTCTGTGGAGATCATATTGAAGAACAGCAGGTACTCCACATTTTCGGCATTACTTCCCGGGAGACCGTGGCCCATGCTCTGGCGCTTATTTTGAACAAGGAACTTCCCTCTCTCCTGCATCTTCTGCATGAACAGGCGGAAGCAGGAAGAGACATGAGCCAGTTCCTTTCCGAAATTATCTCCGCCGTGCGTGAAATCCTGGTCTCTAAAGTAGATCCAGAAGCCAGCTTTGATTCTCTCCCGGAATCCTCCAAGGAGGAACTCGCCGAATTGGTCAAACGCACCCATACGGACAAAATCCTGCGTTTGGTGGAAGTTCTGGCGGAAACGGAAGATAAAATGCGCTGGTCCACCAATAAAAGGCTTCATCTGGAAATGGGCCTGATTAAAGCCGTTCATACTCTGGCTGAGGCCAGCATCAGCGATATTATCATGGCGTTGGAAGGTGCTCCGCTAGCCACCGCGGCACCGGCCTCTTCTTCAGATCTTGCTTCACAGCAGGAACCAAGTACATTTATTTCCTCCGCCACGGCACCCACTCCGGCCCCCCGGCAAAACATCCAGTCTCCTGTTGCTGCAACAAACCCAACCCCAGCTACGGAAGAACATTTGATGGATCCGATTCCAGATTTTTCTTTGTCTTCCCCTGCTTCATCTCCCGCAGTACAGAAAATTCAGAGCACTGACGCTCAAGCTTCTCCCCATCCTACGCAGGAAGCCGAACCACAACAGGAAACTCTTACACCCGCTGCCCCCCCCACCTCTCTTGCCGTTGCAGAGGAAGAATTTCCCTACTCCGCCACTAAATTGCGGACAAAAACCGTACCTGCCTCCGAAGAAATCACCCGGCATCCAGACTCCGATGCCTCCGATGTGTCGAAATTTCCTACGGATTCTCCAGAGCCTACTTTTATGGATCCAGAGGAAAATCTTCCTCTGGAAAGACGAACTAACAGTTTCTTTGACAATCTATTCGATACTCCAAGCACATCATCCCAAACCCAGGCACCCGTAGAAAAAGAGGAACCGGCAGTTCTGTCCCAACAATCAGGAAGAACAATCACGGAAGAAGACTGGAAAACGGTGTTGGAACAAATGTCCGCCAAATTCCCTCTTCAAGCGGACTTTCTAGCCAACAGCGTTTTTTCCGGTTATGATGGTGTAGCAGTCGCCATTTCTTTTCATCCTTCTGACCGTCAGGGGATGGACAGTCTTGGAACCGGCCCTCTGCGAACAGCTTTGGAAGCTGCTCTTTCCCAATATATTGGAACCTCTGTTACTATTTCTATCCGTCAGGATTTCTCCATTCCCGAACCCGTGCAGGAAGAACTGGCTCCTCTGCCTGCACCACCTCCTTCCGCATCCACCATTCCTGCACCTAAACCTCATACCCCGCAGAAAAAAACCGCAGAGCCTGTCCAGGAAGCTTCCAAAGAGGAAAATGAAGATAACTCTTACTACACGGATCCGCTGATTGATGCTGCTATGGAGATTTTCCGGGCTCGTATCATTTCCCAATAGTCAACTCATCCACCCAGACACAACGACCATGAACATAATGAAAATGATGAAACAGGTCCAGCAAATGCAGGCAGGGCTTGCGGCCGCTCAAGAAAAACTCGCCTCCCAAACCGTTACAACGGAAGGAGCTGGAGGAAAATTGAAAGTTACCGCCACCTGTGACGGCAACCTCACGGAACTGGTCATTGATCCTTCCATCATTGACCCGTCCGATTCAGAATTTCTCCAGGAGCTTCTCCTTCAAACCATCAATGCAGCTATTGCCAAGGGTAAGGAAACAGCCGCGGCGGAAATGAAAAAGCTGACAGGAGGCCTGGATCTCCCTCCAGGCATGGGCTTCTAATCTGTCACCACAGTGCATCGGCTCAGAAGACGCAAACATCTGGCAGAACCTCTGCCAACGCTATCCGGAGTCAACCACTTGGGAATAGCGCTGGGTGGCGTCTCTCTGTGCCTGTGGGTCATCGTCGTCACTATTTTCTGGACCGGTTCAGACACGATGGCTTTTGCAACGTCACTGCCCATATGGGCTTGCTGTCTCATTTTCTCCTTTCCGGCGCTCATTGCATGGCTGGTCTTCGGTTCCCGGATCGGTCTGCTTGGCATTATCGTCTGGGTTGCGTACGGCATCGTCATTACAGACTTTCTCCCGCCCATTGCCAGAACTGGAATGGAATACTACAAAATGCCGCCATCTCCGGATGCCAGGCAAATAAGGGTTCTTACCTTGTACGAGGGCTGCGAGGCCCCCCCTCCCATTGAACAAATATCCAAACTCCGTGCAGATGTCATTTTCGTCCAAGGCTGCAGCAACTATAACCGAACACTCAAATTTGCCTACAGTATTTTCGGTAGAACCTCTTATATCAAGCAAATAGGAAGTTGCGCGATCATTGTAAGGCACGGTCAGATTGGTCCAGCCCAGAGCATCACGGACACAGCCGGTTTGATTGTAGACTGGATACCGGAAAATTCCTCCTTGGCGATTCGGCTCATCAACATCAGTCTGGAACCTTTTGAACATCGCTTCGACCTGTACTCCCCCGCCTGCTGGAAATATTTCCATACACTCCGCTTCATCCACCGTAAACAACTTCAATACCTGTTTGATACCCTGAGGGAAGTAGGAACCCAGCATGGAGAACTTCCCATTATCATGGCCGGGAACTTCAGCGCCGCCCCTCAATCCCCCATTTTCTCCAAACTCAGTTCCGACTTTCAGGATTGCTTCAAACTGAAAGGTGCCGGTTACGGAGCTACGCAACCTGTCAATTTCCCTCTATTACGCCTAGACCGAGTTTTTTGCACGCCGCCGCTCAAACCTGAAAGAGCCAGTACTGTGCTGATACCGGATACTATCCGCCGTTCTATCGTAGCAGACATTGCAATTCCCTGATCTATACCCCTTACAGCACGGCAACGCCGTTCCTCCTCAGGAAAAATCTTGCCTGTAAAAAGCAAAGATTTCCGGCATCTACAACGTCTTTAATGCACGGGAAATAGCAGGAAAAAGCTGTTTCTTTCGGCTTACCACATCAGTAGCGGAAAACAAATTAGGGCCAAGCCGCTCGTACTCGATATTTTCCAGAGCTTCTTCATCCCCGACGGCCAGCAACATGGAATCGTGAGTAACGATATCCGTAACCAAAAGGCAAGCAAGCTTCAGCCCCTCTTTCTCCACCAGCTTCCGAAGTTCCCTCACTAAACCTTCCTGGACATCTTCCAAGCCAAACATACCAATTTCCTCAATCTGGGAAATACTGATCTTATGCCCGTACTCAGTAAAAGTCTTCCTGTCCGCCTGAATAATAACGGAAGGTTCAGTTTTGGAACGCAACAGAGAACCGGTAGCAAAAAACTCCTCTGTAAACTTCTTGGCATCTATTTTGGCAATCCCTGTCAGCCATTCCAACATTTCCCTATCTGCCCGAGCCGCCGTAGGAGATGTCAAATTCAGGGTATCTGAAAGAATCCCCGCGCACAGGCAGACCGCTACAGCCTGGGAGGGTTCCACATTACGATGGTAAAATCTGCGTGCCACCAAGGTGGATGTGGATCCTACGGGTTCATTCAAAAAACGGATTGGATCCCGTGTAGAAAGCTGGGTACCCAAACGGTGGTGATCCATCACCTCCACAATCTCCGCCTCCTCCACCCCCTTGACGGCCTGAGAAAATTCATTGTGATCCACTAAAGCCACACGTGTACGGGGCGGATCCACCAAATCCGTCTTACTCAGTACACCAATTATTTTGTTCGTCTTGATACTCATCACAGGGAACAATGCCTGCTTGCGCTTTACGGCAGCCTGCCTCAACTCGGGCAGCGGCATATTCTCCGGAAAAACGGTGTAATCCTTCTGAACCTGCTCCCTCACCTTCCGGGAACAACGGATCAACTGGCCAACACTGGCCGTATCCCAGGGAGTACTCAAAATACATGTTCCCGTCGTCTGGGCCGTCTCAATAATGTCCAAGGAAGGGAAAGCACCGGACGTGGTCACCAAAGCGCGTACGCCATGTTCCACTGCATATAGCTGCACATTCGGACGGTCCCCACAAATAACAATCAGATCCCGGATAATCCCTTTTCTCCTGTAATTTGCGAGCCTTGTTCGAACGCTGGGTTCACTGGAAGCACCCACCAGCAGAATATTCTGCGTTTCTTCCTCACTTAAGGATTCCCCGGTCAGACATTTTCCGTCAATGGTGGTGGCGATATTGCTCAGGCTGGAAAAGACGGAGCGCACATTCATCTCCGTCATATTCAGAGGCATGAGCAGGCTCAACAAATCAAAATAACGCAATAGGCCATGAAGGTTGTAATCAGCGTCAATAACCGGTATGGTTTGAAGGGAATTTTCCGTCATCCTTCGATACGCCGTCAGGAATGTATCGTCCGGACTTACGCTAATCACATCACGACGACAGATTGTCCCGGCGGTGGGCGTCACGTCATGAATCAGTATCGGCTCCGGCACTCCTGCCTTTTCCAATACCCAGGATGTTCTCAGCGTCATTTCCCCACATCTGGCGGCAACCGCACCAGGTTCGCCATGAGTTCTTAAAAACTCCGCATTCCCTATGGCTGAACAAATAGCATCCGTATCCGGATTCTGGTGGCCGATCACATAAACGGGCCTATTCTCTGTCTTCTCCGGAAGCATCTTTATATTTCCTTGTACAGGTTAATCTATATTCAGCCTGACGGGCACCACCACCTTGGAAGCAATGGGCACACCGTCCTTTTCCGCCGGATAAAAAGTCCAATTCTCTCTCACCCAACGCATAAAAAGGCGGTCCAATTCCGCATTTCCCGTTGACTGAAGAAGATTGACGGATGAAGGTTCCCCATGGGAATTTACTCCAACCACTACTTTCACCACGGCATTCACCTTCCCGACTTTAGAAGAATTGACGGAATTGGGCAAGGACGGAGCATGTTTATAACGCACCTTTTTATCAGGAGAAATATTCTGATCCGGTTCCGGACGCCCCGGCAGGGATACCGCCGGGCGCTTCACAGGCTGCCTTCGCTTTACTTCATTCATGGAAATCCGCATGGCGGCGAGCTCCTCCGGCAAGAGTTCGGAAGGAGCTTCATCCAAAAGAAAATCCTTCATTTCGGAACAATCTTCATTTTCCGGCAGCTTCATCGCCAATAAGTCTTCATCTGACGCAATCTCCGGAACAGGGCTGACTGTGGAAGGAGCTGCAACCGGAACAACAGATGTAGGCTGAACTTCTTCCATCTCCTGAGAAACTTCTTCGGACGGGGACACAAACGTCATTTCCACTTCCCCACCCTGGACGGAGGGAAACCACATATCCTGCAAATGTATGGCTACAAGCACAGCACACAAAGCCACCTGAACACCCACTGTCACTGCCACCGCAATCAACATTGCGGATCTGGAAGTGGAATGGGGAGTGAATTTTACAATTCCAGGCTTTTCATCCATAAAAAACGGGCAGGGAATGGGGATGCACCTGTTCAATATATCAGCCCCTTCCCTTTGACAAGCTCATGCACAGCCATAAGCAGGCCGTTATCATTTTGTTATTTGCAAAAAATACATGAACATCAATAATTCAATGCCTCTCGAATGCGCTGAGCAAATCCGGCGGCCTTCTCAGCAAAACCCAATTCCGGATTCTGGTACATGATTCCTCGAGAGACATTAATCAGGGGAGGCGCCACGTGACCGGAACCACTCAGGCAGGAAAGATCACCGCCTTGAGCACCCAGGCCGGGAATGAGCAAAGGAGCATCCGGAATACGCTCCAGAATACTGGAATCTGCATTGGTCAAACCAACCACCATGCCTACGGAAGTTTTACAGCCTTCCCGGACAGAGCGGAGCACCATGTCTCCCACCAGTTCAAAAACCCTGCGGCCCCCTGCCAGTTCCTGCCGTTCCACATCCGCAGAACCGGGATTGGAAGTAACTGCCAGCAGATAAACACCTTTACCTTCATAATTCAGAAAAGGCTCCAGCGTATCATATCCCATAAAAGGACTCAACGTCACAGCGTCCACACCCAGGCGTTCAAAGTAAGCATGAGCGTAATACTTCTGAGTCTCTCCAATATCTCCACGCTTAGCATCCAGCACCACCGGAACATCCTTAGGCATATCCGGAAGCAAATCCTCAAGTATTTCCAGACCGCGCAACCCCATGGCTTCAAAATAGGCAATATTCGGCTTAAACGCTGCCGCATATGGAGCGGTTTCCTCCACAACCTTCCGCAACAGCGCAGGAATCGCCTCCAAATCATCCATGCCGGGGCGCGGATCCAACCCGACACACAAGGCGGAACCGGTCTCTTTAATGCGGGCGGCAAGTTTATCCGTAAAAGATTGGCTCATGCCGCCCATTAAACCACGGCCGTCACAAGCACGCAAGTCTCAAGCAGAAGGAACGCCGAAAGCAGAGAAAAACAGATACGACTTTTCCACCACTCCCGCAAATGCTATATTATGAACTGTATGGCATCTACGTCCCCCCAATCTTCCAGCCCTCTCCCCTCCTGCTTGGAAAAACCGCTGCCTCTGGATGGATTCCAAGGTACTCCGGATGAAGTAGAACAGCAATGGTACGATCAAGTTTATCTGGGTTCCGGAGACAGAATGAAGCAGCTTACCTGGAGAGCCGTCATCGTAGGCATGCTTCTAGGCTCCATCCTTTCCCTCACTAATCTGTACGCCAACCTCAAAATGGGATGGTCCTTTGGGGTGGCTCTGACGGCAGGAATTATCTCTTTTGCCCTCTGGAACGCCTTTGTGCGCCTGGGCATTTCCAAATCCCCCATGACTATTCTGGAAAATACATGCATGCAGTCCGCTGCCAGTTCTGCAGGCTATTCTACAGGGGGAACCCTCACCTCTGCCGTAGCCGCCCTGCTCCTGCTGACAGGACAGCACATGCCTCTTGGCACTACCTTCGCCTGGATATTTTTCATTGCCGTACTGGGTGTCACCATGGCCATTCCGATGAAACGCCAGATGATCAACATTGAACAAATAAGGTTCCCAGACAGTATTGCTACGGCGGAAACCCTCAAAGTTCTCTATTCTGAAGGCAAAAAGGCGGCGGGACAGGCCAAAGCCCTTCTTTATTCTGCCCTTTTCGCCGCCGCTAATGCCATCGCCATGGCTGCAGGAGGAGAACGATGGCTTGGAACGGTCCAGCAACATATCCTCGGCAACTGGTACCAGCGTACTATCTTCTTCAAATGGGATCTCATGTTCGTGGGTGCGGGAGCTCTGGTAGGCATGAAAACATCCCTCAGCCTCTTCATCGGAGGAACCGTTTGCTGGGCTCTTTACGTTCCGTGGCTGGAAAGCCAGAAATTGCTTCCCGCGGGAGCAGGTTATCGGGAGAGCGTAAGCTGGACCCTGTGGGGAGGAACCGCCTGCATGGTCGTCGCCAGCATTGTGGCTTTCCTATTCCAATGGAAAAGCATTGTTCGTTCCTTTTCTTCCCTGGGTGCCATGTTTTCCCTGAGTAAAAAACGAAAACTGACAGATGTGGAAAAAATAGAAACGCCCATGAGCTGGTTTCTAACAGGCCAGCTTATCTCTCTGGGAGCTCTCGGCTATCTGGCTCATACATCATTTAACGTTCCGTACTGGATGAGCTGCATCGCGGTAGTCATATCCTTTTTCCTGGCGCTGGTCGTCTGCCGAATCACCGGAGAAGCCAATATTACACCCACCGGAGCCATGGGAAAAGTTACACAGCTCATCTTCGGAGGGATTGCACCCGGGCACGTAACAGCCAACCTGATGGCGGCCAATATCACTTCAGGAGCGTCCAGTTCCTCGGCAGACCTGCTCGTAGACCTCAAAGTAGGCTACCTGCTGGGAGCTAACCCCCGCAAACAATTCATCGCCCAGTTTTCCGGAATTTTTCTGGGAACCCTCGTCTCCGTGCTGGCCTTCCGCTCCATGGTTCCGGATGCGAACGCTCTCCAGGCTTTCAATGCTCCGGGAGCCAGAACATGGGCGGCCACAGCGGAAGCACTGGGCATGGGGTTCAGCCATTTGCACAGCATCAAGGTGCTTTCCATCATTGCAGGCGGTATTCTCGGACTCATTCTGGTGCTTATTCCCCGCTATATTCCCCGGACAGGAAAATGGCTCCCCACCCCCATCGGCTTCGGCCTGGCCTGGGCCATCCAGTGGAACGACTCCTTCCTTTTCTTTACAGGAGCTGTGCTCGGCTGGGCTGCGGACCATCTTTTCAAGGCCAAATCACGAGAATATAAAGTCCCCACCGCCTCCGGCATCATTGCAGGCGCAGCCCTCACGGGAATGGCCATTCTGATGTTCAGCATTTACCAGGCAGCCCTCTGAACGAAAAGGCTATATTCAAAAAAAAATCCATCTCTACAAAAGATCCTGTACAGCTCATCTTTTGGAACCGGAGCATAAATCGGGGCAGTACAATAAGAATATCGACAAACGGATTGCGAATCCGAGGTCAATATTTACTTCTAAAAGAGAATAGCTTGTGTAGGCTGACCATTCCGCTTCGGGAAACAGGAGTTTTCTGAGGACGGAATTTTGGCTATGTGCCGGAGTAAAGAAAATCTAGAACCGGTATTTACCATTGGGTCATGATTTTTTTCTCGGATAATACCGATAATGAGATAAAAAAGACTATTACTAATCGTTTTCCATCTAAAATTTTAAATAAATTGAATATTTCTTTATAACATCAATATATTTCATGTTTTTCAAAAAACGATTCTAAATTCGATAGATTTTTTCCCAGTGCATATCAATTGTATCAAGTTATATTTCCAGCCCAAAGATGAAACCCATTATTTCTGTTATCTCCATTTTTTATCGTTGGGAACCGCCCAAGCAGCCACCATATTCTCCACCACGAACACTAACACCGCCAACAACTACTTTGGCTCTGCGACCCAATCGTCTTCTTCCGTTATGTCCGCCGCCACGAATAGAAAGGAAGCAACACTTCCCGAAACCGTCTATTTAAACAGCCTTTCTCTGGACATGCATAGCGGCTGCGGAACCGGCACCTATAAAAACAATATCCTGAACTCTTGGGAGGGCATGTATTTGTCGGCAGTAAACTTCTCCACAAGTAATGAAGTGGTTCCGGAACCGGCAACCGCTACGCTGGGTCTGTTCGGTCTTAGCGCTCTATTGTTACGCCACCGCCGATAAATTTTATCACCATGCCATCTTTCAAGGAAGAAAGGGGGGAAATCCCCCCCTTCTTCCTTTTTTCGGCGAGGGAAACAAACTGATTCCGGAACAAATGGAAAAGCCTGCACGTATAACCGCCTTTTCTCCCATCCCTGCACAACTTCCTGTCCACTTCTCAATCCACCAGTTTTTTCAACACCATTTCTCCTTTGGAAGCGCCCTGAGAAACACCGCTTACTTCTGCCTTCAGGATATAGGAATCAAGGTTGGTTCTGTACTTCTTCAATTCCAGTCTGTAAATATTATCCTTATTTTCCACGCCAGTTCTGCCCTCATGAACATCGGAAGCCACCTCCCTGTTACCCTCGTATAATCTGACAGAATGGATTTTCAAGGCGCTGGGGCCATTCTTCCACTGGAAAGTAGCAGTATATGTGCCAGAAGCAGTCACCTGATCCGTCACATCAAACTGCAACGGAGAACCTTGCTGGAGTTCCCATGGACTGCCCGAGGAATGCTTTTCTTCCGCACTCAGGGCGTCCAACATTTCCCGGTGGGTATTCATCACACGATTAGCAACGGCCAAAGTATCCCCCGCTGGTTTGACAGAATATATTTTCCCATTTCCGGCAAAGGCCAGTTCATCCCGAACCATCTTATCCATAAATGCGGCATGGGCGGCATCACGCGTCTTCTTTCCGGTCAGGACATCCATCTGAAATTCAAAAAAATTCTTCCACCGAGGCAAATAAAAATCGGAAACAAGCCCGGCCCACTGACGATTGGAATAATCATTCAGAGACCGGGGAACCTGATCAATCCACGTAGTGATAAGCATCTTCGCAGACTTGTCCATCAAGGCTTTTTCCTGCCGGGAATCACCCCAATCCAAAGCCCTTTTCTGCCAAGTTCCTAATAGGAACTGGCTATCCGTCGCCAAAAGGGCATCCATATCTGAAATCAGAGACAGGAAACGCTTTACCTGCTTCCTGTACGCAGCCAAATCTCCGGAATCAAAAGCACTCCTGACCTGTTGAAGCTGGTAAAAAGCAGCGTCCGCAAGAGCCTGACGCACAACATCCACCAAATCATAACGAAACGTCTCCTTTTTCACCAAATTCGGCTGATCATTCGCGGCCTTCAGATAACCGCGCGCCGCCTTTACAATATCGCCCAGGTGATAATATCGCTCCCCGCTGGACCATGTGGATGCCTTTCGAACATTCCAGGACGGGCGGGCGCAAATAATAGACTCCGTACACCCTTCCTGAGAACGAACGGGGTTATAGATGGAGAAAGACAGAACTTCCAACGCCTTCACGACAGCCTTTGGTGCGAAACCGTAACGCTGGCGCGCGTACTTTCCAAGCCACTCCCGGACAGAAATATCCTCCCTAGTCCACAAACGGTCGCTGAACAGGGCGTAATGCAGGGGGTTCGTCTCAAGCCCTTCGGACAAAGTTCCCATGCCCACCAGCCCCTTATCCTTATAGCCGGACAACTCACTTCCAAGCCGGGACAGAAGGGGAACCCCCCCGTACATTCCCGTATTGCCTCCAAAGTTCGCCAGTTCGCACCAGACCCACGGAATACCATTAAAAGTCCTTAAATTCTTTCCCCCGTTAGCCATATCCTTGGTAAGCTGCAATACAAGCGCACGCTCCGGATCCAACCCGGACAACAACTCTCGGGTAGGATTTCCACCCCAGGCCTGAATCACCCAGAAAGCCCCCGGAGAAGCCTTTTGCATGGCTTTCTGCACTTCCTGTGCCGCCTGCGTTACGTCAATATCCCCCTTCCGCCCCCCCTCATGAAACAAATCCCCGCCAAACATCTTTCCGGGAATGCCGTATACCTTGCGGAGAGCCTTGTACCAGTCTGCGGCCAGTTTGGGAAAAGCCTCACAAGTGGGATCCACCACCCACGGCCTCCTGAAATTAACCCATTCCCCCTGAGGAATAAGCTTCAATCCGTCTATCCGGACATTTTCCTGAAAGTCAGAAGGAACAAATCCCACATATCCCTGAAGTACAGGTGTCATCCCCAACTGTTCCATACGGGAGACAATGCGCCTTCCCATCTGGGCCATTTTATTTATCTGTTGCTGGCTCAGCGGACCACCGTGGCCTTCCAGATTTCCCATATTCCACCACGCGGCAAATGCCGGATTAGGGATAAAACGAAGAGCTTTTTCCCGGGGATACCCCAAGCCTGTCAGAAAATCTTCCCATGTCTTTTCCAAACCCGCCGTTACCAGCGCATGCGTAAACCCATTCAACGCCAGAAAATCAATCTCCCGCTGCCATCTGTTCCAATCCCAAAAAGCCGCCGTATAAGAAAGGGTGCAGTAATTATAGGCAAAAACGATATTCCACGGGCTTTCTACCGTAACCGGACTGGCGGGAACCGGCAAAGGGGAAGGAAGCGTTATCCGATTTCCGTTCCACGAAAAATGGACCTTGGCTATATTCTTTAAATACCATCCATAACCCGCCACCAAGCGGCGTACATCTGACGCCTCCACCCGGATACCTCCGGCAATACCGGAAATAGTGATCTTGTTGCCCTGATCCGGATTTAAGTGGAACAAGACAGAACCCTTTGCCGAGGGAGTTACACGCGCCACTACATCTTCAGCCGCCGCCACAGGCGATCTTTCTGCGGCAGATACACAAACAAGCGGAGAAATGGCAGTTCCAAGAAGCGCCCCGGCGGCAAAAGCATGAGAAAACATAGTAACACTAATACATACAAAAAATACGACATCTTACAAGAAGGAAACTAACTAAGAGAATGTAGGGGGAGAAGAACGGGACCGAGCAAGAAAAGAACAGGCCCCGCGAGTCAAGTGACTGGCGGGGCCTGATGGAAAAAAATCCCGGCGGCGACCTACTCTTGCGGGACCTGTCGTCCGACTACCATTGGCGCGGCAGCGTTTCACTTCCGGGTTCGGAACGGGACCGGGTGGGACCACTGCGCTCTGGCCACCGGGCTTCAGGGGGAAGAGGTGATTTTTTCTTCATCCTGCCTGCCCGGGAGCCCTGCTTTTTTGGGGGCTTCTGAGTGAGGGATTTTTTTCAGGGTATGTGTGTGGCGGCTAAGAAGATTTCCGTCCTTTGTGTGGGAAGGGATTCAGCGTAAACTGACATCTGCGTGGCTGGTGGTTGATGAACATGCACAGGTAAATGAGACAAGAGCAAGTTGTCATTCACGACGGGGAGTGATGTAATATGATGAAGTCAATTGGTAATTAGTATCGCTCGGCTCAATACATTGCTGCACTTACACCTGCGACCTATCAACGTGGTGGTCTTCCACGAACCTGTAGGGAAAACTCATCTTGGGAAGGGCTTGGCGCTTAGATGCTTTCAGCGCTTATCCCGTCCGCACTTAGCTACTCGGCCATGCACTTGACAGTACAACCGATGCACCAGTGGTGCGTCAGACCCGGTCCTCTCGTACTAAGGTCTGAACCCCTCAATTTTCCAACGCCCACAGAGGATAGAGGACCGAACTGTCTCGCGACGTTCTGAACCCAGCTCGCGTGCCGCTTTAACCGGCGAACAGCCGGACCCTTGGGACCTTCTCCAGCCCCAGGATGCGACGAGCCGACATCGAGGTGCCAAACCACGCCGTCGATATGAACTCTTGGGCGTGATCAGCCTGTTATCCCTAAGGTACCTTTTATCCGTTGAGCGACGGCAATTCCACTTTCTACCGCCGGATCACTTGGGCCTGCTTTCGCATCTGCTCGACTTGTTGGTCTCACAGTTAGGCGGGCTTATGCCCATGCACTCGACACCCGGTTGCCAACCGGGCTGAGCCCACCTTCGCGCTCCTCCGTTACTCTTTGGGAGGATACCGCCCCAGTAAAACTGACCGGCTGACACGGTCCTCTGGCCGGATTCACGGCTCAGGGTTAGATCCTCCAGTTTCAAAGGGTGGTGTCTCATTGATGACTCGGACGCCCCCTAAAGGGCGTCTTCAGCGTCTCCCACTTACTCTGAGCATTAAAACCGAAGAAACAATGACAGCTTACAGTTAAGGTCTATAGGGTCTTTCCGTCCTTCTGCGGGTAGGCGGCATCTTCACCGCCACTACAATTTCACTGAGCGCCTGGTTGAGACAGTGCCCAACTCGTTTCACGATTCGTGCAGGTCGGAACTTACCCGACAAGGAATTTCGCTACCTTAGGACCGTTATAGTTACGGCCGACATTCACCGGGACTTGGGTTTAGAGCTTCGCCTTGCGGCTAACCCCTTGCCTTAATCTTTCGGCATTGGTCACGTGTCACACCCTATACTTCGACTTGCGTCTTTGCAGAGTGCTGTGTTTTTGATAAACAGTCGGTTGGGCCATTTCTCTGCGGCCTGCATCGCTGCAGGCACCCCTTCTTCCGAAGTTACGGGGCTAATTTGCCGAGTTCCTTAACCAGGTTTCACTCTTACGCCTTGGTATATTCTACCCACCCACCTGTGTCGGTTTGCGGTACGGGTCGCTTAGCATACGCTGGGGCTTTTCTTGGCACTCGATCCAATGATGCGCTGAGTCCGTGGACTCAACTCGGAATTCAATAACCTAGTCATCTTTTCTCATGCGTCCCCCCAGTTTAAGGGTTGCGAGCTCAGGATTATTAACCTGATGTCCATCGCCTACGCCTCTCGGCCTCGGCTTAGGTCCCGGCTAACCCAGGGACGAAACACGTTGCCCTGGAAACCTCGGGTTTACGGCGGCCGGGGATTTCACCCGGCTTAACGTTACTCATGTCTGCATACTCACTTGCATGTGCTCCAGGGTCAGTCGCCATCGCCCTTCGACGCGCATGCAACGCTCTTCTACCACTCTGCCTTGCGGCAAAGTCCAGAGCTTCGGTATAACGCTTGATCGCCAATCATTTTCGGCGCAGGATCACTCGATGAGTAAGCTATTACGCATTTTTTAAATGGTGGCTGCTTCTAAGCCAACATCCTCACTGTCTGTGTAATCCCACATCCTTTCCACTGAGCGTTATTTAGGCACCTTAGCTGCTGATCTGGGTTGTTTCCCTCTCGACAATGAAGCTTATCCCCCACTGTCTCACTGCCACGTTCCATTGCACGGTATTCGGAGTTTGATAAGGTTTGGTAAGCGGGTGTGCCCCCTAGCCTTGTCAGTGCTCTACCCCCGCGCATCAGCACGTGACGCTGCACCTAAATGCATTTCGAAGAGAACCAGCTATCACGGGGTTTGATTAGCCTTTCACTCCTACCCTCAGCTCATCAGAGAACTTTTCAACGTTCACCTGTTCGGTCCTCCACATGGTTTTACCCATGCTTCAACCTGGCCAAGGGTAGGTCACCTCCGCTTCGGGTCCAGTACCTGCGACTTATTGCGCCCTGTTCGGACTTGCTTTCGCTGCGACTCCGGGCCGGAAGCCCTTAGTCTTGCCACAAACACTGACTCGCAGACTCATTAAACAAAAGGCACGCCATCGCAGATTGCTCTGCTCTGACACTTTGTAGACATACGGTTTCAGGTTCTATTTCACTCCGCTCACAGCGGTTCTTTTCACCTTTCCCTCGCGGTACTTGTTCACTATCGGTCGCCAACTAGTATTTAGCCTTGCGCGGTGGTCCGCGCGGGTTCATACATCGTTCCACGTGTGATGTATTACTCAGGATACCACTAATTCCCACTCTGGATTTCGTCTACAGGGCTTTCACCTTCTCCGGCCAGCCTTTCCAGGCTGTTCTACTATCCAGTATGGTCGAATATGACGTGGTCCTACAACCCCGAAGGAATACCTTCGGTTTGGGCTCCATCCGCTTTCGCTCGCCACTACTTACGGAATCGATTTCTCTTTCTTTTCCTCCGCTTACTGAGATGTTTCACTTCAGCGGGTTTCGCGTTTCATACCCTATGTATTCAGGTATGAACGATCGAGTATTGCCTCGATCAGGTTACCCCATTCGGATATCCCCGGATCATCGCTTGCTTGCAGCTTCCCGAGGCTTTTCGCAGCTTGCCGCGTCCTTCTTCGCCTGTTGGCACCAAGGCATTCACCGTACGCCCTTACTTACTTCATCATATTGCAAAAGCTGTTACCACTTCCACAATACCACAAAGCCCTTTCGTGACTTACTGTATTGTCTCATTGCTTGGTATGCATGTTTATCTTGTGTTTTGTAGTTGTTGTTCAACTACCCACTTTGTTGGAAAGCGATTGCTTCTCAGCAATCGTTTTCTTTGCCACGCAGATGTCAATTTTCGCTTTCCCTCAATAATCGATTTTGCTGGTGGGCCTGACAGGACTTGAACCTGTGACCCCGCGCTTATCAAGCGCGTGCTCTAACCAACTGAGCTACAGGCCCGGCTTTGGGTCTCTTTCCCGAAACTGGTGGAGGCACGGGGACTCGAACCCCGGACATCCAGCTTGCAAAGCTGGCGCTCTACCAACTGAGCTATACCCCCAGTTGCGGTTCTCGGTGAAAAAAGGTCGTCACGCACGTCGTGCCAGGTTTCGCTCCAGGCGTCTGGCTGTTTACACATCTTTGGTTCGTTGCGGGCCCTCGCGGGTTCCGCTTTCTCTCCCCTCGGGAAGAGATCCGACCTGTGCACTTCCGTGCACTTGCTCCATAGAAAGGAGGTGATCCAGCCGCAGGTTCCCCTACGGCTACCTTGTTACGACTTCATCCCAGTTACCAGTCTCACCTTAGGACCCTGCCTCCTTGCGGTTGGCTTCAGATACTTCGGGTGCGACCGGCTTCCATGATGTGACGGGCGGTGTGTACAAGACCCGGGAACGTATTCACGGCGCCGTAGCTGATGCGCCATTACTAGCGATTCCGGCTTCGTGTAGGCGGGTTGCAGCCTACAGTCCGAACTGGGCCCAGTTTTTAGGATTTCCTCCGCCTCGCGGCTTCGGCCCCCTCTGTACTGGGCATTGTAGTACGTGTGCAGCCCTGGGCATAAGGGCCATACTGACCTGACGTCGTCCCCACCTTCCTCCCAGTTGATCTGGGCAGTCTCGCCAGAGTCCCCACCTTCACGTGCTGGTAACTGGCAACAGGGGTTGCGCTCGTTGCTGGACTTAACCAAACATCTCACGACACGAGCTGACGACGGCCATGCAGCACCTGTGTAACGCCTCCGAAGAGTCGCATGCTTTCACATGTTGTTCATTACATGTCAAGCCCAGGTAAGGTTCTTCGCGTTGCATCGAATTAAGCCACATACTCCACCGCTTGTGCGGGTCCCCGTCAATTTCTTTGAGTTTTAATCTTGCGACCGTACTCCCCAGGCGGCACGCTTAACGCGTTAGCTCCGGCACGCAGGGGGTCGATTCCCCGCACACCAAGCGTGCACCGTTTACTGCCAGGACTACAGGGGTATCTAATCCCTTTCGCTCCCCTGGCCTTCGTGCCTCAGCGTCAGTTAATGTCCAGGAACCCGCCTTCGCCACGAGTGTTCCTCTCGATATCTACGCATTTCACTGCTACACCGAGAATTCCGGTTCCCCCTCCATTACTCTAGTCTCGCAGTATCATGTGCCGTCCGCGGGTTGAGCCCGCGCCTTTCACACACGACTTACGAAACAGCCTACGCACGCTTTACGCCCAGTGATTCCGAACAACGCTTGAGACCTCTGTATTACCGCGGCTGCTGGCACAGAGTTAGCCGTCTCTTCCTCTTGTGGTACTATCTTTTTAATTTGCTCCCACATGACAGGGGTTTACAATCCGAAGACCTTCATTCCCCCACGCGGCGTCGCACCATCAGGGTTTCCCCCATTGTGAATGATTCTCGACTGCTGCCACCCGTAGGTGTCTGGACCGTGTCTCAGTTCCAGTGTGGCCGGACATCCTCTCAGACCGGCTACCCGTCATCGCCTTGGTGAGCCGTTACCTCACCAACTAACTAATAGGCCGCGAGCCCATCCCCAAGCGCATTGCTGCTTTAATCTTTCGATACTATGCGGTATTAATCCCAGTTTCCCAGGGCTATCCCGCTCTCGGGGGCAGGTTACTCACGTGTTACTCACCCGTGCGCCACTAGAGAATTATTAGCAAGCTAGCAATTCTCTCGTTCGACTTGCATGTCTTATCCACGCCGCCAGCGTTCGTTCTGAGCCAGAATCAAACTCTCCATCAAATTAATTTTTGAAATTGCTGGACCAAATGGAATCTTGCGATTTCATTTGCGCCATGCTTCAGCCAGCTCTTCCTCCAAGTTGTGTCTCTTGAAGGCCTCTTCGCTCTGCCTCGCACGGCGCGCGTCACGACCTTTTTTCTTTCCCCTTGCTTCTACCAAACCACCCCTCTCAGAGCTAGGTCGCTCCTTCGGGCTTTTACCCCTCAGACACCTCTCGGCACCCTCGGAAAACCCTCGGCGGTTTCGGTAGTCATTCCCTTGAAATCTTCTTATCGCAACCCCTTCCGGGGTTTTCTCCGGGTGGCCGGCTCCAGCCGCTTCCAGCGCTCTTCCGAGCCCTTCAGCCGCCGGGCTTTTCATCCCGTCGCCGTGTTGGCGTGCCGAGAAATCTATCATACCACACCTTTTTGTCAATTTTTTTCGTGCTCTTTTTTGCGTCCGCTTATTCCCGCCACCCCCTCAATACCCACATAACCTACATATCATGAACAGTATATGCTTTTGTCATACTGCCTCTTTCCACCGCATCTTTTTTTGAACGTCCCTCTCTTCCCTGCTCTTGTACCCTACCTTTCTTCGAGAAAAACCTATAACAGGCCTATATATTCCCCTTTCCATGAATACCGATTTTCTAATCGGCCGGAATTTTCAGAGAAAGAGAGCCTTCCAACATAAAAAAGGCCCTTCCCCGCACCAATGAACATACCCTGTTCGGCAACCATCGACATGAACATTATTTCTTCGAATTTTGTCTAACAGAGCATGAAGAATCAGGAAATACACTTGCCAACGCCCAATCCCGAGCATCCTTATGGAGGAGGAAACGGACGTTACCGTTTTCCGGATATCAACGGCATGAATTTACTGGGAGACAATATTTCCCTGCCTCCTATCGTTCCAAAAAGTTTCCATATCATGCTGACTGTTTTTCACCCGGAAACTTTGTACGGAATGAAAAAGTGGCTTCCCTTCTGCGAGGACCTCCGCAAACAGTACAAACATACGCCAACCCCGGTGGAATATAGCATTTTGCTGGTTCTGCAGCCACCCCCCATTGAAGGTGATGTCCCCGCCTTTACACAGGCTCTGGGGGATTTTCCGGATTTTTACATGAAGACCAATTCCCTGATTTCCTATTATGACCAGTCTTTTGTACGCCGCAGACTTTCCCTTCACAAGAAGGCGGAAACAGCGATTGTCCTTCTGGACGGCAACGGCAATATCATCTGGAAGGATGACGGCGGGTTCACGGCCTCACGCGCGGAGCATTTGAAAGTTATCCTGGAAACTCTTTCTCCGCTGGCACCCAGGACAAGAACGCATTAAAAGGAGAATGCGTCTTCTTCGCCTCATCCGCACTTTCCGTTTGAGGTTCCCTCCGGAATATCCCATACTGGCCTCATGCCTACCATTTCTCTTGCTCTCGGTGAACGTTCCTACGACATCCACGTGGAAAACGGAGCACTGGACCGTACCGGAGAGTTTGCCTACCGCGCCGGTCTGGACGGCAAGATTGCGGTTATCACGGACAGCTGCGTCGCCCCACTTTATGCAGAGCGCGTAATGAAGTCCCTGGAGAGCGCGGGATTCATGCCCAGCCTGCACGTAGTGAATGCCGGGGAAGCTTCCAAAAATATGCTTCAGGCCCAGGAGCTGTGTTCCGAACTGGTCCGGGCCGGGCTTGACCGCACCGGATGCATCGCCGCTCTGGGCGGCGGCGTAGTAGGGGATCTGGCCGGCTTCATCGCTTCCATTTATTACCGGGGCATCCCCTTCATGCAAATTCCAACAACGGTGGTCGCCCAGGTGGACAGTTCCGTAGGAGGAAAGACTGCCGTCAATATTCCAGAAGGGAAAAATCTTGTAGGAGCCTTTCATCAGCCGTCCGTCGTGGTAATCGACCCTACCACGCTGGTGACTTTGGATCGACGTACGCTGGCGGAAGGTTTGGCGGAAGCCGTCAAGCACGCAGCTATCAAAGACGCTTCCATGCTTCATGAATTGAAAGGGCTGGGGCCGGAACTCTCCATCGGCTTCTCCCTGAATACTATTGCCAGGCTTCCTGACCTAATCTCCCGGAACGTGGCCATTAAGGCCCGCATTGTAGAAAATGATGAATTGGAAACTCTGGATATCCGGGCTCTGCTCAATTTCGGCCACACCATCGGCCACGGCATTGAAGCTGCCGTCCCTTACGGAACCATCCTTCACGGGGAAGCAGTGGCGCTCGGCATGCGCGCCGCCCTGTTTCTGAGTGAACGGAAAGCCGGTTTAAGTTCTTCCGATGCCAACAAGATCCTTCGCACGCTTCAGGCGCTGGAACTTCCCTTGGTTCTTCCGGACGGCATTGATACGGCAACTGTTCTTCAAAAAACGGCATCAGACAAAAAGTTCCGGGCCGGAACCATCCGCTTTGTTCTGCTTTCCAAAGCAGGGGAGGCAGGCATTTCTACGAAAATTACTCGGGAAGATATGGCGGAAGCCATTGAAGAATTGCGCCGCCCCCTGGATTGAGTTTACCACCCGTGGCCCTTTGTTCTCCAGCAAGAAAACTCCGGGAGTCGGGCTGTACAGATATTTTCCCCTTCTCTTCGCGCATTTTCCCATCAGGAAGAGGAAAGGATTTACCGGGGGACCTGATACCATATCAAACCACCCTTCATTCCGGCAAAACGGAATGGAGAGGAACATTGGAGTAATTACCCAATTCCCGGCACGGGGAATTTATTTTTACGGCTCTTCCGCGGTAGGTTCAAATCCATCCACATCCAGAGGCACACTGCCCGTGTATTCCCCGGTATCGAAATGAATTCCTTTCAAAGCATCTTCCAGAGACGAAGAACCATAACATTCCCGGCTGGCCAGACGCATCAATTCATTTGCAATATTTACGGCTTCTTCATTGGGAATATCCCCGGGCAGGGAGGCAGCCAGCTCTTTCACCTCCGCCGCGTGGGCGTTTGCCGTAGCCTGATCCTGAATAAGCAGCAGAACGGCCAGAATTTTTTCTCCCGGAGTTTTAGGAACGGCCTGTTCGCTGGGAACCGAAACATCCCGGGGATGATCCTGCTTCTTGCCGCCGTCACAGGCAACAAACACTAACGCCGCCAAAAAAGCCGTAGAAGGAATGAGATTTCGCTTCATCATGATGATTGGTTGAAAAGCCGGAGGCCTCATTGAATTCATCATGAACACTGAAGATTCCGGAGTCAAATCAGTTTTTATCCTTAAAAACTGTTTTTCAGGCAACATATCTCTTTAACCTCTGCCTCTCGTTCTGAACGCAGGAAACAGCCCTTCCCATTTAATAGGCAAAATATAGGGAGTTCATTGACTCCCTCCGCAAGGCACCATTTCCGAGAATGACGGTTGCGCCTATTTTTTGTGTCACCATTTCAATACGACGTTTGATTTCACAGGACGTCACCGTATAATTCCCCTGAGATGGGTTACCCTATTTGGAACAGACGCCGTTTTTTGAAAACCGCCGCAGGAACAGCCGGATTCCTGGCCTTCATGCCCTGCCTGAACGCAGAAGAGGCCCTGACGAACGCAAAACCGCTCAAGGTGGGCCTGGTAGGCTGCGGAGGCCGAGGCCTGGGCGCCATGAAAAACGCTCTGGACGCCGATCCCGGAACAATTGCCTGGGCATTGGCAGACGTGTTTCAGGAACGTATCGATTTCGGTGCCAAATTGCTGGCGGAACAGTACGGCAACCGAGCCCAGCTGGACAGGAGCCGCCTGTTCAGCGGCCTGGACAGTTACAAGAGACTGCTGCAAACGGATATTGACGTAGTTCTGCTCTGCACTCCCCCCGCTTTCCGTCCGGAACATTTAGCGGCGGCCGTTGACGCCAGCAAACATATTTATGCGGAAAAACCTGTGGCAGTGGACGTTCCCGGCGTGCTTTCCGTACTGGAATCCGCACGGCTGGCAAAACTCAAAAATCTGGTGATTCTGGACGGCTTCTGCTGGCGCTACGACAAGGCGAATGAGGAAGCCCACCGCAAGCTTTCCTCCGGGCAGCTGGGCCGTGTCCTCTCCTTTGACGGGTTATATTACACCACTCCTCCCAAGTCTCCGCTGGCCCTGGATTCCCGACCTTCCTCCGATACGGACGTGGCATGGGCGCTACGCAACTGGACCGCATGGAACTGGCTGAGCGGAGGCCAGTTTGTGGAACAAATCGTCCATACGATTGACGGCATGGTCTGGTCCATGAACGAGCAGCTTCCTCTGGCGGCTTTCGGCTCCGGAGGACGCGCCCAGCGCCGGGATGACGGCGACGTATGGGATCATTACGACGTTTATTTTGAGTACGGCCACAACGTAACGGCCCACATTTCATGCAGACAGTGGGTTGGCTGCCACGGGGAAATCGTGGACCGCACCATCTGCGAAAAAGGAATGCTGGTTACTCCCTACCGTCCCTACATTCAGGCGAATAACCGCTGGCGTTTCCGCGGGGAACGCGGCAATATGTACGCAGACACGCATGTGGCCTTTTACCGTTTCCTGCGCTCCGGCACCTGGACCCAGACACTGGAAAGCGCAGCCAATAAGACCCTGGCTGCCATCATGGGGCGTGAAGCGGCCCACACAGGCCAGCGCATTACCTGGGAACAGATTAAGAAAAGCACCGCACGGCTGGTGCCTGAAGACCTGACGATGGATACGCCCCTGCCGCCCGCCCGCATCCCGCGCCCGGGCAGAACGGCCTGACGGAGGCTCCATCCCTTTCTCTCTACGGTTCATGGCCAACATCTTTCCACCCAATACCAACAAGCGCTTTTACGGGATTGCCGCCCTGGTTGCGCTCGCTGCCGCGTTCGTACTGGGGGGAATATATTATGTTAATTTCAGCATTCCGGAGTATGAACCCGTGCAGCCCGTCCGCTTTTCCCACAAACTTCACGCCGGAGATCTGAAGATGAGCTGCACGGCTTGCCACAGCGCCGCACAGCGCTCATCCAGAGCCGGCATTCCGGATACGAAGTCCTGTCTGGGCTGCCACCAGCATATTCTTCCGGACAGCCCGCTCATCGCCCCCCTGAGGGAGGCGGCGGACCCGCAATACCCCGGTTACACAGGAGAACCGGTCCGCTGGGTGATGGTCAACCGCCTGTCCGGTCACGCCTATTTTAACCACATGGCCCACCTGAACCGGGGCATCGGCTGCACGTCCTGCCATGGAGACGTGGCGGGCATGGAACGCATCAGGGCTCCACGCGATGCCCGCATGCAATGGTGTCTGGACTGCCACCGCAATCCGGCTCCCCATCTGCGCCCGCTGGAGGAAACGGCCAGTTCCCGTTATTCCGCCGCAGACTACCTCCGCACGCATTCCATCCGGGATGGAGAAGGGAAAAGCATCCAAACCCCGCTTCAACTGGGAAATTTTCTGAAACGCCAATGGAAAATTCAACCGAAGACGGATTGCACCGCATGCCATCACTGACCTCCATGGCCTGTTTGACATCCGCGGCGCCAAAGTTATTCCTCCCTGCGTTCCCGGATACTGCGTAATAAAAAGACCAAAGGACTTTTCATTAAATGATTCCTTCCTTGAATCCGTAATCAATGACATTGAATTCCACAAGAAAGATTTCCTCCTGTTCCCTGTTTATCCGTTATTGGCCCGGAGATAAAGACCGCCGTCAATCACCACTTGATTTCATCCTTCGGATTTCCTAAAAAAAGCCATCCCTGTTTCATCAATCCCCATCATTACCCGGTTTGACTCCCCTCCCTCCATTTTCCCAGAATGAAGTTCCCCAGAACCACCCCGCTTTTCTTCCGGAAGAAGAACGGGGGATGACGCGGCGTTCCTTCATGAAATGGATGGGTGCAGGGGCAGCCCTGGCAGGGATAGGGCTGCCGGCCTGCCGCCGTGTGGAAAAATACCTGGTTCCCTATAACGAAGGGCCTGAATGGTCTGTTCCCGGCGTGGAAACGGCTTACGCTACCTGCCTGACCATGGGAGGAAACGCGCAACCTGTACTGGCCGCCTGTTATGAAGGACGCCCCGTCAAATTGATTCCCTCCCTGCAATACCCGGAAGGTCCGGGGTTGCCGGCTGCGGCTCAGGCCTCCATTCTGGACCTTTACGACCCCGGCCGCAGCAAGCATATCCTGTTCAACGGCAATCCGGCCTCCGAAGACGAATTCCGGGGAGCCTTTTCTTCCTGGTCCCGCAATCTTCGGGATGGTGGCGGCATCGGCCTTCTCCTTCCCCCTTCGGCTTCCCCTCTGCTCCATTCCATGCTGGAGGAAATCACCCGGAAAAATTCACTCGTGCGCATCTACCGGTATTCCCCCGTGCCTGAACCGGGTTCCGGCATGCAGGCGGGGCTGCCGGAAGAAGTACGGTTCCGCGTGCGTTTTGCGCGCGCCAGGCGCATCCTCTCCCTGGATTGCGATTTTCTTCATCAAAACCCCTATGGAAACACGCGCGACTTCATTGCGTCCCGCTCCCCGGAAGGGCTTTATTACAAAGAAGAAAACAGGAACCGAACACGCCTTTACGCCGTGGAGGGACGCGTTTCCCTGACCGGGGCCCATGCCGACCACAGGCTACCCGTTCCTCCCGCACGCCTGGCGTTTTTCCTGGAGGAATTGTTCCGCTATCTTTCCAGCAAAAAAAACTCCGGACAAACGCTTCCCCCTCCCCGGCGAACGGACCATCCCCTGACGGAAAGGGAACTCAACTGGCTTCGCCACTGTGCGGATGACTTATTCAGCCACTCCGGAGAAAGCGTGATCCTCCTGGGGGACAATCATCCGGAATTATCCGGCATCGTCTGGAAGCTCAACTGTCTTCTCGGCTCCATGGGGACATGCATCCAGTTGCTAAAGGCACCGCGCCCAACTCCCTATGGCACGCTGGACGATCTTGTTCGGGACATCCGGGGGAAAAAGGTGGAAATCGTTTTTTTACTGGATGCGGGAAATCCCGTGCTGGATTCCGGGCACAGTTCCGGACTGTCGGAAGCCCTGAACAGGGTGGAAAGCATCCACCTTGGAATGTATGAAGATGAAACCTCCCGCGTCTGCCGCTGGCACCTGCCGGCAGCCCACTTTCTGGAATCATGGGGGGTGGAGCGGGATTACCGGGGCAGATTTTGCTATCGCCAGCCCGTCATTCTTCCCCTGTACGGGGGCATTTCTCCGGAAGAAGTGCTGTCCGGCCTGCTTTCCTCCAAAGGCCATCTCTCCACGGCGGACAATTCCCCCACCCACCTCTCTCCCGTTTACCACAGAGCGCGCAAATGCTTTGAACGCGCCGTGAATCCGGAAAATAAAACTGCGGCCTGGGCTCAGGCGCTTCAGCGCGGCTATTCGGAAGAAACGGCCTATGCTCCCCTGTCCCCGCAGGAAGAAACGGCTCTTGGAACAGCCATGATGCAAACGCCCGCAGCGCCTTTTGGCGGCCACGGGAAAAAATTGGGAACCGGGATGCTGGAATTGCAATTCCGCGCGGACTATTCCATTGGGGACGGACGCTGGAAACGCAATGCATGGATGCAGGAATGCCCGGACCCAATAACAGGCGTCAGCTGGGCGGCGTCCGCACAGGTTTCCCCCGCCACCTTTCTGCGGCTGGGAGGTTCGGATTCCGGGCCCATGCACTGCACGCTTACCGCCCCCGCCACGCAAATGGAAGTCATCCTGTGCCCCATTCCGGGAGTGGCGGATAATCTCATTATTCTTCCTCTGGGTTATGGCGGGATCAACCACGTAGCGGAAAGGCAGGAAAATTCCGGCGGATATGAACTCCGCAGACAGGTGGAAAAAACGGAAGCATACGGCATTGCCCCGGAACAGATTGCCTTGGCTGCCCTCCGGGAGCGGACGGAAGCCATTCAAAGCCCCGTTGTGCAGCCTGCCCCGTTCTCCCTGCATCCCGGTCCGTCCCGCGTCCCGCCTCCCCCTCCCGGCGCGGATGCCGTTTACCAGTGGAAAATGGCCATTGACACGTCCCGTTGCATCGGCTGTAACGCCTGCATGATTGCTTGCCGCGCGGAAAATAACATTCCCGTAGTGGGGCGTGACCAGATGGCCAGGGGCCGCGCCCTGGACTGGATACGCATCGACAGGTACTTCACGGAGGAAGGGACGCTCACCTCCATCCCCGTGGCCTGCCAGCAGTGCGGCAAGGCCCCATGCGAATCCGTATGCCCCGTCAATGCCACCGTGCATACTGCGGAAGGCCTGAACGCCATGGTGTACGCCCGGTGCTGGGGTACCCGGTACTGCGCCACCAACTGCCCGTACAAGGCTCGGCGCTTCAATTTTTTTGATTACGCCAAAGCATCGGAACAGGCCACGCGCCTTCAGCGCAATCCCAATGTAACCGTTCGCTCCCGCGGCGTCATGGAAAAATGCACCTACTGCGTCCAAATGGTGGAACGTGCCAAAATCCGGCACAAATCCCGGTTGATGAAGGAGCATCCGGGCCAGCCATCCACCTCCATCCATGTGACGGCCCAGGACATGCTGCTTCCGGACGGGGCGGCTCAAACGGCCTGCCAGCTCGCATGCCCGATGGGAGCCATCACCTTCGGCAATGTGCTGGACCCCGCCGCAGCCGTTTTCCGCGCCAAGTCCCTGCCGCGCCACCAGGATCTCCTCTCCTGCCTGGGCACGTCTCCCGGAACGGGCTACCTGGTTCCGGCAAGAAACCCCAATCCGGCCATGGAGAAATAAAATGCCCTGCCCGGAAATTGATAAAAAACGGCCCTTCCTTAAAAAATAAGGCCGCCTTCTTCAGGAGGCGGCCTTACCAGTCAAAGGTCTTTTGATAAGCTGGTCACTCAATCTTCCACAATTTGCTCCACGGTCGTAATCGTTTCCACCACGTCGATGTTGGCGGCGTCGGCAAAATCATTCACCGCCTTGAGCAAAGCCGGAGTCATCAGCTTGTCCTTTTGAATGCGCTCGCAATTTTCCAGCATATCCACGATGGTGTCCTGGGCGTCTCCGTTCAATTTGGTGATGCGGATAGCCTGCTCGGAAGTAAGCCTCATCTTTTCCATGGACTTGTCCAGCTGCTTGGCCTGCTGGGTCAACGCATTGAGCTGCTTAATGGCGATTTCAACCGCAGCGTTGTCCTTCACGTCGTCCAAAACCTTGTTGGCGGAAGAAATCAGGTCGATATTCTGCTTGACCATCTGCACGGGATCGGCAGCGTTCTGGGCAAAGGCGGAAGCGGAGCATACGATGGCCACCACAGGGAGTACTTGATACGTTTGAATCATTGTTTTATCGGTGTTCGGGTTGAAGAAGAAACATCTTCTTTGCCTCTTTAGATTCATTCCGGCGGATAAATCGTTGCCCTCTTATCTGTCATGCGCCTCTTACAAGCTGACCGTCAGCAAACGGTAGAAAAACAATCTTACCCGGCCACACGCCTCCCCGCCCCGTCTTCCAGCAAAAAACGGAGAGGGCGGTATTTGGCGGATTCCAGATTGGGATCTTCCGCCAGAATAGCCTCCGCCAGCTGCCGCCCGCGGTGAATCAGGCGCGCATCCAGCAGCCATTCCTCAAAACGTACGCCCTTCAGGCCGCTCTGGGACGTACCCAGCACGTCTCCAGGGCCGCGTAACCTCAAATCCTGTTCCGCCAGGTCAAATCCATTCGCCGTAGTTTCCACGATGCGCAACTTCTCCCATTGCTCATCCTCCGGACGGGCGTCCGTCATCAAAATGCAGTAGGACTTGTGCGACCCGCGGCCGATGCGCCCCCGGAGCTGATGAAGCTGGGAAAGCCCGAAACTTTCCGCATTATTGATGATCATCACCGTGGCATTCGGAACATCCACCCCCACCTCCACCACCGTGGTGGACACCAGCACGCTGATGCGGTTGGAGCGGAAATCCTTCATCACCGCCTCTTTTTCCTCTGAAGACATCCTGCCGTGCAGCAGCCCCACATCCACATGAGGCAGCAGAGCCTTCCACTCGTCCCATTCCTTCGTCACGGCTTTCCCCTTCCGGGAATCCTCTCCGTCAATCAGGGGGGAAACCACGTAAATCTGCCTCCCTTCCTCCAGCTGGTTCCGAACGAAAGCCAGCACTTTTCCCTTATCCTTCTCCGTCCGGATGGCTGTTACGACCGCCCCGCGCCCCCTGGGCACGCCGTCCAGGATGGAAACGTCAAGCTCCCCGTAAAAAGTCAGCGTCAGCGTGCGGGGGATAGGGGTAGCGGTCATCACCAGCACGTCGGGGCGCTCTTCCCGGTCAATCAGCTTCTCCCGCTGATTCACGCCGAATTTGTGCTGTTCGTCAATCACGACCAGCCCCACACGCTCCGGCACATTTTTCCCGTACAGCAGGGCATGCGTGCCAACCACAATCCCGCCCTGCTTCCCGAACGACACATGGGATTCTTCCTTCCTGTCCGCCGTCACCAGGGAAACAGGCACATCCAGCTTGTCCAGCATCTGCCGGAACTTCAAATAATGCTGTTCCGCCAGAATCTGCGTGGGCGCCATCATCACGGCGGAATAACCGTGTTCCACAGCCAGCAGCATGGCGCACAGAGCCACCAGCGTCTTTCCGGACCCGACATCCCCCTGAAGCAGGCGGTTCATGGAACGGGGGGCTTTCATATCCCGGTAAATCTCCCTCACGCAGCGCTTCTGAGCCTCCGTCAGCTCAAACGGCAGGGAATCCGCCAGATCCTTCACCAAATGGCTGGAACCTGCGGTCCTCATGCCGGGCACTTCATCCGCCCGCCTTCTTCTGTAGGCCACGTTCAACTGCTGAGCAAGGCATTCCTCCAACGCAAAACGGCGCCGCGCCCGGTCCCGGGCCTCTGCGGTCTCAGGAAAATGAAGATCCCTCAATGCCGTTTTGCACGGAGTGTCCGGCACAAACTCATACACCTCCGGTTCCGGAGCCGGGGAAAGCCTGGACAGCGTCTCCCATACGATTTCTCGCAGCCTGCGGACCGCAATCCCCATGCGGCCGCCATACACGGGAACAATGCGGTTCAAATGAATGGACTGCTCATCTCCTTCCCGGATAATTTCAAAATCCGGATGCACCATGCTGAGCTTTTTCCCATACGGTTTCATGCGCCCGTATACAATCATCTCCTGCCCGGCGCACAACATCCTGGCTACGCCCGGCATGCTGAACCACAGGCAGGAAAAACGGGTCTGCCCCAAAGACTGCTCATCCGCCAGCACGGCTTCCACATACCGGCCGCGGCCCTTGCCGCCCCGTCCGCCCCAGCCTTTCCAGCCCACATCCACCACCCTTCCTCTCAGGCAGACGGGCACACCGGAAGACAGGGAATCATAGCGGTCAAACATGCGGCGGTCTTCATACCTGCGCGGAAGCATGAACAACAAATCCCGTACGGAGGCCATTCCCGCCGCCTGCATGGCCGCCAACTCTCTGGGGCGGATAAAAACGCATTCCTCCAGAGAAGACGTTAAAAGCAATTCTCCAGCCATGAACCCAAGAACGTATCCCTTATCATGCACCATGTGCGCGTACCCGTCAGAACGCTGCGGCGGGCCGTGTCTCCAGACAGCGCCTGTAATAATCCACGCGGGAAATGAACCAGCTCCATTTATGTCCCGGACGGCCGTTGGTCAGCAGCGGGGCCGGGCAATTCTTCCCCGTCCAATAATAATGGGGTACCACATTACGGAGCGGAATATGGTACTGCTTCATCAGCACTGCCGTCAGCTTGGCGGAGCGGTTCCAGGTAACAATGGGGTTATGGCTCCTTACCTCCCCCATCTCAATGCCGATGGAGTACATGTCTCCGGGGCCGCCCCGGTCTGCGTGGCGGCCCGTCTCATTCAGCGGAATATGCTGGACGGCACGGTACTGGTCCACCGTAAAATGCCAGTTCAGGGACCCCATGGCCCCCCTTTTCAATGCCCGGGCATGCGCCGCGGCGTCACCCTTGGGATTGGCTGTGCTGTGAATCGTGATAAACCGCGGATGCATGGAATGGGCGGCCCGGCGAGCACGGGAGCGCGGGGACATGAAATCACGGTTAATGTGCACCTCTCTGGACATCTGGGCCATCGTGCGCGGCACGGGAGGCACATTCTGAATCCTGAAGCTGACGGCGGGCGGGCGCGGGGCGTCCGAACACGCCGCCAGCAAAGCCGGCAGCATCAGAAACACCGCATTTGCCGACAACATTCTGACATTCATGATTCTTCCCTAGACTATCGCAGACGAGCTGGCAAGCAGATTTCCAGTCAAAACAGTCTTTTTCACCCTTTCCGAAACACGGCAGCAGGAAAAAGGGATATCCTGAAGAAAGCCCCCGCGCACAGCCATCCGGCAATCAGGGCAACGCCTTTCCCCGCATGCGGTTTCCATGCCCGGAGAAACAAAACCGCCCCATAAAAAGCCGCACGGGAAGCTTGCCAACGGCTATTTCCGTGCATACACTATCTTCACCATGAGTACCACTCACGAAGCAGCTAAGAAGTGGGTCGAAGAAATCGCCCAGCTTTGCCAACCCGACTCCATCTACTGGTGCAACGGCTCTCAGGAAGAAAATGACGAGCTTTGCAACATGATGGTAGAAAAGGGCACCTTTATCAAACTGAACCCCGAGAAGCGCCCCGGGTGCTTCCTCGCCCGTTCCACCCCCTCCGATGTAGCCCGTGTGGAAGACCGCACGTTCATCTGCAGCGAGAAGGAAGAAGACGCCGGCCCGACCAACCACTGGGCTGATCCCGTTGAAATGAAGGCCAAACTGAAGGGCCTCTTCAATGGCTGCATGAAGGGCCGTACCATGTACGTGATTCCCTTCTGCATGGGTCCCCTGGACTCCCCCCTGGCCAAAATCGGCATTGAAATCACGGACTCTCCCTATGTCGTGACCAACATGCGCATCATGACCAAGATGGGTGAACAGGTTCTCAAGCGCCTGGAAGACGAAGTCAAGGGCGGCGGCAACCCGAAGCGTGACGGTTACGGGACATTCGTTCCCTGCCTCCACACCGTGGGCGCTCCGCTTGCGGACGGCCAGGTTGACGTGCCGTGGCCCTGCAACGAAGAAAAGTACATCTGCCACTTCCCGGAAACGGAAGAAATCTGGTCCTTCGGTTCCGGTTACGGCGGCAACGCCCTGCTCGGCAAAAAGTGCCTGGCCCTGCGCATCGCCTCCGCCATCGCCCGCAAGAACAAGTGGATGGCTGAACACATGCTCCTTCTGGGCATTGAATCCCCGGACGGCACCAAGGCCTACGTCGGCGGCGCATTCCCGTCCGCCTGCGGCAAGACCAACCTGGCCATGCTCGTCCCCCCCGCCTCCTACCGGGAAGCCGGCTGGAAAACCTCCATCATCGGTGACGACATCGCCTGGATCTGGCCCCATGAAGACGGCACCTTCCATGCCATCAACCCGGAAAACGGCTACTTCGGCGTGGCTCCCGGCACGTCCTACAAGACGAACCCGATCGCCATGGACACCATCAAGGAAAACGTCATCTTCACCAACGTCGGTCTGACCGACGACGGCGACGTCTGGTGGGAAGGCATGGACGGCCCCGCTCCCGCCCACGCCATCGACTGGCAGGGCAATGACTGGACCCCGGATTGCGGACGCAAGTGCGCTCATCCGAACGCCCGTTTCACCGCCCCCGCCTCCCAGTGCCCGACGATTGATCCCGAATGGCAGAACCCGGAAGGCGTTTCCCTTTCCGCGATCCTGTTCGGCGGCCGCCGCGCCACCACCATGCCCCTCGTCTTCCAGTCCCGCGACTGGACGCACGGCGTTTACGTCGGTGCGACGATGGGTTCGGAAATGACCGCCGCCGCCTTCGGCAACATCGGTCAGGTCCGCCGCGACCCGATGGCCATGCTTCCCTTCATCGGCTACCATGTGGGCGACTACTGGCAGCACTGGCTGGACATGGGCAAAACCGTTGCCAATCCTCCGCTGATCTTCAACGTGAACTGGTTCCGCAAGGACAAGAACGGCAACTTCATCTGGCCGGGCTACGGCGACAACATGCGCGTTCTCGACTGGATTCTGCGCCGCGCCAAGGGCAAGGCTGAAGGCCAGAAGACCGTGCTGGGCGTCTCCCCGACCTATGCCGAACTGGATAAGACGGGCCTCGACTACAGCGAAGAACAGTTCAACGCCAACATGGCTCTCAACCCGAGCGAATGGCAGGCTGAACTGGAAAGCCAGACCGAGCTGTTCGACAAGGTGGGCAAAAAGCTCCCGGCCGAACTGGAAGAACAGCGCCAGCTTCTCATCAAGAGCTTTTCTTAAAAGTCCACCTGACTTAAGAAAAAACTCTTAAGGCAGAGGCCGCCCTTTAACAGGGCGGCCTCTTTTATTCCATAGCAACGAATTTCAAATCCGTTTTACAAGAAAAAAATCTATAATTTTCTCGTTTTCTGTATGGAACAGTGAAAATAAACAAACGAAAAAAGAAACCAATCTTGTAATAGGGATATTTTCAAAAACCTATTTATCAATGGGTTAATATAGAAAAACATTCAACGAATTTGAAAATCGTTGAATCTTTTTGCAATTACGTGCTATTGTCATATGGCTATCAATCTATCCATTAAAAAATATTTGCCGCTGGCAGCAGGGCTGCTTTTCTGTGGTGCGGCAAAGGCGGCGGAGACAGCTACCTATACATGGGATTTTTCCTCCGCGGCTGCCGTCATGGGGGGAACTGCTACAGGTAATTTCAATACTGCCCAAGATGCAGAGAAGGGGACGGTTCTTACCGGTTCCACCTTTGACGAACGCGGTACAAATGTATTCCGGGAAATGCTGAACGGAGCCCTTTCCGGGGAGGGGACCATGAGCATCACCATGGACATCTCATGGGGAGGCAACAATTCCCTTGAAAATATCATTCACGTTGCCCGCAGCGGATTCGGCTTCAGCCTGGGACTCAGCAATGGGGCTGTTGCCATCAACTCCGGCAATCTCTCCTCCGGAGGAGCAATCGCAGAAGCCGGACTGACGGCAAATACGTGGACAAACGTAACCGTTGATATCCTGGGACATGACGTAACCGTTACTCTTGATAATGGTACTGCCGCCAGCACCGCAACCGTTTCTATCAGCGATATCGACTGGTACACCGGAACCGCGGACGGAGGAGATACCCAAAACGAGATGTACAGCATTGGACATCGTGCTCCCGGTTGGAATAATGACGGCTTGAACGGCACGAAACTGAGTTCGCTCTCCGTCTCTTATGCCGCTGTTCCGGAACCCTCCACAGCGGCATTGTCTCTGCTTGCGTTCGCGGGATTTGCCGCACGCAGAAGGAGAAAATAACTTCCCTTTCCTCCTTTAATGCCAGCCGTTCCTTTCTTCCCAGGGAACGGCTTTTTTATTGCGCCAAGGCAATAACGGTGGCGGCGGCGCTCAACCTGGAATGGGTCATGGTCAGGAACCAGCCCGTAATGCCCAGCTCCCGGGCGGTCACTCCCGCAGCCCCGTGCAAAAGAATGGAAGGAACTCCCGCATCGCCGCGCACCACCTCCACATCCGTAAAAGCGCACTTCGCCCCGATTCCCGTTCCCAGGGCTTTCGCCACGGCCTCCTTGGCCGCAAAGCGCGCCGCCAGATGCGGCACGGGATCCGCGTGCTTCCGGCAATAAGCCCACTCATCAGGGGTGCAGATGCGCAACGCAAACGCCTCCCCGTTTTTCCGCAGGGCCTGGCGTACGCGTTCCATATCCGCCAAATCCATTCCCAATCCTGCAATGCGGCTCATACTCCGGCAACCGGGATCAATTGAAACGGCGCAATCAGCTCAGGCGGTCGATCGCCTGGCGCATTTCCCTCACGGCCTGCTCCATCCCCACAAAAAGAGCGCGGGATACAATCGTATGGCCGATGTTCAGCTCATGCAGGTAAGGGACGCCAGCCAGCAGCTGTTCCAGATTCTGGTAATTGATGCCATGGCCCGCATTCACCTGGATACCCAGGGAATGGGCCAGTTCCGCGGCGCGTTTCAAACGGGCCAGTTCCTCCGTGCGCTCCCTGCCGGAATGGTTGGCAAAACATCCGGTATGCAACTCAATCATGGGGGCGCCCAGGCGGGCGGCAGCCTCCACCTGGGGCACTTCCGGATCAATGAACAGGCTCACCTGAATGCCGTTGTCGGCCATTCTTGCCATGGTGGGAGCCAGATCCTTTTCATGAAAAACGGCGTCCAGGCCGCCTTCCGTAGTGATTTCCTCGCGCTTCTCCGGAACCATGCAGATATAGTCCGGTTTCAGCCGCAGGGCAAAATCCACCATCTCCGGGGTATTTCCCATTTCCAGGTTCAGGGGAAGGGCCACGCTCTCCCGGACGCTCAGGGCATCCGCATCCTGCATGTGGCGGCGGTCGCCCCGGACATGGAGGGTGATGGAATCCGCCCCGCCCCTTTGCGCCGCATAAGCGGCGTCCAAAACACTCGGCTCCACATTGAAGGAATCCAGCATGGTCGCGTAGCGGGCCTGCCTCAACGTGGCGATGTGGTCTATATTTACACCTAGCAGCATATCGGTTTTAAGACAAAGGGGCGGGGACGAACATTCAAATTAATGGAGGAAATGGCGGTGTCCCGTAAATACCATGGCAATTCCCGCGGCATCAGCGGCGGCAATCACTTCCTCGTCGCGGATGGAACCTCCGGGCTGGATGCAGGCGGTGGCTCCGGCGTCAATCGCCACCTGGAGGCCGTCTGCAAACGGGAACATGGCGTCGGACGCCACAACGCTGCCCTTCAGATCCAGGCCGGCCTGCCCGGCCTTCCAGACGGCAATGCGGGCGGAATCCACACGGCTCATCTGCCCGGCGCCGATGCCAAGCGTGCGGTCCGTACCGCCAAAAACGATGGCGTTGGAATGAACCTGCTTCACGACACGCCAGTTGAAACGCATGGCGGTCAATTCTTCCTCGGTCGGGGGGCGCTTGGTCACCACCTTGGCTTCCAGATTGTCCAGCCCCATCACGTCCGTATCCCGCTTCATGGTCATGAACCCGCCGGGCGCGGAACGGATGATGGGTTCGCGGCGCGCCTTCATCCAGGCTTCCGTGTTCATGCGGATGATGCGGCAATTTTTCTTCTTCTGGAGAATGGCGCGGGCTTCCGCATCATACTCCGGAGCGATGATGACATCCGTGAAAATGGCGCTCAGCACACGGGCCAGGCCTTCCGTCATCGGGCGGTTGACCACGATCACGCCGCCGAAGGGGGCCTGCGTATCCGTTTCAAAAGCCTTCTGCCATGCGTTGCGCAGGTCTTCGTCGTCCTGGCCCACGCCGCAGGGATTCGTGTGCTTCAAAATGCCCACCGTCGGGCGGCGGAACTGGGTAATCAGCTCGGCTGCCCCTTCAATGTCCAGCACGTTCGTATAGGAAAGCTCCTTGCCCTGAAGCTGGTGGAAAATATCCCCGAAGCTGCCGTACAGGCTGGCTTCCTGGTGGGGATTGTCCCCGTAACGCAATTCCTGATACAGGGGAGCGCAGATGCAGAAGCTGCCCTTGGTGCTTTCCGCGCTCTGGTGGCCAAGATAATTAGTGATGGCGTTATCGTAATTGGAGGTGCGCATAAACACCTTCACCGCCAGGTTTTCACGGGTCTTCAGGGTCGTATCCCCCTTGTGGGTCTGCATTTCATCCAGAATGCGCGCGTAATCCGCGGGATCCGAAACCACCGTGACGGAAGCGTAATTCTTGGCGGCGGAACGGAGCATGGACGGCCCGCCGATATCTATTTTTTCAATAGCTTCCTCCAGCGTGACTCCGGGCCTGGCGACGGTTTCTTCAAAAGGATACAGATTCACGCAGACCAGGTCGATGGGCTTGATGCCGTTTTCCTTAGCCTGGCGCACATGCTCCTCATTGTCGCGGCGGTGCAGCAGGCCCCCGTGCACCATGGGATGAAGCGTCTTCAGGCGCCCTTCAAATAACTCCGGTTCTCCGGTATAGTCGGAAATCTCAATCACCGGAAGGCCCAGGCCTTTCAGGAAAGCGGCGGTCCCGCCAGTGGAAATAAGCTCTACTCCAAACTCGTGCAGGCCCTTGGCAAACTCCTCCAGGCCGGTCTTGTCGGAAACGGATATCAATGCGCGCTGAATAGCCATAAGATCAAATATCTGTAATGTACCCGCGGGCGCCCCCCTCCCCTCCGGGAGAGAACGCGATAAATGCGGTTCCTTTCCCTACATACTACTGCCGCGTGAAGCAAGCGCAATGTCACCAATCATGACAACCGGGAGGATTTTTCCTCCCAAAACATAAAAAAACGCCCTTTTTATCGCTCTTGTCTTGACATTCGGGCGAATACTTACTACTTCAACCGCTCACAAATAACCATTTCTTTTTAGCCATGGCAACGATGGAAGTAATTCTCGCAACAAAAATTGAAGGGCTCGGCGCAGAAGCCGACCTGGTGACCGTTAAGGCTGGCTATGGCCGCAACTACCTCATCCCCAAGGGTCTGGCCCACGAAGCAACAGCCTCCAACCGCCGTTTCATCGCCAATCTTCAGGCCGCCCGCGCCAAGCGCGAAGCGGAAGAACTCAGCGCCGCTCAGGAAGTGGCCGCCAAGATCAGCGGACTGACCGTAGACCTCACCCTTGAAGTGGGCCAGGGCGGCAAGGCGTTCGGCGCCATCACCAACCAGAACATTCACGATGCCCTGACCGCTCAGGGCGTGGAAGTGGACCGCCGGGCGATTGAACTCGAAAAGCCGATCAAGAGTGAAGGCGAACACGAAGTCATCATCAAGGTGCATCCCCAGGTGGAAGCCACGCTCAAGGTGGTCGTCAAGGAAAACGCCTAAGAGGCGCGCATCCCTTTTCCGGCAGGCCCGGTTCCCACCTTGGGGACCGGGCCTCTTTTTGTCACCCTTTTTACTTCCCTTCCCTGAACAAACAAGGCATCATGCCTGCGTTGGGTGTCACTCAACCTCATGCACGGCATCGTTCCATCCCCCCACCGAAATCAACGGCATGATCCGGCTCTATCGTCAAACCCCGGAAGGCATTGAGCGCACCACCCAGGTGGATGCGGCGGAACAACACTTGGATTCCGTCTTCTGGATTGACCTCCTTACCCCGGAACCGGCGGAAATCAAGTTTGTGGAACGCCTCTGCGGGCTGGAAATGCCGACCTATGACGAAATGCGGGAGATTGAGGCCACCAGCCGTCTGTACACGGAGGACGGAGCGCGCTTCATGACCACCACGGTTCTCAGCCGCGTGGATACGGAATCCCCCTCCCTGTCGGAAATCACCTTCGTCCTCATGGGGGCGAAAATCATCACCATCCGCCATTCGGACTCCTATTCCTTCCGCGTTTTTTCCCACCAGCTCCTGCGCCAGAAGCAAATCAGCCGGGACCAGGTTTTCACCGGCCTGCTGGAAACCATCGTGGACCGCCAGGCGGACGTGCTGGAACGTTTCGGCGCGGAACTGGACCGCCTTTCCAAAAACATCTTCCGCAGGGACGAACCTGAAGGCAAGACCAGCAAGCGGGTGCCCGTCTCCAGCGCCCTGCGCCTGACGCTCCAGGACCTGGGCCGCGTGGGCGACCTGCTCACCCGCCAGCGGGACTGCCTGGTCAACCTTCTGCGCCTGCTCACGTACGCCAGCAACGAAGAGGCCCTGGACGACACCAACTCCACGCTGTACATCAAGCTGCGTCCTCTAAGCCGGGACGTCACTTCCCTTTCCGAATACGCCAACTTCCTTTCCAGCAACGTCAACTTCATGCTGGACGCCGTTCTGGGACTCATCAACATCGAACAGAACGAAATCGTTAAAATCTTCACCGTGGCGGCCGTGGTCTTCATGCCCCCCACGTTAATTGCCAGCATTTACGGGATGAACTTCGCCCACATGCCCGGCCTGGAAAACGAATACGGCTACTACATCTCCCTGGTAGTCATGCTCGTTTCCATCATCCTGCCCCTGGTTTACTTCAGAAGCAGGCGCCTGCTTTGAACGGGTCCTGCCTCAAAATCTCCCTCTCCTTCCGTTAAAACTCCTACCGTTTCATTACTGACATGGACTCCAAAATCACCCGCCTGATTGAACAGGCCTCCGTCATTGTCGGCGCCCTCCCCTACCTCCAGGCCTACCGGGACAAAACATTCCTCATCAAATTCGGCGGCAGCGCCATGGATGACGCCCGCCTGGTCAAAAAGCTCATGCGGGACATCGTTCTGCTGGAAGTCCTGGGCTTCAACCCCGTGATTGTCCACGGCGGGGGCAAAGCCATTTCCAAGGCGATGGCGGAGGCAGGGCTGGAAGCCCGTTTCGTCAACGGGCTTCGCGTCACGACTCCGGAAGCCATTTCCATTGTGGAACGCACCCTTTCCGGAACCATCAATCCTGGTCTGGTTCAAATGTTCCGCGACTACGGCGGCAAGGGCGTAGGCATTCCCGGCACGGAAATCTTCGTTGGGGAACGCATCCATGAAAAAGATGAACAGGGTAACCCCATAGATATCGGTGAAGTGGGCAACGTCATCGGTTGCCTGACGGAGCGCATCACGGAAGCGCTGGAACTCCAGATCACCCCCATCGTCTCTCCGCTGGCAAAAGAACTGGGCACCCATAAACCGCTCAATGTGAACGCAGACTTGGCAGCCGCCGCCCTTGCCAAGGAACTCAAGCCGGTGAAACTCATCTATATTTCCGATGTCCCCGGAATTATGAAAGACCCTTCGGATCCCTCCACCCTCATCAAATCCGTCACGCGTACGGAAGCCCTCGACCTTATCAAGGACGGCACCGTATCCGGCGGCATGATACCTAAAATCCACTCCGCCATTGACGCCCTGAACGCAGGTGTGCGCAAAGTGCACTTCATTGACGGACGCCTTCCCCACACCCTGCTGCTGGAAATTTTCACTCCGGACGGCATCGGCACGGAAATCATCCGGGAACAACGCTGACTCCCCCGCCGTGAAATTTTCCCTCTTTCTCCCGGCCCTGTTCCTGCTGGCGGCATCCTGCTCCATGCAGCCCACTCCCGCCCGCCTCTCCGGCTCCTGGATCCAGCCCGTCCCCGGGCAGCCCGGGCATGTGCAGGGAATGCAGCTCCTGCCGGACGGCAGGGCCGTTTCCATCAACATGCACACGCTTCTCTACCAAGGTTGGCAGCTGGACGGCAGCCGCCTGATCCTGACGGGGAAAAGCATGGGAAACGGCAACTCCTCCCTCTTCACCGCTACCTCCACCATTGACAGTCTCAGCAGAAACACGCTGATTCTGAACACGGACGGAACCCGGGAGATTTACACCCGCATGACGGACGCTGACGGGAGATAGTCTCCCCGCCTGCCGTCATTCATCATCCAGCAGGGACTTGTTGGCTGCTTTCGCCAGCTCGCAATTCGGGCATTTGTCAATCAGGCGGTCCATCAGGGCTTCAATGCGGGCATCCTTCGCCATCAACTGCTCATCCTTCTTTTTGAGCAGATTCAGCGTGTAATTCACGGCAATCGTCAGAACGCCCAGGCCTCCGATGGCTCCGGCGGAAGACACGGCCGTGTCTGCGGAAATATTGCCCAGGATTGTCGTGCATCCTCCTATGGAAAACAAACACCTGGCTATGGAAAAATTCATCATGGGTCCCGTCTAGCAGACAGTTTTCCCGCCTGCATCACGCCCAACCCGTCCACACCCTTTGTCGGAACGGGACGGCAGATGAATTGCCGCCGGATGCACCCGAAGAAACGCGCCCTCCCTTCCGTCCCCCCTCCGGAAAGGCTCTTTTGCCGGAAACAGGCCTTACCGGCTCCGCACGGGAACCAAAACCGCGAAGCGGAAGGAACATACTTTCCTCCGTTGCCGCATTTCCTTCTTCGGCTTTGCGGCGTTTATGCTAAAGTGGTGCCAATCTGCCCGGTACGGGGCTTTCAGCAATACTTCACACTATTCAATAGAAAGGCATCAACATCATGCATATGGCGGACGGCTTCATCTCACCGGCGGTAGGCTGCACCATGTGGGCGGCTTCCGCTGCAATTACAACGCTCTGCACACGTAAGGTCAGGCAGGAAAAAGAAATGCGGCTCGTCCCGCTCATGGGCGTGCTGGGAGCCTTCATCTTTGCCTGCCAGATGCTGAATTTCACCATTCCGGGCACCGGCTCCAGCGGCCATCTGGGCGGCGGCCTCATCCTGGCGGTCCTTCTGGGGCCGTATGCGGGGTTCCTGGTCATGGCGGCCATCCTGACGGTGCAGGCCCTTTTCTTTGCGGATGGGGGGCTGCTGGCCCTGGGCTGCAATATTTTCAATATGGGGTTTTTCTCCTGCCTGGTAGCTTACCCTTTCATTTACAGGCCCCTGGCCGGAACAAAAACCGGCACGGGCCGCATCACGCTGGCCAGCGTCATCGCCGCCGTCATCGGGCTCCAGATGGGGGCTTTCTCCGTCGTTCTGGAAACAACGGCCTCCGGCATCTCAGCCCTGCCCTTCGCCCAATTTGTTGAATTGATGCTGCCCATTCATCTGGCCATCGGCGCCGTAGAAGGCCTTGCTACGGCAGCCGTCGTCATCTTCATCAGCAAGGCACAGCCGTCCCTGCTGCGCCCGGCCGACTTGGAAACCGGAACCGTCAAAAAAGCATCCTGGACCGTTTTGGGCATCTTTGCGGTAGCGGCCCTGCTCTGCGGAGCCGCCCTCTCCTGGTTCGCCTCCGCCTATCCTGACGGACTGGAATGGTCTGTAGCCGGAGTCACCGGGTCGGAAGAAACCAGGCTGGCGGAACCGTCCCCCCTCCACCGGAACCTGGAAACCGTACAGGAGGCCACCGCCATTATGCCGGACTACGCCTTTCCCGCTGATGACGGGGCAAACACCGCAGAAACGGAAGCTTCCTCCTCCATTGTCAACCCTGAAACGAGCATGGCCGGCGTGCTGGGAAGCGCCATTATTGCAGCCCTTATTTTTGCGGCCGGTTTCCTGTTCGGCAGAAAACCGCACAGCCACTGCCCCCGCTGACCCTCCCCATGCCACTGTTTACGGACGCCTCGCAGCAATTCCGCCAGATGGATCGGTTTTCCTGCGGAAATACCGGCATCCACCGTCTGGACGCCCGCATTAAAATCGGAGCTTTCCTCGTCTATCAAATCTGCGTTCTTTCCTGGCCTCCGCAGGAAATTACGGGACTCCTGCCTTTCTTCCTGTTCCCGGTCTGTGTCATCCGCCTGGCGGGCCTTCCCCTGGGCTACCTTCTGAAACGTACCCTGTGGCTGCTGCCCGTCGCCGTCATGATAGGCCTCTTCAACCCTCTGGTGGACAGAACTCCCATGGGAGAATGGTTCGGCATTCCCGTCACGCAGGGCATGATCTCCTTCATCTCCATCATCCTGAGGTGCATGCTCACCATCCTGGGCGCCTTCACGCTGTTGGCCTCCACAGGCTTTGCGCCTCTCTGCCGCGGCCTGAGGCAGCTCGGCGCTCCGCGCATTCTAATCACGCTGATGACCTTCCTGTACCGGTACGCCTTTATCCTGGTGGATGAATGCCAACATATGCTGATGGCATTCCGCTCCCGGCGGGGAGGCTCCGGGCCCATCCCTCTTTCCACGTGGGGGGCCATGGCCGGACAACTTCTGCTGCGGGCATTCGGGCGGGCGGAACGCATTTACCAGGCCGTCCTGTGCAGAGGCGGGGAAGATCCTGAATTCGTCAATTCCCGCAGCGTCATCACTGGCCGTGGCGCAGCGGGAGGCCTTCTTTTCTGCATTCTCGTCATTCTGTTCCGCTGTTTCAACATCACCATGCTCGCGGGCCAGTACGCCCGCAGCCTCATCCCATGAGCCACCACCTTGTAGAAACTATTGACTTGTGTTTCAGCTACCCGGATTCCCCTCCGGCGCTGAACGGCGTTTCCCTGCGCATCACCCACGGGGAATCCGTCGCCGTCGTAGGCGGAAACGGCGCAGGGAAATCCACGCTGCTGCTCCACCTCAACGGCCTGCTGACCCCCTCTTCCGGCCAGGTACGGGTAGGGGACATTCCCGTGACCCCCAAAACCGTCGCCCGCGTCCGGGAAAGCGTGGGAATGGTCTTCCAGCAGGCGGAAGACCAGCTATTCATGCCTACTGTCCGGGAAGACGTGGCCTTCGGGCCGCTCAACATGGGGCTCCCCCCGGAGGAAATCCGCCGCCGCGTGGAACAGGCCCTGCGGAATGTCCATGCGGAAGCCCTGGCAGACAAAATGACCCACCATCTTTCCGGAGGGGAAAAACGGGCCGTCTCCATCGCCACGGTCCTCTCCATGAGTCCGGACATCCTGGTGCTGGACGAACCGAGCGCCAACCTGGACCCTGCCTCCCGCCGTACCCTCATCAGCCTGTTGCGCCAATTCACCCATACCAAAATCATTGCTACCCATGATCTGGACATGGTCATGGATCTGTGCACGCGCTGCATCGTAATGAAAGACGGTTCCATCCTGGCAGACGCTCCCGTTCCCGACATCTTTGCGGACCGCTCCCTTCTGGAAGAAGCGCGCCTGGAACAACCCCTCAGCTACCTCCTGATGCGGCAGGAGAGGCAACGGAACAATTCCGGGGCATCCTGAAAAAAACTCATACAAACTCCAGCCGGGCCTCCGGCAGGGACTTGAGAAAACGCATTCCATACCTCTTGGTAGCTACGCGCGGATCAAGAATCACCACCATGCCGGAATCGCTCCTGGTGCGGATCAGCCGCCCTACCCCCTGCCGCAGCTTCAGAATGGCTACAGGTACGGAATATTCGTAAAACGGATTCCCCCCGCGTTCCCTGATACTCTCAAAACGGGACTCCACAAGCGGATGATCCGGCACTTCAAACGGCAAGCGCGTGACAATAACGTTGGAAAGAGATTCTCCCGGCACATCCACCCCGGTCCAGAAACTGTCCGTTCCGAAAAGCACGCTGTCCACATCCTTCCGGAACGCCTCCAGCATGGCATGCCGCTGCATATCCTGCCCCTGCACATACAGCGTCCATCCCTGTTCCTCGCAAAAAGGACGCACTTTCTCCGCCGCCTGAACCATCAGACGATAGCTGGTAAACAGCACGAAAGCCCTGCCGCGGGACTCCGCCAGATACCTTTTAATCCATTCCGGCAAAACTTCCGCATACTCCGGCTGGTCCGGCTCCGGCATGGAGCGGGCTACAATCAGCCGCATCTGCTCCCGGTAATTGAACGGGCTTCCGATCTGAAGCTTCCGAATGCGTTCCGCCCCTACGCGCCCCGCAAAATAACTCATGTCCGCATCTCCGGTCCCCAGCGTGGCGGAAGTCAGAATGGCGGAACGTCCGGCGGAAAACAGGCGTTCCCTCAAAATATCTCCCACCTCCACGGGAGCGGAGCAAACGCTCATGTTCCTTCCATCCGGACCGGAACGCTCCGCCCAATATACGTGACCTTCCTCCGTCATGTCCATCAGCACCTTCAGGGAAGCCTGCGCCTCCTCCATCCGGGCGGCCATATCCGCCAGTTCATCCTTCACGGCTGCATTTTCCTCCTGTTTCTCCCTCTCCGTTTTCAATTCCCCGATCAGTTCCATCAAAGGCTGAGAAAGAATATCCTGCGACCACTCCGGCTGAAGAATGCGGACAATCTTTCCGGAACCAGCAAACCCCAGGTCATCCCGCGCATTCTGGAAAAACAGGCCGGAGGCGTCCATCACGTCCTGAACCCGCTGAAACAGGGACGGATTGTTCAGCGGTTTCAGCAACCCCTTGTGCGTGCGCGGATTGTACATCCGCAGCAATTCATAATTCAAATGCGGTTCCGAGAGCTGGACGCCTAGCTGGCGGGCGGCGATGTTCTCAATCATGTGAGCCTCGTCCAGAATCACAAAATCCCCGGGAAACACGAACCCCGCCTCCTCGGAATCCTCCGCCTGGGCCATCAGCCCGAAAAACAGGGTATGGTTAAGCACCACTACTTTGGCCTCCAGAACCCGCTTGCGGGCTGCCTGGTACGGACAGGAAGGGCCGCAATGGCGCATGCTGCACGCATGCGGTTCGCTGCAGACCATGGCCCATACCTTGGAAGACGGCCGGAATGCCATATCGCTCAGGGTGCCGTCCTGCGTTCTCAGGGCCCAGTCCTGGATCCTCTTCAACTCCGCGGCCTCACCCTGCGTAAAGAGGGAATCCATCTGCGCCAGCGCGCGCCGCAGGCGGGTATGGCACAGGTAATTCTGCCTGCCCTTCAGCAGGGCGGCGGAAAAATCAATCCCCAGGGCGGTGCGCAGCAGCGGAATATCCTTGTTGAACAACTGCTCCTGCAAATTGATGGTATGCGTGGAAATCACCGCCTTCCGGTCAAAATCCAAAGCAAACTTCACCGCCGGCAGCAAATACCCCAGGGACTTGCCCACGCCTGTGCCGGCCTCCACCAGCAGCGGCGCATCCACTTGGAGCGCCCTCGCCACAGCCAGGGCCATGCTCTGCTGCTCCGCCCGGTACTCAAAATCCCTGGCACGGGAAAACAATCCGTCCGGGGCAAATGCCCGGTGGACATAAGCCTCAAAAGCGCTGACGCCTTCCATGCCCTCTTCCCCGGCGGCCTTCATATGTGGGAACCTGCCCCCCCTTACTGGCCCACGGGAAGCTGGCGGGAAGAAACCGGCGGAAGATTCACCTTTTCAGGCAGGTCATAGAACATGGAGCGCAAGCCGTTCGCATTCATTCTGGAAGCGTCGATGAACGTCCAGGGCCCCTTATCCTTCAAATCCTTCACCAGCACCAGAACACCGGTATTCTCCACCTTCACGGGCACCCCGTCCGGACGCTTCATGGAAATGACCATCCGCGTGGGAAGCACCACCAGCACCTCCCCGCCGCCCTTCACCAGATGTTCCGCCGCAGGCTGGCCTATTTCATACGTCTCCACCACCATGCCGCGTTCCTTCATCACGGCGGCGGCGGCCTGCATCTTTTCCCTCATGGTCTCCATGAAGGAGGCCTCCCCGCCTGGAAAGGAAGCAACAAGCTGCTTCTTCATGGGCGGGTACATCTTCTCAATCATCCACATCATGTCGCCCGTCTTCACCGCCCCGGAAAGCTCCCGGGCGGCCCGGACGGCGCTGTCCCCATATTCACCGGCCTGGACGGCGCATACAGCCGCCACCATCATGCCTGCCAACAAACTCTTAATCATGGACGGAGTGTAACGGCATGCCTCCCCCTCCGTCAAGGCAAGGCCTCCTGCGGAATCACGTTTTTACCGCGCGTCATCCTGCATCACCAGGCCGGACCACATCCATAAAGTGGGGTCCAGCTCCCGGGCGGCATCCTCCATCAGCGCGCGTCCGGTTCCTTCATCCTCCACCACGGCGAACATGGTGGAACCGGAACCGGACATCATGGCGCCGCGCACCCCGGGCCGCCCCATCAGCCAGCGCTTCACTTCCGCCAGGAATAAATGCTTTTCAAACACAGGCCTTTCCAGATCATTGACTAGCACATGGCCGTCCACATCCTGCTCCCCATAGGGAATGCCGGGCAATTCCCTGGAACCGGACCAGCGGCGGTAAGCGTCCGGCGTGGAGACACCAAACGACGGCTTCAACAAGACAACCCGGGGACGCCACCCCTTCCACTCCGGCAAGGGCTCCACCTTCTCTCCGCGCCCGGTGCAGCGGCTCGCCGCGCCATAAATGAAAAACCCCACGTCGGAACCGATTTCCCCGCCCAGCTCCGCCAGGCGCTCCCGGGACAAACCTCCGCGTTCCAGCTCATTGAGGGTGCACAGCACGCATGCGGCGTCACTGCTGCCGCCGCCCAGCCCCGCGCCATGGGGCACCTTTTTCACCAGGCGGACATGCCACGGCATGGGCCTTCCCAGCTCCCGCTCCATCAGCCGGCCCGCTTTCATGACCAGGTTGCTCTCATCCAGAGGCACGCCCGGGGCGTCGCAGCTCATCTCCAGACAGGCCGCCGGCGAAAACTCCAGCACATCACACAAATCCAAGGGAACCATCACGGTATCCACCTCATGGAAGCCGTCCGGCCTCTTTCCCAGAACGCGGAGGGAAACGTTCACTTTGCACGGAGCCTTGCAACTGATCATACGCCGTGGATTCCACCAAGGGACGGCCTCCGGGTCAAGCTCCATCGAACGCAGACGGACAGCCCCTCATTTTTTCTTCGCAAATTCCGGGGGCGCCGCTATAATAAGCGCGACCCCGTTGCACATGGCCTACGACGAAAACAGCATCAAAACCCTGGATTGGAGGGAACACATCCGCATGCGCCCGGGGATGTACATCGGCAAACTGGGTGACGGAGCCTCCCCGGACGACGGCATTTACGTCCTTCTGAAAGAAGTCATCGACAACTCAATCGACGAATTCGTGATGGGGTTCGGCAAAAAAATCACCATTGACGTGACTCCGGACGGCCTGTGCGAAGTGCGCGACTTCGGCCGCGGCATCCCGCTGGGCAAACTGCTGGACTGCGCCGCAAAAATCAACACCGGGGCCAAATATGACAGCGACGCCTTCAAAAAATCCGTAGGCCTCAATGGAGTGGGCATCAAGGCGGTCAACGCCCTGTCCGACTTCTTTGAAATCCAGGCCTATCGCGACGGGGAAACGCGTTCCTACCAGTTCTGCCGCGGAAAGGAAATCCCCAAGGGACGGAAGGACGGAGCCACGGAGGAACCCAACGGCACCCGCACGGCTTTCCACGCGGACCCGGACATCTTTCCCGCGGCCACGCAATTCCGGCCGGAGTATATCGAAAAAATGTGCAGATACTACTCCTACCTCAACAAAGGGCTGGCCTTGCATTTCAACGGCCGCCGCTACATCTCCAAAAACGGGTTGCTGGACCTGCTTGCGGAAGCGATGAGCGAGGCCCCCCTGTACCCCATCATCCATCTGGAAGGGCATGACATTGAAGTGGCCTTCACCCACGGCGGCCAATACGGGGAGGAGCACTACTCCTTCGTCAACGGGCAGCACACCACCCAGGGAGGCACCCACCAGGCGGCCTTCCGGGAAGCCATCGTCAAAACCCTGAGGGACTTCTTCAAGAAAAACTATGAGGCGGGGGACATCCGTTCCTCCCTCGTAGCCGCCATCTCCATCAAGGTAAAGGAACCCGTCTTCGAATCCCAGACCAAAACCAAGCTGGGGTCCAACACCATCAGCCCGGAAGGGGAAACCATCCGCACCTTTGTGGGCAACTTCATTGCCAGGGAGCTGGACAACTACCTGCACAAAAACCCGGAAACGGCCAAAGCTCTGGAAGCAAAAATCAAGGATTCCGAACGGGACCGCAAGGAACTCTCCGGTATCCAGAAGCTGGCGCGCGAAAACGCCCGCAAGGCCAAAATTCACAACAAGAACCTCCGGGACTGCCGGGTGCATTACAACTCCAAACACTCCCGCGCCGGGGAAACCACCCTCTTCATTACGGAAGGCATCTCCGCCTCCGGCTCCATCACTACGGCGCGCGACGCGGAAACCCAGGCCGTTTTCTCCCTGCGGGGCAAGCCGCTGAACTCCTTCGGCATGAGCCGTAAAGTCGTCTATGAAAATGAGGAATTCAACTTCCTCCAGCATGCCCTGAATATTGAAAACGGACTGGAGGAACTGCGCTATGACAAGGTAGTCATCGCCACGGACGCCGATGACGACGGCATGCACATCCGCATCCTTTTGATGACATTCTTCATCCAGTTCTTTCCGGAATTGATCCGGGAGGGACACCTCTTCATCCTCCAGACCCCCCTCTTCCGCGTGCGCAACAAACAGCAAACCATTTACTGCTACTCGGACGCAGAGAGGGAGGAAGCCATCAGCCTGCTGGGGAAAAACCCGGAAATTACCCGGTTCAAAGGCCTGGGAGAAATCTCCCCCCAGGAATTCAAGGCTTTCATCGGGGAAGGGATGCGCCTGGACCGCGTCCGGCTGGAAGACTCCCACAAGGTAAAAGACCTGCTGTCCTTCTACATGGGCAAAAACACGCGGGAAAGACAGGAATACATCCTGAACAACTTGCGTGTTGAACTGGACCCGGTCATGGACTAGAGTAACGGAGCGACGCTTATCTATGCTTACCATTCCCAAGGAAAAACTGCCGACTCACATCGCCTGCATCATGGACGGCAACGGCCGCTGGGCGAACAGCCGCCATCTGCCGCGGCAGGCAGGCCACCGGGCGGGAGCGGATACGGTGGAACGCTGTGCGGACTTCTGCATGGCCCATGATATCCCCTGGCTCACCCTTTACGCCTTTTCCTCGGAAAACTGGAACCGTCCGAAGACGGAAGTGCGCGCGCTGATGCTCCTTCTGCACGAATTCCTGAAAAAACGCCTCAACCAAATGATGGAAAAAGGCGTGCGCCTCCACGCCATAGGAGATCTCTCCCGCATTCCCGCCCGCACCCGGAAACTGCTTCAGAACAGTCTGGAAGCCACTTCGGGAAACACCAGGCTCAACCTGGTTCTGGCCATTTCCTACGGCAGCCGGGGGGAAATCGCCGCCGCCGCCAGGAAAATAGCGGAAAAAGTCTCCCGCGGAGAACTCCCGCCGGACGCCGTGACGGAAGACCTGTTCGGCGAGTACCTGGACACCGCCGGCATGCCGGAACCGGATCTGCTTATCCGCACCTCTGGAGAAATGCGCGTCTCCAACTTTCTTCTCTGGCAAATCAGCTATGCGGAAATTCATGTGACGGACACGTTGTGGCCGGACTTTTGCGACCGGGACATGGAAGCTGCTCTGCTGGACTACTCCCGTAGAAAACGCCGTTTCGGCGCTCTCTGACCCTCTTGAACCCCCATTCCTGCGAAACAGCCATGAACCAATACGCTCTTATTCTGGCCGGCGGCAGCGGCACCCGTTTCTGGCCTCTTTCCCGCGACCACCGCCCCAAACAACTCCTGAACATGTTCGGAGAAGGAACCCTCCTTCGCCAGGCTATCGACAGGCTGGACGGGCTGGTGCCCAGGCAAAACATCTTTATCCTGACCAACCATCTGCAGGAAGCGGAAGTGCGCCGCCAGGCCCACGATATTCCCGTGGACAACATCATTTCCGAACCCGTGCGCCGGGACACGGCGCCTGCCATCGCCCTGGGCATTGGTCTCATCAAGGCGGCGGACCCGCACGGAGTCATGCTCGTTATCCCCTCCGACCAGCTCATTCAGGACCAGGACTCCTTCCGCACCCTGATGAAAGCCGCCATGGACACGGCTGCCAGGGAAAAAGCGCTTGTCACCGTGGGTATCAAGCCAACCTGGCCCTGCCCCTCCTACGGCTACATTGAACGCGGAAAAGAAATCCACTCCGCTCCGGGCTGTTCCTGCCGCGAAGTCATTCAATTCCGCGAAAAACCGGACACGGCCACGGCTGCAGCCTACCTGAGCCGGGGCAATTTCTGCTGGAACGCCGGCATGTTCGTATGGAGCATTCCTGCCGTGTGCGAACAGCTGGACAAGCACTGCCCGGAACTGGCCTCCTTCGTGGAACACGTTGCGGAATCTCCGGCCCCGCAGGAAACCATCCGGGAAGAATTCCCGGCGCTCACCCCCGTCTCCATAGACTTCGCGCTCATGGAGCATGCGGACAGAGTGCTGAACATGGAAGCAACCTTTGACTGGGACGACGTAGGTTCCTGGATATCCGTAGCCAACTATCTGGAAACCCACAATAAAAACACCACCAACACGGACATCACCGTGCAGGACGCCTCCGGCAACATTGTTTTCTCCCAAAAGGGGGACAAGCACGTGGCCCTGCTGGGAGTGGAAAACCTGATTGTGGTGGAAACGGCGGACGCCATCCTCATTGCGGATAAAAACAAGGCGGACGAAATCAAGAAAATCGTCAACCAGCTTCCGGACGAACTCAGATGACCAGTCCGCACCCCGCCCTGGGCATCGACTACGGAGAAGCCCGCATCGGCATTGCCGCCACGGACCCCGTGGGCATCATGGCCCATCCCGTAGAAACTATCCACAGGCATCAGACGGACGGAATTTCCCGCATTGTCCAGCTCGTCCAGGAACGGGGAATACGCACCCTGGTGCTGGGCCTTCCCGTCCGCATGGACGGCACGGAAGGGACCGCCGCAGCCAAGGTGCGTGCATTCGGCAGGGAACTGGCCGCAGCCCTTCCAGGCCTTCCCCTGATTTTCATGGATGAATGCCTCACCACCGTCATTGCCCAGGAAAAACTGCACGCCGCCGGCAAAAAGGCAAAAAACTTCCGCCCCATCATCGACCAGGTAGCCGCTGTGGAAATACTCAACACCTGGCTTGATTCCACGCTGGGCTGAAACCAAACGGCGCGCACGCGCCGTCCCTCCCGGGTCTGCGGATGGGAACGCACTTCCGGTGCCCAGACATCCAGAGAAAGCCCGGACGGGTTCATGATCCGCGAATGGCGCCACAACCGCACCGTATCCTTCGTGACGCTCCGCACCATTCCCTCCGTACACAGACCTTTCCGGGCAAAACGGCTTTTTTCCAGAACAAATCGCCTGCCTGCCAGATGGAATAAAAGTTCAGCCCCGCCATCATCCAGGCCAGCAGCCAATACTACCCAAACCACGGAACGCTGAAAAAATCCTTCCAGCATTCCGCAGCACGGGAAAGCGCAAAAACTCCCTTTCCACGCATCAGGCGCAATCCATGCTAAGCACCACCTTGCCGCTGCGGAACTCCTCCTGCGCCTTCTCCACAGCCTTCCGCACATCGCTTAGCGGATAAACGGTATCCACAGCCTGCTTCAACCTGCCGTCCGCCATCAGGCGCGCCAGTTTCTCATAGGCGGCCTCAATCTCTGAAACAGGGGCATTCTTAAGCCACTGCGTCACCCACAGGCCCTCCAGTTTAATACCCTTGAAAATCAGAAAACCGTTCGGCACCTTGATGCTCTTCCGGCTCATGGCTCCGTACGTCACCATGCTTCCACCGGGAGCCAGCATATCCATCAGGCGCAGGGCGCTTTCCCCGCCCACGGCATTGGAAGCCAGCACAGGCCTCTTTCCATCCAGGCGGGCCAGCGTATTCTTCACCACATCCCCGTCATCCTCTCCCACCACCAGATCGGCGCCCAGCGCAGTCAATTCATCCCTCAATTCATCCGGCCTTCTCACAAAATTCACTGTCTTCACGCCCATTTCACGGGCCAGTTGAATAATGCACCTTCCCACTCCGGAATTGGCGGCATTCTGCACCAGCCAATCCCCCGGTTCCAGGGAAACGAACCCTTCCAGCATGCGCAGAGCGGTCAGGGGATTCACCTTCAGCATGGCCGCCTGGACGGGATCTACCTTCACCGGGAGCTTCATGACATTCACGGAGGGAACCGCCACATACTCGCTCCAGGAACCCACGCCGCGCAGGAGAATCACTTCATCTCCCTCTCGAAATCCCGCTGCGCGAGATTCCTGTACCACGCCGCAGCCTTCCAGGCCGGCGCGGGAGTGCGGCAGCACGGGCTTCAGGCCATAAACTCCCTGTACAAAATTGATGTCCGCCGGGTTGATCGGAGCCGCCTTCATCCGGACCAGAACTTCTCCCTCCTCCGGAACGGGAATGGGGCCGGAAACATATTCCAGCACCTCCTGGGGCTTCATACTGCATTCGGAAAACTCTGCATAATGATTCTCACTCATGCTTTCAATTTCTCATGGAACGCCCCTCCGTGCAAGCGCCGGATACGTTTTACCCGGAAGCAGGCAGCCATATGCCGCTGCCGTGAAAAAACCAAAGGGGGCCATCTTTCCCGTGTTCTGCACTTTTCCTGCGGTGAAAGGCCTTCATCCGGCCCGGCTATCCGGCCAGCCCCTGCTCCCACGGCGGAAGTCCGGAAAAAATATGGAAGAACGCCTCATTCTCCTCTTTGTCTGCGGTACCGTTCATCTTCCCGGATCAGCCCCCTCCCGCTTTCAGCTCACCGTCTCTGCAACCCCTCTTCATCATGGGAGAAAAAACCGGAGTTCGCGCAAAAGAAAAGGCATGCTTCCGTACAGTCCAGGATAAATTCCAGGGCTTTCGTCCGGTTGTTCTTGACCTTAGGCAAAAATACGCTAGATTATCTCTCTCGCATTAACAAATAACTTCGATTGCCATGTCCCGAATTTGCATCATCAGAGGTACCATGCCTCACAAAGGTCGTCGTATCCATCGCTCCGGTCTTGCCAAGAAAAAGGGCGGTATTGGTCGTCACGTCACTAAGACTGTCAATCGTACCGTTTTCCCCAACCTTCAGGAGAAGCGCATCTGGGTTCCTGAACTCGGTCAATTCGTGAAAATGAAGATTTCCGCCAAGGCCCTGCGTACGATCAACAAGAACGGTGCTTACAACACTCTTAAAAAAGTAGGTCTCCTGTAAAAAAGATTCTTTTTTTGAACGTTGTTCCACCACTTGAACTCTAAGGCTTCAACGAGGTGAGCAACTGGCAGAAAAAGATGTCCAAAAAGACAAGGGATCATCTGCTTAAGTGAGGCACCTCCAAGTTGAAGGTTTTATTGAAACATTAATATGCCAACGGACGTAAACAATACGTCCTCTACTGGAAAAGATCACACAGATGAAAGCCCAAACCAAAATCGCTCTTAGAATTAATGATGACAACCCCAACCACCACCTGTGGAACAACAGGGGGGTTTGGTGGTGCCACGTTACGGTTCACAAGCCGGACTCCACGGCGGAACGCCTGAGATTCTCGCTGAAAACCCGTGACATTGAAAAAGCCCGCGCCCGTCGCGACAAGATTTTCGCCTCCATTCAGCAGCATTTCGGCATTGCCGCCTAGAAAAGCTGTCGGGAGAGATTAAGGCAAGTCACATCAATCTCTTTTATAAGAACCGCTCCGGATCTGCCGGAGCGGTTTTTTATTACACAATAACAAAGGCCTGCCGGAGAAAACTTTCCGGAATTGAAGCGCAAGCTCTGGTGCGGGGGAGGCATTCACTGCCCCTCCTGCCCCTCCTGGAATCCGGCAATCCGCCGACAGGTACTGTAAAAGTGGGATTTTGTGCAGAAGGCTTATTTCTATGGATGCCGGTTCAATGAAAAGCCTCCCCTGCCACAGGCTTCAGGGGCGGCATATCCCCGCCGCCCCTGAATGAATACAGAGCCGTCTCCTTCCCGTTACTTCTTTTTGCTGAACCGGAACATGGATGCTCCATGCCCGTTCAATTCTACCGCCATATCTCCCTGTACGGTCCCCTGGTCAGCGCGTTTCCAGAGGTCCCTTGCCTCATACGCTCCGGAAAGCCCCAGCTCCTTCAGATTCACCTTCAAAATTCCTTTCTCCTTCCCGGTATTGAAAAAGCCAGCCGCCACGGAACCGTCGGACAACTCCTTCATCCACACCTGGAAATTCCCCTGGTGCCACGCTTTGCGGGCGGGACGGGCAGCCGGATCCTGATCCACCGCTATCACCTCATCATTGGTAAGCAGTCCCATCGTAAACGAATCAATATGCTCCAAATCACAGGAGACGATGAGCGGAGCGGACAGCAGGCACCACAGGGTCACATGGGTGTACTGTTCATCCGGAGTCAGCCGCGTCTGGACAAACGTGGTGTTGGGCTGGTTGGGTTTGCCCAGCTTCCCGATCTGGAGGATGTCCGGATCATTCCAATGTCCCGGGCGCATATGCTTCTGCCAGCGTTCCTGGGAAAAACCGATGCCGCTGACGCTGCCCCAGTGATCCTGGATATCCCCCGTCGTCCGCCATAAATTCGCCAGCTTGCCCAGCTCTTCCACATGTTCGTACGGGGCGGCATTGGACAGGCTGAGCACGATATCCCTCCCGGACTCGTCCAGCGCCTTGCGGATGCGCTTTGTCGTAGACACATCGTTGGGATTCCAATCCACTTTCACATAATCGAACCCCCAATCCGCCCATTGTTTAGCGTCACGGTCAAACAGCCAGACGGCTCCCACATGATCCGCCTTTCTGCGATGAACTCCCGGATAACTTCCAAAGATTTGATCCTCCTGCTTGCGCTCCTTTTCCGGAATGGCCATTTCCCCGTAGTCCGGCTTAGCGTTGGGCGCGCTCCCTCCGATAAAACCGGCATACGTTCCCATCCAAGGCGTGGAATAAATGCCCGCTTTCATGCCCATGGCGTGAATAGCGTCGCACATGGCCTTCATGTCAGGAAAACGCTTATTGGGTTGAATGGCGCCATACTTCCCTCCGCGCCTGCCCTGCCAGCAGTCGTCAATGTTGATATAGGCCCAGCCATGATTGACCAGACCCCGTTCCACAAAAAGCCGTGCCGTCTTCAGCACATTATCCTCCCCTACGGCCTCACTGTAGGAATACCAGCTGCTCCAGCCCATGGGCGGAGTCAGGCACAATTCGTCCCCCACCTTCAGAATCAGCTCCTTCATGTCCTTTCCATGCCTGTTGGAAGCCTGGATATTTACCTTGTATTCCCTCTTCCCGGACGGAGCGGTACCCGAAATCAATCCGCGCGAATCCATCTTCAGGCCTGGGGGCAGCCCTGTTGCCTGAATTTTCATGGGCCGCTCCCCGGAGACGGGAACCTGGAACAGCATGCGGGAACCGGGGGTAGCCCCGACGATACGGGCGCCATTAATGGAGGGTGAAAGCGGAATCTCTGGAGTCAGGCGGACACCGGGAGCGGGCGCAGGATAGGGATTAGGGAACTCTGCCCCAAATGACGCAGATACGGCAGCGCTGACAACGGCAGGGAGTAAAAAATGGTACAATCTCATAAACAGGGTTATAAAGGTGTACCTTAAAAACGTAGTTGCTTTGTCATTCCTTTCATTGACCCCATTCCTCCCTCCTTCCGCAGTCCATCCTGTTTCTGCGTTTCCCCCGCAGAACATGGCGGACTTTGAAAAAAGGCCGGAACGGACACTCCCGGCAATCCGGCCGCCAGGGAACGGAACTCCTCCTCACGCATCACACACCCTGCCGTCGCCAGGGCATCCGCCAGCGCAGCGGAAGACGCCCGGACGCTCACCTGCCTCCCTTCCGTAACGCCCAGCCCCGACCGGGGATCAAGCACGTGGGAATACGCTTTCCCGCCAATTTTCACCATCTGACGGGCACTCCCGGAAGTGGAAACGGCCGCATGGCTCAACAGCAACACTTCCCCCTGCCCTCTTCCTGTATCCACCCGCAGCCGCCATCCCGGTTCCCCGGGAGGAGGAGCGCCGGCCAGAACATCGCTGGTACTGTCTATGAAGAAGGAACATATACCCCTTGTTTTCAACATCTCCGCCATTCGGTCCACGGCAAAGCCCTTGCCCATGCCTCCCAAATCCAGCCTCATTCCAGAAACCGCCTTGACCGCCATTCCCTTACGGACGGACAACTTTTCCCATCCGCATGCCCGGAGCGCGCATTCCCGCTCCTCATCGGACGGGAGGACGCCAAGGCGGCGGCTCTTTTTCCACAGGCGAATGCAGGGTCCCAGTGTGGGATCAAAAGCACCGTTTGTCAGCCGGGCATAATTCAGGGACAGAAGAAGCACCCTTTCCAATTCCGGAGAAACAGGCACGGAAATGCCGTATTCCGCAGCATTAAGCCGGGTCAGACCGCTTTCCGCATCCATGGCGGACATCACTTTTTCCCAGTGGACGGCACAGGCCAGAGCCTCCCCGCAAATCCTCTCCGCATCTTTCGCGTCCATGCCACTCCCGGGATAAGCGCGCACCGTGAACACCGTACCCATAACCGACCCCCGAACTGTTACCCTCCCATCTGGGGCATGCGCACAGGAAAGCGGCTCCACAGAAGGAAGCTCCGCTTCCCCTTCCTGCCCCCGGATGGTGCCAGCAACAGACAGCAGGCAGGCGCAACATGCAGGAAAAGCAGCCTGCCGGAAAAAGGAACTCATGCGCACCCACGGGGACATAAGCAACAACCTACTCCGTACAAATGAACGGGGGCAAGGGCCGAATATGCCATAGAAACGCCCCTTTACCGGAATCCCATCACTTGAAAACGGACTCTGCTCTTTCCCGGTCCAAATCCGTAAGAAAGGAAGATGACCTTTTTACAGGAACTCCCCTCCCGGCAGGAAATACAATGCCACGGTCATCAACCCACCCGGAAAGAAATACACAGGCCGCGGTGTTTTGCACCGCGGCCTGGACATCTGTCTGAAAACGCCCTTCTATCTGGCAAACAGGCTGTGGATGCGGCGGCAGACTTCATCCACGTTTTCCCGTGAATTAAACGCGGAAATGCGGAAGAACCCTTCCCCCCTGGAACCAAAACCGGAACCAGGCGTAATAACCACATTCGCCTCATGCAGCATCTTGTCAAACATTTGCCAGCTGTCCAGACCGTCCGGACACTGTACCCATACATAAGGGGCGTTTTCCCCGCCCCACACGCGCATGCCCGCCTGACGGCAGGCATTCAGCAGAAGCGAAGCATTCCCCAGGTAATGGCTGATGAGCGCGGCAGTCTGGGCCATGCCCTCCATGGTGAACAAAGCCGCGGCACCCCGCTGGACAATATAGGAAGCGCCGTTGAATTTCGTGCTGGTGCGGCGGCTCCAGAGTCGGCTGATAGAAACCTTGTTCCCTTCGGAATCATATCCGTGCAATTCCTTGGGAATCACCACATAACCGCAGCGCACCCCTGTAAAGCCTCCTTGCTTGGAGAAGGAACGGAACTCAATGGCGCAATCCCGCGCGCCGGGAATTTCAAAAATGGATCTGGGAATGGAAGAATCCTGTATGAAAGCCTCATAAGCGGAATCATAAAGGATAATGGCACGGTTCGCCCGGGCGTATTCCACCCATTTCAGCAGTTCATTCCGGGAAGCTACGGCCCCGGTAGGATTGTTCGGGAAGCACAGGTAAATCAAATCCACATGCTCATCAGGCAATTGCGGCACAAAATTATTTTCCGGAGTGCACGGCAGATACACCAGCCCTTCATAAGAACCATCCGGGCTGGAACTCCCGGTATTCCCGGCCATGACATTGGTATCCACATACACGGGATAAACCGGATCCGGCACGGCGATTCTGTTGCCGGGCCCGAAAATATCCAGAATGTTTCCCGTGTCGCATTTGGCTCCGTCAGACACGTAAATCTCATCCACTTCCACATGCACGCCGTGGGCCTGATAGGCTTTTTTGGCAATTGCCTCCCTCAGCCAGAAATACCCCTGCTCCGGCCCATAGCCGTGAAAACGTTCATGAGTGGACAAATCATCCACGGCCCGGTGCATGGCTTCAATAGCCGCCATGGGAAGCGGCTCCGTCACATCGCCGATGCCGCAGCGAATCAGCCTTTTGGCCGCCTCCGGATGGGATTCGGCAAACGCATTCACGCGGCGCCCTATTTCCGGGAACAAATATCCCGCCTGCAACTTGAGGAAGTTATCGTTAATGTTAGGCATGGTTTTAATAGTAAGCGCCTCATTCCATACCCGGAACGGGACGGAATCAAGGCCCCGTTCCGGCATGCCGTCCTTCCCTGCGTCACGAAACGGCGCAGCTTCCCCCCCTGCCGCAGTTTCCGCCGTGTAAAAGCGGCTGCTCCTGCCCTTTTGAGGGTCCACGCACCTCGCCGACATCCTGTCCTGCCAGATTCTCCTGAGCTTCTTCCCGGCAAAATTCCTAAGAACGGGCAGGCGGATGCCCAGCAAGGGAACCTCTTCATTCTGCGGGGCATCATGGCCCTGAAGAAGCCGGCAAGCTTCGTCCCCGTTCTGCGTCAGTCCTGCTTTTGAAACCGGAACTTCTAGGGACATGACATGCTTCTCCGGAACGGGAAAGCCTGTTTCCCTGTCTAAAAAGGACAAAAAGAAATCTTATGATCATGAATGAAATGGAAATCATTGACGTCCGCGGCCGTGAAATCATCGACTCACGGGGCAATCCCACCGTGGAAGTGGACGTGGCCCTCGCCGGGGGAGCTATCGGACGCGCATCCGTCCCCAGCGGAGCCTCCACCGGAGAACATGAAGCCTGGGAACTCCGGGATGGAGACGCCAAGCGCTACGGAGGCAAGGGCGTGCTTAAAGCCGTGGAAAACATCAATAAAATCATTGCCCCGGAAATATCAGGGCACGATGCCACCCTGCAGCCGGCCATTGACAAAATCATGATCGACCTGGACGGCACGCCCAATAAATCCCGCCTGGGGGCCAACGCCATCCTGGGCGTCTCCCTGGCCGTGGCAAAAGCCGCCGCCATTCAGCTCAACCTTCCCCTTTTCAAATACCTGGGTGGACCGAACGCCAAGGTTTTGCCCGTCCCCATGATGAACATAATCAATGGTGGAGCCCATTCGGACTCCCCCATCGACTTTCAGGAATTCATGATCATGCCCAAGGGGGCTCCCACTTTCCGGGAATCCCTGCGCTACGGGGCGGAAGTTTTCCATGCGCTCAAGGATGTGCTGCATGACCGCGGCCTTTCCACTGCTGTGGGGGATGAAGGGGGATTCGCCCCGGCCCTGAAATCAGCAGACGACGCCCTGGAATGCATTGCACAGGCCGTAAAACGGGCCGGGTACACCCTGGGCACGGATATCTTCATTGCCCTGGACGTGGCTTCCTCCGAATTCTACGATCCCTCCCGGAACCTGTACGTCTTCAAAAAATCAGACGGCCTGGGCAGAACAGCGGAGGAACTGACGGCTTACTATCAGGAACTCCAGAAAAAATACCCCATCATTTCCATTGAGGACGGCTGTGCGGAAAACGACTGGCTGGGCTGGGAACAGCTAACTAAAGCCATGGGCGGCAATACCCAGCTGGTAGGGGACGACCTGTTCGTGACGAATGTGGAATTCCTGAATCAGGGCATTTCCCGCCATGTAGCGAATGCCGTCCTGGTGAAAGTCAACCAGATAGGTTCCCTGACGGAAACGCTGGATACGGTGGAACTGGCCAAGGATAACAAATACTCCGCCATCATCTCCCACCGCTCCGGGGAAACGGAAGACGCCACGATCGCGGATATTGCCGTAGCGACGAACGCGGGGCAAATCAAAACCGGCTCTCTAAGCCGTTCCGACCGCATGGCCAAATACAATCAATTGCTTAGAATTGAAGAAGAACTGGGAAATGACGCAGTTTATGGTGGTAAAATTCATATTCTATGATCAAAAATATGTTGTTTGACTGCAAGGAATGCTCTGGAGACGCCGCTACTACCACCGTTTTACCCTGGCGGAGCTTGAAATCCGCCGGGAGAAACGTGCCCTGATCGTCCAGAGAGCCCTGCGCCTCTTTGCCATTGTCCTGGCCCTGTGCCTGACGATGCTGCTTTCCCTGGTGTGTTTCAAACCATGGAAGGATCTGCGCTCCCTGGAGCATGAACGTTCCTTCCTTCAGGCTCATCTGGAAAAATCCAGGGAGCAGATGGAACAGGCAAAAAACGAATTCATCTGGATCTCACAGGATCCCCACTACTTTGAAATGATTGCCCGGGACAAAGGCAACCTAGCCCTTCCCGGAGAGCACATTCTCCGCATTACGGAACCCAAGCGCCTGAAATAAAGCGTTTTTCAGCGGGAAAAGAAAACCATGCACGCGGTTTCTCCCCCTCTCCCGCCGTAGTAATAGGTTCCCAAACGCTGGCATGCAGGACGGAATACGGAACAAAGCCAACGCAGCCTTACTCAGGCTGCCTGTCCGGCGCAGTCTTGTCATACTCCCTCATCAATTTGGCGGACCAGCTGATACTGTCGGGAAAACGGCATGCAGGCGTCGTAGTCAGGTATGTTCCCAGCTTTTTAGCGAGGAGATCCGCATCCTGGTGCCTGGAAAAATACAAATCCCTCTGTTCCTGGGGATCGTCCGCCACATTATAAAACTGCGGAGCGCGATCCGGGACCAGCAGGTACTTCATATCACCGGTCAGCACAGCGGACGTGTAATCCGTGCACCAGAAAAAGGTGCGCGGAACGGGAGCTCCCTTGTTCCCCACCAGCTCCAGAATATCCATGCCGTCCAGCTTCCTGGGAATGTGACGGCCATTCGCCTTCAGCAAAGCGGGAAGCAAATCCACGGAGGAAACGGGCTGTCTGCAAACGCTTCCGGGAACCAAACGCTTGTCCGCCGGATATCTGATAATAAAAGGTACGCGAACACCTCCTTCAAAATGCTGCCTCTTGGCACCCCGGAAAGGGGCGTTGCAGGAAGAAGCTTCCGGAGCGCCTCCATTGTCCGACAGGAAGACGACGATGGTATCCTTTTCCAAACCGTCTGCTTTCAAGGCATCCAGAATGCGGCCTATTCCCCTGTCCATCGCATATACCATGGCGCAATAAACCCGTCGTTCCCCGTTCTGCACGTTCCTGAATTTGGCGATATCCTCCGGTTTGGCTTCATTGGGCCAATGGGGGGCGTTGTAGGAAACGAACATGAAAAACGGTTTCTTATCCTTTCCGGCTTCCTGCAGAAATTCAACCGCCCGGTCTGTAATATCGTCCGTCAAATAGGTGATGTCCGTCTTATCCGTAAAATTGGATACAATCATGGAGGGATTCAGGCCTTCAGCCTCTTTCTTCACGGGAAAATAATGCCGGGAACCGCCCAGGAACCCCCACCAATGCGTAAAACCGCGCTCCGGCGGCGTATATCCCTTCGTGTGGCCAAGATGCCACTTGCCGAATACCGCGCTCCGGTACCCACAGGGAGCCAAATACTCCGGAATCAATTTCTCCGTCTGCGGCAGCCCGTAGTGGGACTCCGGAAGATAATCCATCTGGATATTGGGATTCGTCGTGATGCCGTAACGCTTGGGGAAACGCCCCGTCAGCAGTCCCATGCGGGAGGGAGAACACATCGGCGCCGTCACATACGCCCGGGAGCAGAACACCCCCTCCCTTGCCAGCCGGTCAAGGGAAGGCGTTTTTATCTGCTTGGAACCTGTACAGCCCAAATCCCCATAACCCAGGTCATCCGCCAGAATGACAATCATGTTCGGCGGTGAGGAAAGGCGGGGCTGCGCAACTGCCGTTCCGCAAAACAAACCGCACAGAATTAACAAAAGGCGCACTTCCTTCATCATACGTTAATCTACGTACCTTATTCTCCATATCAATCAAAAAACCTCATTCCCGGAATTCCCGCTATCATGCCTCAAATGGAAACCCTGCCCGCTGTCCATGGATTTTGCCAACAAAAAAGGCTTGCGCCCATTCCTTCCCGGAAACGGAAATCCATATCCCCGCTCCCTTCCCTCCAGGACGGATTCCCCTGCCTGCTGAAAAACAGCGGAGCCAGGGCATTCCAAGACCTTCTCCGCATTCAGGCATCACAGCCCTATCCCCTCATTTTCCGCAGCAGAGCCGCTATATACTGCTGGGCCTCCACTTCCTCAATCCCTGTACCAAATTCAAACGTCTTGCCGTCCGGCAGCCCCACTACAACCTTGTCTAAAACTTCATCATTCCGTCGCATACTGCTTGCCTCAATGGAAATACGGGAACCTTTCTCCAGCAAAAAATGCTGTCGGCGGCCCAGGTTCCCTACTCCTCGGAACAATTCCCCCCTGCCTGGCGTCAGGATCAGCGTCATACGGCCAAACAACACATAAAAAGCTCCCGCAAATGTACCAGCCCCAACCAGAACAAAAGGGATTAAAAACAATAGTCCGAACAGATTTTCGCAAGACATTTCCCTCATCACCGCAAACAGGGCAACGCATGTCACAGAATTCCAAAAAACCGAAAACATCAGTAGAAAAAGTCCCGCTCCTTTTGGCTTCTTATACGTTATTTCCAGCCCCCTCGCCGTTTTCGTCACGCTCATGCGGCGGGGAATGGAATCAAGAATTTCCTCATCCCTTTCCTCCTGAACAATCTCTGAAAATTTGCTTATCTTATTGCAGGAGCGGCATAACACCATATCCGCAGCCATATTCACATCTTCCATAGCCAGAAGGGCACCGCATGCCGGGCACTTCCATTCAGTACGGGTAGCCATATTCGAATTGTAGTAAAATTCCATATCCGGAAAAGGATAAAAATCATGAGAATTGCCTCCGGCGCCTTTGTACGGAAAGACTAATTTGGCAGGCAATTCCAGAACGCAGTTATTTGCCGGAAAGCCCGCTGGCAAGAAAAGCACCGGGAAATAAAAAAGAATAACTCTGCCACCGCAACGGCATCTTCCCTGCCGGCAATTCAAGAAATGAATGCCCCGCCTATGCTGACGGTGTCAAATTCCACAATCTTTACAATAATGTTCTCCGCTTCATCCGCCTCCTGCTTCCTGATGGCTGCGAGAAGGTCGTCATGCAGCTTCATGGCGCCGGAGTCGTATTGCTTCTCCTGAAGCAGCTTTTCCAGATTCTCCTGCACATGGCGGATGACCACGTTATACAATTCCGAGAGCACCGGATTATGCGTGGCGCGGGCCACGGCGGCATGAAACAGCATGTCATCCTCAATGCCCTGCCTTACCCTGCCGTGGCAGTCCTTCAGGGCATTTTCCAGCTCCTTCAAATCTTCATCCGTCCTTTTAACGGCGGCCAGCCGCGCAATTTCCTTTTCCAAAGCCAGCCGCGCCTCCAGAATCTGAGGCAGCTCGGATTCCTTGAGGCGGTTGCTCACCGCGACGGCAAAGCGGTCTGACGCCATCACGTACGTGCCGTCTCCGGGGCGCGCTTCCAGCATCCCCATGTGAATCAGGGATTGAAGGGCTTCGCGGATGGTGTTGTGGCTGACGGAAAAGGCACGGGCCAGTTCCGCTTCCGCGGGAATGCGGTCTCCAACCTTCCATTTGCCGGACCGTATCATGGATTCCATGGCGGTAAGCACCTGGCGGGCCAGGGACACCCGCACCGGTTTCTTCAGCTCCATTGTCTTGGACTGCTTCATGAAAAATTATCGGATAACGGTCCAGAGACGCCCCTTCTCCGTCTTGATTAACTGGATATCCAGCCCAAAGGCGTCTTTCAGGTTTTCCTCCGTCAGCACCTCGTCCCGGCTTCCATGCGCCACGATTTCTCCGGACTTTAAAATCATGCCGCGGTTAAATACGGGAAGGATATCTTCAATGCGCTGGGTGATGAACATGATGGTCAGATCAGGCCTCGTTTCAGCCAGTTCTTCAATGGTTTTCAACAAAAATTCCCGCCCTGCCAAATCCAGGTAAACGCTGGGTTCGTCCAGAATCATCAGTTCCGGATTCGTCATCAGAGCCCGGGCAATCAGCACTTTCACCTGTTCCCCGGAAGACATGGCCACCACCGGCCTGTCCATCAAATGCTCCGCTTTCAGGGATTTCATGATTCCTGCGGCTTTTTCCTCCTCTTCCGGCGTCGGCTCCCTCAGGAGGCCGATAGTTCCGTCAGGGCCGGAAAGCACCATGTCGCGCCCGTTCCAGGAGCCATCCTCCAGCCACTTGTGCATGAACGGACTCACCCACGCAATGGACTTGCGCAATTCCAGCAGGTTCACGTGCCCGAAGGTCTTGCCCAGAACCTGCACCCTGGCTCCGAAAAGCGGCCATGCAAACCCCATCAGCACTTTGACCAGCGTTGTCTTTCCGGCGCCGTTGGCCCCCAGAATAAAACAACGTTCTCCGCGCTGCACCTGCCAGGAAATATTGTGCAGGATTTCGTGCCCGCCCAGGTATACCCTAGCGTTTTCTACATTGACGGCCGGTGAGGCATGCTCCATAAACTGAATCAATGGCGGATTTCCGGGAAAAGCCCGGGAATATACGTGCCGCTCCGCCGTATTCCGACGGAACGGCATGTGTTTCAAGTAAAAGAAACCTTAGTTCCTTTCAAACAGACTGCGGATCTTGGCGCCCACGATTTCCACCGGGTGCTGACCCAGGGCTTCGCGCTTGGCTTTGAGGTTGGGAGCGCCCTTGGCTGCCTCTTCCAGCCAGTCCTTGGCGAACTTGCCGGATTCAATGCGCTTGAGGGATTCCTTCATGCGTTCCTTCACCTCTGCGGGCAGGATCTGCGGGCCGTTGTAATATTCGCCGAATTCGGCCGTGTTGGAAATCACGGAGTTCATCTTCTGGATGCCGCCGTTATAAATCAGGTCCACGATGAGCTTGGCTTCATGCACGCACTCAAAGTAGGCCATTTCCGGCGGATAGCCGGCTTCCGTCAGGGTTTCAAAGCCGTACTTCATCAGGTCCACCAGACCACCGCACAGGACGTTCTGTTCACCGAACAGGTCTTCATACGTTTCCTGGGCCATGGTGCATTCCAGCACGCCGCCGCGGGTCAGGCCTTCCGCCTTGGCCATGGCAAGAGCCACGTCACGGGCCTTGCCGGAGGGGTTCTGATGAACGGCAATCAGGCCGGGGCAGCCGAACCCTTCTTCAAATACTCGGCGCACTTCCGTGCCCGGGCCCTTGGGGGCCACCATGATTACATCTACATCCGCAGGGGGGACGATGGTATTGAAAACATACGCGAAGCCATGGGAGCAGCAAAGCGTCTTGCCGGCCTTCAAGTGAGGCTTGATTTCAGCTTCATACACGGCGCCGTGGCTTTCATCCGGCAGCAGAATGTGAATGATGTCCGCTTTTTCGGCGGCTTCCGCGACGCTCATTACCTGGAATCCATCCTGGGCGGCGGCGTCAAAAGACTTGCCGGGGCGAACGCCGATAATCACGTTCACACCGGAATCACGCATGCAAAGTGCCTGAGCGCGCCCCTGGGCGCCATATCCGATCACGGCAACGGTCTTGCCGTTCAATGCGCTGAGATCAGCGGCGTTGTCATGAATAATATCCATTGTTACTCCTTCTTTAAGTAATTCATCCAAACATCCAATGTTTGGATGAATGCCAACATATCCATCCTTCTCATGATTGCAAGCCTATTTTAAGCAGGCGCCTGCGTTTTTCCCTGTTCTTTGCAAAAAAACGGAAAGAACGGGGCAGGAAAAAGCGGAAAAATACGGAACCGGAGCCATGCAGGAAGAAGAATCACACCGGATAACTCAAAAGCATGACATTCCCGCACGGCGGAACACTGGAAAGGAACGCCCGGCCCATGCCCAAAAATTTTTTCCTGGCAGGAGGAAAGCCACCTTTTCCACATTCCCCATTTCAGAAATATCCCATATTCACGGCACGCCGCTTCTTCAAGCCCGCCCCATGTTATTTGTCCGGAGAGGCCTGGACATTGGCGTAAATCAACCGGGAAGTATCATACCCCAGTTTTTCCGCGCAATGAAGCATCGGCTGAAGCTCGTCATCCTTCAACTGCGGCGAGCGGGCAAGCAGCCACAGATAATTCAGGGAACCGCCGGAAACTACGGAGCGGGTGTAATTCTCATCCAGGAAAGCCACTTCATACCGGCCGTATACCAGTGGTACAAAGTACACTTTCAAATGATTGGGGGCATCCCCCGCCACCGCCCGTGCACGCGCCTCCTTCCGTTCCCCGGTACGAACGTCATAACCGCTGTTAACCACGGAAATGGAACCGTCCTCCCTGCGGTCATACCGGGCAAGAACCCTGCTGAGCCCGCGCTCGAACCAGTTTTCCAGACGGGCTATTTCGTGCCATTCCCCCAGATAACGTTCCAGATTGAAATCCGGCATGGGATCGGTTTTGACGGAATGGCCGTGAAACAGGGAAGTAACGATGGTCTGTATCATGCTCATGATTTGACAGAAAATGCTTTGTTAAAAAAAGTGCGGATATCCGGATATTGGAATGTAAACCCTTCCCTCATCAGCGTCTCCGGAACGGCGCACTGGCCGCCGGTAATCACCTGGGAAGCTTCTCCCATCAGCAACCGCAGAACGGCGTCCGGAACACGGATGGACAGACGGGTGTGGAAATGTTCCGCGGCTGCCCTGTAGAATTCCCGGTTGGTGGTGAGCTCCGGCGCCGTTACATTGACCGGGCCGGAAATATCCTGCCGGCCCATAATGAAGACCAGGGCATCCGCCAGATCTTCCAAAGCCACCCAGGAAAAAAGATGATCCGGATTTCCTGCGGTTGCCGTAACGCCGAACCGGGCCGGCCGCATCATCTCGGGGAGCGCCCCTCCATCCGGAGAAAGAACTACGCCAAACCGGGTAAGGACCAGCCGCACGGAGCTGTTCACCAGCCCGGCCTCCTTTTCCCAGGCCACGCACAATTCCGCCAGAAAGGAATCCGCTTCCGGATCGTCCAGTTCCCCATGACAGCCGCCGGACGAGCCATAGTACCCGACAGCAGAGGCGGAAATCATCACTCCCGGCGGTTCATGCAACCTGTTGACCGCTTCCACCAGCTTGCGGGTGGTCATGATGCGGCTCTCCACCAGCTCCCTCTTGTAGGCATCCGTCCAGCGCCGGTCGATGGGCGCTCCGGCCAGATTGATGACGGCATGGCATCCCGCCAGGGCCTGCGCCAGACAATCCACGCCCTCCTGGGCAAACAGATAGCGCCGCAAGGGCGTCACCCGATGCCCGAACATCTCAAGACGCTTGGACAAATGACTCCCTATAAATCCTCCGGATCCCGTAATGGCTACATTCATCACCTTAACCCAAATGGAGGCCCGCCTCCGGGGCGGAGGTCCGGCACCTCGCCGGAATCCCCCCACGGAACAGGCAGCCTTTGCCGGATAAGACATTTCCGGCACTCCCCTGTGTTCAGAAGAGGACAGACTTTGCCGCATTCCCTCTTCCGGAAAGAGTTTCTTCAGTAGAATACTTTTCCCGGCCGCACAGGAAAAGATAACTTGATTTTCACCAGCCTCATCTTATGTTGGATACCGTCACAACCGCTGCCCTGTCATGAATAAATCTCCCAAAACCGCCTTCTCCCTGCTCATTCCCGCCGTCATCTTCGTCGCTGTGGGCGCCGCCATTTTTGCCTTCCAGAATTTCAGCAACAAGCGCGTATTGTCCGGCTTTGCCGGATATGTCTATTCCAAACCCATTTTCGGACAGAACAGGTTTGAAGGCATCCTGATCGGGCCGTCCTCCACGGGATGGGCGTGGAGAAAGGAAGTCAGCAAGGTTTCCATCACGCCGGATACCACGGTGGAAGAATTCGACGCCCGCAATGGAGGGGCTATTCTGGGCAAGGACAAGCTCCCCATCTCCTGCAAAGCTTCTCTGGTTTACCGGCTGGACCCGTCCCGGGTAAAGGAATTCATGGAAGATTACGGAGGCATCGCCCAAAGCTCCGGCCGCAATGATGACGAAGTGGCGGACGAAATCATGCTCTTTGCCTACAAAAATTTCATTCAGCAGCCTTTCCGTACAGCCGTGCGGGCGGAATTAAGCCAGTACAATGCCCTGGACGCCTCCGGCAGCCTGCAAAAAATTTCCGACAACGTTTACACGCAGTTAAGCAAGCGGCTGGACGGCACCCCCTTTATTGTGGATTCCGTAGCCGTGGGGGAAACAAATCCCCCGCAGGCCATCATTGAATCCGTCGTCAGAAAAGTTCAGACGACTCAGGAAAACGAACGCAAGGAAACGGAACTTCAAATCGCCCGGAAAGACATCGCCATCCAGCGTGCACGCGGGGAGGCGGAAGGCGCCATGAAAATGGAAATAGCGCGCCAGGAAGTAAACGCTAACCTGGCCCGGGGAGAAGCGGAGGCCAAAGTCATTGTCATGCGGGGCAAGGCCCAGGCGGAAGCAGCCCTGGAAGCAGCCCGGGCGGAAGCGGAAGGACTGGCATTGAAGGAAAAGGCCATGGGACCGAACATGCTCCGCGCCAAGGCCTTTGAAAACATGCTGAACAATGCGAAGGTCTATCTCCCCTCCGGAAAAGATGCGGAAGGCAACATGTCTGTACTGGGTATCCTGAACCTGGACAAGGAACCCGCCAAATAAACTCACCTGTTCCCGGCCCGCCGGAAAGGCGGCAGCATCACGAGGCCGCAGGCCCGGAAGGGGAAAAGCTGCCGACCTCTTCCTCCCCGGCAAATTCATGCTTGAGCATGAACAGTCCGCACATATTCATCAACACGCAAGCGACATACAGCTTCACGGGCACCATGGCGAAATCCATCAAAGGCCCTGAAGGAAGGTTCAGGATGATCCATCCCCCGGCGCATATGGCGCCAAGTAACCCGGCATAGGAAAAGGGAGCCCTTCTGACCAGCCCCCACCAGCCCACGGGAGAAAGACCGGAAAAACGTTCCCGAACGGAGGTTCTCATGAATACGCCGGGAAAGTAAATCACACCCGCCGCCAGGAACAGCCACGCCAGGGGAGTATCCGCCGCCCAGGCCGCAGTATGCGCATACACGGCGAAAGGAAGGAAGGAAACGATGATGCACACCACCAGCCGGACAAAAGGCAGCATGAGGGAGTCAAGCCATTCATCCAGTTCAGGAAAGGGGCAGATATCCTCTTCTCCCATGGCGGACTGCCTCACCATTTTCATGAAAAAGGCGCACATGAAAGGCAGCAGAAAACAAAAGGCGGCAATCCATCCGATGAGAACATCCCGGGCCGCCAGGAACATGCCCCATACCATCATGACGGAAAAGACAAAAACCATGGGCCTTCCACGGAAAGGATAGCCCAGAGAGGAAAGGCAGTCGGACATACCAAAAATGTTAGAACATTCATTCACGTATCGTCAACGTCTTATCCAACTGTCTAACAAAATAATCCTCCCTTCTCTTCAGGAATAGAATGCCTCCACAATCCGGGCGATGCGTTCCATGTCCTGCGGCCCGCAGCGCTGGTCCACAGGAAGCGGCAGAAGATGCAGCGCCAGTTTCCGTTCCAGGCTGCCGGCAGGGGCCTGTTCCAATACCTCCGGCCACAGGAGAGGCATCAGAACGCGCTTATCAATCAGCACGTTCCTCAGCTCGGGAAAAGCTGTCCAAAACGGATAATAACACGGAGCGGACAAGGAATCCGCCTCCACGGAAAGACGGTTCAAATGGCCCAGCCTTTCATGAAGAAAAAGGAAATGATTCATGCGGAGCAGCCGCGCCTGTTCATAATCAATGCCGCTCATCAGTCGCTCCGTCAGCCGGGAAACCCTTCGCAGCGGGGTATTCCGCAAGCGCCGTTCATTCCGTTCACAGGCGGCGGAAGCCCTTTCCTGCCCATGCTCCAGGCATTCCAGCAAAAAAGCGGCGGCAGGCAGGGATTCGTCCCGCTCCTCCGGTTCCGGCAAGGACCGCTCCGCATCCATCACGGCGATCCCCCCGTCAGGAAGACCGGAAAACTTTCGCGGGCTGTACAGGGAGGCCACTCCGGAACGGGCCGGAGAATACAGGGCCAGCGCATTGTCCACAATCAGGCTGCCGCCATACCGGGAAGCCAGACGGTCCACGCATTTCTCCTTGATTCCGAAGTAATTGGTGTACAAAAGGTATTCCCCCTTTTCCAATTCCGGCAGTTCCTCCGGTTCCAGGCGTTCGTCAATGCGGTAAGTAATCACGGGAATGCCAAGCCGTTCCATCGTTTCCACCACCGTCCGGCATGTATACAGGGGAACACGGACACAGCGCACATCCCCCAGGCGGCGCAGGATATATTCCAAAGCGCGTCTGCCGGAATTCACGGCTACACTCCTGCCGGGATGCCATTGCGGGAAATTGCCGTACTCCGGCAATTCCAGCCCGAAAAAACCGCCTATGCCCGTCCTCCTTTCCATACACCATGCCATACTACATCTCCCCTTTAAAGAAAAGCGCCATCTGGTACGGAATCCCCTCCTGCATCAGTCCGTCGGAAAAGCCGCCGGAACACGGACCGGAGAGGGCGCGGCACGCCATCCCCAGGAAAACAGACCGTTCCCTGTGGAAAAAATCTCCCGGAAAGCCATTCTTCAAAAAATACCGCGCTTTCATGTCTCCCGCCGCCATGAAACGTTCATCCCTTTTCCTCCTGCCTCTGCCCCCTGTTCCATGTCTCCTCTCCAAAATGCCCCTTGCGGAACCGGATGCATCCTCCGTCCGGATAAATCACCGGCTTTGGCAGAAGACGCTAAAAAGCGTCCCGCAAGTATCGGGAAACATCATTGCGCCGGCCCCCGTTTCTTACCGGTGTTCCGGAGCGGAAACCTTCCCGGCGGCCAGCCATGTCGCCCGGTGCCACAATCCTTCCAGCACCCCGTAGCGGTGCCGCTCCAGCCACCAGCGGCAGAACCATATCTGTCCGGTCATGGCGGCAAAGCCGACCACAAAACTGGCCAGATACCCGCAGTAGGGAGCTAGCCCCAGTGCATACGGGAAAAAAATCAGGGAGCCGATCACGGACTGGGAAACATAGTTGGTCAGGCTCATGCGCCCGTAGGTCAGCAACGGAGCCGTCGCTTTCCTGAAATATTCCAGCCGGTACAACAGAACGAACCCGGCCACCCATACGCCGGTAAAGCAAACATTGTGCCACATGCTAAACACGGTATGCACAGGCCCCGGCAGCCCCGGCAGGCACATCACCACGTAAAATGCACAGGCCCCGGCCAGGGAAAATAGCAGTCCGCGGGTCCAGAACACAGCCGTTCCGTCATTCTGCAAAAAGAAATCCTGGCGCCCCAGAACAAACCCCAGCAGGAACAGACCCGGAGCCTGCATCAAACGCCCGGCTTCAATACCCCATGCCAGGCTGGCCCATTGTCCTGTAGTCAGGTTCTCCCAGGCCATCACCCAGAAATTTCCCGTATCCACGGCGGATTTTAAGGAAGCGTACGATTCCGCAACAGACAGGGAGGGAGGAACCCAACCCGGATGCATCCACTGCACCGCCGCATAGGCCCACTCCAGCGGCTGGGCCAGGAAAAACAGGGACAAAGCCACCAGCGAGGATGTCTTCAACCGGCGGCACGGCACCAGCAACAAACCTGCAAGTGAAAAAGTCAGCAGAACATCACCGCCCGGGAAAAACGCTGCATTCATGCAGGCGAACACCGCCAGCAGGCACATGCGCCAGACAAACCTGCCCGCAAAATCCCTTCCCTTCCGGGCCTGGTTACGGTACTGGACCGCAAAAGTGAATCCGAACAGAAGGGCGAAAATGGTGTAGGACTTGCCGGCAAACAGGAAAAAAAAGACCTCCTTGAACTGCTGGTTGGCCGCTTCCATCATTGGGGAAGAAGCCACGGGATAGGAATTATAGATGAAATGTTCAAGAAAATGCAGCAGCATGATCGCCATTACGGCAAAGCCGCGCAGAGCGTCCACCACGTAAATGCGTTCGTTGCCGGGGGGATATACGGAAGGCATGACAATAATACATGCCAGGAAGCCTTCTTTTTTCAACAGATGGAACATATATTGCGGCAATTCCATTTACCACTCAAACCCCGCAGGGTATTTTCTCTTCATATTACTGAAAATTAACAGGTCCCTCTATCTTTCCGCTTGCAGCCCCTCTGGATGCATGGCATAAGTTCATGAAGAAATCTAACAAATGCCCGGTCTTTTTCCCAAAAGCCGCGGAAATCCGGCAGTTTCCCATGAATACCCCCCCTATCCTCTCTCAGGAAGAACTTGGCTGCGCCATGCAAAAGCTCCGTGCTCTGGCTGCCGCCATGAACCAGGTCCTGTTCGGTCAAAAGGATCTCATTGAACTGGTTCTCATTGGCGTACTGGCTCGCGGGCATATCCTGCTGGAGGGCCTGCCCGGCCTGGGCAAGACGGAACTGGTCAAAGGCCTCTCCAGGGCACTGGATATCACAGCGCGCCGCGTCCAATTCACACCCGATCTACTGCCGGGAGACATCACGGGAACCCCGGTTCTTCAGGAAAGGGACGGAACAAAAAACTTCATCTTCCAGGAAGGGCCCGTCTTCGCCAACATCATGCTGGCGGATGAAATCAACCGCGCCTCCCCCAAGACCCAGTCCGCCCTGCTGGAAGCCATGCAGGAACGCCGCGTCACCGTCATGGGAGAGACCCATGCCCTCCCCTCCCCCTTTTTCGTGCTTGCCACCCAGAACCCCATTGAACTGGAAGGAACCTTTCCCCTGCCGGAAGCCCAGCTGGACCGCTTCCTTTTCAAAATCAACGTCAACCGCACACCGGCGGATGTGCTGGCCCGCATTGTCCTCAACCGGGAAATGGGCGTGGAACCTGAAATATCCCCGGTTTTGAACGCGCAGGAATTGCAGGAACTCATGCAAATGGCCCGGAATGTAGCCATTCCCGAAGTGGTGGCGGACTATATAGGCAGGCTGGTCAACGCTACGCATCCCGGAGAATCGGAAGCCTCCGGAGGCGTTAAATACGGGGCCAGTCCCCGGGCGGCCCTGGGCCTGGCGGCTGCCGCTAAAGCCCGAGCTTTGCGCCACGGGCGCGCTTTCTGCTCCTTTGAGGATGTGCAGGCCGTTATTCATCCCGTGCTGGAGCACCGCATCCTGCTCAACCACACGGCCCGTCTGGACGGACAGACACCCGCCGCAGTCATCAACCGCCTGGTCAGGGAAATCCCTGCCCAGAACAAGCCCCTGCCGGATTCCCTGGCCGCCGCAAAAATTCATTGACCACACCTCCTCAGCCCTTCCCCCATGCGCCGCCCTCTCTCCCGTTCATGGCTGTTCTTCAGCCTCTTCCTTCTTTCGGCATTCAATATTCTCCCGCTCCACGCAAAACCGGCCGCCGCTCCCCCCATCGCCGTTTCCGTGGAGAAAGCATTTGACTACAGCGCGAACAACGCCCGCGTCCCTCTCCGGGTGAAGCTGGAAAACACCACCGGCTCGGACAGAAAAGCCACTCTTCAATTCCATGAAGGGTGGAACGGAAACAGGGGAACCAGCCATACTTATCCGTTCTTCATTCCGGCCCGGGAAAGCGTTCATGCAGTCGTTTACCCTCTCCTCTCCTACAATCTCGTCTACGAAGTGAAGGAAAACCATGAAGGAGCTTCCCCCATTCCCACGGATACGGAGCACAGGAAAATGGTCGCGGTTATCCAGGAAGGCGCTCCGGCGGACTGGCACCTGCTTTCCGAATCTTCCTATAACGCGGCCGTTTCCTCCTGCGACCTGATGAAATGGCCAGCCGACTACCGGATGTACGAGGGGCAGACCTGCCTCATCATCCCGGAAAAAACCTACCGTACCCATTTTGACGAAGCCCACCGCAAAGCCATCCGCCAATGGGTGACGGGAGGGGGAAACCTGTGGCTCATCGGTGACAGGGGGCTTTCCGTTTCCACCCGGTTGCTGGGAAACGGGCGCATTCTGCACGTTCCGTCCCTGGACGGCCTGCCGGAAGAAGAAAAAAAGTTGAAACTGAAGGAATTCATCAACCTCCACGAAAAGGGAAACTGTTACCCGGAGATTACCTCCGCCGCTCCCTATTATTTCTCAGCCCCATCCACCACGCTGGGGCTGGGGCTGATCATCTTTGCCGTGCTTGTCGGCCCGCTGAGCCTGTTCCTGTGGGCTCCCGCAGGCAAAAGGCAAAGGCTGTTCCTGCTGATCCCGGCCATTTCCGTGGGATTTTCCCTTCTTCTGCTGCTCCTGATTCTGGCCGGAGACGGCACGGGAGGGACGGGCAGCCGGGAAGTTCTTATCCAGGTTAATCCGCAGGACCACTCCGCCCTGATCTCCCAAAACCAGATTTGCAAGACCTCCGTCCTGCTGAACAATACATTTCAATTGCCGGAAAACGCCGGCATCACCGGAGCACGCATGAGCAAGGCGCGCGGCTCCATTAAGGAAAAACCCATAGAAGGCGCGGCGCGGCAAGGGGAAGAATGCGGGGGAAAATGGTTCACCAGCCGCTCCACGCTCCAGCACCGGATCATCATGCCGGTTTCCACACGGGCGGCGCTCACTCTGCTGGAGACGCGCCCCGGCGGGGCGCCCGTATTCCAAAGCACCTTTCCCGGAACCCTGAACGGACTCACCTACCGGGACGCCTCCGGAAAATACTGGATTCTTGAACAACTGCCTCCCGGCCGTAAAATGCAGGCATCCCCGTTCCTGCCGGAAGAAGAACCGGACGGCCCTCCCCCGCTGCACTTCCGGGCATCCATGGAACCGGCGGGCGGGGAACTGGGCCCCATCCCCACCCTGCCTTCCATTAACTGGGAAAAAACCTCCGTCACCGTCTCCGGCCCCGTCACTCCCCTGCCGCACGAATAACCATGAGTACGCCCCTACTGCTGGAAGTTTCCGGACTGTCCAAATCATTCGGTCCGCTGAAAGCCGTCAACAATGCCTCCTTCGTCATCCGCCAGGGCCAGGTCGTCGGCCTGATTGGCTCCAACGGAGCCGGCAAAACCACCCTCATGCGCATGCTGGCCACGCTGGAAATGCCTGACTCCGGCCACATCAGGCTCAACGGGGCCGATGTTGTGGATCATCCCGAACTGGCACGTTCCCGCATCGGATGGATGCCGGACTATTTCCACCCCTATAAAAACACCAGCGTCCGGGAATATCTGGATTTTTTCGCCAGGGCCTGCGGCATGGGCAGGGAACGTTTACTGGACGCTGTGGACGAAGTGATGGACTTCACGGAACTGGCCGGCCTCCAGAACCAGATGATCGATAAACTTTCAAAAGGGCAGACGCAGCGGCTCTGCCTGGCGCGTACGCTGATCAGCGACGCGCAATTCCTCATTCTGGACGAACCGGCGGCAGGATTGGACCCCAAAGCGCGCCTTGAATTCAAAAATCTGGTGCATCTGCTCAAAGCGCGTGGAAAAACGCTGCTCATCAGCTCCCATATTCTCTCGGAACTGGGGGAAATGTGCGACGCCCTCATCTTCATGAATGCAGGAACCGTCATCCATGACGGCAATATGGAAGACCTGCTGCACCGCCAGACGGAATCCGGATACGCCTTTGAAATCCGCACCGCCGGAGACGACACCGCCTCACTGGAGGAATGGCTGGCCCTCCGCCGGGGATGGAAAGTGCGCCATGTACAGCAACAGAAAGTAGTGGCCGCCTTCGTCTCCTGCGAACCGGAAGCTGTGGCTGCGGAACTCCGCCAGCTCTGCCTCGACCTCCCCGTAATTGATTTCCACCGTAGCGAACGCCGTCTGGAAGAAGCTTTTGTGGACATCCTTATCCACGGCAGCGGGGAACCGGCCCCGCGGCAGAATCCCGCCTCTTCCCAGGAAACCCCATCCATCCCCGCCTCATGAATACCACCCGCTCTCTTGATTTCCCCATATGGATGCCCTCCGCTCTGGTCAAGGAATTGCGCCAGGGTCTCAGAACGCCGTCATTCATCCTCCTGGTCAGCATAGTGCCCTCCCTGCTCTCCTTTTTCTTCCTGTTCAGCTTCATCATCAATCCTCTTGACGGGGAGCCCTTCGTCAGCCCCGACGGATGCCAGATCATCTTCTGGGTTACCATGGTCGTCGCCCTGCTCTTCATCATGCCGCTGAGGGCCTCCACCTCCATCAGGAACGAACTGCTCACCCGAAACAACGAACTGCTGCTGCTCACCAGGCAGAGCGCAGGCCGCATCGTGCTGGGAAAATGGATATCCTTCATGGCCCAATCCCTGCTGATTGCCTTTATCTCCCTGCCCTTCTTTCTCATCCGGTATTACTACGGAGAAATTGACCTGGTACAGGATGTAACCCTGTTTTTCCTCCTTTACCTGGGTTCCGGCATGCTGACTGCATATACCCTGTGGGCGTCCGCCATGCCCTCTCTGATGCGCATCATCGCTTTCTCCCTCATGGGAATCGGTATATTGACCCTGGGAGGCAACCATGCGGAGCTGGATTTTTTCCGGGATGGAGCGGGAGAAGGCGTTCTCCTGATATTCCTCGTCCTGGCGGACGCCTTCCTGGTCATCTCATCCCTGCTTCTGCTGGCAAGGGAATGGTTCTCCCCTGCCGCACAAAACACGGCCGCCCCCCTGCGGAAGCTTCTGCTGGCTTTTTTCGCAGCCTCCATCCTCCCCCTCCCCTTTCTGGAAAACGCAAGCGGCTCCATTCAAAACATCATGACCGGAAATTCCATTTTTGTCATGGTTTACGGAATTTTCCTGATGATTATCAACCTGAACACGCCTGCCCGCCTCCTTCCCATCCACATGGAGCAAATGAAAAACAAAAGATTCTCCAGGCTCCAGCAGCTGCTGTTCCTCCCCGGCATGCCGGGGAGCGTCCTGTTCACCCTGTTGCTCTGCGCCATGGCGGCTATCGCCGTGTATCTGATAGACCGCATGGCATCCGTCCCCGAATTCCAGTCCCCTCAACGGCTCTTTTGCCTCGCAGCAGGCGGCTGGTACGCCATCACCATGCCGGCCATGCTTCTGAAACCGTTCTGGGAAAAACTGAAAAACAATACCCTACTGACGTACACCATGATCTGCCTCATCCTATGCCTGGTGCAAAACGTGCTGTGGGGCGTGAATCTGTCCGTCCCCCTTCTCCCCGGAGGGTATTTATCTGAACTTTTGAGACAAGAAACATTGCCGGCTTTCAGCAAATTTTCCCTGTTCAGCCTGATGGACCTGGCTGCCGGAATAGCGGTGCTGGCTCTCACCAGCAAACACTGGTTTGACATATTCCGGAACGCATCCCCCGAACCTCTCCAGAAACCGGGAAATTCCCGCCGGGAACGGGAATAGTTCTTGCCCGCCGTTTTGCCTCCCCCCCATCCCCATGACCTCTTTCCCCTTCCCCAGCCAGGTGATCCAGCCGGACGCCGAACAGGCGGCGCGCCGTCTCCGGCTGCCCTTTTCCTGCTGCGCCTGGAAAGGAACACAGGGCCATTGGGAGGGAACGGGAGCAGGCAACTCCATCGATTTCCAGGGAAGCCGTTCCTACCAGTGGGGGGATGACCCGCGGGATATCCATTGGGCGGCGTACGCCAGAACCGGCCAGCTCACCATGAAAATCTTCCGGGCGGAACTGTCACCGCAGGTAGACGTGGCGGTAGATGTTTCCGAATCCATGTTTTTTCACGAAGAGCGCGCGGCACGCACGCGGGGCCTGCTTCAATTTTGCCTGCTCTCCGCCATCGGAACGGGAGCCCAGGTGAAGATTCATGCGGTGAAAGGGCGCCGTATCATCCCCCTGGACCAGGAAGATGTTCTCTCCGGCCAATGGGAAGCGCAGATCCAGAGCCTTCCCCCGGATGAATCCATGCCCTCCATTTCCATCTGGCGCCCCAATGGAATGAAAATCTTCATCTCCGACCTGCTCTACCCGGGGGAACCGGACAACCTTCTGGAAACCATGGCCTCCTTAAAAGGGATGTCCGTCATCCTGGCACCCACGCTGCAGGAAGAAGCGGAACTCCCCGCCGGCAACGCCAGACTCAAAAACTGTGAATCCGGCCACCTGCGCCGCCAGCTCATCACCCCTTCCCTGTCCCGGAGGTACGCCCGCGCCTACGCCGCCCATTTTGAACTCTGGATTTCTGCCTGCCTGCGCCGCCAGGCCGTTCTTGCCCGCATCCCCTGCAAGGGGACGCTGACGGAAGCCCTGTCCGGAGAAGCATTACGGCAGGGTGCCGTGGAACTCTCCTGAACCGCACCCTTTACTCTCCCCCCAAGCCATGCTCCCCCACTTCACCAACACGACCGCGTTCTGGGCGCTTCTGGCCATCCCCCTCATCACCGCCATCCATTTCCTCCAGCACAAAACAAAAACACAGGCCACGGCCACGCTCTTCCTGTTGGAAGCTCTGGCTCCGGAGGCCCATGAGGGTAATGCCTGGGACAGGTTACGCATATCACGCTCCTTCTGGATGCAAATTCTGGCCGTCCTCCTGCTTACCTGGGTTCTGGCCGCTCCTGTCTGGCCCGGCAAAGGCTCCGGCCAGACCGTAGTCTTCATTCTGGATGATTCCGCAAATATGGCCCCCTTTCGTCAAGAAGCCGTGAATGCCGTCTCCGAAGACATGGACACCATCCTCCGGTGCGGAATCCCGGTCACATGGGTTCTCATGGGCAGCAGGGCTTCCGGACAGCCGCTCTACCGGGGGCCGTCCGTCCGCCAGGCCCTGCGCGCCCTGGATCTCTGGCAGCCGCGCGAAGGAACACATGACCTGGCCCCTGCCCTGCGCACCGCCACAGCCGTTGCCGGGCCAACGGGAATCACGCGCCTGATTACATCCACTGCCCGGAGGGTTCCCGCCGGCCAATCCGCACGGGGTGTAGGGAAACCTCTGGAAAATGCGGGTTTTGCGGGAATAACCCCGGTGGAGGCCGCCGGCCCCGGCCATTGGAGGATTGCCGTTAAAAACAATAGCCCATCCCCTCTTCGGAGCGAAATCTCCATCCATACGGAAAGCGGGCGTCCTCCTGCCCGGCGTTCCCTGTTCCTGAATCCAGGAACTGTCACGGAATTTGAATACAGCCTCCCTCCTGAAAGCGGAAAGGCCGTGCTCCGGCTCCCGACGGACGCCTTCCCGGCGGACAATGAGCTCCTGCTGGTCCGCTCCGCTCCCGCCCCCGTCGCCGTCAGCATGGAAATTCCAGAAAAATCCGGAAAAATCTTCCGCAATATCATCAATAGCCTGCCGGGATTCTCCCCCGTCCCGGACGGCTCAGATCCCGACCTCCTCCTGCTGGAGGGAAAAACGGAAAATGCCAGTCCCCCCGGAAAAGCGGCCATCATATTTGCAGCCAGCGGCAAACCATCTTACGGCGCTGTCACGGCGGAACGGCATCCGCTGACTGACGGGCTGAACTGGAGCGGCCTGCTCATCCCCTCCATCGGTTCCATGAAGCCGGGGGAAAAAGCCGGAGTCCTGCTCTGGCAGGGGGAATCCCCCCTGGCCTGGGTGGACGGGAAACGCCTTTTCCTCAACTGGCCCTGGGAAAAATCCAATGCGGACCGCGTTCCGGCGCCCTTGCTCATGACCCGCAGATTCATGCAATCCGTACAGGAGAATCTGCCCGGAACACATTACGGCAACCTTCCCGGAGGAACTCTCTTATCCATGCCCGCAGGCGGAAAACTCATTCAAACCATGCCCGGGGGAGAACGCCGTGAAACTGTCTTTAACGGCAGGCTCCCGGAAGAAACCGGATATGTGGAAATCTTCCCCCCCGGAGAAGGGAAAACACCCCTGTTCCAAGGCTCCGTCTGGTTCTCCGACGCCCGGATGGGAGATTTTTCCCACTGCTCCACGTTTGACACAGGACTTCCCCAGCCCCATGAAGAGGCGCTCCGGCACATGAAACGTGACCCTCTGGCCCCCCTCTGGCTGGCGCTGGCGTTCCTGGCCCTGATTCTTTCCTGGCTTCCTCCCGTCCCAGACATCTCCCTGCGCCCATGATTCAATTCAACACCCCGGAATGGTTCTTCCTGATCCCCCTGCTTCTGGCGGCAGGCTGGAAATACAGGCGTCTGCGCCTGGCCTCCCCCCTGCGCCTCCTTCTGCAGGCCTGCCTGCTGCTGGCCCTGGCTCAGCCTGCCCTTGACAGGGGCGGCAAAGGCATGGACTTGTGGGTGCTGGTGGACCGATCAAATTCCACGGCGGGAATTCCGGCAGCCGGGGCAGAGGAAATCCAGGCTATTCTGGAACGGCACAAACATGCCGGGGACCGCGTCCGATTGGTGGATTTCGCGCAATCCGCCGTGCTCCGGGGACGCGGAGACCCCGTCTTTGCCGGGGGAACCGCCGGAACGGACATGGAACAGGCCCTGGCCTATACCATGGCCCTGATGTCCCCGAACCGGACGAACCGCATCCTGATGTTGACGGACGGCTGGCCCACCACGCCGCTGGACCAGGCGGCGGAACAGCTCATCCAGTCCCGGATTCCGGTGGACTACCGCCTGTCCGTCACCTTCCGGGAAGCGGACATCCGCATAGAACAAATCCGAACCCCGGCGCGTATCCGGCCCGGCGAAGCCTTTATTTTAGAAGCAACCCTGGCAGGCCCTCCCGGCCCGGCCATCACCGTTCCGTGGCAAATCAGCAAAAACGGAGGGGCTCCGCTGCGGGGGACGGCTACCCTGCTCAACGGCAAAGCCACGGTGCAGCTGGCGGACAGGCTCTCCACACCCGGCTGTTCCGCTTATGAAATGACCATAACGCCGCAAAACGATCCAATCCCTGAAAACAACCGTGCCGTCAGCTTCCTTGAAGTGACGGGAGGAAACGGCGTCCTGCTGCTCTCCGGCTACGACCGCGACCCCCTGGCGCCTTTCCTGGAAGCGCAGGGATTCCGCGTCCAACAACCGTCCGGCCTGAACCAGCTTGATGCCCGCCACCTCTCCGGCGTGGGGCTGGTCATCATCAACAACCTCTCCGCATCCTCCGTCCCGCCGGACTTTCTGCATGCCCTGGACTATTACGTGAGGGAACAGGGCGGCGGCCTGCTCATGTGCGGGGGCAGGCATAGTTTCGGCTCCGGCGGATACTTCTCCTCCCCCATTGACGAACTGCTCCCCGTTTCCATGGAAATGAAGAAGGACAAGATGAAGCTCATGACGGCCATGAGCATCGTTCTGGACCGTTCCGGATCCATGTCCTGTTCCGTTCCCGGAGGAAAGACGAAAATGGATCTGGCCAATGCCGGAACCTGCCAGACCATTTCCCTGTTGTCCGACCAGGATCTCATCTCCGTCCACGCCGTGGACAGCGAACCGCACCCTATTGTCACGCTAAGCAGTCTGGGCCCTAACCGGAAGAAAATGATATCCAGCGTCTCCAGGATTGCCTCCATGGGCGGAGGAATCTTCATCGGCGCCGGGCTGAAAGCGGGCTGGCAGGAACTGCAACGTTCCGTGGCCGGAACACGGCATCTGCTCCTCTTTGCAGATGCTGACGATTCCGAAGAACCTGCCGACTACCGGGAAACTCTGAAAGAAATGGTTAAGGAAGGGGTTACCGTAAGCGTCATCGCACTGGGAACGGAAAAAAGTGCCGATGCCGGACTGCTCAGGGAAATAGCGGAATTGGGACGGGGGCGCATCTTCTTCTGCGACCGTCCGGGGGATATCCCCAGCATCTTTGCACAGGAAACCGTCAGTGTGGCCCGGGCCGCCTTCATCAGGGAACGTACCCTCCTGCGCGGCACGGCTGGCTGGCTTCAAATTGCAGCCGGCCAGCCGGAATGGCCCCCTGCCGTAGACGGTTATAACCTGTGTTATTTAAGGAATGGAGCAACAGCAGCCTGCGTAACGGAAGACGGAAACGCGGCGCCCCTGGTCTCCTTCTGGAACAGGGGAACGGGACGGACGGCCGCCGTTACGTTCGCCATGGGAGGAGAACTCGGAAAAAACATCCAGCAATGGGATAGCTACGGAGACCTTATCCAAACCCTGGCCCGGTGGCTCAACAGGAAAAATCCCCCACAGGGATACTCCGTGCGGGCGGACACGGCAGGAGACCGGTTACGGATTCGCCTTTACTACAGTGAGGAAAACATCCCGCGCCTGGCGGAACGCATGCCGGAAATATCCCTGGAACTCTCCGGAAAAGAAAGCTCCCGTACACAAAACGGTATCTGGGAACACCTGCAGCCGGGAATATTCCAGTGCAGCTTTCCCCTCCCGCACGGAGTCATGGCGCGGGGCGCGGTCCGCATCGGCGGCAGCGTTATCCCCTTCGGCCCTGTCAGCCAGCAGGTGGACCCGGAATGGGCCATGCCGCCTGAATCCGGCAACGCTTTCCTGGACCTGGTGAACCGGACCGGAGGCAGGGAAAGGATGGACCTTCCCTCCATTTTCCGGGAACCGAGGCCCGGAACAAGCCTCCAACTCCGTCCCATCCTGCTGTGGAGCACCTGCGTCCTCCTTGTTCTGGACGCTCTGTTTACCAGGACCGGCCTGCTTCCCCGGGGACAACCGCGGCAGGGGGGTACGCGCTCCCGGCCTTCAGGAGAAAACAATCAATCTATCTGAAAATTTCCTTCAGGGCTGACTGTTCCTGAGGAGTAAGGCAATCAGACCACACGGCATCTCCACCGCGGGCCGGACGAGCCCCCCGGCCGCCGTGTTCCAGTCCATTTCCAGCCCCTTCCGGGGAGGGAGCCGCCGACTCCACCCCCGCAGCTTCCCCCAGAGCGGCGCGGCTCAAGTCCTCATGAACCGCCCGTCTGGAAACCGTGTCAAGCCGGGGGCGCTCTTCCATCTCAAAGGCAAGGGGAGCGTCCCCGCGTCCACGCCCCGTTCCTCCTCGTCCGGGTTCACTTCCCTCTCCCTGCCCGGCTTCCATCACGGTACGGTCATCCGGAGACGCCATCAGGGATATGCCGCACTGCCCGCACATGCTCCGCAGCTGCTGGGCGGCCCGTTCCAGCTGTTCCCGCAGACGGAGGGCCGTCTCCGGATCAATCTGCCGGGAAGGCAGGGAAGCCTCCAGCTCCTGGAGCTGGCGGCTCATGATGCCGCCCGGCTGCAGGGCGAGGGACTCCATTCCCGTCAACGCCTCCTGAAGGGACTGCATCGCCTCCGGGCTGGACGCTCCATTCAGACTGTCCAGCAGGGAAAGGGCGGAATCCGTCCGATACATCTGATTGGATAATCCGGCAACGGCCGCTGCCGTTTTCCCCTTCAGGGCATCCGCCGCTTCCAGTCCGGCATGGGAATACATCTCATTCCGGTGCATTCTTTTCAAATCCTCCAACTGCTCCCGGAAAGGCTCCAGGCTCTTATTATCCACGCTCTCCATCTCCGCCAGGCGGTCCAGGACTTCCCCCACCCGGGCCAGAACGGGCGGCAAATCCGGAAGCTGCCCTACGGCTTGCGGCGCGGGCAACGGCAAAAAAGCCCCGCAAGCCATAAGAACCGCGCCTCCCGCCAGCCAGGCCAGGCACCAGGCGGAACGTATCCGCAGCACGGAATTCCCCCGTACCGAGCTTTCCCCTGCCTCCACGGCATTGCCCCATTCCTCACCGGCGCTCAACGCCGCATGCAACCCCAGCTGTTCATCCAAAAAGGCCGCCGTATCACGCCTGCTGAAAAAACGGCCCCGGAGCCGCAGCCACCCCCACACCGCCAAAAATAAACCTGCGGCGGCAAGGGCGCCTCCCGCCAGCCAGCCCCAGTCAGCCCCCATCCTGCGTCCTCCGTACCAGACCATCCCAGCTACCGCCCCGGCGGCAAAAAAAGGCATGCTAAGGCACTCCACCGCCAGCACGGCATTCAGCAGCCACTGCATGCGGGAAATTCTCCTCCGCCATTCCTGTCCCACGATTAAGGGCATAACCATATCATGGCTCAACAGGTTCCTCCCGGAAAGACAAAAATGCTTTTCCGCAAACGAATGGGGGAACGTCCCTTTCCGCAGTTTCCCGGCATTGCCGGACGGAGGGAAATTTCAGCACAGGCGGGCGATATCCGCCATCAATTCCCGTACGTCTTCCTCTCGGGTGGCCCAGCTCGTGCAGAAGCGCACCGTGCTGTGGGTTTCATCCTCCCGGCGCAAATAGGCAAAACCGTATTTCCTCCCCAGCTCCTCCAGAACGGAATCGGGCATCGTGACAAACTGTTGGTTCGTTCCGCTGGAAAAGGGAAGCGCCAGCCCTCTGGAACGGCAAAAATCCCGCAGCATCACAGCCAGGCGGTCCGCATGGGCGCCCAGCCGGAAATAAAGGCCGTCGCGGAACAGCTCCAGGAACTGAATGCCCAGAAGCCGCCCTTTCGCAAGACGGCCGCCCTTCTGCTTGGCGATGTAACGGAAATCCTCCTTCAGGGCCTCATGCCGCAGAACCAGGGCTTCACCAAACAGAGCGCCGACCTTCGTGCCGCCGATGTAAAAAGCATCGCAAAGGGAGGCAATCGCCGGCAAATCCAGGTCATTGTCCTCATCGCACAAGCCGTAGCCGAGGCGTGCTCCGTCCATATACAAATACAGCCCCCGCCGGCGGCAGACTCCGGAAATTTCCTGAAGTTCCTTTCTGGAATAAATGGTGCCCAATTCGGTCGGCTGGGAAATATAAACCATCCGGGGCTGAGGCATATGCTCACGGGTCTCGTCATCCCAGTGGGCGTGCCACGCCTCCTCAATTTGCCGGGCCGTCAGCTTCCCATCCGGGGAAGGAATAGCGGAAACCTTGTGTCCGCAAGCCTCAACGGCTCCCGACTCGTGCACATTGATATGGCCCGTGTCCGCGCACAGCACGCATTGATGGGGACGCAGCGCCGCCGCAATTACCGTGAAATTGGTCTGGGTCCCGCCGATAAGGAAATGGATATCCAGATCCGTTCTGCCGCACAAGCCGGCAATCAGCTTCCGGGCCTGGTCGCAATAGGGGTCCTCCCCGTAACCGGCAGTCTGCTCCATATTCGTTTCCGCCATTCTGCGGAGAATATCCGCATGGGCGCCTTCACTGTAATCACAGTTGAAAAGAATCATTGCCTTGCTGAAAAACGCGGGGACCATATCCCCCGGAACCTTTGATGTAAAGGAATATGAAAAATACACCGGAACCGGAACAGCGCTGCTGGAAACTCCAGAAAAAACGGAAGGCCGCATGCAGTTGGAGAAAATGAATGCCATGTACCTTAAAAAGGCAATAATAACCGGCTTCCCCGCCCATACACGGAAATTGTCGTTTCCCGCAGCCTAAGAAAAAGCCATAGTGTCTTCATGCAAGACGCATCAGAACTTGGAGAACAGAAAGACATGTGCCTTTCCATTTCGGAAGTCTCGGAATTGACAGGCATCACGCCGTCCAATCTGCGTTTTTTTGAAGAAGAAGGAATCCTGGACATCCCGAGAAACGGGGCGGGATGCCGTGTCTTCCACCGCAAGGAAATGGAAGAACTTCTGGGGCTGGTTTGCCTTAAGCATTCTGGATTGGAACTCAAGGAGATCAAACGCTTTTTTCACCTGGTTCGCCAAGGTAATTCGACATTGCGCGAACGTTACCGCATGTTGCAGGAAGGGCATCAGGCCATGAAAACGCGCATTCGGGAACTGAAAAAATGCCTGAAATACTCCAAAATCAAAATGGAGTATATCGGCCAGTGCTGCGAGGCATATGACAAAGGCGAACCTCTGCCACAGGTGAACCCGGAATGGATGGATTCCTTCCTGAAACAAAAAATTTGAAGAAGGTGCTGACGCCTGGGCCTGCTGCCGGGAGGGGCAAATGGAGGCTACTCGCTTCACGCAACAACACATCCCCTTCTTCCGGCAGAATGCTTTCAGAAGGAAATGTTTTTCAGACAATCCGTAAAAACGGAATCAACAAGGAATTCCGGATAGTATGGAACGCCTGACGAACGTTCTGCGGAGGCCGCCGTTGCGATTGCCGTTTATCCCGGCAAACAAATCGGGTCAATGCCCTACTTGCCTTTGCTGTTCCGCGTTGTAGCGTGCTCCGGTCACGGGTGTGGCGGCTACGGCGTTCTCCAGTTCCGCCCACTCCTGCGGAGAGCAGGTAAAATCAAGCGTGTGCAGGTTTTCTTCCAGATGGGACAGTTTAGTGGTGCCGGGAATGGGTACGATATAAGGAGCCTTTTGCAGCAGCCATCCCAGGGCAACCTGGGAGGAAGTCATGCCGCGCGTCCTCCCAAACTGTTGCAGAATATTGACAATACGCATATTGGCTCTCATGGCCTCCGGCGTGAAACGCGGCAGGGTCTGGCGGTTGTCGTTGTTCGGGTCAAATTGCGTGTATTCATTGATGCAGCCCCCCAGGAATCCCCTGTTGAGCGGGCTGTAGGGGACAAAGCCTATACCCAGTTCACGGCAGACATCCAGAACGCCATTGTTTTCAACATCCCGGTGCATGAGATGGTACTCACTCTGAATGGCTGTCAGGGGATGGACGGCGTGGGCCCTGCGAATTGTACCGGGAGTGACTTCGCACATGCCCCAGCGCCGCACCTTGCCTTCCTTGACCAGTTCGGAGATGGTTCCCGCTACATCTTCAACGGGAATCCTGGGATCAAAGCGGTGCTGGTAGAATAATTCAATAGCGTCCACCTTCAAACGGCGCAGCGACTCGTCGCAGTAGCGCCGGATGGTTTCCGGGCGGCTGTCCTGGCGGCCCGTCCCCTTTCCGTTAATAACTTCGTGCCCGAACTTGGTAGTGACGCTGATCTTCCCCCTGAAGGGGGAAAGAGCTTCCCCGGCCAGAAGTTCATTGCTCAGGGGGCCGTAGATGATGGCCGTATCAAAAAGAGTCACTCCGCGCTCCACGGCCTCATGAAGAAGCCGGATGCACTGCTCACGCGAGGGAGACTGGCTGCGGTTGTAGGTCATTCCCATGACTCCGAAGCCAAGGGGAGAAGCTTCCAAGGCACAGGAGCCCTTGCCAAGCGTCCGGCTCCGGGAGGCGGCAAAGCCGCCGTTTTCCGGAGAATCGGCACCCCCGCCCTCTGCCCGGGCAATGGCCGGAGAAATCAGCGCAGACGTACCGAACAAGGCGGACATTTTGAGAAAGCGGCGGCGGCCGTCAGAATAGTGTTTATACATGCTCATTAAACGTTGATGGTTGAAATTTTGATATATCATCCGAGCATATGGGTTCCACCAACTGGAAGTCAACAAGGGAATACAACAATTTATCTCAGGAAGCGCCTTGGAACAAAAAGCTGGCTCGGAAAACAAAAATGCATCAGGAACGCATCTGACACTCCGCCTGCAACGGAGGCAAATACCCGCCTTCTTCTGCACCAGCGCCGCTCGGAACGGGACGCTTTCCTTTTCCCCTCACACAACAAATTGCTGAGTGCCGGTAAGCGGACAATTTACAAACCTTGCTTGGTGCGTTCAAAAATAATGGAATCTTCACTCTTCCCGACGGAGGATTCATCATCCGGCCCGGCTTTATCCAACTCCTCCCGGAACACCCGGAGCATCGGTCCGTGGTAAAAGCCCAGCTCCCGGCTGATTTTTTTCCGCAGATCCTCTCCTTCATAACTCCGGCCGTCATGCCGTAACAGTTTCAAACGTTGAAGCTGGAGGCGGATCAGGCTTTCTTTCACGGCATCGGAAATCTCGGGATTGTAAAAAAGAACTTCCAGGATGCCCTGCAGGCGGTCGCTTTCCCTTCGGGCCCAGGCATCTTTTCCTTCGCGTCGCAGGGCCCCAATATACCGTGCATGCAGCCGGACCATGCCGGAAATAATCTGCGGATCATTCGGCCAACGCCCGAGAAGCCTTTCGGAAAGATTCACCGTATCGGCAAGTTCCCTCTGGTTATGTTCCCGGAAATTCCTGGCATACCGGAGTTTCTTCAGCATCAGCTCTACCAGCGCCAGGCCGTATTCCGGCCGTTCCGGATAGGCGCCGGCAAGCTGGAGGAGCAGCACGGCTGCATTCGGTTCAATGCCGGGAATGCGCCTCTCCCGGAAAAGGCGGGGATTTCCGGCCAAAAGCTGTGCGTATTGAAAACGGTATTCAGGATGGTCAGGATCATCCTCCAACAATGTTTCCAACATTCCGAACGCCCGGGAACGCTCAACACTCTCCGGAGAACCGGACAAAGCCAGCAACGCGCGGACCGTTTCAAACCGATCCTCCGCCCGCTCCGACATCGCAAAGCGGTCGGCCACCTGCCGGAAAAGTTCCGTTGCCTCTTTATCTTTACCCTGTTTTTTCAAAGCCGTCGCCAACTGGTTGACGGGAAAAGCGTCTTTCCTGAATTTCATCATGTTGCGGAACGCTTCTTCCGCAAGAGCATAACTCCCGGTGCGCAGTGCGCATTCCCCGATGACGGCATTGGCCTCGCAAACCTTTGACTCCGGCAGATTTTTTCCTCTGGCGATCATCCTGTAATAGGGCAGCAAAGCTGAAAGCAGCTGCGTATTTTTCTGTGAAGGGGGCTGCTCCGCAATACGGGTGAACACTTGTGACAAAGCCGCATCGGCAACTGCGGCATTGTTTTCCGCCAGTTTCAGCGCAGACGCCGTCTGCAGATAACCGGCGCCCAACGCGACAACGAAAGCGGCCGCACACAGGGCCGCAGCCAAAGACAATACGGCAACAGCCGGTTTACGTTTCATCCACAGCTGCAACCGCCTGGCCGGAGACGGGGAGGAGGCCCCGACCGGTTCATGATTCAAAAAATGCAGCAAATCTTCAGAAAGTTCGTCCATGCTTCGATAGCGCGACTCCGGACGGAAACTGACGCACTTGTTAATAATCGCGGCCAAGTCGGGTTCGCTGCACTTCAACGGCGGAACCGGTTCCCTGCAAATCCGTTCCATCAATTCTTCAGGAGCTAGCCCCGGAAACGGCGGGGATTTTGCAACAAGCTCATAAAGCGTCACCCCAAACGCATACTGATCGCTGGAAAAGGTATTGACTCCATGCACCAGCCGCTCCGGGGACATATACCGCAGTGTTCCGCTCTGAGCTCCTTCCTTCTCAATAACTTCATTTCTCCCCTGAAGCAGAAAAGCAAGTCCAAAATCGCTGACGTGTACTTCCCCCGCTTCATCCAGCAACAGGTTCGCCGGTTTGATATCGCGGTGCAGAATGCCGCAGCGGTGGGCGTACGCAATCGCCCTGGCGGCCTGGAGGCCAATGCGGGCTATCTCATACGGATTACTGAATTCACATCCGTCCAGACTCTTGCCTTCTATCAACTCCATCGCATAATAACAACATCCCGGACGGCACGCGGCACTGAAAATTCTGACAATATTGGGATGATGAAGCCTGGCAATCACATGCGCCTCATGCTCAAACAGGCTGCGTTGGGCGGCATCCTGCAGCAGCAACGGAGACAACAGCTTGAGGGCCACTTTCCGGTTGAGGGACAATTGCAGCGCTTCAAATACCACCCCCATACCGCCGCTGCCTAGTCTCCGAATCAGCCGGTAATCGTCCCCCTCCAAATCGGGAAAATCGTGAACCGGAGGCATAATTCCCTGTTTTTTTTCAACGCTCCAATCTTCCATCTCCATCACAAGCGGAAGAAGAGCCAGCAACTCGGCAGCAAACTCCGGATGCGCCCCGGCAAAATCCTGAATATCGGGAACATTGCCGGAACGGCACTGATCCAGGAATTGTTCAACCAGATCTTCCAGAGAAATCTTCCCCTTCATGGCTGAAACTCGGTTAACTCCATCAGCTGCTTCCGAAGCCGCTGCAGCGCCCGCACATAGCGGATGCTTGCGGCTTTCGGCCCAATATGCAGGACTTCGGCACAATCCGCATTGGACATGTCGTCAAAATGGCGGAGTTCAAGAATCTGCCGATCGTTTTCGGGCAGCGCCTCGACCGCTTTCCGGAGCAATGTATAACGATCCGCCCTGACGGCACGGGTAAGAGGCCCGGTCACGGTATCTGCAAACCGGTTCCAATCCAACCGGGCAGCGGGCCCCACGCCGTCATCCGTCACATTCACTTCCCTGCAGGCGTCTCTCTTGAGGCATTGCAGATGCTTCCTTTCCATAGCCGTAAGGGTCTGGAACAGAATCGTCCGCAGTTTGAAATAGACAGGAATCTCCGGATTGTTTTCAAAAAAAGCCATTTTCCCGCAGGCTGCCAGCAGAGCCTCCTGAACCACATCTTCCGCCGAAACGCGCCGGGCAAGAACCGGATTCAAATTCCTCCGGGCCAGGGCAAGAAGCCTTCCCCGGTATTCAAGGAAATGGCTTCCCCAGGCATCCGGGCATGCTGTTTCTGCTTGCGTCATTGTACCGTGTCTTTTTTATCCTTTCTCATTTTCCGGGCAGATAGACATATCCCGCCGCACTCCTTCCTATCCGGCCGATTCCGGGATACGGCAGGTGCATTCCGGCGACCGGCTTCGAGGAAGAAGCCGCAAACTCATAAAAGCGCCGCCGGGCCTGAACCGCTCCGAACGGATTCATATCGTAAATCGTGCAAACCTCCGGACGCGGAATCTGGAGCGCGGCAGCATGAAGCAAATCTCCGACAATCAGCAGGGAATCAGTCTCAAAAACGGTATGCCCGGGTGTATGCCCGGAAGCGTCAAGAGCCTTGATGCCGGGCAGAACTTCTTCTCCAAACCGGAATGTTCTCACCCGGCTGCCGTAAGCATGCAACACCTTCCGAACCTGTTTTCCCTGTAGTCCGACCGTACCATTTTGCCAAAATTCCCATTCCGGCATGGAAACATAGACGAGGGCTCTGGAAAAAACGGCTTCGCCATGTTTCCCAAGCAATCCTCCGATGTGGTCGCCGTGCATATGGGTGAGTAAAATGAAATCGACGCTCTCCGGAAAAACGCCGCTCTGTTCAAGTTTACGAAGCATCCCGCCCCGTTTTCCTCCGTTCCCTGCGTCCACCAGAATGATTTTTCCGTCGCCGCGTTTCAACAGGAAAACATTCACGGAAGAAGGAACCCTCCCGCCTCCGGTTAAGCGGAGGAACTCCTCTTCCGACATACCCGGGAATAATTCGACCCACATCGCTGAAAGAGCATCCTGAACAGCAATCACCTCAAAATTTCCAAATTGGAATGAACGATTTTCCGACTCAGCCGCGATCACGATGCCGGAAATCATGGCGGCTCCGCACAACAACCATTTTACCATAAAACGCCTTTCTTCTCAATATGTTGACTTTTTAAGACATGATGGGCAATGTATCAAAGCTGTACGGAAGTCAGATATGTTTCCGCACTACAGGTGATAAAACGTCCTTATTGATGGGAAAACGCTGCCGGGCTGCAGGCCCGGCAGCAGATAAGATGACGGCGACTATTTTTTACCGCCGTTTATCCTGCCTTTTTTCAGACCGTGTTTCAAACCTTTCTTGAGGCCGTGTTTCAGGCCGTACTTCAACGCCTCCGGTTTCTTTTTCAGTATTTGAACAGAAAAGGAGGCTGTTGTTGATTCCGCCGCGTTGGCAGTAACCGTACCGGGAGCCAGACCGAATATTCCAATAATTGCAGGAATAATGAGCTTGTTCATGATAATCAATGAGGGTTGATATTTTTTCTGAAACGGTATCGTTTCACTTTTCAAGAATGCAGTTCCTTAGGGAAATCTACCAATTCGGCCGGAATTTCCATCAGGTCTGCCAGCCAGATTCTATTGCCTGTAAGAAACTGAAACGCATGGAATCCCCCCTCAACCTTCGCGGACGACCCGGAAACCGACATCACTGAAAGCGAAAGAAGATTCCCTTCCTTCTCCTTTCCGCTCAGTTCGGCAGCTCGTCCGCGGCGAACGCCAGGAACCTCCCTTCACCGCCATGACCGTTTTACCGTGTGCCACGGCCTTGGAAACTTCAACTGAAGAAGAAGTCCATTCCCAGCAATTGCCCCACATATCAATCGCTCCGCAGGCGCCGGATGTCGCGGCATGGGCGTCCACGGGAGATGTCCCGTTTCTCTCGCCGCAATTAAAATCCGCATCCTTGGGCATATGCCCGGCGGCAAACTCCCACTCCTCTTCAGTCGGCAGGCGATAAACGGCTTTCCTATCCTGGAGCGACAACCATTGGCAATAGGCAGAAGCGTCGTCATAGGAAACATTCACCACGGGATGCCTCCCTTTGCCGGCAGGCATGGCGCCATTATCCCAATCCTTAGGAGCCTTCCTTCCCGTTGCCTTCAGGAATTGGGCATAATCCTCATTGGTAACCGGAGTATATGCAATTGATACATTCCAGGAAGCTCCGAGCACCGGCAAATACCCGCCATCTGCATAGCGGGCACCTGGTCTGAATCGCGGATCACTGAAACGCCGCATGCTTTGGTCGATGCGCGCTTCCCTGTTTTGAACCATTTCATCCACGATCTCCTGCATTTCCTGTATCTTGGACGCATGCCGGGCCGTTCGTTTCAATTCTTCAAGCTTCGCCTTTTTTCGGTCAAGGACCTTGTCGTAATTAATCCCGACCTGTTTCCTCAAAGCCGACCGATTAGCCTCGGACGGGTCCCGGCGATAGGAAGCAATCAACCGTTTCGTTTCTTCATTCAACTGCGGCCTCTCTTTTTCGATAGTAGTGCTGAATCGGTGCAGTTTGGCCCCCTCGGTGCGGGCTGCGAATCCCGCACTGACCGTTGCGGCCGCACATACGGCTATAATGACTTTTTGCAAATTGATGCTCATAACTGTTCCTTCTGTTTATGATAACCGCCGCTCCTCTATGGAAGACGGAACGTTATCGTTTCACTTTTAAGAATGCTGCTCCTCCGGGAATTCTACATTCTTTTTCAACAAAGGTGCTGCCGGAGATGCGGCGGACCGGAACATTGGACTGTTTTTCAGACAACCAGACGGAAAAAAATAAAAGGGGCCGCCCCGCCCGGGAATGGTAACGGAAAACGCCCCCGGGGAGGCTATAATGGAAACTGCCGGCAACAATCCGTTCCGCTCAGGGAAGACAAGCATGATAATCTCATCGCCTGCTTCCTGTGAAAAGAACCGGCTCCGGCCTTATTTTCAAATTTACCTCTGTTTTTTATGCAATGATGATTAAATCTATCTTCATCTCCGACAAGACACGCAGAAATTGTTTATATCCCAGTATCTTGAACATGGCTCCGGGCATTTTGAATGCGGGATGCCCCATGCAAATAGCCGTAATATGATATTCCCTGCACGTTGCGATGATCGCCTGGGGTATGTCTTCCGCACTCACCTGCTTCACCGTCCCTCCCAGTTCGGCCACCAGCTTGAAATGATTAAGCAAATGGCGCTGGGACGCCAGATTGATGCGGTCGGGGGACTCCCTTGGCGTCTGGACGTAAAGGGCGATAAACGACGTACTGTAACGCGAGGAAATCCGGTATGCTTTTCGGATGATGTGCCGGGGCGTCTGTTCATTGCTGCTGATGCAGGCCAGAATCTTTTCCCTTCTGGCGGAAGAAACTGCCGGGAATACTTCCGTTTCCACTTTTTTCTCCACTCGGAAAGCAACTTCCTTCAATGCCAGTTCACGCAGCTGAAGAATATTTTCCGTTCTGAAAAAATTATCCAGGGCAATCTGGATTTTTTCAGGCCGGTAAATCTTGCCGGCCTTGAGGCGGCCGATCAATTCCTCGGACGTCAGGTCGATATTCACCACTTCGTCCGCCTCCTGCAAAATCCTGTCGGGAACCCGTTCCTTCATCTCAATCCCCGTAATCTCCTTCACTTCGCCGCTCAGGCTTTCGATATGCTGGATATTAATCGCGGAAATCACATTAATATTGGCGTCAAGCAGCTCCATCACGTCTTCCCATCTCTTGCGATGGCGGCTCCCTTCCACATTGGTATGAGCCAGTTCGTCAACAATAACCAACTCGGGCCGGGCTTGAAGAATCGCGTCCAGGTCCATTTCTTCAATCTCCCTGCCTTTGTAAAAAACCACTTTACGCGGGATGACGGGCACCCCCCGGAGCATGGCTTCAGTCCCGGGCCGCCCGTGGGTTTCAACGTAACCGATTCTGACATCAATGCCGTTATTCAGCAATTCATGGGCTTCCTGCAGCATGCGGTACGTCTTGCCTACTCCGGCCATCATACCAATGTAAATCTTGAACTTTCCCCTTCGAGAACGCCGTATCAGGTCAAGAAAGTGCTCTGCTCCGTTACTTCCGTCAATCATATTAAATTCACCCGGCTCCTGCGGTTAAAAACATCTTGTTGATTTTACAGAATCTTTTGAAAATGAAAATCAATTGCGGGCGTTACCATGACATGAAGCCCGCAATTGATTTCATTTTTTCAAGGCGGCAATTTATCACCAAATCCGGAATCGCCATTGCCGCCCTAAACAATCAGGAAATTAATGCTTCCCTGAAGGATCAGCCTTCTCAAGAGCAATATTCAACTTAAGCACATTGACCTTCTCCGTGCCAAACATGCCCAGCAGCGGTTTTTCCACGACCTGATCGACAAGAGACCTCACCGCCCCCTCCTCCATGCCGCGGGCCTTGGCAACGCGCTTCACCTGCACATAGGCGCTCTCCGGAGTGATATGCGGATCCAGGCCGGAAGCGCTGGCCGTAACCATTTCGGAAGGGACATCCTTCCGTTCCAAATAAGGATGTTTCTTCAAGAACGAATCTATCCGAATATTCACGTCGGCCAGGTATTCTTCGTTGGTCGGCCCCTTATTGCTGCCGGATGAACTGGACGCGTCATAACCGTCGCCCGCATGGGACGGACGGCCCCAGAAATAAATATCCTTCGTGAATTGCTGCCCGACATTGGCGGCGCCTACCACGCGCCCGTTCAAAACCAGGGTTTCCGCATTTCCTCCGCCAGGGCCGACAATCAATCCGAATATCCACAGCACCAGGATGTAGCATATGGAGAAAAAGACGCAAAAGACAAGTGTAAGACGCAATGATTTCACTAAATTTCTCATAACAATATATTTATTTCAGTTAAAAAAACAGGCCGACAGCCATATCAATCAGTTTGATTCCGATGAAGGGAGCAATCAGACCGCCCACTCCGTAAATCAGGATGTTGCGAAGCAGCAGAGCGCTGGCTCCAATGGGCTTGTACGCCACGCCCCTCAAGGCCAGAGGAATCAGGATGGGGATAATGATTGCATTGAAAATAATCGCAGACAGGATGGCACTTTCCGGACTATGCAGATGCATGATATTCAGCGCAGCAAGTTCTGGAATCGCAATCATGAACAGCGCAGGCACAATCGCGAAGTACTTGGCGACGTCATTGGCAATGGAAAACGTCGTCAACGTGCCGCGCGTCATCAGCAGCTGCTTGCCTATTTCTACAACCTCAATCAATTTGGTGGGGTCATTATCAAGGTCAACCATATTGCCGGCCTCCTTGGCGGCCTGGGTTCCGCTGTTCATGGCTACGCCGACATCGGCCTGCGCCAGAGCCGGAGCGTCATTCGTCCCGTCCCCCATCATGGCAACCAGTTTGCCGGAAGCCTGCTCCTTCCTGATATAACTCAACTTATCTTCGGGCTTGGCTTCCGCGATGAAATCATCAACGCCTGCTTTTTCAGCGATATACCTGGCCGTACTCGGATTATCCCCCGTCACCATTACCGTCTTTACTCCCATCTTGCGCAGGCGTTCGAAGCGCTCTTCTATGCCCGGCTTGATGATATCCTGCAATTCAATAACGCCGACAACCTTCCTGTTGATGCAGACGACAAGAGGAGTGCCGCCATTGCCCGCCACTCTTTCAATGATTTCCTCGGCTTCTTTGGGGAATGGATTTCCCGCTTCCTCGGCAATCTTGCGGATGGTGTCAAAAGCCCCTTTCCGGATTTCGGTTCCATCGCTCAGATTAATGCCCGAACACTTCGTCTCCGCCGTGAACTGAATCATGCGGGCCCCCTCCGTATGAAGGTTGCGCATATGGACGCCGTATTCATGTCCAAGCTCGATAATCGATTTCCCTTCCGGAGTATCGTCTGAAACGGAAGACATCAGACAGGCTTCAACAAAAGCCTGCTTGTCAAAACCCTGGACAGGGAAAAATCCCGTCGCTTTCCGATTGCCAATCGTAATCGTACCCGTTTTATCAAGCAGGAGGGTGCTGATGTCCCCGGCCGTCTCCACAGCCTTCCCTGACTTCGTAATAACATTGGCCCTCAAGGCACGATTCATTCCGGCAATGCCGATCGCAGAAAGCAATCCGCCGATAGTCGTAGGAATGAGACATACGAACAGGGAAATCAGGGCGGCAATGCTGATTTCCGTTCCGGAATAATCGGCTGCCGGCTTCAAGGTAATGCAGACGACAAGGAAAACCAGGGTAAAGACAGCCAACAAAATGGTTAACGCTATCTCGTTAGGGGTTTTCTGCCGGGAAGCGCCTTCAACCAGAGCAATCATCTTATCAAGGAAACTCTCTCCGGGACGCGCGGTGACAAGCACCTTGATACGGTCTGACAGAACTTTGGTGCCGCCCGTCACGGAACTCTTATCCCCGCCGGACTCACGGATAACCGGAGCGGATTCCCCCGTAATAGCGCTTTCGTCAATGGAAGCCAGCCCTTCGACAACCTCCCCGTCGGCGGGAATGATATCTCCCGCGACACATTCGAAATAATCCCCTTTTTTCAACTGGGAACTATTGATGACGGTAACCGTGCCATCGACAATCAACTTGGCCGGCGTTTCCTCACGCGTCCTGCGCAGGCTGTCGGCCTGCGCCTTTCCCCGGGCCTCCGCAATCGCTTCGGCAAAATTGGCGAACAGAAGGGTGAGGAACAAAATGACGAAAACGAGGAAATTATAAAGGAAATCCCCTTGTCCGTCGCTGAAGAGGGAATAAACGGTTACCAGAAGCATGATCATCGTGGCGATTTCCACGGTAAACATGATCGGGTTCCTCATCATCATTCCCGGATGAAGCTTGATCAATGACTGCTTCAAGCTTTCCCGTACCTGTTCCCTTTGGAACAGGGAAGTATTATTGGAATTTTTCATATCGTAGATTTCTTTTTCAATTCCAGAAACTGGAACGGAAATATGTAAATATGTTATTGGTGGTAAACGTATTCTACCCTAAATTTACAAACTCAGATGTTCGGCAATGGTGCTTAAGGCATGGACAGGGAAGAAGGACAAAGCCGCAACAATGAAAATCACGGCAAAAGTCATGGCGCTGAACGTTACGGAATCCGTCTTCAACGTTCCGGACGTCTCGGGAATATACTTCTTGCCCGCCAGAAGCCCGGCGATGGCAACCTGGCCGATGATCGGGATGAAACGGCTCAGAATGAGGACAATGCCGCATGAGTAATTCCAGAACCAGGTATTATCGGCCAGCCCTTCAAACCCGGAACCGTTATTGGCAGCGCTTGAAGTATACTCGTAAAGGAATTCACTCAATCCATGAAAGCCGGGATTATTGACCCACCCTCCTTCGCCTTCCACAAACGACGGCGCGTAAACAAACAGATAACAAGCCAGAGCCGTTCCGACGAGAATCACAAACGGGTGGAGCAACGCCACAATGGAAGCGATTTTCATTTCACGGGCTTCTACTTTCTTGCACAGGAATTCGGGGGTTCTTCCCACCATCAGACCGCTGATGAACACGGCTATAATCATGAAGGCGAAATAATTCATCCACCCTACCCCGACGCCGCCAAACCACGTATTAATCTGCATGTTCAACATCTGAATCATGCCTGAAAGAGGCATGGTGGAATCATGCATCCCGTTGACGGACCCATTTGACGTAACTGTCGTAACGACGCTCCACAAAGCTGTAGCCGCGGATCCGAGCCGGATTTCCTTACCTTCCATAGCCCCGCTTTCCTGGACGATGCCCATCTCTTCTATGCGGGGATTGCCGTTCATCTCCTGATACACGTTAATGCAAACGCCAATTAAAAAGGCAAGCAACATCACGCCGTAAATACTGTATCCCAGTTTCTTGCGCTTGAGATAAAAACCAAAGGCCAAAACCATCGCCATCGGAATAATCAGGATGGACCAGCATTCGACCATGTTGGAAAGGTAAGTCGGATTTTCCAGCGGATGGGATGAATTAACGCCGAAATAACCGCCGCCATTCGTTCCCAGCTGTTTAATGGGCACAACAGCCGCGGCAGGCCCTTGGGAAATGGTTTGTTCCACTCCCTCAAGGGTTGTCACTTCCATCTTACCGTCAAACCCCATCGGCGTACCCTGAGTAATCAGGATGAATCCGACCACCAGAGAAAGAGGCAGCAAAATGCGGGTAGAACTCAACACGAGGTAATCCCAGAAGTTTCCAATCGTTTTAGTTGTCTTCTTACTGAGAGCGTTCATGATCCCTGCCATTGCGGCCATGCCGGTAGCTGCCGTAATAAATTGGAACAGCATAATCACGAACAACTGCGTAAAATAGGTCAAACCGCTCTCTCCGCTGTAATGCTGGAGGTTGCAATTCACCATGAATGAAATGCATGTATTGAACGCCTGGTGGCACGTCTGTCCGACGTTGCCGTCCGGATTGAGGGGCAGGTACCCCTGGCTGACCAGAAGAACCATCCCCCATACGAACCAGAACAGATTTACGGTCAATAAAGCCCGCAGGAACTGCTTCCAGTTCATTTCTTCCTCCGGATTAATCCCGGACAGGCGGAACATCAGCCTTTCAACAGGCTTCATGAAATCAAGCCATGTTTTCTCCTTCTTGTAAACCTTGGCAATATATTTCCCCAGAGGATAGCTCAAAGCCACCATAAGAACGATTTGCGCAATAACACCTAGAATTTCTGTTTTCATCATCTTGCTGGTTAAAATTTTTCCGGTTTGATCAAGACATACATCAAATAACCGAACACAATTAAGCTAATCACAAATAATAATGTATACATAGACAGGCACAGTTTTAGATTTTTTCAAACCAGTCGACGCATTTGAAAAAGAGCCAAAAACAGAATATTCCGCTCAATAGACAAAAGATAAAACCCAACAATGATTCCATCATGATATTTTATGAAATTTAAATTCAAACCATTCCAACATATATGGAAACAAAAATATTATTCTATGCCGTTTTTCTTTTTTATCTGAAAAAATTTCACGGAAAAACCGCTATGGCAGATACGGAGTCCCGGAACGGACCGGCGATGTTTAATATAATGTAAAAACATTGCCTCAATATATCCGGAAATTCCATTCTGGGTAGTTAACTTCCTTCTTCTTCTTGTTAAGAAAAAATTAATTCTTCCGGCTGCGCTCCCGCTTTCCGTTCTTCCCGGAAGGCGGATAACGGCAAGTCTTTCTCAACCCGTTTACACAAAAACTGCACCCGGAACATACCGGATGCAGCTTGAATCCCATACAGAATTCCAAAAGACTTCCTCAACAAAATTTACAGAACTAACTCTGCATGAATACCTATCTCTTTCCAATCCCCGTTGACAGATTTCCAACAGGAATGAGGCCGCTCCAAAGATATCAAACGAATTGATACCGATGAACACTGTGATAGACCAGCCCCAGTTCGCCATCCATGTATTCGCTCGAGAAGTGGAACCCGTTTTCTTCCCCCATATTGCCTTCCGACGTGTCAGACCTCCATACGGCTGGTATTCGTACAGGGCACGGCGACCATATACTCTTCCCCGAAGAGGGAGGTAACGTTTTTCATCGTCTCGTGCACGCAGTAGAAACGCTCCTTCACTTAGCATCCCGTTCGCTTCCCGGCCCGTCACTGTCAGGATGCGCACAGCCGCCGGTTTCGAGGGGTCCCAGATGTAACTGCGCACGAATCCGGCATTTCCTCGGTCAATCCGCACTCTGCTATATGCAAATACCCTTGATGAAAAACTGTTAAAAACGATCCTTTTGGCTAATTGTTTTTTACTCTATTTAAATAATCCCTTCAACATTTTATATATAAATGAAAAAAACGTGTGGACAAAAAGAGGAATGCATCCATAATCCAATAATAAGGGAATAGATTCGTATTCTTCCATATCTATTCCAGGAAGATTCATAGCTAAAACAATTGCTCCACCGCCCAATAGAGGAATACAAGATGAATTTTTGGATTTTATTACACAGTTAAAAACTATTATCCAATTATATAAGCTGATAATAACTCCAAAAACAACTAATATCCAGAAAAAAATTATATTAATCACCATCTTTTATCCGTTTCAACTGAGATTTATAACTTTTTTGCTTGCCGGGAATGATCAATTTTATTGTTCAGCAGCTCCTTTTTTCTTTCCAGTCACTCGTCAGAATTTTTAGAAAACAAATAGTGAAATCAAAAATCAATGCTTAACAGAGGACCAAATAAAACACTCTCTAAAATTGCCAAAGCAATTAATACCGCCACGGTAGCACGAATATAATCTTTTGTCTTCCAATAGCGTATTGCTGAAATAATCATCCACACTGGACATACAAAAAAGAGAAATATGAACAATGCTCCAAGTAAAACTCTAATGATATTTTCCCAAGGTTCTCTAGGATAATTGTTAGGAAGCATCCACATCAAGGCACACATAGTCACTACTCCTACTATCCAATAGTAGAATGGGGACCAAGATCCTGTATCTTTTATTTTAGTATTCTCATTGTCCATAATTATTTCTGTTATTGAAAATTTAAACTATCTGGAGAACCTGCGGAGAAATAACAATTAATGATTTAATATATTTAGCTGTCTTGTATATTTCGTTGAAATGAAATTTCTTTTTGCTATCAAAGTATTTTATAATAAATTTCATTCATTATTCAGAATAAATTTTCTTCATCAACTCCTGATTTATCAATAAATTTGCGGTTCAGTTGAGAAAATTTGCAAACTCAGCCCATATCCTGAACTATTCTTCCCTGCTTCAGACCAAAGTTTGTTGTCTGTCAGCCCCTCTATAGAACTAAAGGCAACGTCCATCATTCTTTCTGATAGAGGAATCGCCTATCATATCCAATATTTTCTTCCCATAGGAGAATCGATCGAGATTCCTCTTTATAATCATTTCTTTAATTATACTGCAAAAAGGTATTTCGTCTACGTCCTCACCCATAAAAAACCATAAAAAATCCCATCCTTTCTTATCATCAGGATAATGTTCTATATAATTTTCCGCTACCAATTCAAAAAGATTCGCTCTGCTCAAAATAACTTCTCCGTCTTCATTGTTTTGAAGAAGGGATAAAATATCTTCATCCTTACTCGACGAACGGATATAGGGAACAGTCATCCTGTTAAAATAACTATCGGAACTCCAGTGATCCATAGACAAACCTTCCTGGCCCCGTCCGCTGCGGATCAGTTCAAATTCTTTCCTGGTCATTTGTTCCCAATTTGCAGAATGAACGATATAGCCCGCCAACTGCTGCCTCTGCTGTTGTGACAAGTCCCTTATCTTTTCTCTTGACTGGGGAGATTCCGGATTGAGAGGATCTGCTACGCGTACAAATACCGGTTTCAGAGGCTGCGCCACCGTAGTCATCCCCTGGCGACAGGATGGAAACAATACAGCCGGAAACAAGAAAAAGTATAATATTTTACTAAAAACCATATTCTTTATATCTGGAAACATGAACATCCAGTTCCTGCTTGAGCATTTCAATATTGCTGCTACTTCGTCAAGGATTTTCTCAAAACTATTAGCAGATTCATAGCATTTTTACAATGGTCAATATCTTTGACAGGAAACATAATTTTATAAAAATCAACAAAAAAATCACTATCAAAACAAAGTAATTATCATTTCTGTAAAAAAAGCTCCTTCCGATAAACAGAAAGAGCTTTTATAAAATTAAACAGTTTTCATGTATTAATTATATAAAATCAAAAATATTAAGTTTTATTTAATTTATTCCATATCCTGTTTATACCACAAGCTGTCTTGCCATTCACAAATTAGTTTCCACAGTTTTTCTCTATCTGCACAAGAAAAATCAGCATCATAATCATAAAGGATTATTACGGTCAGGGTACATTCTTTTCCACAGTATGAGGCATAGACATGATGATCGGGAAACTAATCAGCAAGTGTTTGATTAAATTTAGATAATTCCTGAATCTTTACATTTTCTATTATTAAAGGAGGATCATAGCTAAAGACATATGTATTGCCGATCTCTCCCAGAAGAGTAGATTTCTTATAATATTTATCAAAAAACAGAAAAGAAGCAAATACTGAAACAACAACAATAATACAGTATATAATATATTTTTTCATCATGTCATTTTAATAAAATCGATAATTATTAAAAAACAAAACTTCTGCTCTTCTGAGATTAGTCTCAATTATGATAATATCATAAAAATTCAAATTGTCATTCTAAATTTTTATAAGACATTTCACTTTTAGAGTACCCTGAAATAGCTGCTTTCCTCCGCTGCATAAGATTTCTATCTCTTTTTGGCATCAGGACAGCTTTCAGTATTTCGCATCATCTTCTGATGATTAAAAATAGTTTTCAAAATTAGACAAAATCATCATATAATTTCTTTATTTTCTATTAATCTGATACTGGGAAATTTTTCCAATACAAGGTCAACAAGTTGGATAACACAAGATTCTACTGATGGAGAGTAGCGTAACAAAAGTACATATGAATCTTGATAGGGATAATAAGAAGTTCCCCATATTAAATTAACAATTACCAATTCAGCTATACATATGTCATTCTTATAAAACGGATGAACACAGTTGTGTTCCAGAGGAATGGATTCCGATGTCATAGCCATCTCCCATGATTCATAGTCAAATGAGGAATCTGCCAGTTCACAGAAATACGAAGGAAGCTCTCTAAATGCACGACTTTCTTCCGGATATTTTGCCAGACTAAAAGCTCCTTGCACAAAATCGATACTGCGTGAATTTTCAATATGATTAAGTTCATAAGCTTTCATATCGCAAAGCTTTCCGCTGGAACAAAAACTTGGTGTGACAATAAATCCTCCTTCAAGAGGATAAAGACCACCTGTCCCTTCCCAATAAATAGGAATATTTTGATAAGAGGAATTATGTAGATAATTCTGAATGCGAATTCCATTTCTATCAGCCTGCTGACTTGTATAAAAACGAATTTCCTCTATCTCTTTTTTCCCTTTTTTCTTTGAGAAAAAGTGAATTACCGCCCCATTATTCATGAAATAAAGGGTATCCATACTGGACTGAAAACCAATATATAAATGAGAATAGTGCTCATACGAAGGAACGCAGTTATTATCTTCACAGAAAAAAACACGCCATAAAAAAGAAATCCATTTTTTACCACATTTATTCCATTTCTGCGAATTCCACTTGTTTGGATATTCACGGGCATTCGGTGGCAACTCCGGAATATATGAACATATTGAATTGGACAGCATATAATGCAAACCATTTTTGCATTCAAAAAAATATACTTTGCTTCACTATTAATATCAAAATAGTACTTATTTATTTTTCGATTCATTTTTATAAAATTTTACAAATAAATATAACTAATATACCACTACAAATAATAAAAACTAATTTTTTGCACATACAACTTCATACTCTTCTTTTTCTAATTCTGTGAATATCCAATCATATACACGTTCTGCAATTGACGTACCAAACCACCAACCAGTGACATCTCCTATTAACGCACCTATCCTTGCGCCAACTACAGATCCAAGAGCAGCACCAACACCGGCACCAGCACTACCAATTGCACCACTTGTCATAGCTCCAACTCAGGTGCCGTCTTTGCGGATGGCCAGCGGGCGTGTAGCCTCAGGCTGCGTCGGGTCCCAGAACAGGAACCATCGGACGCTCACTTTGCGGGTGTGCTGCCTGCCCATGTAGTCGTAGGTGCATTCCACCACGGTTTTGGCGCTTTCATTGACGAAGCGCACCGGGCGGTTTTCCGCGTTGTAGGCGACTTGCCAGATGCCGGTGGATGTCCTGATCAATGTCTGATTGCCGTCCGCGTCGTAAACCGGTTCAAAGGCGGCTTCTTCTCCGCGCTCGATGGCGGTGTATTGGTTGAGCGGGCCGGTTGTGTAGACGGTCGCTTCTAGCATCCTCAACCTGTGTCAATTGACTGAGATGGTTGTATGTAAAGCTCTGACAGGCGTGGCGTCAGAATAGCCGATTCCCACAGCAACCCACGGACTTGTTTTTATAAATGCATAAAAATGTTATTAAAAAAATAATTGTCCCATAAAAAATAAAACTATCATACATAAGGATACTATAGGATATCTCTCCATCAATAATTATTTCTGGATAAAAATTGTTCATAATCATCCTCATTATATGAACAGGAACACAAGCCTCCATGACATCTGCTCCTATAATTTTACATGCTAATGTAAAAATAAGAAATGTTATTATACTACAAAAAATAATACAAAAAACAATTCTTTTTCTATTCTTTTTTAACTTCCAAAATTCCATAATATATATATTCTGTTCCATCTGCTCCTTTTACTGTTCTAGATTCAGTTTCAAGGATAAATTCACGCGCTTTTTCAAATACTTCTTTATCTAAAAAAGTAATACACCTCAAAGATCTTGTTCCATAATGCATTCGAAAAGAAGACCTAAAAACTCCATTAATTTCTTTTTGATCGTCTAATGCATCATCTATTGCAATGAAAGCGAGCTATTGATTCTTATCATTATCATTCCATAATTTGTAGGTCCAATCTTTAATTTGGCTCCGAATTCCTCCAGATTGTCTTTTTATCACATAGTATTTCCCTGGTGGTATAGGACCGTTATCTTTATTTCCAACATTGTCCGGATTATTTTTCCCATCACCATTTCCAGAAAAAACTCTACTCGTCGTTAAACGAAGTATATTACTATCTTTATCTACCTTCCTTATTAATATTGTATGTAATTTTATACTATATTCTATTGTACATATCAACCCTAAAATATCAGATTGATTAAAAATTTTATTTCCTACAAACGCGAACAAATTCCAACCACCTTCTTCCTCGATGGGATCGCGGCTGATCCACCTTCCGTCGTGCGGATTGAGATGCCGGTAGTTGTAGTAGACCAACCCCAGTTCTTCGTCACTGTATTCGCTGCTCCACTGGATGGGCTGGGTGACATCCCCTTCGGCGGTGACTTCTCCGTAAGGCGTGTAGGTGTAGACCGTCCGCAGGTAACCGGCTTTCCCGAAGATTCCCGTGACGTTCCCGGTCAGATCCCACCCGTAGGCGTACCAGGCGCCGTCTTTGCGGATGGCCAGCGGACGCGCAGCCTCAGGCTGCGTCGGGTCCCAGAACAGGAACCATCGAAAGACTCCGCTGACGGCATCTATGGCGGCTATTTGCAGGTAGCCACGGTACATGTAGCGCAGGTAGCTGCTCACCGTCCCGTTGACGCTCACTTTGCGGGTGTGCCGCCTGCCCATGTAGTCGTAGGTGCATTCCACCACGGTTTTGGCGCTTTCATTGACGAAGCGCACCGGGCGGTTTTCCGCGTTGTAGGCGACTTGCCAGATGCCGGTGGATGTCCTGATCAATGTCTGATTGCCGTCCGCGTCGTGAACCGGCTCAAAGGCGGCTTCTTCTCCGCGCTCGATGGCGGTGTATTGGTTGAGCGGGCCGGTTGTGTAGGCGGTCGCTTCTTCCGCGTCTTCCCGCGCGGTTTTCCGGTTGCCTATGTTGTCGTAACTGTAGCCGTATGTCTTGCCGCTGACGGTGGCGGCGGTCAGTTCGCTCCGGCTGTTGCAGGCAAAGCTGTCGTTGACGGTATTCCCCTGGCGGGCCGTGCGCCGCGTAACGGGCCTTGCCAGGCTGTCGTAAACGTATTCCCTTTCCACAACTCTTGTGGCGCCGCGTTTGTAGACCATGGTAGAGACCAGATTCCGCTTTTCCTCATAGCCCCATTCCAGCGTCATGCCGTTGGGCATGGCCATCACGGAGGGCAGGCCGCTTCCTTCCATGTATTGCCAGGTGAAGGTCTGGGGCGCGCTGCCCTGCAGGAACCCGGCCGTGGCGATGCGGCCGTCTTCCCCGTAGCCGATGCTTACGGTGTGCTGCGCCGCGCCGCTCCGCGCGTAGATGTAGCCTGTGCTGCGCCCGAAGGCGTCTTTTTTCTCGGTGATGAGGTGGGTGTGGTTGCCCACTCGCAGGTTGTCGGTTTCCAGTTCTCCGTAGGGATTGTAGGCGAAGCTCTGGCCGGGCGTGGCGTCCGAATAGCTAATTCCCACCAGAAAATTCCGGTGGATAAGGCAGGATGAATATTTGCTCATCCTCATATAGCAAATGTTCCTTCCAGCTTATGCCGGAAGGAACATGGTATAAATAACAAGGAATTTTTACTCTATGATAATTAATAAAGTTTTTTATTAATTATCAACCCAGGAAATTCAAATTATTACCAAATATAGAAAGAGTTAATTTATAGGCCCTTCTATACTTTTCAATTCCAATATATTTTTTTTGAAATCAAAATCAAATATTCCTTTAAATTCTAAATAAATAATATCAGAAGGATCGGGAAATTCTTTAGAAGAACACTCTATCGAATAATCAGATACTAGTTGCCCATTTTTCAATTTAAGCAATGTTCCATTTACAAAACGAATAGGATAATATTTCATATTTCGACATTTATCCATGAACAATTCATAATTATTTTTTTCAGTTACAGGAATAAACTCCAATTGATTATTTTTTCTTGTAACAACAAAAACAACCGACTCTCTTTTAATAGAACATACTAGAATAAGTCTATTTTTGTATTCAATAATGTATGGAGAATCTATATATTCTCCTGGAATATCTTTTTCTAGGCCATGAATTTTAACATAATATTTTTTCCATATTGAACTACTAGATGATTTTTCCAATATTTGAACATCATCAACAATGGCACTATCATGATTTTTATTAGGTTCTACAACCGTTTTAAGATTATATTGACAGTTTGATGTACTAAAAAATAGTATTAAAGATACTATGTATAATTTCATATAATTATTGTATTATTTGTTATGCTGCTTATCCCAAATTTCTTTACCTTTTTTTTGAATAGTTTCATGAGAAACTTTATCGCTATCAAATTTTTCTGCAGTCCCAGGATACACGTAAATAGTAAAACCTTCCTTACATTTTACCCCTCCTCTTCTAGGATCCGGATTTCCTCCTAATTCCTTTACTAATTTTATAGAACCTTCCCCTTTAGAATAAGGGTTATAATCTGCAACAATAGCGTGAACAATTAAAAGATCACCATTTGGCATCTTTTTAGTAACTGTTGCATAATCACCGGCCTTAGCACCTTTTTTTCTATCCTCTTTATTAAAAACAAGATATGGAATTACTTCTGAATTTACATATCTACGAGGGTCTGTTTTCTTTTTCCGGGGATCGAATAATGCTGTAACTGATACATAATAACCTGGAGCAGGATCATTTTTCCCTTGAATAACATCAGGACTAACAATACCGTAATTATCTTTTCCTATTCCTCCATTTCTATTATCATCTAACCCTATGTTTTTTGGATGATACGCACGAGGAGAACCGTCTGCATCCACCGTAATTTCGTTACTTCTACGCACAACTACGCTTATCGTATTTTTATCTGGACATTTTTTTGTTTCTGTTGTAAAGGTTGGAGGATCTGGTTGTTTCTGGGACCATGGCCACAACCCTAAAATATCAGCTTGATTAAAAATTCTATTTCCTACAAACGCGAACAAATTCCAACCACCTTCTTCCTCAATGGGATCGCGGCTGATCCACCTGCCGTCAAGCGGATTGAGATGCCGGTAGTTGTAGTAGACCAGCCCAAGTTCGTCGTCCATGTATTCGCTGGAGAAGCGGAATTTGTTCTCTTCCGCCATGTTGCCTTCCGACGTGATCAGACCTCCGTACGGCCGGTATTCATACAGGGCGCGGCGTCCGCGCGCTTCCCCGAAGAGGGAGGTGACGTTTTTCATCGCGTCGTGCATGCAGTAGAGATGCTCTTTCTCCTGCGTCCCGTTCGCTTCCCAGCGCGTCATGGACAGGACGCGCGTGGCCTCAGGTTCCGAGGGGTCCCAGATGTAACTGCGCACAACCTCCGGCGTTTCCCCGGTCAAGTCGCACTCCGCCACCTGCAGGTAGTCACGGTAGAGGTAGCGCGCGTGGAAGCCCGTTGTCCCTCCAACCGTCACTTTTTTCTCGAATCTCCTGCCCATGGAGTCGTAGGCGCATTCCACGGTTGTCCCTCCGTCTTCGCTTTCGAATTTCACGGGCCGGTTTTCCGCGTTGTAGGTGACTTCCCAGATGCCCGTGGATGTTTTTACCAGCGTCTGGTTGCCGTCCGCGTCGTATTGGGGTGTAAAGGCTTCCCCTCTATTTCTGACGATGCCCGCATACCGGTTGAGTTCATCGGTTTCATAGTCCGTGGTGCTGCCGAATTCGAAGGCTTCTTTCCGGTTGCCGATGTTGTCGTACTGATAGCCAAAGCGGCCGCCGGGCCTGAGCTGATCTCCGACCAGTTCGCCACGGCTGTTGTAGGTGAACAAACGCGTCGTTTTGGGCGCCGCCGTGTTCCACGTGTCCCTGCGCCGTGCAGGACGGCCCAGCGCGTCGTAGTCGTATTCGTGCCTTGCCGGCGGGTTGGCGCTTCCGGGCCTCTGGTAGTCGATGACGGAGAGGAGGTCGCGGCTGTCTTCATAGGTGTTGACCCGGGTCATGCCGTTGGGGTAGGCGAGTTGTTCCACAAGCCCTCCATGTTCGGAGTAAGTCCAGGAGAAGGGCGTTTCCATGCCTTCCGCCGTGAGGGTGGAGAGGCGGCCTTTCCCGTCATAGGACAGGTGCGTCTGCTGGACGCGGCGGCCGTCCGCGCTTAATTCGTACCCCGCCTGACGGCCAAGCCCGTCATAGCGCTCGGAGACCTGCCAGGCGATGCCGTTTGCCGCAAGGCTGTCGGTTTCCGGTTCTCCGTAGAGATTGTAGGCGAAGGTTCGCGTTCCGGCAACATCAGTGATTTGCGTCAATTGACCGAGGTGATCGTAGGCGAAGCTCTGGCCGGGCGTGGCGTCTGAGTAGCTGATTCCCACCAGCAGCCCGCGTGGCTGTTCGTAAGTGCAGGTCTTGACGATGCCGCGGGCGTTTGTTTCCGTAGCAAGCCTGTTGAAGGCGTCCCAGGTTTTGTCCACGTGCGTTCCGTCGGCATAGGTTTTGCGCGTTTCCAGCCCCGTGGCTTCGTCATAGTTCCAGGTGGTGGTGTCGCCGTCCGCGCGCTCGGAGGGGTCCTCCGCGATGTCGCCTTCCTGCGCCGCGCGGAAGGTGGTCAGGCTCACCAGGCGGTCGGCCTCGTCATAGCCCATGAGCAGGGGCTGCGTCCCCGTCCCCCATTCGGCCGTTTTCCGGCCTCTGGCGTCGTATCTGGCGCATTTCGTATTGCCCAGCGCGTCCGTCACTACGGCAGCCAGGTCGTGGCAGGAGTCGTATTGCGTCACGGTTTCATTCCCCGCGGCGTCCGTCACGCTGACGGCCCGACCGGCCAGGTCGGTCCGGGTCGTGACCGTGTTGCCGCGGCCGTCCGTGCGGGTCAGAGTCATGCCCGAGGCCGTATAGGCGCGGGCGGCCGTCTCCGTGATGCCCGCGTGGTTCTGCTGCGAGAGCACCCAACCATCCATCGCCACCGTTTGAGCCGTGACGCTGGAAGAGGGGATAACGCTCTTTTGGATTCTTTTCGTATTTCCAGCATACTCCGTCCATTCCGCCGAAGTCAAGCCGCGTTCGTTAACGATGACCGTTTTTGTTTCCAGAACTCCGGAGAGTTCGGACAGGAGCTGCTTCCGTACGGAGACAAGCGGCTGTCCCTCAGCATTGTAGCGGATTTGCGCCGTCACCATATAGACGCCGTCCTCCGCGTTTTCCACGCTGAAGGCATATTCCCGGATGGGGCTGTTGTCCGGAGCGGGCTGCTCCGCCAGGGCGAGCGTTTCCCTGGTCATGTTGCCAAAGGCATCGTATTCATAGAGCGCAGGCGCCATGGCGACGGCCCCCTCCTGCGTTCCCGCATCCCTCCATGAGCGGATGAGACTCCCCTGTTCATCGTATTCGGAACGGTCATACAGGAACCCGGCAGTCGTGGGCGTCACTTGCACGACGCTTTGTCCGAAGCCGTTGACCAGGGTCCGGGAAAGGATGATGGTCTGGCCGGCCAGGGTAACGGTTTCCCTCAAACAGTTATTGTCAATGTCATAGACATGGCAGCGTTCGCGCTGTCCCGTGCCGTATTCATGAAGTACGGAGCCGTCGGCATGATATTCCGTGACGAGGGTAGCGCCGGAGGGCGTCGTGACGGTTTCCGTAAGGCCGTCTTCGCTGTAGGCTGTCGCCGTCACCCGACCCAGCACATCCGTTTGCCTGACGATACGGCCGAGCCTGTCGTATTCCACGCTTTCCGTCGTGGTCATGGCTCCCCTGTCCCGGCGCGTCTGCAGGGCGCGCCCGGAGGCGTCCCGGGTGTAGGTGGTGATGGTTTCCGGGGTAACGACCGTGTCTCCGTCGCTGATTTCCGAACGGATGGTTTCCACCAGCTGGTGGGCGCTGTTGTAACCGTACGACGTCAGGACACCATCTTCGTCCGTTTCCGAGAGCTTGCCGCAGCACATCCAGGACGTGACGCTGACGCGGCCGTTGCCCCGCGTGGTTTTCGTGCGGCGGCCTTCTTCATCGTATTCATGGGCGCCGCTTGAGAGCAGCAGCCAGTTTTCACCATCCCAGATGCTTTCCTGCTCAAAAAGCACCGTATCATTGGCGGCAATGAACGATTCCGTCTTGCGGCTCTGTCCGGCCACCAGTCCGCCGCCGGCTTTGGTGATGGCCGTCTTTTTATGCGCGGCGCCGTGTTCCGCGGCCGCCTCATAGTCATAGGAGGTTTCCACTCCGGCAATGTCCCGGGTGAATTTCATTTGCCCGGCGGCATAGGGATAGGCGGCGGCTTCTCCATACGTTTCTTCCACGCTTGTCTGTTCCTGGCTGGAACCGGCGGCAGTCACGGTTTTGACAACCCGTTCCATGAGGGGAGACTGCTCATAGGCGTAAGCGACGGCCGTCAGTTCGATTTCCGTGCCGTCGGACAGCACCCGGGATTCGGCGACACGCACCGGACGGTTGTCGTAGAAGCGCAGGCCGGCGTATTCGGTCCGGGTTACCTGTTCTCCGCCGCCGGCCCAGGGCGCCGCCTCAAGCGTGACCCGTCCTTCGCCGTCGTATTCATAGCGCGTGTAGCCTCCGTCCGGGCGGTTGATCCGGGAGACGCGGTACTGGCTGTTGTATTCGTAGGAGGTCGTCCGCGCCAGCGGCGTGTTGAAGGCTTCCGTTTCGCTTACCAGCAGCCAGCCGCCGTCCGTGTATTGCCTGACGCTGCGGCTGCAGGAAACAGGCTCGGCATCGTTGATGCCCCTGACGGTCTCAATGCGTTCCGAGAGGCCTCCGTAGAGGCGGTTGGTTTCAATGGTACGGATGATGGTGTCGTCCCCCTGGCCTTTGGCGATGCTGACTCTGCCGGGTTCTTCCGTACGGGTGATGGTGTGGGCCGGCAGTCCGCGCTGCTGGCGCGTGATGACGGTGGTCCGCACGCCGTTTTCTTCCGAGGACAGGAAGGAGGAGGTTTTATAAGGTTCCCCCGTTACCTCGTATGTTCCGTCGGCCAGGACCGTGACGGCGGCGGGAGCGTACCATTCCATGACGAGTTCTCCGTCCGCTCCGGTCCGGGTGCGCATCAGCCCCTCCGCGGCGCTGTAGCTGCTTACCAGGCTGCCCTCATGGTCATACGTATTGCTCACATTCCGGAAGTAGTCTTCCGCCAGAAGAACCCTGCCGGAGGCGGAGGTCATGCCGACCACAGCGCCGGTTTCCGCGGAGAAGCGGATTTTCTGCCCGTCCGCGTCCACCAGGGAAAGGTAGGCGGGGGCGCCGGAAGCGGCAGGAGCCAGAGTTTCATCCAGCAGCTGCACCCTGAAGTCGCGCTTGCGGGAGATGCCCGCAGGCAGGGCCGTATCGGAACCGGCCTGCACGTTGAAGTAAAGCGCGGCGCCCGCCGGCGGCACCATGGTGATGAGGCCGGACGTTTCGTCCAGATGGGCGCGCCAGGCCCACGGGCTCACGTATTTCAGGCCGCCGCAGGCTTCCGCCGTTTCACGGGCGTTTTCCGCGGAGCGGAGGCTGAAGGCCGCGGGAGACGGAGCCGAAGCCCCTCCCCTGGCCAGGAATTCGGCCTGGGACATGCAGATTTCCACGCCGGGGTCACCCGGCAGTTTTTCCGCCGCAATGGTGTATTCATTGCCTTCCGCGTCTGTACAACAACCGCAACGGCAGCAGATTTCCTTTTCCTCCGGCGGCACGTCCGAAGAGGAGCTGCTCGACAGGGAAGAAGGAGGGGTGTCCGAACTGCTTGAACTGCTGCTGGAGCCCCCATGCGCGGTCACCGTCACGGAGTACCTGCACACGGACTGGTTGTATTCGTTGTGCGGCATGTCGATGTTCTGGTGCGTGATGGAGAGAGTGTACGTGCCTTCGGATAACTCAAAGGAGCCTGATTTGGACCATTCCTGGTGGCCTCCCAGTTCTCCGGGTTCATCGGCGGCGGAGGTCAGGTCCAGCTCAAACGTGCCGCCCGGGCCGGAAATGGTCAGCTTGCCCCAGTCATCCACCGTCAGGCTGGCCACAGCCGTGGCCCCGCCTTCCGGGACGGTAAAGGTGTCGTTGACTGGAGACATGAAGACATCGGCTCCGGCAGACGTCTGAACGAAGTTGTCGGATTTCTCATAAATAACGGAATCCGCGCCGTATGGCTGAATGGGTGTGGACATGGCATTGAGGGGCGCTGCGGCGCTCGGCGCGCCGGGCTGGCTGGCCGCATCGGGAAGCCCGGCGGCGGGGTTGGAGTTAATCATGTTTGCGGAACCCCTGTTCAAAGAGGGGGCGTCATTTTGTTGATCGTTGGTAAACATTGTGTGATGATTGTTGTTTTATTGCGGCGCGAAAGGCGCCGATTGGATTGGTTCATCTTCCTTTCCCGTGCCGCACCACGGCGGACGGATGGGAAGAACAGGGAATGGAGGCCATGCCCGTCAGGACACGGACTCCGGAAAAGGAAGCTGCCGGCTGCCGGCGGCAGGGGTCAGGGAGAACGGACCGCGGGAAAATCCGCTGCCGTTTTTTTCCAGAGCTTCCGGCGCCCAGTCATCCCAGAACAGCGTGAGAAGCCCGTCCTGCAGGACGTAGCGCCCGGTGCAGCCGCCGGCGCCGCGCATGAAACGGCCCCGGGCAAAAAACAGGAGTTCGTCCCTCCAATGGGGATGCACGGCGTCATAAACGGCCACCGGTTCATCATGGAAAAGGGCCTCAATGCCGTGCATCCTGCCCGGAGAGCACCAATGGGCGCTCACCTGGTCATTCAGGCGGTGGGGCGCCGGAGCATGGCTGAGGAAGAGGCGCGGCGTGGCATGGACGCGCGCGCCCAGTTCCCGCGCCAGCCGGCCGAAGATGACGTCCTCCGCCCCGACGGCGGGAACCCGGCCGCCGTGCGCCACAATACCCTCCACAAGCGCCCGGCTCATCAGGTAGCCCGCTCCGCCGCTGGGGAACCCCCTGTCCGCCAGGGACATGTCGCCCACAAGGTCATAGCGGCCGTCGCAGAGGCTTTCCAGGCGGTCAAGCGCCAGCCAGGTATCGTCGTCGCACTTGAAAAGCCAGTCAAAGTCATAATGTTCCAGGGCATATTGATAAAAGGCAAGCCCCTTGGCGGGCAGGTGCCTGTAATCGTCCTCCACCCAAAGGGCCACTACATCGGGCTCATTGGGCAAAGGAGTGCGCCGCCCCAGGAAAAATCTGCATTCCACACCCTCCTGAGGATGGGAAAGCCAGGTCTCCCGGCACGCCTTGCGGCGGTTCGCCGCGCCTGTGCAGCTGCAGATGCCCACCAGGATATTCACTTTTTTACGCGGCCCGGGGGCAGGCTTCCAGGCGTGGCCCGGCAGATGCCTGTCCAGCAGCTCGCCTGCCATGCTGCTGCGGCTCATATTTTCCCAGGCGTCCGGCTCCCGCCTGGCCATCTCTCCCCAGAGGTGGACGCACCAGGCATTGGACAATTCCGGCCCGGCAAGGCGTATGCTGCCGTTGTAGCAGTCGCGCCATCTCGTCCAGGGGACCGGATACATGTGGGAAGACGGAGCGGCCCGGTCAAACAGGCCGCAGTGGCGCAACGCGCGCGTCATCCCGGTGGGGCCGCAAAATCCCCATGGAACCTGGCGCCGGCGATCGGCGATATCCGGCACACGGCGTAGCAGTTCCTCCTTGGCCCGGACTTCTTCCGGAGAGTCCCAGGGGACGCGGAGCGCCGGATCCTCAGCAAGGCGGCACAGGGTTGCGGGAACGGAATGACCGGGAGGAAAGGCCATGGCGCCTACGGCCACCACCTCCGCCCACTCCCTGCAGAACCAGAGAGGAGAGGCAGGAAGTTCATCACCCAGGCAGATGACGTCCATATCCACCCAGAAGCCGCCTTCCTGTGAAAGGAATTTCATGCGGAACCAATCGGAAAACGGCGCCAGGCTATTGTGGGAATCATGGAAAATCGCCTCCTCCGGGAGAATATCCCGCGCATCGCGCACAAGCGTTCCCGCGGGAATATTGTCGTAATTCCGGTAGGTGAAAAGCTGGAAAGCATGGCCATGGTCCAGGAACGATTTGATGCACAGAACGGACATCAGGGGAAGTTCCCCGCCCACCCAGAGGCTTGTAACGGTTCTCGTATTCATTGTTTTACGGGTATGGGTTCGTGGCGGAATTACAGTGTTACCCAATGGGGCAGGTAAATATCCCGGTAGTCTTCCACACCGCCGACAAACCAGTCGCGCGGAACGATGACCTTCCGGGTATTTCCCAGCCACGCGCCCCACCAGGAAAAGGAAGAACACGACATGACGAGTTCCTCCATCGCCGTCATGCGGCGGAGGGATTCGCACGGAGCGCCGCGGTCGATTTCCAGCGCAAAGCGTCCGAATGCCGGCACGCGCGCAAGCATCTCCGCCGCCTCGTCCGGCTCATCGCTGAACAGCACCAGACGGTTCTTCCCGGATGATAAATGCCCTGCGGCCCTCCGCAGGAAACCAGGGTCCAGAATGCGGTGCTTGTCACGGAGGCGCCTGTAGTCCCCAAGCCGGATGTGAATGCCAACGGCGCCGGGCTCCTTCTCCGCGGTGAGAGGCGCGAAAAGCGCCCGGATGAACGCTTCCTGCCCTTCAAAATACCGTGCGCTCTGGAAGTAGCCGCGAAGCCCGCCCGTCCGGATGCGGGAGGGAACCGGACAATAGGCAAAGGAAGGTTCCTGCCAGGATGGAGGTTCATTGGTGCCGCACGGCGTAGAAGGGAGCACCCAGCCGCCGAGCCGGGAGCGCAGCATCAGGGAAGCGTCATTGTAAGCCCAGGGCACCCGGCACTCCACCCCTACGGTACGGGCGTGGGCACAGGCGGCCGCCAGCGTGAACATGATGTTGCCCAGCCGCATGCCGGGCAGGAAACACGGGGAAACATATTTTTTATTCATAAGGCCGGTTTTCCGTTCCATGTTCATTCCGGGAGTCTTGCCATCGCCTCCAGCACTTCCTTCCAGCTCTCCAGGGAAACATCCAGCCCGCCCAGCTCCAGGCCGCGCGCCCGGGCCGCCTCCGCCATGTCATCGCGAAGATTCGGTTCACAGGCCATTTTGGAAGCGTAGTAGATGAAATCCCTTTCGTTGCTGCACAGCCATCCTGTTTTGCCGTGCTCCACCATCTGCCGCCACCCGCCCCGGTTGTCCACAATGAGCACGCTTCCGCTGGCCATCGCCTCAAAGCCGATGCGGGGCCAGTTCTCCGTCGTATCCGTCGGCTGGAGGATGATCCGGCTGTGCCTATAAAAATCCTGCTGGGAAACTTCCCTTTGATTGCGGGCAATCCGAATCCAGTCGAAGGGCCGGCCTATCTTGGCTTCGCTCCTCTTGTCAAAACCGAGGAAAAGGCCGCGCTTCTGCACGGGGGATACGAATGCGCCGTAGATATGCAGGGTGTTGGCCGCGAATTTGTCGGCATCCTGGCGGGAGATGCGCCCGCAACCGAAGAAATCCTCATCGCGTTCCCGGATAAAGGGAAAGGATTCCGCATGGAAATAGGGCCTGAAGGTCAGGAACTGCACTTGCGGGTCGCCGTTGAGCTTGCGCAGCACGGGCATGGCTTCCTGGCGGACGGCTTCATTCTGATAGAGGAACATGGCGATTTCCCCCTTTTGCATGGCCTCCTTTTCCCTGGGGAAAAGCCACGTCATGCAGTTGATGAAAACTGTGCGTTTCGTATGCCTTCGTATTTCCGGCAAGGCGTTGAGGAAGCCGGCATTGCAGAAACCGAGCACGGGGTCGCCGGGTTGGACAGCCGACCAGTCCGCTGGGGCGTGCATGATAACGCCCAGGGAAACCATCTCGTTGTAAAGAGGCTCCCCGTGGTAATCCCAGGACGGGATGAGATGGACTTCCACGCCCATCTTGCGCCAGACAATGATCTGGTGGTGAAGTTCCGTTCCCGCTCCTCCGTAGAGGCTCGGGAACCCGTTGACGAATAATCTCCTGATTGGACTGCTCATGAGCGCTGCTCTTCGTTGCGGAGGGTAAGAAATTTAACCAATGCTCCTGATGAAGGAGGAGAACTCCGGTGTACTGCGGCCCGCACTGCGCAGCGCGGGAATGAAAATGCCATTATGTTCCAGCCTCCTGAGCCTGGTCGTAAGCTTCCACTTGCCGGCGAATACTTCATTCCTCAGGGCAAATCTGGAAGCCGTGAGGATGTCGCGCCCCGCAAGGTAATAAGCCATGCCGCGCAGGGACCAGGCAGCCAGCCCGAAAGCCTCTCCTTCGTACTCCAGGGGAAAGGGATAATCCACGCCCTCCGGAGCCTTGAAAAGCGCCTGCACATGCAGAACGGGAGCGAAAGAAGGCCGGTTTCCCGGCTCTCTGCCGACCGTGCCTCCGGAGGCTATTACTTCTTCCAGAGAATTGAAGACGGCCGGCTTCTCCACGGAATCAAAGGGGAGTTTTTCAATAAACTGCTTGCGTGCGGAAAGCACGGAAAGCTCCAGAGGAACGCTTCCGTCGGAAAGAACAACCTCCCTGTTGAGGATGATACTGCCGGGGGGAAATATCCCGGAAAGGGCGCCTACGCTTTGAACAATGTTCAGGCGGGGAAGGACAATGTCGTTGTTCCTGATATCTCCGGTAACCGTGCCTACGGGAAGCAGGGGTTCATGAGAGGGGCCTGCCGCGGCATCCGCCACGGGACAGGAAAGGGAATTTTCCGAACGCTGAGGCCGGGAACTGGAATTCCCGCATGTTTTTGTTGTATTCATCATTTTGTTTTTCAAATACTTATGGTTCTTGATAAAGTGAATAAACGGCTCTTCACGAAGCTGTCCCGGACAGGGCATGCGCCAGAAAAGAAAGAACGTTCATCTGCCTTCACTATGATTGCTTGCCGCGTTTCCGGAAATTCGCCGCCCATTTCTTAAAAAAGTGAATTTTTCCTCCCGGAGGCGCTTCCTGATTCGGCGCGCTCTGCTTTCCTCCAGACGAATGCTTCTGGCAGCCCGTGACAAATTCCCTTCAGCGTCAATCAATGCCTCAACCAGCGCCCTTTCCAGCGGCTCCAGAGATTCCATTTCCCGCGCGAATTCTTCCCGGAACATCAGCCCGGAAAGGAATTCCGAATGCTCATCAGCATCAATTTCCCGGCCATTCTCATATTCAAGAGGACGGGCTTCCCGCAGCAGCAGCCTCTTCTTCCGGTTCCTCTCGCGCAAATAGCGTTCCGGCTCAAAAACGGTTGCATTGCCCAGGTATGTTTTCATGCCGGCGGCGCCGCCTTTCCGGTAACGGCGGCAAATTTCCCAACATCGGATTCTGAACCGTTGAAGGACATCCAGATACTCTTCCTCAGGTATCTGAAATCCGATGGATTTTGCTTTTGAACGGAGGCGCTGAGCGAGATATAAGGCGTGGTTTTCCACGGTTTCCAACAAGGATGGTGATTGCTTTTCGTGCATATTCACCAACCCTGTGCGGACTTATCCAGCTAGCGAAAAACACCCCACTTTCACATCATCATTATTATTTGAAATTCATATATTTACCAAAAGAAAGCGGCTAGCTGGACGAATAAGCTCATCCAGCTAGCCGCTCATGGGGAGGGTCTATAACCGCCTGCCCTCCTACCTGTGCCTTTCCGGCTTCCTTTCAAGCGAAAGCATCAGTTCCAAAGGACGGATATAAGATTTACAGGGCACTACCTGGAACCGGCGGTACATGCCCTGCCTTGACTTCTCCCTTTTCTTGGCAAACGGGTCTCTTTCCGCTAGCTGGGGCAGCCTTTCCACAAGAACTTTTCTCAAATCCGACCTGGCTTCCGCCTCATTCCCTATCCCGGCCCTTTTCAGAAGCTCCTTGTCCAAACAGGCTTTATCCGGATTCATTACGTACAAAAACAGCATCTTATAAGCCGGCTTCGTGGAATCCTGACCCGCCGCCGCCCGTTGCCTGCTGAAAAAACGTTTTTCCTCCCGATAGGAAAACCTCATGAATTCCTTCACTTCTCCACCGCCCCGTGAACAGGAAAAGACTATTTCCCGCTCATCGGTCACGGAAATCCACAGATCCTCCCACATGGTGCCGGTTGGAAGGCTTTCCCCCGTGCGCGCATGCACAGGCATGCCCTGCCTGAGCCACTCCCAGGAATAGCCGTATGCCCAGGCAAATCCATCTTTCGTCGTCACCATGACGTCGGGAATGGAAACAACGATGCCTTTGTACTTCTCAACAATTGCAGCCTCCATGGCGGCAGTCCGCCAACGCTTCCCCATCACCAAGAGAAGAAAGGGCTTTTCCGGCTGTGCCTGCCGGATGACGCGCAGGCATCTGGAAACCAGCCGCTCATCAAAAGCAAAAGCAAAATAGGCGGTTACAGGAAAATCAAAAAGCCTGATCAGGCACTCCGGAATCAGCTCCGTTCCGCTGATTTCCCTCTCCGTCTTTCCGCAGGAACGGGCAATATTCAAAGCAATTTTCCCGAACACCAGGGCATGCACGAAAAGCTCGCTCCTCTCAACAGGCTCCCGGCAGCAGGGTTCCTTCAATACATAAAAACGCCTGCGGTCTTCTTCCCCGGGGTTCCCTCCGTACTCGTAAAAAGGCTCTTCTTCCGGAGGCAGAGCCACCACTTTCAAAGGATTGCCGATATCGTCGGGGTTGTAATAGTCACCGGATATTCCGGCAAGTTTACAGCCGCATACCCAGTGCCCCGGATAAAAATCCCCGCCCACCCTGGCCTTCCATATCCAATCGGGAGACTCCAGGCTCTCACTTTCAATAATGATATTGAGGATATTGCCGTAATTAAGCTCCATGAATCCTATTGTACAACTGGTCAAAACCAGCCTGTTCAAAATACATATCAATGAGCCTGTATTGCTCGCTTTCCAATTCCAGGCCATTGGAATCGGGAGTCAAAGAAACGGTTTTCGGGTCTCCTTCTTCAAACTCAAAATAAAAAAACGCCTTGTCCACATGGAACCCGCTGGGGACGACAATCAGGGGGCCGTCTTCATCGCCAAGCTCGGAAAGGCTTTTGTAAGTGCCTGTAAATCCCCTCATCAACACCTCTTTCTCCGTCCTCTTCCTTGCATGGAGAGGCCTGGACATGACAAGCTTATAAACAGCAACCCTTCGCAGACCCGGAATATTATTGAACACCTCAATATCGGCGATGGGCTTCTTATTAAACACGCTCAGGGTGTAGCGGTTCCTTAATTCCCAAATATCCGAGCCGAACAGCATGCGGCCAGCAATGACGGCATAGGCCCGCATCATCCATTGGATTCTGGCGCTGACCTGTAAATTGATGTACAGGCATTTCGAACTCCCCCTGTAGATGACAATGTCCGTATTCCCGGGAGTACGTATGCTGCTGACTATCTCTTTGGCCGACGTGTCAACCTCATCAACGGTTTCCTGATAATGCCCCCGTTTGATGGTAAACCAGTAATCAGAGGAAATCCGGTCACAGCTGATAACGCATACGTCAGTCATCCCCTTCTGCGACAAAATTCGGGACAGATATTGACGGCAGCCTTCTTTTTCCTTCTCCCTTTCTTTCTCCGTAATCATGGGGAAAGGAAGCGCATCTTTCATGGGGGGAAGAATACGATACGATTTCCTCTTTTTAATGGAATGCAATTCCTCAATCTGCCTGAGCAAGCTGATATTGCCGTCCAGAAAATGCAGAACGGCGAGTTCAATTCCATTGGAAAAATCTCTGTTGACGGAAACGCCCAACGATTCGGCGTATTCCCGCAAATCCGCAGTAGCTTCACCGGAACTGCACGTTTGCAAAAGGTGGAAAATACGGTAAATCCTGTCCGTCTCCTTTTTAAGGCCGTACATCCGGTAACAAATGCCGGAAATAATAGTTTGCCCGAGAGCCCTGCGGTATGCCTCCAGCTGTTGGCGGTCGGAAAAAGGTTCAGGAGGAATTACAGTAGGAAAACCGGTTACCTCTTTTCTGAGGTACGCTTCCAATTCCCTGAGATATTCATATCGGAGAAATGGTAGAAATCTGCGGATAATAAACGATGTTAAACGGTTATTCATAATGGCGTTGGTTGGCGCATTATGGTATCTTCATGAATAAAAGACAAGTATCGTTTCCTGTGACGGATTTTGCCGATTAGGGCAAGCAATAAAAGTATCCGCGGAATCTTTGCAAATCGCGGCAGCAACCTCAGAGCAACTTGTGCGGAGAACCGATAGCACCCTTTCCTCATTGGCGGAGAGGATTCGGAAAAACCTTTTCCCCATCCTTTGGCATTCCCGGAAAGGCGGGTTTCCCCCTTCTCCCACAGAGGGACTTTTCAATACCAACCGACCATCACATGTTCAAATACATTCTCAATCGACTGACGGAACGTTCCACATGGCTGGGCCTCCTTGCCCTGGCCACAGCCTGCGGAGCCACTATCGAACAAGCTCTTGCCGACCAGATTATCGCCGCAGGCATGGCGGCGGCAGGCCTCATCGGCATTGTCACCAAAGACCGGAAAAAGGAACAGGAAAACCACGACAATGGCTGACAGCATTTCCGACCTGCAGAAAGATACCTTCTACTGGCAAAGGCTCTTGCGCCTGGCCGGGTACTATCACGGAGCCATTGACGGCATTCCCGGCAACGGCACGCGGAACGGAACGGAACGCTGGAGCACGGACGCCGACCGGTACAAAATGGAGACCGGATGCTTTGACGAACGCACCGAACGGAACATCTCCACCCTTCTTCCGGAAGCGCAAAAAGCCGCCCGGCAGTGGTTCAAACTGGCCCGGAATGAAGCCGCCAACCAGGGATATGAAGCAAAAATTATCTGCGGAACGCGCACGTATGCCGAACAGAATGACCTCTACAGGCAACGCCCTAAAGTAACGAATGCCCGCGGCGGCCAGAGCTGGCACAACTTCGGCCTGGCCTGGGATTTTGGAATTTTCCAGGACCGCAACTACCTGCCCAATCACCCTCTTTACACCACTCTTGGCAAACTTTACGCAAAAATTGACGGCCTGGAGTGGGGAGGAACATGGAAATCCTTTACAGATCCGCCGCATTTGCAGCTCCATCAATTCGGAAGCATTTCCGAAGCGCGCAGAAGTTTCGAAACATGACCTTTCCAGCCCCATGACCCAGACTGCCGTTACTACAAGTGTCGTTTTAGCCAACACCCTTGCGGTTGTTTGCATGGCGACTTCAGAACTCAATCCCCTGCTTGAATACGTTCAAAACGGCGCCTCCGTGGCAGCCGTGATGGGCATCTTCCTCTGGAGGGAAATGAAACGCGCCGAACGCTACGAGAAACTTTACGACCAGGAGCGCAGACAACGCATTACCGCTGAAAGGAAATGTTCCTCCTGTATGTTCATGAAGCTGGCGCATGAACAATTCGCAGGCATCCACTCCCAAAAAGGCAACGCCCCCTCCCCTGAAAACCACAGGCGTTCCTTAACAACGGAGCAATAATCCTTATCCAGCCCCTTCACCAATCTTCCGGCGTTGCGTCAAAGCCAATGCACGAATACATCATAAAACCAGTAAGGCCCTGCAAGCAGTTAACTTGCAGGGCCTTGTTTGGTGCGCCCGAAAGGACTCGAACCTTCACGGGGGAACCCCCACTAGAACCTGAATCTAGCGCGTCTACCAATTCCGCCACGAGCGCACATGGTTTGGTAAGAACGGGGCTTATTATGCACGGCGGCGGCGGATTGGCAACTATTTTCCTTCACATGAAAAAAATTTTTCCCAAAGGCGCCTTCCTGCCTCCAGCCGGGGCCGCCTGGAAACGATATAAGGGCTTCTCAAATCTTTCCGTATGCAGTAGTCTCCCCCCAGCATCAGAGGCATCACCATTGCAGGCTTGTGAATGAGACGAATGAAAAACCGCTATTGAACCGTTTTGAGGTCATGGAAATGGGGTTCGGCCTGTGCACACTGGCCGCATTGATGTGGCTGCTGTGGTGGAACGGCTTCGGGGAAATTCATGAAGACCAGCTTTCCCTGCGCTATTTCCGCGAAATTCTCTCCTTCCTGGTGCTGGGCCAGCTCACGGGCGTCATCGGCATTTTGCGGGAAAAATGGCTTGCCAGGGCCATCCGCAACCCCCGGTGGGTAGAACTGGGGCTGGGGCTGGTGATTCTGGTCATGCTGGCAGGCGACTTTTTCCATTCCACCTTTATCTCCAAAATAGAGCTTCAGAACATTTTCCGCGCGCTCTGCCTCTGCTACGGAGCCGCCCCTCTGCTGAACCTCAAGGAATATTTTTTCCGCATCGCCCGCCGGAACAGGGGCTTCCACCTCCCGCGCATTCGTCCCGCCCTTCTTTTCCTGCTTACCCTGATTGCCTTCATTGCGCTGGGAGGAACTCTTCTCATGTCGCCGGGAGCTACCAAGGACGGCATCGTCCTTTCCGCCACGGACGCCTATTTCATCAGCACCAGCGCCGTCTGCGTCACGGGGCTGGTCCCCCTGAATGTTCATGAACACTTCACCAATTACGGACAGACCATTTTGCTGGTGCTTTTCCAAGTGGGAGCTTTCGGCATCATGACGTTCACTTATTTCGTCTCCCTGATGGTTGGCCAGGGGTTGAGCCTGCGTTCCAAGGTAACCATCAGCAACCTGCTGGATGAAGAAGGCATTGCCCAGGTAGACCGGTTCATCAAGAATATTATTGCCGTCACGTTCGGAGTGGAAGCGCTGGGCGCCATAGGCCTCTATTTTTCCTGGAGACATGTTCCGGGGCTGGAGGGAGACACGCTCTGGTGGTACGCCGTCTTCCATTCCGTTTCCGGTTTCTGCAATGCGGGATTCAGCCTGTTTGCGGATAACCTGGCCACACCGGGCGTAGCCTACAATATGGGCGGCCAGATTACCATCATGGTCATGGTGCTTTGCGGCAGCCTGGGATTCGCCATGTATCTGGAAATCGTCCGCCGGGCCAGAGTCGCACTGGGCTGGGATGCCCGGAACACCGTCAGCCGCCACTGGTCCACATACAGCTGGCTGGTCGTACGCATGACCGCCGCTCTGGTGCTTGGCGGCGGGCTGATCCTGTTCCTGATTAAAATAATTGACGGCAGCCTGTTTACGTCTGCCGATCCGTGGTACTGGATTTTGTGGGAGAGCCTGTTCAATGCAACGGCCCGCACAGCAGGATTCAACATTTCGAACATGGCGCTCAACAGCGCTCCATACGCCCTGTTTCTGGGAGCTCTCATGTTCATCGGAGGCAATCCCGGTTCCACCACGGGAGGGGTCCATACCACCGCATTTGCCGTTTCCTGCGGGGAGGTGGCGCGCATTTTACAGGGCAAGAAAGACGTGGTCATGCACAAGCGCCGGATTGCCCGCAATGTGGTGGAACGGGCCGTCATCACCGTCATCCTGGCCGGAGCCTGGGTAGGCATGATGACTACGGTCATGTGTTTTGCAGAACCGCGGTTGAGTCTGGAACGCCTGTTTTTCGAGGTAGTCAGCTCTTTCGCCACGGTAGGCTTTTCATGGAACGTCACTCCGGAACTCAGTGATGCCGGCAAATGGATCATCGTGTTCAACATGATTGTGGGCCGTGTGGGCATGGTGGCTTTCGTGCTGGCCTTCATGAAACAACCAACCAAATCCCCCCTGCGGTATCCGGAAACCAGACTGCCGCTCAGCTGACCCGGGGCATTACCCCCATTTTCATGACATGTGCGGAAGCAAACGCATTTCTTTCTTGCAAGAAAACATTTTAATTCAAAAATATTTGGCCTTTAGCGCCTGCCCTTGGCGGACCATGCCCGCAGGCTGCCCCCGCTATGAATAATCCTTCTTTTACTTCCTATCAAAAGATATGGCTCATGTCATACCCCCTCATGATCAGCCTGATCATTGAGCATATGATCGGCCTGACGGATGCCGTCTTCCTGGGGCGCGTGGGGGACGTGGCGCTGGGAGCATGCGCTCTGGGCGGCGTGTATTACATGGCCATGTTCATGCTGGCATTCGGCTTCGGCTTTGGCGCACAAATCATCATTGCGCGCCGCAACGGGGAACGCCGTTACAACAGGATTGCCCCCACCATGGTTCAGGGCTGTTATTTCATGCTGGTCCTGGCGGTAGCCCTTTTCGCCGCATCCCAATATTTTTCCCCCATCATCCTGCGGGACATCATTGAATCTCCACAGGTGTACGGGGCCACGGCGGATTACCTGCACTGGCGCACCTACGGTATTTTTTTCTCTTTCCTCTGCGTCATGTTCCGAGCCTATTACGTGGGGATTACCCAGACGAAAATTCTGACGGTCAATTCCATTGTCATGCTCCTGAGCAATGTCGCGTTAAATTACTGCCTCATTTTCGGGAAAGGCGGCTTTCCCGCCGCAGGCATAGCAGGGGCGGCCATTGCCTCCAGCGTATCGGAAGCAGTCTCCCTTCTCTTTTTCATCATCTACACAAGCATGACGGCGGATAAACGGAAGTACGGCTTCCGCCGGGCATTCACACTCCGCCCCCATCTGCTGAAGGGAATGCTGTCCATTTCCGGATGGACCATGGTGCAATCTTTTATTTCCGTCTCCATCTGGTTTATTTTTTTCCTGGCGATTGAACATTTGGGGGAACGCCCGCTGGCCGTTACCAACATCGTCCGCAATATTTCCGCCCTGCTGATCATGGTGATCAGCGCTTTTGCCACCACGGCAGGAGCTCTCATCAGCAACCAGATTGGAGCGGGAGAACAGCGCTGCCTGTTCAAAACCTGCGGCATGACTCTCAAACTGACATACGCCATCCTGATCCCCCTGCTCATCATACTGTGCCTGTTTCCGGAGTCCGTCCTCCGTGCCTTCACGGATAGTCCGTCCCTGATTGCCGCCAGCGTCAATTCCGTGTATGTGATGGCTTCTTCCACACTGATCATGGCTCCGTCATTCATCCTGTTCAATGCCGTATCCGGCACAGGCAATACCAAGGCGGGATTCATCATGGAAATGATTTCCCTGGCCGTTTACACGGCCGTCATTTATTACGGCATCATCAGGCTCAAGCCGGATGTGGCTCTCTGCTGGTTTTCCGAACACGTTTACGGCGTTACCCTGATCTTCCTGGCATGGTGGTACCTCAAGAGCGGGAAATGGAGAGGCAAAAAGGTTTAGGAGGAACAAGAACGGGGAACGGCACGAAATAAAGTCCGCTTTCATCCAGGCGTCTCCAACGCTCTCCCATTCTCAAAAAATGCCCTGGTTGGAGAAAAGGCTGCTTTTTGCCCCCAGGTGGCAAAGGGCGGCGCATGCTGCTTCCCAATGCACCGGATAAAACACGGCCATTCAAACTGCGGAAAATAAGCCCGGAAGATACAAAAACGCCCTGCGGCATCCGCCGCAGGGCAAAAACATCAACACAGACAGGAATTATTCTTCGCCGGAATCCTCTTCGGAATCCCGTTCCTCTTCCGGAGAAGAAGTTTTCTCCTGCTGCTGGAGAGCTGCTTTTTGGGCATGCTTGCGGCGCGCTTCCTCCATCATGAAGAATTCCGCACAGCGGAAAGCGCGGCGGGCCGCCTCACGCGCCGTCTGGTCGTCCATCAGGGCAAGGCCTTCTTCAGACACCTCCGCCAGGAACATTTTCCAGGCACGGGAAGCCACCTTCTTACAATCCAACTGCTTGAGAGAAGCGGCATCCTGCATGGGCTGGCGGTCTTCGGAACCGCCGCCTTTCTTATTGCGGCGGCGGCGCTTGCGCTTGTTAAAGGGCCCTTCGGAGGCGCCGCCCACCGTTTCCGGCTGGGCAAAGACATCTCCGCCATGCTGTTCATGGCGCTCCTGCTGTTCCGCATTGCGATTGGGGCGGAACGATTCCCGCTTGACCTTGACCGGAGCGGCAGCCTGGGGCTTCTGGGGAGCTTCGGGCATCATCTCCTTTTCCACGGGAGCGGAAGGAGCCGGGGCCTCGGAAGGGGCAACAACCGTTTCAGAGACAGGGGCCTTTTCATCAGCCGCCTTTTTGGCTGTTTTCGCGGTTTTTGTCTTCACCGCGGTTTTCGGGGCGGACTTGACCGTTTTGATTTTGGTTTTGGGTGCTTCTACGGAAGCGGCGTCAGCAGCAGCTTTTTTTTCAGCTGCGGCGGCCTTTTTGGTAGTAGAGGCCGTCTTTTTGGCCGTCGTCTTGCGAGCAGCCGTTTTTTTAGCTGCGGACGCTTCCGGAGCACCTGTTTCTAATGGTTTTTTTGCCATAAAATTTCAAGTGAAAGAAAGGATTATGAATCAATTCCGGAGATTGTCGAGATTTATCACGGAGCCTCATCCGGAAGAGCCGGGAGATCTTTCAACAGCGCCTTGTACTTTCCCGAATCAAAAGAGCGGCCCCCCACCACCATCGCATTAATAGTAATGGCCAGAGCCTGCGCCATCAGTTCCAGAGCTTCCTGTTCTCCCAGTTTTTCCCGCCCCGTCAGGCGTTCCAGACAGTTTTTGACATAAGCGGTGTCCGGCGACTCCAGCTGCTCCCGAACGGCAGGCACCAGCGTTTCAATCATTTCCTCCGGTATTTCCATGATAGTCCTTTTGTTGCTTTTATTTTACTATGGAACCAAATGAACGCGCATTTTTTCCGGGCAGACATTCTCTCCCGAATGGCATGCGGACGCGGCATTTCCCATTCCAGCCAGGGCTTTTATTGGAAATAACCGCCACCCGGCAAGTTCCTGCTTCCAGTCCATTTCAAGCGGAATATTTTCCGTTTCCCTCACATGGCTCCCATGCGGCTGCGAATGACGGATTGCAGTTCCGTTTCAAATTCCCTCAGGTCGTCTGCCGTAGGTTCTCCAAGCGTAGCGTCCCAGTTGATACGGCCGGTACGGTCAATATCCCATGCGCCCTGGGCGCCGCTCTTGAATAAAACCTTGCCGGCCATCAGGGCGTGGGGAGGCGTTATTTCATCCACAGTTACCTGGGTTTTTCCCAGCAGGGAGGCAGGGGGAGGCATTGTTCCGGGAAGCTCTCCGGGCTGCTCGGCTTCGGGTTCCGGCTCCGGCTGGCTGATGCGGATATCCAGATCCTGAAGAAGGAATCTTGTATCCATGAACGTCAGCTTGATGTTCAAGTCCTCATGCAGCCTTTTCTGGATGGCGTTTAAATCCAGTCCTTCTTCCGCCCAGGTTCGGATGGACTGGATCTGTTCCGGAGATAATTGATCAGGGTTTATCATGATATGTATTTGAGTTAGAATGATTTTTTCTATTCGCGGCCAGCCATGCATTCCAGCAGGGAATGAACGCAGGCGAGAAATCCTGCGGACGGCGTTCCACCCACGCCTGGATTTGCTCCGGCGTAAACCACTGCACGCTGTCCACCTCCGCCGCCGGAAAACGAACTTTCCCGGAATACCGCCCTTCATAGAGGGAGATGAATTCCCAGCCGTTATTTTCTCCGGCGTCAAAATCCGCGATTTTCTGCAGCCCGCAGCCGGACACCCCCAGTTCTTCCTTCAGCTCCCGCACCGCAGCTTCCTCATAACTTTCCCCGGCATCCAGATGCCCGGCTGCGGAGGAATCCCATTTGCCCGGCTGCCTGTCTTTCCACAGGGACCTTTTCTGGAGAAGCACAGCTCCATGCTTATTGACCAGGAACATATGTACGGCGCGATGACGAAGGCTGCCTTCATGTATTTCCCGGCGCGTGCCCTGCCCCGTCACCTGATTGAGTTCGTCCACGATGTCAAACAATTCATCTCCGCTCTGCGCCACATCCTTGAGAGGATTGGTATCATAAACGCGCGCCAATTCCACCCACTGGGACAAATTCAATTCCTCAGCCCTGGCGGAAGGGGAAAGCCCCAGGGAAGCAGCCACGCCCTCCCACGGAGGAGAAGCGGGGAGCTGTTTTTTCAATTGTTTGCGCCGCTGGGAAAAAGCCTTGCGCATCAGTTCATCCATCAGGCGGTCGTCATATGGAGGCAACTCGCGGGCAGGACGGGGAGTGAGCAGCATCACGGTGGAATCAATACGCGGACGGGGATGAAACGCTTCCGGCGGAATGGTTTTGAGGGCACGGGGAATCCAGTTTTTCTGGATGCGCAGGGACAACAGCCCGAAGGCATCATCATCCGGCGTCGCCAGAATGCGGTCGATAAACTCCTTCTGAAGCATCACCACGGCACGTTCCACAGCACTGGGCCTGGACAGGAAATTCTGGAGGATGGCTCCCCCCGCGGAATAGGGAAGATTGCCAAGGAATTTGACAGGGGCCTCCGCAAACAGCCCCCGCGGATCCCAGGAAGCGCCGTCTGCATGGTGAACCTCCACATGGGGATCACCGGCCCAGCGCTCTTTCTGGTACTCCGCCAGACGGGAATCAAATTCCACCAGAACCAGTTTGCGGCAAAGGGGTGCGGCATGTTCCGTCAGGGAGCCGGTTCCAGGCCCTACCTCCACCACGCAATCCTGCGGCCGGATTTCGAGCTGCTCCACAATCCAGCGGGCCACATTTTCATCCGTCAGGAAATTCTGCCCCAGGGACTTGCTGGGGCGCACTTCATGGTCTTCCAGAACATTCCTGATCTCGGACGGTTTCATAATGAAGTGATGTTCGCAAAAATGCCTGTCAGGAGCCAGTAAAAAGCGGGGCAGTTTCCGGCATGAAAACGGAGAAGCTCCAACCGCCGCAGGCAAAGAACGGAGAGACGGCGGCAAGATATATCGCAAATTGACAAAAAGGGGAAAACATGTCACTTTTACAGGCGTCTGGAACAGGGATTCAGCCTGCAGTGAACCGGAAGGTTCCGCAGACTCCAAAATGTCCGGACGCCTTTGCCGGAGAAAAAGTTAAACCGGCTCAACAGCAAATTTGATAAAATCATGAAAGTACTTGTAACCGGCGGAGCCGGATATATTGGTTCCCACACGGTACGCCAGCTCGTCAAAACCGGCGCAGACGTGACCGTGCTGGACAACATGGTGTACGGCCACGCGGGAGCCCTCGTGGACCCGGAAGTGAAACTGGTCAAAGGGGATTTGGGAGATGCCTCCGTGGTATATCCTCTCCTGATGAAGGGCAACTTTGACGCCGTGATTCACTTTGCCGCCTTCATCAATGTGGGGGAATCCGTCCAGAACCCCCTCAAGTACTACATGAACAACATCGCCAGGCCCCTCGTCCTTCTGGGCGCCATGCAAGCCGCCGGCGTCAAGCGCTTTGTTTTCTCCTCCACCTGCGCCACGTATGGCGTTCCCACCCAGATCCCTATCCCGGAAACGGAAAAGCAGGATCCTATCAATCCTTACGGGAGTTCCAAGTACATGCTGGAAAAAGTTTGCAGGGACTGCGACCGCGCCTGGGGTCTCAAAAGCGTTTTTCTGCGCTATTTTAATGCCTCAGGCTGCAGCGAGGACGGCTTGATTGGTGAAGACCACGAACCAGAAACCCACCTTATCCCCAACATCCTGCTCACGCTGACTGGGGAAAAGGAATACATCGAAGTCTTCGGAACGGATTACGACACGCCGGACGGCACCTGCATCCGCGACTACATCCACGTCAACGACCTGGCGGACGCCCACTTAAAAGCGGTGGACTACCTGATGAAAGGCGGGGCCACAGAATGCTTCAACCTCGGAACCGGCCTGGGACTTTCCGTCCGGGAAATCCTGGAAACGGCTGAAAAAGTCACCGGCAAAAAAATTCCCGTCCGCTACGGCCCGCGCCGTGAAGGCGACCCGCCCCGCCTGATTGCCAACCCGAAGAAAGCCAAGGAAATCCTCGGCTGGGAAGCCAGGTGCAAGGATGCCGGGGCCATTGTGGAAACCGCATGGAAGTGGATGACCGGCCCGCGCCGCGGCCACTATTAATGCCTCTACCCGCAAAAGGCCACCCTCTTTTCCGCCCTGCCATGCCCTCCATGGCAGGGCTTGTTTTTTCAAATTTCTTCGTACACTCCTCTCCCGGAACCGCCCTCTCTTCCTCTGCCGGCCACAGCTAAAAAACACTCAAAGGCAAACTGTTCCCGGCGTGTTGTTTCTCCTTCCCGGCTTCAAAAAGCCTTTTTCATTCCCCTCCGACAAACCAGGAACACAGCCCGTGTCCCGGCAGGCGCTCCCGCTACGGAAATGTCTGGACTCCCATCGGATATATGACGCAATCAATATAAGCCGTTCATTATAAAATTCCATTTTGTTCATATCTGGTCATTTACCACCCTATAAACCATCAAAATTTTTGGACTCGCCTCAACCGGGAAAACATTCTACTATCCTCAGGAAGCTTCACATATTGTATGAGTCTGCATATTGAAAGTACTGAAAATGCCCTTGCGGAATTGAAGAAGCAGCGGACCAAGACACTAACCGCCGCCATTTCCGTCTCCTTCCTCGGCATCGCCCTCATGGGCCTCCTCCTCTACCTGGTGCACATCATCGTGGCCGTTCCGGAAGATCCCCCCATGGTCGCCTACGCCACCCAGGAAGGCGACAACCCGGACATCGACACGCCGGAAGTTACCCAGACCACCCAGCGCCCCAGCAGTTCCTCCACCTCCGCGCAGGTGAAGGTCATCGCCGCTGTCGCCACGGCGGACGTCGCGGTGGTCAACCCGGATATTGAGGTGGACGTCCCCTCGGAAGAACTCTCCATGGGCATCGATATCGGCGACGGCTTCGGCACCGGCACGGGCGACGGAGACGGGGGAGGCATTCCCGGCATCATCTCCAAGCGCTGCGATTTGAACGACCGCATGAAGCGCATTACGGAAAACGGGGGCACCCCGCAGTGTGAGGAAGCTGTAGTCAAATCCCTCCGCTGGCTGAAAAAACAGCAGAATAAAGACGGTTCCTGGGGCGGGGCTCCCCATAATTACAAATGCGCCATGACAGGGATGGCTCTCCTCTCCTACCTGGCCCACTGCGAAACGCCTCTTTCCGAAGAATTCGGGGAAACTGTCCTGAAGGGCATCTCTTTCCTGGTGGATCAGGGCATGAAAAATCCCGTTCTCTCCCTGGTTCCCCAGAGGAACGAAGTCAGCTATGACCACGCGGTAGCCACCTATGCCCTGTGCGAAGCCTACACCTTCTGCAAGCAGATGGACATCCCCTCTATCTCCAATCTGGAAAAAGTCGTCATAAAGGCCGTTGATAAGATTGTGGACAATCAAAATACCGACGGCGGCTGGGCCTACAATTACAACACGAAGGCGGGCGCTCATACGGACCTTTCCGTCACCGGATGGAACGTACAGGCCCTCAAGGCCGCCGAACATGGCGGCATCCGCCCCTCCAAAGGCGAAATACGCACGGCCCTGCGCAAAGCCGCGGCCTATTGCCGGAAATGCGGCAAGCCCGACGGCCTCTTCACCTACATGCAGGAAGGCAGGGAAGACGCCGCAGCACGTCCCTCCCTGGTGGGCGTAGGCGTTCTTTCCCTTCAAATGTGCGGCAACGGTTCGGACAGCGCCGCCCGCAAGGGTCTGGACTGGATGCTTAAGAACACCAACCAGCCGTTTAACTGGAAGGCGAACAATACTTCCTCCAACCTCTACCAGCACTATTACGGGGTACAGGCCGCCATGAACCGCGGAGGAGATGTATGGAAAGCGTACAACAAGGCCTTCCGTGATTCCACCCTCGGAGCCCAGGCCACCGATGGAAGCTTCACCCCGAACGGATTCCCGGGACCGGGGGGTCTCGTGAACAGCAATGGAGGTTCCATCAATGACAAAATTTACCGCCAGTGCCTCGCTACGCTGATGCTGGAGGTGTATTACCGCTTCCTTCCCGGCACGGGGGAAGGCACCAGGAATTCCTAATCTGATTGACAGACAGGCGTGTCTGGCTTTAGTATGCTGCCAGCCTTGTAAACAGGCAGGCCAGCAATACATACCTGTACAGGGCAATTCTCCCCATTTTTCAGAAATGCGGGAGTTTTTGCCTTGATGCTAACCAGACACCTCCCTCTATGAGTCTCCACATTGAAAGTACTGAAAATGCCCTTGCGGAATTGAAGAAGCAGCGGACCAAGACACTGACCGCCGCCATTTCCGTCTCCTTCCTCGGCATCGCCCTCATGGGCCTCCTCCTCTACCTGGTGCACATCATCGTGGCCGTTCCGGAAGATCCCCCCATGGTCGCCTATGCCACCCAGGAAGGCGACAACCCGGACATCGACACGCCGGAAGTTACCCAGACCACCCAGCGCCCCAGCAGTTCCTCCACCTCCGCGCAGGTGAAGGTCATCGCCGCCGTCGCCACGGCGGACGTCGCGGTGGTCAACCCGGATATTGAGGTGGACGTCCCCTCGGAAGAACTTTCCATGGGCATCGACATCGGCGACGGCTTCGGCACCGGCACGGGCGACGGAGACGGGGGAGGCATTCCCGGCATCATCTCCAAGCGCTGCGATTTGAACGACCGCATGAAGCGCATCACGGAAAACGGAGGCACTCCGCAGTGCGAGGAAGCCGTAGTCAAATCCCTCCGCTGGCTGAAAAAACAGCAGAACGGCAACGGCTCCTGGGGTGAAGGACAATTCCGCGCTTCCATGACCGGCATTTCCCTGCTGGCCTACCTGGCCCACTGTGAAACCCCTCTTTCCGAGGAATTCGGAGAAAACGTCCTGAAAGGCATTTCCTTCCTGGTGGACTTAGGCATGAAAAACCCCGTCCTTTCGGAACAGCCCGCCCTGAAGGAAATCTGTTATGACCACGCGGTAGCCACCTATGCCCTGTGCGAAGCCTACACCTTCTGCAAGCAGATGGACATCCCCTCCATCTCCAATCTGGAAAAGGTCGTCGTAAAAGCCGTGGACAGGATTATTGACGCCCAGTGCCCCAACGGGGGTTGGGGCTACAGCTACAACAACAAGATTAATCCGGACATCGACCTTTCCGTCACCGGATGGAACGTACAGGCCCTCAAGGCTGCCGAACACGGCGGCGTCAAGCCTACCAAAGGGGAAATCCGCTCCACGCTGCGCAAGGCCTCAAGCTACGTGCGCAAGAACGTCATGCCGGACGGTAAGTTTTCCTATAAGGAAAACGGCAATATGCCCCGTTCCTCCCTGGTAGGCGTGGGCGTGCTTTCTCTGCAAATGACGGGCAACGGCTCGGACAGCGCCGCCCGCAAGGGTCTGGACTGGATCAAAAACAATGTCAAAAACCTCCAGTGGGGCCAGGGAAGCGGCACGGAAAACGTCAAGAGCAATCTCTACATGCATTACTACTGCGTGCAGGCTGCCATGAACCGCGGAGGAGACGTATGGACCTCTTACAACAAAGCATTCCGGGACGCCGTGCTCAGCGGCCAGAATGCGGACGGCAGTTTCCGGAAAAATGACGTAGGATACGTTTCCGGCATGAGCAATAAATCTGAAAACATCTACCGCCAGTGCCTGGCAACGCTGATGCTGGAAACCTATTACCGTTTCCTGCCTGGTACGGGGGAAGGCACCAAGAACTCCTGAGGCATCCCTCCGAATAACGAAAAGAGCGCCGCGGGAAAAGGTTCTGCATGCGAGAAAACGAACCTTCTTCCGGCGGCGCGCAAATTAAATCCTGACTTGACCGCAGAGGTTTCTCTTGTTATTCATATGGTTTCCATTTTCTAACGACGTGAATAACAATTCTTCCATCCTTTTCGGCCTTTTTGATGAATTTCTTTGGATCCGGTGTTCCGGACGCGGAAGTTTTGCCAATAGTCCGACTGTCAAATCCCTGGGGGACGATTACATCGCTTCCGGAGGGCGTCTGATCGTCATTGATCTGGAAACTTGCTCCGGCATTGACTCCACCTTCATGGGCACTCTTGCGGGCCTGTCCCGACGGCTGCTTCCCATCGGGGGATCCGTCCAAATCGCTTCCCCGAGCGAACGCTGCCTGAGCGCCCTGGAAAGCCTGGGGCTGGACGCCCTGCTCAGCATTGAACCGCCCACAGCCCCCTGGAGGGGAAAAGTAGAGCAGATACGTGCCGCCCTGGGTACTGAAAATGCCCCTTCCGTTCACTTGGATGCCAAGGAGCAAACTCTCCACGTTCTCAACTCCCATTTGACCCTGAGCGAAATGAGCGAAGAGAACGAAGAAAAATTCCGCAACGTAACCGACTGCCTGAAAGAAGAATTGGAACGGCAGAAAGATCAATAAAAATACCTCCCCTCCACATGGACCTGCGCTCCATGGCCTCCCTGTATGAGGAAGCCCTTTCCGCAGCAAGGGAAGAAGGGCCGGCCGCCGTCAGGGAACATTCCGTTTCCAATCATTCCGCCCTTCCGGACGAGCGGACTCTTCAGCTTCTTCTTCTGGAAGGAGTATTCGGAACCTCTTTTACGGATGATTCAGGCAGGGACGTTCACATTCTGGATTTCGGGAACTGGAATAAATCCGCCGGACCGGACTTTCTAAACGCCAGGATATGCATTAATGGCGTCCCGCAATCGGGAGATATCGAACTGGATCCCGCGCCGGAAGACTGGGAACGCCACGGGCACGGTTCCAACCCGGGGTTTAACGGCGTTATCCTGCACCTCGCCTGTGCGCCCAGCCGCAGGAAATGGTTCACCCGCAATGCCAGGCATGAACGCGTTCCTCTGGCTGTCATTCCCCCCGCTACGCTGGCGCGGTCAGGAACATCCCCTTCCGGCAACGCCCCGGTACGCCACTGCCGCCACTCCGGACTGCTGGCATCCATGGCTCCGGAGTTTCTGGAAACACTCCTCCAATCAGCGGCAGCCTACAGGTTCCGGAACAAGCACCGCCGCCATGCGGAACGCGCCAAATACGCAGGAGAGGAACAGGCCCTTTTTGAAAACCTGGCGGAAACGCTGGGCTATCACGCCAACAAAACCGCCATGCGCCACCTGGCCCTGCGGGCGCCCCTGCGTTCCATCCGGAACTGTCCGGAAGCCCTGCTTTTCGGTACGGCGGGCTTCCTCCTTCCCGTTCTTCCGGCCTCCTGCACACCGGAAGCCGTAGAACTCCACAAAAAACTCTGGGCTCAATGGTGGCCCCTGCGGGCGCAATTTGAACTGGCACCGGACCGCTCCTTTCCCTGGACGTATTCCGGCAACAGGCCGGCCAACCATCCGCAGAGGCGCGTAGGGGCGCTGGCCGTCATCACAGCAGATTTTGATGCGTTTAAGCGTCTTTGCCTTGCCGGACATACGGAAGAGCTGACGAAGTACCTCTCCTCCCTTACACACCCCTACTGGAGTACCCATGTAACGCTTCCTTCCCCACCGTCTCCCCGCCCCATGGCCCTGATGGGCCGGGATAGAATTCTGGACTTCATCATCAATCACCTTCTCCCGATGAAAGATGACGAACATGCATGGAAGCATTATCTTTCCCTCCGGGCCGGACAGGCGGGAACAAAAGTCCTCTCCGTCCACCAATCCCTGCTGGGCGGCAGGCCGGATGCACACGCCTTTCTTGCGAAAGCCTGGCACCACCAAGCATTGCTTCAAATTCACGAAGACCTGTGTTCCCTCCATTCCTGCGCCATTTGCTCCCTGCTCAGGCAGATGGAAAAGAAATGAGAGCGCAGCCCTTCTTTCCTTAAGACGGGGTGAAGAACCGCCCCCTGCGAAAACCCTTCCCAATCTTTACATCCCGAGAGGAATTCCTTCTTTCGGAACGCGCCATTCAGCAAGCTCCTCCTTTGAAACAAATAACGTCCCTTCCGCAAAGGTCCGGGATAAAAAAGGCTCCCAGCCCTAACGAAAGGACTGGAAGCCATGACTATTTTTAGTTCCCGAACTAAAACTGGATTATGGATTTCCTTTTTTACCTGGCCGCGGGCTGCGAAGATCCCGCTCCCGATTTCAGCGGCAGGGTTTTCATGCGGGTCATCTTCCCGTTAACGCGCACGGGCAACACCTTGGGTTGGGCGGAATACAACTTCACGTTGCTTACCTTGCCGTCCTTCCAGGAAAAATCCACCGTGACGTTGCCCCGGGCTTTCAGCCCTTTCACGGAACCTTCAGGCCACGCTTCCACGGGAGAGGGCATGATGTCCAGGCCCCCGGCATGGGATTGCACCAACATTTCACAAATGCCGCCTACAATGCCGAAGTTGCCGTCCATCTGCATAGGGGGATGAGTAGTCAGCATATTCGGCAAAGTGTTGAATTTCAAGAGTCCCTGAACCATTTCATGAGCCTTGTTCCCCTCGCCCAGGCGGGCCCACAGAGCCGTGCGCCACGGCCACGTCCAGGAACGGCGGCTGTCTCCGGTCGTGCCGCGCCATTCCAAGGAAAGGCGGGCGGCTTCCGCCAGCTTGGGCGTCTTGAGCTTGCTGATCTGGTTGCCGGGGAAAACGGCAAAAAGGTGGGACGTATGGCGGTGGTCCGTCTTGGGAATGCGGTCAATCATCCATTCCTGAAGATTCCCTTCCTTGCCTATCTTGTTGCCGGCCAGCCTTTTCAGCTTGCCCTCCAGGCTCTTGGCCCAGGCGGCGTCCTTGCCCAGAATGCGGGCGGCTTTGATGGTATTGGAGAAAAGCTCCGCAATGAGCTGCTGGTCATGCATCACACCGTCTTCACGCGGCCCATGTTCGGGAGACCAGCCATTGGGAGCCACCAGAGTTCCGGCTTTCACATCGGCCAGATCCTTCTTCTCCTCTTCGCTCGGATCCTTGCCGTTTGTCTTGAACCCTTCGCCCCCGGCTCCCAGTTCCTTCAAATGGTCTTCCCAGAAATGACAGATTTCCTTCATCAGGGGATACGCCTGTTTTTCCAGATACTTTCTATCACCGGTAAATGCATAATGTTCCCATATATGCAGCGCATACCAGGCCGCACCGGGAATGTTCCACTGCCAGCCGTTGCCACCGAAGATATTCTGGGAGGTGCGCACCGTCCAGCCGCGCACGGGTTTACCGTCCTTGGTATTGAACCCCTTGTTCGCCTGGGAAGCGTCCCGGCAGCCGGGGGCCATTGCCTCCACATAATTGACCAGGGCCTCATGGCATTCGGAAAGATTGGCGGGTTCCGCCCCCCAATACGCCATCTGGACGTTGATGTTGTTATGGTAGTCGCAGGCCCACGGCGGTTTGACATAATCGTTCCACAACCCTTGCAGGTTGGCCGGTAGCGTGCCGGGCCGGGAACTGGACAACAGCAGATATCGGCCAAACTGGAACATGGTTTCCTCCAAATCGGGGTCTGCCGGATTTTTCTTATAGGCCTCCAGACGTTTTGGCGTAGGCAGCTTGGCTACATCCTCCTCCGTTTTTCCGAAGTTGACCTTCACCCGGTCAAACATGGACTTGTACTGGGAAATGTGGGCCTGTTTCAGGGCGGCATAATCCGCAGAAGCGGCTTTGGCCGCATAACGGTCCAGCTTCCTGGAGGGAGATTCACCCTTCCAGTCCTTTTTATAATCCATCAGGTAATCCGTCTCCATGGCGATGACGACCATGCAGGAATCCGCATTTTTCACGGAAATTTTATCTCCCGAGGCAGAAAGCGTACCGCCTTTGGGACGGATCAAAACGCGGCCTTCATAATTCATGCCGTTTTTCAACATCCCCTTCCAGGTGATGACGGATCCCTTGGCGGAAATATCTGCTCCAAGCTGGCTGTTAACGGAAAAATCCGCGCTGAATTGGCCGGGTTTGCTGGCTTTATAATTCAGCACCAGGACGTTGGCAGGCGTGCTGGAGAATGCCTCCCGGTCATACGTTACGCCGTCCGCCTTGTAATTCACTTTATGAATGCCGTCCCGGAGATCCAGGGAGCGCGTAAAATCTTCCACAGACAGGGAAGCCGGTTGGTCGCCTTTTTTAAAGTCCACAAACAAATCCCCAAAGGGAAGATAGTTGCCGAACTGGTTCGTTCCGGCATCAGGCCCGTAACCGTACCCTCCCCCCGGATTGGCACCTCCGGACCAAAGGCTGATTTCATTCAGGGCCAGCCGCTCGCGGCCGGGAGCGCTGAAAATCATGGCTCCAACGCGACCATTGCCAATGGGATACCCCTCCGCTTCCCAGACGGAGGCAGGCTTTCTGTACTTGCCAAAACTGCCCTCGGAATTTTTGTCTTCCTGCGGATAAACAACTACGGCCGGTTCATCAGACCAGATCAAATTGGAGGCGGAAGGCTTATCCAGAGCCCCCCACCCGAAAGAAACGGCACTTACCGCCACGGCAGATAAATATAGAGATTGGAAATGCATGCTTTAATAAACAATGTCACATATTTACTGCCTTCGCAACCTCTATCTTTCAGCCATTCCGAACTTATCGGCCGCCACATGACGGATTCTTTCCCCCATTATTTCCCTCCCGGCCCAGGGACGCTTCCTCCAATGGCGGCGAGAACAGTAAATTTCCTTGTCTTTAAAAATGACGCTCCTACTTTGGCATGTATGTTGAAACGACTTCTCTCCGCATTTTTTTCTCTGTTCTTTCTGGGAGCGGCCTCCGGGACATCCTTTGCGGAAGTCACCGTTCCGGACGCCCTGAAAGACCGGATTGCTCTGAAAAAAACGGCCCGTCAGCTCAATATCGTTTATTTTCTGGGCAGTGATACGGAACCCGTTCCGGATTATGAACGGCGCCTCAGCGAACTGCTCCTTTACCTCCAGCAGTTTTACGGCAAGGAAATGCAGCGGCATGGCTATGGCGCGCGTTCCTTCGGCCTGGACATCAAATCCCCAGGCCGCGTGAACATCATTGAATACAAGGCCAAAAATCCGGCGGCCCATTATCCTTATGAAAACGGAGGCGGCTGGAAAGCGGCCCAGGAACTTGACGAATTTTTCAAAGCCCATCCGGACAGGAAAAAAAGCCAGCACACGCTCATCATCATGCCCACCTGGAATGACGAAAAGAACGGCCCCGACAATCCCGGCGGAGTTCCCTTTTACGGCATGGGGCGCAACTGTTTCGCCCTGGATTATCCGGCCTTCGATATCAAACACCTGGGGCAGAAAACAAGGGAAGGAAGGCTGCTGACCAAATGGTACGGAGGCATGGCCCACGAATTGGGGCACGGCCTTAATCTGCCGCACAACCACCAAACCGCCTCGGACGGTAAAAAATACGGCACGGCCCTGATGGGTTCGGGCAATTACACGTTCGGGACCAGTCCCACGTTCCTGACCCCGGCCAGCTGCGCCCTGCTGGATGCCTGTGAAGTGTTTTCCGTCACCCCGTCCCAGCAATTCTACGAAGGCAAGCCGGAAGTGGAGGTCGGGGACGTAGCCATTTCTTTTAAAGGAGACCAGATTCTGGTTTCCGGCAATTATAAAAGCCCCCAGACCGTCAAAGCTCTGAATGTTTACATCCAGGATCCTCCTTATGCGGTCAACCAGGACTATGACGCCGTTTCCTTCTCCCGGCGCCTTGGAAAAAAGAGCGGGAAATTCTCCATGAAAATTGACAAAAAAGAGCTGGAAGGATTGAACAATAACGAATTCCGCATTTCCCTCATGTTCATTCTCGCCAACGGGCTGCACATGCAGAAGCATTTCACGTTCCATTGGGACGCTCTCCAGGATTACAGGGACGGAAGCAAATCCTGAACGCATTTTCCATGCGCGGGCGGAGGCCGCCACAATCACGGCCTCCGCACCTTGCGGAGCCTTATTCTTTCAAACTGGTGCGCCAGCCGGAAGCGTGCTGATAGTAATAAACCGCTTCCCTTTCCAGCTCTTTCATCCGCCCGTCCGGCTCAACGGCCTCTCCGTCCCGGAAAAATTCCACTCCGCGCTGGGGTTTGAGCACCACCATGTCTTTCCCCTTCAAATAGCCGATATATTGGTAATTGCTCACAAAATACCGGGATTGATAGGAAGGCTTCAAGGCATCCTTCCCATAAAAGGCCGCATCATACGGCCAGTTCAACAGCCCCAGCAGGGTGGGCAGCACGTCAATCTGGCTCACGGGAGTGTCCCGCCGTTCCGGTTTCAGCAGAGCCGGAGCGTAGAAAATGGAAAAAATGCGGTGCGTTTCCGGATTGAGGGCCTGCTTTCCCGCGCTCCCGGCGCCGTGGTCTCCTACGAACACGAACAGCGTGTTGTCAAACCAGGGTTTGGTTCTGGCCTCCTCCACAAAGGCGCCTACCGCATAATCCGCGTATTTCACGGCCCCCATGCGCCCCGTGTGGGAAGGAATGTCAATGCGCCCTTCCGGATACGTGTAGGGGCGGTGGTTGGACGTGGTAAACACCACCTGCAAAAACGGCTTGCCGCGTCCGCAGGATTCATCCGCCTCCCGTACGGCGCGGCGGAACAAATCTTCATCGCAAACGCCCCAAATGGTGGAATGGGTCACCTCGGAATCAGCCATGGAATTACGGTCCAGAACCTGAAACCCGTTGTTCCCGAAAAAATAATTCATGTTGTCAAAATACCCGTAGCCGCCGTAAATCCATTTGAGATCATATCCCTTGTCCCTGAATATGGAACCTATGGTCTGCAAATGCTCGTTTCCTTCCTGGCGAAGGATGGACATGCCGGGAAGCGGCGGCAGGGATGTGCTGATTGCTTCCAGACCGCGTACGGAACGGGTGCCCGTGGCATAAGTATTCGGGAAAAAAATGCCTTCCTTTCCCAGACGGCTCAGGCACGGAGTGACGTCAGCCCCGTCTTCCCGGCACTCGTTCAAAAATTCCGCTCCCATGCTCTCCATGACCACAACCACGACATTCGGGCGGATAGCCCCCTCGGAAGGACGCACCTGCCTCTTTACGCTGCCGGACGAAGCCTCCGGCACGGACGTGTCATCCGCCGTGAACTCCCGGGCCAGAAACGCCGCCGCTTCCGCATCCGGCAGCGTCCGGTAATAAGCGCGGTAATCCAGTTCATTCTTGAGAAAGGCGCTGAACAGGCTGTAAAGGCCATCCTTGGCCATTTCCGAATTATAACGGTTGTTCACGGCATCCGCATCCTTGATATCCACCAGCCAATATCCCCCCGTGACGCAGGCCAGCAGGAACAGCACCACACAGCCCCGTTTCCATCCGGCGGGAACCGCCCCGTTCCTGGGAAGCAGGAACCTCTTCATTCCCCAGGCGGCCAGAACGGACGCCGCCAGAATGCCGCCCAGAATAGGAATGATGGGATAGGACTCGTAAATATTCCCGATAACCTCCTTGGTGTAAACCAGGTAATCCACCGCAATGAAATTGAAGCTGGCTTCAAACTCGTTCCAGAAAAAGGCTTCCGCCACATCTTCAAACAGATTGGCGAGCACAAACAGGAAAAACCATGCGGAGGTGAGCCACCTGTCCGCCTTCCCTCCTGCTTTCCCGCGCGGCAGAATCCACAAATAAACGGCATAGGGAATAAGCCAGTAGCACATGGTGACGGCAAACTCCGTCACAAAAACGTACGCCGTTTTCAGGAGGGGAAGCAACCCGAAATCCATGTTGCGGTATTCGAAAAATACCGTAAACAGATTTTCCACCGCCTCAATGCCGAACGCAAACAGGAGGAACGGCCAAAACCTCCCCCAATAATAACGAATCATCGCTACCGGAAATATGACAGCCGGAGCATGCCGTCAATGCTCCATCACAACATCACGGTGATATGGATGTCATTCCAAGGAAATGAGACGGGAGAAGGTTCTCCTACACCACATCCAGAGCGGCATCCCAGTCTTTCCAGACAGGCTCCAGCCCGGCATTCCGTATGGCTCCGACCACCTGCTCCGGTGTGCGCTGGTCGGAAATCTCAAACTGCTCCGTCGCCTTGCAATTCCCTTTCCGGCCATCGGGAAGATCCACCCGGTTGCCCCGCACCGTCAAATGGGCGGCAGCCGTTCCCACGCCCGTGTAGCCCCCCGGTTCCGTGCGCGCAATGGCGGACATGTGGGTCATGCCCAAATGCATCAGGGCATTCCTCATCGGCGCGGGCTCACGGGTGCTGATGGACATGCCTATCTTGGGGAAACAGATGCGCAGGGCGGCCATAAGCTGGACAAAATGGCGGTCATCCAGCATCAAGTCCGGATCAGGTTCATACTCGTAATTCCCGGCGTAGGGACGCATGCGCGGAAACGCCACGGAAAGCGCGGATTTCCAGCAATGCTTCTGCAGGTAATCCAGATGGACGGCAAGTGCCATGGCCTCCCGCCGCCACGGAGAAAGCCCGAACAAGGCTCCTATCTGAATGCGGCGGAAACCGCCCTGGTAGGCGCGTTCCGGGCAGTCCAGCCTCCAGTTGAAATTTTTCTTCATCCCTGCCGTATGCAGGGTTTCATACACTTCCCGGTTATAGGTTTCCTGATACACGGCCAATTGTTCCGCCCCGTGGCGGACGATCTCCGCATAACGGTCGTCCGGCAACGGTCCTATCTCCAGCCCCAGGGATGGAATAAAGGAATGCAGGGCGTCCAGGCATTCCTGCATATACCCGTCGGAAACGAACTTGGGATGCTCCCCGGCCACCAGCAGGATGCTGCGCAGCCCCAGGCCGTGCAGGTAGCGGGCCTCCTGCACCACTTCATCCACCGTAAGCGTGGTGCGGATAATGGGATTATCCCGGGAAAAACCGCAGTACTTGCAATTATTGATGCATTCGTTGGACAGGTAAATGGGGGCGAACAGGCGGATGGTCCGGCCGAAATGCAGCCGCGTCAGACGCCGGCTCTCCTGCGCCATCTCCTCCAGGCGGGCGTCGTCAACCGGTTCCAGCAACGCCATGAAACGGCGTACCAGGGGAGTGGGGCAATCCATCAAACCGTTTAATTCTTCAGAAAAAGACATACGTAAACTAAGTAAAATTTTGAGAGAGCCGGCTGCATTTCCATTCCTGAACCGGAAAACCCCAATTTGCTACCTCCCTTGCAAAAGATACCATCTTTTACCGTGTCATTTCCCGGAGAGGAGCGTTCCATGAAGGCCGGGGAGCCTGCGAATCGTCGTGACAGACGGCCTCTTATGGACTAATCTGGCTTTATCCTCCCATGAGCGCTACACCGAACAGCCTTTTCCGCCATTATCTTGATTCCCTGATCCAGCAGGGAACAACGCGAACGAGCCTGACGGATGAAGCCAGAAACGTTCTCAGAACATGGTACGTGGCTTCCAGGCAGGGAGGCCGTCCCGCCGCATCAGCACCCGCTTCTCCGGAACCGCCGCCCCTGCAGGCAGCCGCTCCTGCCTCCGCTCCTGCCTCCGCTCCTGCCGGAAAGCCGGAACCGCCGGAGCTGTTTCCGCAAAACAGGGAACCGGCCTCTGCCATTACCCTCCCGGAAGGGACAATGGAAGACAAGCTGCAATACCTCCGTAATCTGGCGCAGAACTGGAAACCGGCGCGGGAACTCAACTCCCTGCGGGACACCATGGTCTTTGCCACGGGCAATCCCCATACGAAACTCATGCTCATCGGGGAAGCTCCCGGATATTATGAAGAAGTGCAGCAGGAGCCCTTTGTGGGCCGTGCCGGGGAAAAACTCAACCAGATATTAAGGGCCATGGGGCTCTCCAGAGACATGGTCTATATTTCCAATATCGTCAAATTCCGCCCGGCCCTCCCCAACCAGCGGACCAATAACCGTGCACCCACGCCGGAAGAAATTGAAGCATGCCTGCCCATCATCATGCATGAAATCCGGGTCATCCAGCCGAAAATGATTGTAGCCTTGGGCGGTACCGCCGCCGTAGGCCTATTGGGGGAACAGGGATCCGTCAGTTCCATGCGCGGCAGGTTCCACGACCTTAACGGCATTCCCGTACGCGTCACTTACCATCCCAGTTATCTGCTCAGATCGGACAGCCCGCGGGAAAAACGCAAGGTATGGGAAGACATGCTGGCCGTTATGGAACGCCTGGACATGCCCATCTCAGAAAAACAGCGCGGCTACTTCCTGCCCAGGGCATAACCATGGGGACTCCCTCATGCCGCCCTTTTCCGGCTGCGGCAGTCAAACAGCCGTCCCTTCATAGAAAGTCCGTTCCTGCAATGCCGGTTTTGTTGTTCCAGCCATGTTCCGGCGCTTCCCAGAAAAGGCGTGCCCTGTCGCGGCTCACCCCTTCCATGTTCAGGTACCGCTCCCGCAACAGGGAGGAGGAACGATGCCCCATCTCCAGCTGAAGCAGGGAAAAATCCCTGAACCATTTGGCGTGATAGGAAGCATAAGTATGCCTCAGCGCGTCCGCACTCCATTCTCCAAAGCGGTTGTGCAGCCCCCATCCGGCTTTTTTCCGGAGCAGCCTCCAGCGCACCGGCCAATTGGGAGGACATAACAGTCCGGCCGGCCCCCCTGCTCCGTATCCCGCCAGAAGCCGCCAGAGCACAGCATGAATGGTGACATGCCTGATTCCCCCCGTTTTACTGGTTCGGGACCTTACGGAAATGACCCTCTCCTCCAAATCCACATCACGCCAATGGAGGCGCACCACCTCCCCCGGCCTGATTCCGGCGTACAACATTACCCAAACAGCCGGAGCGCAGTCACGAAATTCCGGAGCTTCCACCACCGTCCGAAGGCTTCCTATCTCTTCCGGAGCCAAAATGGCAATCGTCCGTTCACGAAACGAAGGAGAGTCCACACGGGCGACAGGATTTTCCCCGCACCATCCGCGCCGCAGGGAAAAGGACAAAACGCCGCTCATCACCGCCCGGCCCTTGTAACGCTGCCTGTGGGATGTAAAAGCAGCCTCCAGAAAATGGGCGCAATGCTCCGGCGTCAGCTTCCGGACCGGAAAACCTTTCAATTCCGGACACCTCCGCATCAAAGCTCCGGTGAAATACCTGATATCGCGCAACGTCGTAGGGCGAAGATTACGCTTCGCCTTCAGCATTTCTTCCACGGCGGCGGAAAAGGAAACCGTCCTTTCCCCTTTCCTCAATTCCTCAGCACCCAGAAAAATTGCCTTTCTGGCCCGGCGCATGCTGCGGCTGCCTCCGCACAGGCTCAGCAGCTCTACTGCGAGGCTGGCAGCATCCAGCATATTCAATCCGCTACCTTTCAATAACATTTCCGCAGCCAGATATTCCTTCTGGTTTTTTCCATGTCTCGCCATTCCGAATATCATGTTTTTTATATTAATACCTGATACATCACAGGATTGTTAATCCTGTTATCAAGAAAAAATTACAATATTTTTATCCATTAATCTCTTTTTACGGACAATTCTTTATGTACAACCACAATTCTATTTGTTAGATAAACCGTTGATTCAATCTTCCGAGGCACCATGAGCATTTATGTGCCCAAAGCGGAAAAAACGAATGGGATATATTCAGAAACACAGGATTAACAATCCTGTACATAAACAGCAGGGAAAAGTCATTCATCTCCACTTTTCCCTGAATTAATCTGAATATAACAAACCATGAACCTTCGTTTACCCCTCCCGTTGCGCCGGGCCCTTCTGGCAGCCATGTGCGTCCTTGGAAGCCAAACCTTCGCCGCCGAATATACAGCTTCCACCCTGGAAGAATTTCAAACAGCCTGGAACCAGATGGCTGATGGAGACACGTTGACCATTACCGGCTCCATCGACTTTGAAGGAGTAGAATTGGGCTCCCTGCCCGCAGACGCCTCCATTGTCCTCAAATCAGACGGGAAAGGAAGCATCTCCAACTTCAACTACAAGGACATGTCTGCCGTGAACATGCAGCATCTTAACGTGAGCGGCCGTGGAACCGTTCACGTGGGCAACATGACGGAAGGCATGCTCAGCGGATGGGACGAAGAAGGAAACACCCTTTCCATAGAAAACGCTTCCACGCTGGAAGGAACCTGGCTTGTGCTGGAAAACAACAAGCTGGTGGCCGGAGACGGAGCCGTTCTCAGCCGGAATGAGGTCACTACCGGGCATTCCGCCTCCATAGAAACCAGAATTGATCCCGAAACAGGAGCCTTCATCTCCACGGTAGTCACCTCTACACCGGGAGAAATTGCCATGGATCTGGGAAAAAACGTCCGTATCCATGAAATGGATTTATCCATGAATGATGGAGTCCGCGGCCAAATTGTCTCCCATGGAGATATTTCCTTATCTGATTCCACGCTCATCTCTACAGGCGCCGTCAATACGACATCCGTTTATGAAAATGAAGATTCCGGCGTCCTGATCGGTCAGTCGGAAACCGTCGGCGCTCACGGAGGGATCGACTTCAGCGCGGGAGCCGTGACGATGCAGGATACGAACCTGAGCACCGTGGGCGGCGAC